>CAWAKN010000026.1:0-61654 GCA_963782625.1 uncultured beta proteobacterium | reverse complement strand
GACACGTTGAGACGCTGCAGCATCGGCGCAATCGGAAGTCAACACTATGTTCGCGAATGGAATCCGCAAGGTCGCTCGCTCGGGCGGCGGCCGCCGGCGTTGAGGCCCGGGTGAATATCGGAAGGGTTCCTCATGCAACGCAAATATCCCGAAGCGCGTTCGCTCATTGCGTGCGCGTTCGCCAGTGCCGGCCTGTTTGCCGCAGCGCCCGCAAGTGCCGGCGGATTGATGCTGATGAGATCGGCACGGAGGACGTCGGTCTCGCCTCGGCCGGCTACACGGCGCGCGCGCAGGACGCGTCGACTGTCTTCACGAACCCGGCGGGGATGACACGACTGGACGGGACGCAGGTCACGACGGGCCTTGCAGGTTCTCTACGGGGACGTCGGCTTCAGCATCGGCCAAGGAACCTCGCCCGGACTGGGCAACGCGAATGGCGGCAATCCCGTCAGCTGGTTTCCGGGCGGCGGTTTCTACATTCGTACAGCGCGTCGCCCGACCTCAAGCTCGGGTTCGCGGCAACCGGCAATTTTCGGCCTGGCGCTGAACCACGACTCGATTGGGTCGGCAGGTATTACATCCAGGAAGGCACGCTGGTGGGGCTCCCGTTCGTGCCTCCGTGGCTTATCGCCTGAACCCGCAATGGTCGGTGGGCGCGAGCCTCAACGCCATGTACGGGAAGATCCGGGCCCAGGTCGCCGTGAACAACCTCGGCGGATCCGACGGCATGCTGGTGCTCGAAGACTACGAATGGGGATTTGGGGGAACGCTTGGCGTTCTTGACGAGCCGAGCGTCAGCACGAGGTTCGGGCTGACATGGAACTCGCAGATCAAGCTCGATTTCTCGTCGACGCCGAGTTCACGGATTGTCGCGCCCTCTCGAGGCCCTGATCACCAGTCGCGGCCTCAACGACACGAACGTCAATCTCGGCATCACCGTGCCACAGGGAGTGAACGCGGCGTCTTTCACCAGGTCGACGACCGCTTGGCCCTGCTCGGAAGCGTCGGTTGGCAGCAATGGTCGAAGTTCGGCTACGTGGAAGTGGGCGTCGACTCAGCCAATCCTGTGGGCCTGACCAAGAATCTCAACTTCAAGGACACGTGGCACGTCGCCACAGGCGCTCAATACCAGTTGGCCTCACCGTGGCGTCTGAATTTCTGCGTCGCCTACGATTCCGAATTCCAGGACACTCCGGCTCGGCCGATGCTCCCGGCGAACTCCGCGTGGCGATTCGGCATCGGCGCGCAGAAGCAGGAGAGCAAGACGTTCTCCTGGGGCCTCGCGGGTGAATATGTGTACGGCGGGAGCCTGGACGTCAACAAGCAATCGGACACGCCTGTGCTGCTCGGTGGCCGTGGGAACCTGGTGGATCGTACGACAACGTCGGTATCTTCTTCCTCGCAGCGAACTTCAACTGGAAGTTCTAGGCGAGGGTTGAATGCGGGCATTGTCCCGCCCGCCGTCCTGAGGATTCGGTTCACTAAAAGCGACGTGCGAATTCGCTACGAATTCGTCGAAGGGGCTTCGGCAAGCCCCAAACGATTCCGAGGTTTTCGCTCAGATACGCTCGTACAGTGTCACGACGCACGCGCCGCCGAGACCGAGGTTGTGCTGCAGCGCAAGTCGCGCGCATTCGACCTGGCGCTTCCCGGCGCTGCCCCGCAACTGCGAGACCAGCTCCGTGCATTGCGCGAGTCCCGTGGCGCCGAGCGGATGTCCCTTGCTGAGCAGGCCGCCGGACGGATTGGTGACGACCTGGCCGCCGTAAGTGTTGTCGCCGTCGCAGACGAATTTTTCGGCGCCGCCCTGAGGGCACAGGCCGAGCGCCTCGTAGCTGATCAGCTCGTTGTGGGCGAAGCAGTCGTGCAGCTCGATCACGTCGATGTCCTTCGGACCGATGCCTGCTGCCTCGTACACCTGCTGCGCCGCGTCCCGGGCCATGCTGAATCCCACCACTTCGCGCATGTCCTTCGCTTCGAACGTGATGGGGCGGTCGGTGGTCATCGCCTGCGCCTTGATGCGCACCCTGGGTTCCAATCCGTGGCGCCTGGCGAAGTCAGTCGAGCAGACGATGGCGGCAGCCGCGCCGCACGTCGGCGGGCACGCCATCAGGCGCGTCATGACACCGGGCCACAGCACCGGCGAATTCAGCACATCCTCTTCGGTCATCACGTTGCGGAACAGCGCCAGCGGATTGTTCGCAGCGTGGCGGCTCGCCTTGGCGCGAATCTTCGCGAAGGTCGCGAGTTTCGTTCCGTATTGCTGCATATGGGCGAGTCCTGCGCCGCCGAAATACCGCAGCGCCAGCGGGATGTCGGGCTTGTCGACCAACTCCTTCGCGGCTTCGTCGAATCGCGCGAAGGGGCTGGGGCGATCCTTGTACTGCTCGCCGAGCGCGCCGGGGTTCATCTGCTCGAAGCCGAGGGCGAGAACGCACTCGGCGCCGCTCGCCACGGCCTGACGGGCGAGGAACAGCGCGGTCGAACCCGTGGAGCAGTTGTTGTTGACGTTGACGACGGGAATGCCCGTCATCCCCACCGCATAGAGCGCGCATTGGCCCGCGGTGGAGTCGCCATACACATAGCCCACGTAGGCCTGCTGCACGTGCTCGTAGCCGATGCCGGCATCGGATAGCGCCGCGCGCGCAGCCTTGGCGGCCATCTGCGTATACGGTTCGTTGGCGCCGGGTTTGGTGAAAGGGATCATGCCGACCCCGGCGACTAGCACGTCACGGCTCATGAAAGCCTCCTGTTGAATTGGACGGCTGTGCCGGCCTAGTCGTAGCTGCGCCGGAAATAGAGGCCGAGGCTCGATACGACGCCGGCCTCCGCGCGAACGGTCAGCGTCCGCGTCAGCGCGTATTCGATGCGCAGCGCGTTGTTGGCCACCGACAACCCCTGTTCGTAGACCAGCGTCAGGCGCTCGTTGATGCGCTTGCCGAACGCGATGACCTGGCTTGTCGTGCCGCTGACTACCGCGCTGGTTCGCTCGCGCAGCGATATGTCGTCGAGACCCACCGTATTGGCCAGCGTCGTCGTGAACGGGCGCTGTCCCTTGCCGAGCAGCATCGAGGACGCCGCACCCAGCGTGGCCAAGTCCGCGCGCGACGCGCGGTCCAGGCCCTGTCCGGTCACCAGCCACGACAGCTTCTCGCCGTCAGGCACGGGCGGGTTCGACACCAGCCGCACGCGCGGCACGCGCACGGTGCCGGTGACTTCCACGCCCGCCTCCACCGATAGATTCTTGCGCAGCGCGATCACGTCGATCGCGGGATTATCGACCGGCCCGTCGAAAATGAGCTGGCCGCGGTCGATGTCCAGGCGCTGGCCGAAGACGAAATAGGTCCCGTTGACGGCATTGATCCTGCCGCGTGCCGTCAGGCTGCCATTGGCGCCGGTGGCCAGGCGCAGCCGACCCGCGAGTCGCGTGTCGAGCCCCTCACCTTCAAAGCGCAGGTCGTCACCCAGGCCGACATCGAGGTCGAGCAGCAGTGGGATGTCGAGTCCGGCCGTCGCGTTCGCTGCGCCGCGTGGCTGCCCGACGATGACCACGTCGTTCGAGAGCTGGCCGACGCTGGCGGGCTCGTACTGGACCCGGCCCTGCGCAATGTCCAGGTTTCCGCGCACGGCGATCTTGCCCTTCTCGAAGGCCATCACGCCGTTGCCGCCGACCGTGAACTGGAGGTCGGGGCGATTGACCGCGCGAAACTTCTCCGCTGTCCACGTCACGCTAGCTTCCGGCGCAATGTCGGCGCTGCCTTCGCGCTGCGCGCGCGCGAGCGTCCCCTTGGCGGTGAAGCGCCCATCGCCCCCGGTGAACGACAGGTCGTCCAGAATCATCGTGTTGTTGGCGAAGCGTCCGCGCAGGCGGCCCTCGCGCCAATGCACGCCGTACTGCGGGACGTCCAGGCGCATGTCGTCCGCCGTGAGCGCCCCCGCGAGTTCGGCGCGGGCGAGGCTGCCGGTCGCGCTCAAGTCCACGTGTGCTCGTCCGTCCACGACCGCCAGCGTGCCGAGCCATGGCTGCAGCGGTCGCAACGACGGCAGGTCCGCGACGAGCGTCGCGGCAAGAGGCCCGTTGAATGCGAGACTTCCCGGCGCTCCATCGCCGGCCTTGATGCTGAGCGTCGCGTCGGCGTTACCGGCGCGCTGTGAGCGCAGCGTGGCGGTGGCGGCGACATTGTCGTCCTGGAAACGCGCCTGCGCCTCGAGCGTCGTGATGCCCAGCGCCAGGCTGTTGGGCGTTTCACTCGTCCCTTCCGTTCCGAACAGGTCGCCGCGCTCACGCCGCACACTGATGGTGCCATTGAGTTGCGGTGTCGCGGCAACCGACCAGTCACCCGCGATCACCAGCGTGGACGCCAGCGGCGGACGCAGACCCGCGATGCGCAACAGCGCGGTCAGCGGAATGCCCTGGAATGCGCCGCGCGTCGCGAGCTTGCCGGCATCCCAGCGCAGGTCTTCCAAATCGGCGCGGCCTTCCGCGACCTGCAGTCGCGCCGAGCCGACATGCAGCTGGTCGTGCGTCCACTCGATCTGCGCCGGCGCCTCGAGCTTCATCGCGAATGCGCCGCGATTATCCAGCGCGTCGAGCGACCCCGACCAGGAAAGCGCGGGCGTGCCCAGCTCGTGGAACGCGCCGGCGAAGCGGGCGTGGCCGTCGACGCCTTCGCCGGTCAGCGCGATGTTCGCGGTGTGCTGCGCCAACGTGCCTGTCGCGTCCGCGGCAAGCGTCGCGAATTCACCCTGCGGAATGCGGATCTTGGTCGCCGCGACCTTGAATCCGAGCGCGCGCGTCGCATTGGCGGTCGGATCGAGCGTGAGGCCGCCGGCGGCGATCTTGCCGGTCGCGTCGAGCGTGGCCACGCTGCCCAGCCGCCCCCATTCCAGGCCGCGGCCGCGCAGCGTGAGATCCAGTCCGTTTCCGCCGGGCTCGCTGGTGATGGTCCCGCGGACCTGCAGCGCGCCCGCGATGGTCTCGGGAATCGCGACGCCGGCATATTTGACGAGGAGCCCGCGCAGCTCCTGGACTTTCGGCGCGTCGGCGGCGAACGCGAGCTTGTCGCCCGGCGTGCCGGTGGCGCCGCTCACGTCGACCGACGCGGAGGCGACCGATGCCTTGATCGCGACGTTGCGCATCGTGGTCGCCGTGACTTCCGCATGAAGATTGCCGCTGACCGCGAGCCCCGCGAGCTGACTGCCCGGCGCCAGCGCGACGGTGGTCACGGCGCTCCACGTCGGTGCAAGCCGTCCGCGCGCGCTCACGCTGCCGGAAAGGCTGCCGGCGGGAAACGCGCCGAAGCGTGATGGATCGAAGTGCGTCGCCTCCGCGGTGATGTCGAAAGCGCGTTCGGCATCGGCTGTGACGCGCCCACGCCCAACGAGTTCGCCCGTTCCGGCGCGACCGCGAAAGCGCTCGATGTCGATGCGGCGGCCGACAATCGTGGCGGCGAAGCCGAGCGCCATATCGGATTGGGTCAGTTCGCCGCGCACGGACTGCGTCGCCTGCGCGACATCCGCGCTCAACGATCCCGACAGCCGCGTCGCAATGAGCGCGGAATGCACGCGTTGCAAATCGAGATCGCGCACGGCCAGGGCCCACCGGCTGGCGCCGCCGTCGCCGGGCAGGATCACGCGCCCGGTGATCCTCGCGTCGCCGGCCAGGCGCGCATCGATGCCGTCCAGCGCAAGCTCGCGGCCATTCCAGCGAAACGGCGAGTTCAGCGATGCGAGCGGCACGCGCGAGGCGTCGATCGCGCCGGCATTGGCGTTGGTGGCGGCCAGCGTGCCGGCGAAGCCGTCGGGCACGGCGCGTGCGTCGAGCGTCACCGACAGCCGCGTCGACGGCAGCGCGGGTGCGAAGACGGCGATGTCGACGTCCTTCGCGTCGACGTGCGCGTCGGCCAGCGGCGTCGCGGCGAAGGGCGTCAGCTTCGCATTCGCCGTGACTGCCGCATTGCGCATGGTTCCTTTCGCGCTTACGGCGAACGTCGCCAGGTTGCCCTTGGCCGAGACGTCGGCGTGCGTGTCCCGGTACGCGGCGTCACCGGTGAAATTGAGTGTCGCGCCCAGCGCGAAAGGCGTCACGGCGGCAAGCTCGGCCTCGCCCGCCAACGTGCCGACGTCGGTCACGAAGCGCAGGCGGCGCACCGAATGTTCCTGCGCGCCCCCGCTGTAATCGAATACGACGCCGGTGATCGTTCCCGCGCGCGGGCCGACGCGCCATTCGACGCGTTCCACGCCGACGTTGGCGACGTGGACTTCGAGCGGCAACGAAAGATCGGCGGGCAACGCGAGCGGCGAGTCGGAACTCTTCATCGTGATCGCCAGCCGGTGCGCGCCCAGACCGCTGACATTGACGTGACGCGTGAACAATCCGACGACGCTCCAGGTCAACGCCATGTCGTCGGCCTCGACTTCGACGTCGTCGCCATGCCAGGCGATGCGCGTTACGCGGACCGTCGACAGCAGCGAGCCCGTAGCGCCTTCGACGGTCAGCCGGCCTTCGCTTGCGCCGACCGCTCGCGCCACCGCCAGATCAAGCGCCTGCTGCGTGGTCAGCCAAGCGATACCTGCGCCTATCGCAACGGCCAGCACGGCGCCGACCCAGCTGAAGTGAAGCACCCACCGCCATCCGCGCAACGGTCTTGCAGGGATCTTGGCGGGATCGGATTCCTGCGTCACGGGCGCGCTCAGAAGGAGAGGCCGACGGAAAAGTGCACGCGCACGCTCTGCGACTGCTGCCCGTATGCGACGTCCACGCGGAAAGGTCCAATGGGCGTGCGAAACCGGCCGCCGACGCCGTATCCCCAGGCGAGCTCGAAGTCCTGCAGCGAGTCGACGGCATTGCCGGTATCGACGAACGTCGCGAGTCCCCAGTTCTCGCCGATCCAGCGCGTGACCTCGACGCTGGCCGCCGTGTAGTAGCGCCCGCCGACGATGGCATCGCCCAGTTGCACGCCAAGGCTATCGAACGCGTAGCCGCGCACGGTCGTGTCGCCGCCGGTGCGGAACAGGAAATTCGACGGAATGCCGTCGCGCGAATCGGCCAGCACGGCGCCAGCATCGGCGCGGGCATAGAACGTGGTGTTGCGGTTGATCGGCCACCACGCGGCCACCTTGCCGATCACGCGCCCGAAGCTGCGCGTCGACGCGCCCGGCACGCCGGCGCCGACCTGCACGTTGGCCATGTAGCCGCGCTCCGGCTGAAGCAGGCTGTCGACGCGCCGCCACGTGTATTCACCGTCGACGTACAGCGCGTGCGAATCCTCCGTCGGGGCGCCCATCGGCTGTTGCTGATCCTGGTAGTAGCCCACGCCGAAGGCCGGCGTGCTGGTTTCGTCGATGGAGCGCCTGCGCCACGAGACGCCCGCCGTTCGGGTGACGAGGTTCTCGATGTCCGTGCGCTCGAGTCCGACGGTGAACGCGTCCAGCCAGCCACCTGCCGCCGGCGGGAGCACGAAGCGCACGCTGCCCGAGGTCAATTTCGTTTCGACGCGTGCGTCGGCGTAGAACTGGAGTCCGTGACCGTCGATGTTCACATCGCTGTAGTTGCCGCTCGCCTTCCACTGTGTGTCGGTGGAATAGCCGACGCCGACTTCGAGCCGCTTCGGCGGTGCCTCGATCACCGCCATCGTGAGCGTTGCTGCTTCGGCGTGCTCGGGATCGGGCACGATCGACGCCTGCACGCTCGCGAAATAGCCCGATGCCAACAGGCGGCGGATGAATTCGTCGAGTGGCCGCTCGCCGAAAAGGTCGCCGGGCTTGATCGTCGCGAAGGACTTCACGAGTTCCGGCGTGTAGCGGTCGAGACCGCGCACGTCGATGTCGCCAAAATGGAACGCCGGACCACTTTCGATCGCAACCGACAGCGAAGCGCTTTTCGCGTCGGGGTCGATCTTCGCCTCGCTCGCCACGAGCTTGGCCGCGGCATAGGGCGTCGCGGCGAGGCCGGCCACTGCCCGTTCCTTGGCGGACGTCCACGCCGACTGGCGAAAAATTTCGCCGACCGGCAAACCCCAATTGCTTCTCAGCGCGGCGATCGCGTTTTGGCCGACGGGCACGTCGACCTGCGCCGGACCCAGCACGACGATCTCCGTGCTGGTGACCAGCGATGGTTCGCCCGGCACGACAGTGAGTGTCACTGTGACGGGCTGCGTGCTGCGATCGATCGTCAGGTCGACCTTGGCCGAAAAGAAGCCTTGAGTGGCGGCAGCCTCGCGCGCCTGGGCCAGCGCTTCGCGCGCGAGGCGGTCCAGCAACTCTTCGGTCATATCCGCGAAGTCCTGCCAGCGGACCAGGTCAACGGACGCGTTGATCGTGCTTTCGAGCGCACTTGGCGCGACGAGCTTTACCCGGTAGCGAATCGGGTCGTCGGCGTGCGGCGTGGCGGCGACCGGCGCAGCGGTCGCGGTGGGTTGGGCGTCAGCGGGAAGCGAGGCGGCGGTCGTCGCCAGCGTCAGCGCGCACAGACACAGGCGCGCCGGCAATCGGTGAGTCGCAGGTTTCTGCACAGGCGCCATTATCACCGACCGCCGCGATACTCGCCGCCGGATCGGCGGGCAGTTGCGAATACGGCGACGTCACTCGGGGGTCGATCGGCGGGTTCGGGTAAAACCAGTCAAGCGGGTTCGGGTCGCGATAAAGCTGCATCCGGTTCCAGTCCGGGGCTGGATAATTGAGCTGCAAATCCGGATTGCGCGAGCCGATGAACGGCCAGACGGAATAATACGTGCCTCCGGCGCTGTCGTAGGTCGTGGCGCAGGCGGACAGCAAAGTCGATATCGCCAATGCGGCGACGGACAGCGTACGACGGGCGTGCGGGGCCATGAAGCCTCCTGTCGTGCGCCTTTAGAATCGGGTCTGCAGCGTCATTCCCAACGCTGGCGCGGTCGAATACGGATCGTTTGAAAGGTCGTTTCCTGACGCATTCTTGACCGTAAGCTTGCCGCCCGTCAATGCCGCGGCATAGAAGTCGAGGCGGGTTTCCTTCCCGGCGTTGTAGGAAACACGAAGAAAAACAGGGACAAAGTTGTTTTCACCGATCCCGTTGCCCACCGGTCCGTCCTTGCTCAGCCGAAAAACGTAGGACCGGTAGGACCCCCCGGCGCCCATCTCCCAGCGATCGTTGAAGGCGTAGGTCAGCTCGATGCCGGCGCCACCGGCCGGTCCCCCCTCGAACGGATTGGTGACCTTCCAGTGATCGTCGATCTGCCAGTCGATGACCGGAAACGGATAAACCTTGGTCTGGTAGATCTGGTGGAATACCGCGGCGCCCAATCCCAGCGTCAGGCGAGGGGAAAAGATCTTGGCGGCGGTCACTACGGCGCCGTATTCGAGGGCGTCGCCCGTCGACGCGCCGCTTTCGAAAGACCAGGCCACCGACGGAATGAATCCAAGCACCCAGTCTTCGGTAGGCGTGTAGAACATCGGCGCACTGAGGCGCGGTGTATTGACGTTGGACCACGGCGCCGTCCCGCCGAAGGCCACCGGATCGGTCCACGTCCAGTCCTGGTATTCGTAGCTGACCGAAAAACCTGCCGAGAACTGCGGCGTGAACTGGCGCTGCATGCTGCCCGCCGCGCGCACGCTTCCCCAGCTGTACGAGCCACCGCTGTCCAAGTCCGTATCGAACAGAAAGATGGCGGACAGCGCGGCATTGCTCGTGGTCGTTCCGGGCGGCATTCCCTGCGCAGCTGCCTGCGCGCAGGCGAACGTGCACAACGAACCGATGACTGCGAAATGGCGAACGGACTTGGGCATGGATTGCGATCAGGATTGAGACCGCGCCATCGTCTCATGCCGCGCCGAAGGCTGTCGACGGTCGGCCGGCGCTCACATGAGGATCCCCAGGTCGCTCGTTGCGAAATTGCCGAGGTTTGGAAATACGGCGGCCATTTGCGCCGGCGCCACGCCGAACCACTTCGCAAGCGTTGCGCCGTACTGGTCGACGGCAGTGGTCGGAATCCAGCGGCCTTCCAGTTCGGCGTCACTCGGTCCGCCGAGCGTGAGCTGCGGATACTGGCCGTACAGCGCGCCGCCCTTGACTGCATCGCCGATGATGAAGTGATGGTTGCCCCACGCGTGATCGGTGCCGCCCCCGGAGGCGGGCTGCATGGTGCGGCCGAAGTCGGACAGCGTGAACGTCGTGACCTGGCTGCCCACGCCCAGCGCCACGGTCGCGTCGTAGAACGCCTTCAGCGCGGGATCCAGTTCCGCCAACAGGTTCTGCTGGCGGGTGACCTGCGAGTTGTGCGTGTCGAAGCCGCCGAGCTGCACGAAGAAGATCTGGCGTCGGGCACCCGTGGTCGCGCGCGCCTCGATCAGCTTTGCCACCTGATAGAGCTGCTTCGCCGTATTGGTCGTGAGGTTGGCGAACAACGGCGCGATCGAGGAGTTGGTATTGGCAAGGATCGGGTTCACCGTCGTTGACAATTGCAGCGCCTGCGTGCCGATGGCGTTGGCGCCGGCCGCGAACGTGTTGCCGGTATCCGCCGCCAGCAACTGCGTCAATGCCGCCAGGCGCGCATTGGCGGCGCTGGTCCCGTTGTAGCCCGCGAGCGCGAATGAACCGGTGACGGGAACCGTCAGCGGAACGCTGGCGGCCCCGGTGGTGTACAGCACGGTGCCGTCGAGCGACGTCACCACCGGAAAGCCGGTGGCCGCGTTGAACGGCGCCACGGCATCGGCCACTCGCCCGCCCCAGCCGGTTCCCGCGGCGTTGTTCGAGATCGCGCTCTGCCACTGCGCCTGCTGGTCCGAATGCGAGTACAGCGACAGCGGCCGCTGTCCCGCCTTGTACTGCGCCTGCGACGTCGGCGCGAGCAGCGTGCCGACATTGGCCAGGATCGCCGCCTTCCTCTGGCTGAACAGCGCCTGCGTTTGCACGAGCGCCGGATGCAGGCCAAACGGCGTGCCCATGTTCACGGGCTGGATCGGCAGCAGCGAGCCCTGCGCGAGCTGGATGCCAGACGATGCGGGGCGCGCCGTCGCGTACTGCGCGTACCCCGCGGTATCGAGCGGTATCAACGTGTTGTTGCCGTCGTTGCCGCCGAACATGAACACGCACACGAGCGCCTTGTAGTCGCTCACGGCCTGCGCGTTGGCGGCGCCGATGGCATTGATGAAGTTGAAGCGCGAGGCGAGGCCCAGCGACGACAGCGCGGCCGCGCGGCGCAGGAAGGCACGGCGGTCCGCAGGGAACTGCGCGGGGGAATGATGGCTCTTCATGTCAGCGCTCCACCTGGAATTGCGACGAGGTTGCGACGAGATAGAACGCGGTCGCGCGCGCGGGTCATCGCGTCCGGTACGGCGTTGATCGCCGGCAGGATGGCGGCGCGCGTGGCCGAGCTCATCGTTCCGTGCAGCAGCAATGTCGACAGCTTGTCGAGCAGTGCGTTGGCGTCGCCGGCCACTGCCGAAAGCGCGGACCAGTCAGGTTGCGTGCCGGTCGCGCCGGGTAGTGTCGGGAGCGGCGCGATGGTGCCGAACGCGAACGTGTTGGCGAAGTTGTAGCGATTGATCGCGGTGCTCGAATTCTGGATGGCGAATTCCGGACCGATCGCGGCGGTCCCCGGCACGACGTAGGTTGGCGGGTAGTAGTTGAACACCGAAGGCGGATTGAACAGCGGTTGTCCGAGCGCGCCGCTCTGCTGGCCGAAGTAGACGCCGTCGGTCTTGGCATTCACCGCGCGTGCCATGCCGGTCATGAACAGCACCGGCTCGCGCAATTTGCCGTAGCCCGGGTCGAGCTTGACCGGACCGCGCGCCTCCGCGTCGGTGAGTATGGCGCTGACGACAGCCTTCATGTCGCCGCGCACGCCTTGACCGTTGTTGTTGAACACGGCGGCCACGCGCGCGACGTACTGCGGCGTCGGGTCGCCGGTGACCAGTTTCTGGATCAGCTGCCGGCCGATGAATGGACCGACGTTTGGGTGGTGGAAGACGTTGCGGATGGCCTGCGTCAGGTCGTCGCCCATCGCCTGGCCCGCGGGGAGCGAAGTGCCGTTCAGCAGCGGCGCCTTGGCCGCCGCGTCGTGGTTGTTCTGCACGCCGACCATGTCGCCCAGGAAATTTTTCGGATTGTGCGATTTCTGGATCGCGCCCGGCTGCAGCGGATAGGTCCAGCCGGTGAACACGTGCGCGAAACCTTCGATGATGTCCTGGTCATAGGAGGGAATGGAGTTTCCCGACGCGTCCTTCAATGGCGTGCCGTCGAGGTTCAGCTCCCAGACGCCGATCGAGAACAGCTGCAGCAATTCGCGTGCGTAGTTCTCGTTGGGCTGGACCTCGCCTTTAGGCTTGTCGTTGTTCACCATGTTGAGGTAGTCGCCCATCACCGACGACAGCGTCACCCGGGTCAGGAGGTCCTCGAAGTTGCCGAATGCGTGGTCGAGGAAGATCTGCTGGTAACCGGCCATCCCATAGGCTTCGTTGATGTCGAGGCCCGAGGTGACCATGATCTGCGACAGCGCAAACGCAACGCGCTGGCGCAACTGGTCGTTGCCGGCGATCGCGTTCCTGAAGAACGCGTTCTGGACGAGGAACAGCGTGTAGTAGTCGCGGCCGCAATACGGATCGGGATCGGTCGGGCAGAACGTGGCGGCCGCGCCCGTGGGTACGTACTTGATGGCCGGATATTGCGTCGCGGGCGCGGCGAATTGCTCGTTCAGGAAAGCGTTGACGCCGACCGCCTTCACGTGCGCGGCGGTCGCGTCGTTCGGTCCGAAAGTCGCCTGGTCGATGAGCCGGGAAATGTCGGCGTCGACCTGCGCCGTGGTGAGCGGCGAGCACATCACCACGCCCTCGAGCAGCGAGCCGCCGGCCATCTTCTCGTGCATCGTCAGGTCCGGCAGGAAGCGGTGATTCGATTCGCTCTTGAGCGCGCCCGGGTAGAAGCTGCGATAGACCGGCTGCGTGCCGCCGGTGCAACTGCTGATGCCGAACACCGCCGGAACGGGAATATAGAACGCGATCGCCTCGTAGATCCAATCCGGATTCTGCTTGGTGATCGCGCACTCGTTCGCATCCGATGTATAGAAGTGCGAGTTGGGACCGACGCCGGGCGTGCCGAAGAAGCGGCACACGGGCAGCGCGCTGGCGTTGTCGGCGGCGGATGCGTAGGCCGCGAATTCGACGCCGGTGCGCGTCCAGCCGGGGAACATGATGTTGGCGTCGAGGATCGCGGTCTCGATCGGATTCGCCGTCATGAAGTAGTGATTGAGTGATGCGTTGTAATACTCGATGGCCATCGCGGTCGGCTCGCTGGCCCATGCCGATTGCGCGGCCAGCCCGGCGCCGCCGCACAGCAGCATTACCGACAGCGCAAGACGGCCCGTCCTGAATTGCATGCGCGCGCGGCGTGACGCGTTGCGCAACGCGTGACTGTTGCGGGATCTGTGTGTCATCGGTTCCTCCTTGGCGTGCGCGCTCGGAATTTTTTCGGGAACTGCGGCGCTCGCTTCGAAGAACGTCACGCGTTGGCGCGGGTTGACTGTCGCGGTGTAACGGTTTGTAAGGTTCGCTTCGACGCCGGCGCCGCGAGCGGGGGCGCATGCCGGCGGCATCAAGTTGCGCCGAACCGGCCGGCCGCAGACAGCTCGTTGAAACCGCCCGTTTTAGGCGGCGAACCCCCTGTCGTGGGTAACTGATAGAACGAACGTTCCAAAGTGGGAGGAATTCTCCGCAGGAGTTACTAAGTTACTTACGAAAACATCGCTAAGTATCTATTTTTTTGAGGAAAACAGTTTTGTTGCGTTTACGACGCTAAGTCATTGTTCAGAAAACGAAAAACCGTTGACCCTCGCCAAAGTTCCCGCGTATAGTGACCTCGGGTGGTAAAAAGTGGGTCAAAGTGGGTAAAAAGCGAGCGGAATGCTGCCTCGCCAGCGCCAGGTTAATGAGCGCTTACCTACGGCCCGACGGCGAGGAGAGCGAGGGTGGCGGGCAACATGGTCGAATCGGCGGACGCGCCTGCGCCCGGCAATGGGGCGTTGCCGGTGTTTCGCGGCGTCACGCAACAAGCGCTCGACGCCAAGGGCCGGCTTGCGGTCCCGGCGAAGCATCGCGATGCACTGGCGATGAATGGACAGGGCCGGCTCGTGCTCACCGCCGATCCCTCGCGCTGCCTGCTGCTCTATCCACTTGCTGCCTGGGAACCGATCCAGGCGCGTCTGATGTCGCTCTCGTCGTTCAACGACAAGATCCGCAGCCTGCAACGGCTGCTGGTCGGCTATGCCGATGACGTGGACATCGACGGCGCGGGCCGAATCCTGGTGCCGCCCTCGCTGCGCCGCTATGCGAATCTCGACAAGCACGTCGTGCTCGTCGGGCAGGGCCACAAGTTCGAGCTTTGGGACGAGGCGCAATGGCAAGCGCAGACGGCGCAGACCATCGCCTTCCCCGCCGACGGCCTGCCGTCCGAACTCGACGGCTTCACGCTGTAGGGCATTCGTGGCCGATGGAATCCATGTCCCCGTCCTTCTCGACGAAGCCGTGGCGGCGCTGGCGGTCAGGCCCGCGGGCGTCTACGTCGACGCCACGTTCGGCCGCGGCGGCCACGCGCGCGCGATCCTCGACCGGCTTGGCGCGTCGGGGCGTCTCGTCGGCATCGATCGTGACCCCGCCGCCGAAGCCGCCGCGACGCAACTCGCGCAAGCCGATTCCCGGTTCGTTTTCCGCCGCGCGTGGTTTTCGGAACTCCCCGACGTCCTCGCCGGTCTTGCGCTTGCGCATGTCGACGGCGTGCTGCTCGACCTCGGAATCTCCTCGCCGCAGATCGACGACGCGAAGCGCGGCTTTTCCTTTCGCCACGATGGTCCGCTGGACATGCGGATGGACCCGTCACGCGGCGAATCCGCTGCCGAATTCCTTGCCCGCGCCACAGTGCGCGAACTGACGGAGGTACTGCGCGACTATGGTGAAGAACGGTCTGCTCAATCGATTGCAAGAGCAGTTGCGGCGGCACGCACGCGCGCACCCATCCACGGCACGCGGCAACTGGCGGCACTCGTGGCGCAAGCCATCGGCACGCGCACGCGGGGTGATTGGCGTCAGGATCCGGCCACGCGGACTTTCCAGGCCCTTCGGATTTTCGTGAACCGCGAATTGTCTGAAATCAAGAAGGCGCTGCCCGCCGTCGTGTCGGCGCTGGACCGGGACGCAAGGATGGCCGTCATCAGCTTCCACTCTCTCGAGGACCGCATCGTCAAGCAGTTCCTTTCCCGCGCATCGCAGCCCTATGCCGGCGATCCCGCGCTCGCCAGGCTGGCCATTCGAACCGACGCGCTGCCGGGCGCGCCGCTGGAACTCGTCGGGCGCGCCGTGAAGCCCTCCGACGCCGAAGTCGCGCGCAATCCGCGCGCGCGTAGCGCCGTGCTGCGCATCGCCCAGCGTACCGGGCACGCGCTGCCTCCGGACTGGCCGCGCGGCCATGCGGAGGCCGCGGCATGACGCGCGTGAATATCGTCCTGCTGGTCATTCTCGTGGCCTGCGCGTTGTCGCTGGTCACGTCGCGCAACCAGTCGCGGCGACTGTTTGTCGCGCTCCAGCACGAGCAGGCGCAGGGCCGCGCGCTGGAAACCGAGTATGGCCAGCTGCAACTCGAGCAGTCAACGTGGGGGATGCCGGCAAGGGTCGAGAAGATCGCGCGCGAGCAGCTGCGGATGCAGTTGCCGTCGGCGGCGCGCACCGACGTCGTCGCGCTTCCAGACACAAAGGGAGGATCGAAATGACCGGCGGCGCCATGCTCGCCGGACGCGCGCTGCGCAACCGCGACGCGGCGCCGCTTTCCCTGCCGCGCTTCCGTTCGCCGCTGGTGTTCGGCGCGCTGGCATTGCTGTTCGCAATCCTGCTCGGCCGCTCGCTGTACCTGCAGTCGTTCGACAACGAGTTCCTGCAGGGGCAGGGCAGCGCGCGGCATTCGCGCGAACTCGAGGTTCCGGCGCACCGCGGACGCATCGTCGACCGCACCGGCGAGGCGCTCGCGCTGTCGACACCGGTCCGGTCGCTGTGGGCCTTCCCCGACAAGTTCGATGCGACGCCGGAACAGATCGCCTCCCTCGCGGTGATCCTCGAAACGACGCCGCAAAGGATCGGTGCTCGGCTCGACGCCAACGAGGACTTCGCCTTCATCGCCAAGCAGGTCGCGCCCGAGATAGCGGACCGCGCCATGGGGTTGCGCATTCCGGGCCTGCACGACCAGAACGAATATCGCCGTTTCTATCCTGGCGGCGAGGTGACCGCGCATATCGTCGGCTTCACCGGTGACCGGGACGCCGGGCAGGAAGGGATCGAGCTCGCGCAGCAGGCATGGCTCGCCGGCATTCCCGGCAGCCGCCGCGTGATCATCAACCGCCGCAACGAGGCGGTGGAGGACGTCGCCGCGATTCGCGCGCCGCAAGCCGGCCACGACCTCGCGCTGTCGATCGACGCGCGCCTGCAATACCTCGCGTTCCGCGAACTGAAGTCCGCCATCGAACTCAACAAGGCGAAGGCAGGCGGCCTGGTCATTCTCGATGTGAAGACCGGCGAAATCCTGGCGCTGGCGAACTGGCCCACGTACAACCCCAACAGCCGCAACAAGGTGCTGCCGGCGATGATGCGCAACCGGGCGCTGACCGACACGTTCGAGCCCGGATCGACGATGAAACCGTTCACGATCGCGGCAGCGCTCGAGGCCGGCCGCGTGCGTCCCGACACCGTGATCGAGACGGCGCCGGGCACGCTGACGATCGGCTCCGCGACGATCCACGACGCGCATGCGGAAGGTGCGCTCACCGTCGAGCAGGTCATCCAGAAATCGTCCAATGTCGGCGCGGCCAAGATTGCGCTGGGATTGCCGTCGGCAACGCTGTGGGAAATGTTCTCGAACGCCGGTTTTGGCACGCCGCCGAAGACGGGCTTTCCGGGCGAGCAATCGGGTCGGCTGCGTCCGGCGAAATCCTGGCGTCCGATCGAGCAGGCGACGATGTCGTATGGCCACGGCATCTCGGTCAACCTGGTGCAGTTGGCGCGCGCCTACACGATGTTTGCCACCGACGGCGAAGTGAAGGCGGCCACGTTGTTCAAGACCGAGGAGTTCGTCGCGGGGCGGCCTGTGCTGCAGCCCGAGACCGCGCGCGCCGTGCGCCACATGCTGGAACTGGTGACATCGCCCGGGGGCACCGCGCCACGCGCGCAGGTGCCGGGCTATCGCGTCGCGGGCAAGACCGGCACCGCGCACAAGGTCGAGGGACACGGCTACGGCAACAAGTACGTCGCGTCGTTCGTCGGCTTCGCGCCGGTGTCGAATCCGCGCCTGGTGGTGGCGGTGATGCTCGATGAGCCTTCGGCCGGGCAGTACTACGGCGGCGCGGTCGCCGCGCCGGTGTTCTCGAACGTTACCGGGTCGGCTTTGCGCATGCTCGGCGTGCCTACCGATGCGCCGCTCAACAATGTGATCCTGCCGCCCCAAGGCAGCGAGATCCGCGAAGAAACGTGACCGCGAGCGCAATGGCCACTCTCGTCCCCGCCACCGAACGCGTTGCCGCGCAGGGTGCCGACACAGCCGCGCTGCTCGCGAAGCTGCGCGCGTTTCCTCGCCGAATCACGGCGGACAGCCGCCGCGTCGAACCCGGCGTGGCGTTTGCCGCGTACCCGGGGACGCATGCGGACGGGCGCAAATTCGTGCCGGATGCGATCGCGCGCGGCGCGGCCGCCGTGCTTTGGGAATCGGCGGGATTCGCGTGGGATCGCGGCTGGCAGGTCCCGCACCTGCCAGTTGAGGGCCTGCAGGAAAGGCTCGGGGCGATCGCGGATTTCATCTATGGCAGTCCGTCGCAGGCGCTATGGATGGTCGGCGTCACGGGAACGAACGGAAAGACGTCGTGCGCGCACTGGATCGGTCACGCGTTCGATGCGTGCGGGCGCCGCGCAGGAATCCTGGGCACGCTGGGCAACGGACTGGTAGGCGCGCTGGCGCCGGCAACGCACACGACGCCGGACGCCCCCGCGCTGCACGAACTCCTGCAGCAGTTCCGTGGTGCAGGAGCGAAAACCGTGGCGATGGAAGTTTCGTCGCACGGTCTGGAGCAGGGGCGCGTCGGCGGCATCAAATTCGACATCGCGCTCTTCACCAATCTCACGCGCGACCATCTCGACTATCACCACACGATGGCGGCCTATGGCGCTGCGAAGGCGAAGCTCTTCATGTCGCCCGGCTTGCGCACGGCCGTCATCAACGCCGACGATTCATTCGGGCAAAGCCTGATCGACGGCGCGCGCGCGCGCGGCGCGCGACTTGTGACCTACGGCCTTTCCACCGGCGACATCGCGGCCAGCGAGATCAGGATGTCGGGCAACGGCGTCGCCCTGGCAGTGAACACTCCCTGGGGCAAGGCCGAATTCGCGTCGCCGATGATCGGCAAATTCAACGCGCAGAACCTGCTGGGCGTTCTCGGCGTCCTGCTGGCGAGCGAAGTGCCGATCGAAGTCGCGACTGCAGCGCTGGCGCGGCTGCAGCCTCCGGCCGGCCGCATGCAGCGCCTGGGCGGCACCGACCGGCCGCTGGTCATCGTCGACTACGCGCACACGCCGGATGCGCTGGAGCAGGTGCTGACGACGTTGCGACCCGCGGTTGTGGCGCCAGGCGAACTGATCTGCGTCTTCGGCTGCGGCGGCGACCGTGATGCCGGCAAGCGTCCGGAAATGGGTCACATCGCGGGGCGCTTCGCCGACCGCGTCGTGGTGACCAGCGACAACCCGCGCAGCGAGGATCCGGCGGCCATCGCCAACGCCGTCGTGCGAGGCGTGCGCGACGAAGGCAATCGCCGCTGGTCGATCGAGGTCGACCGCGACCAGGCGATCCGCGGCGCGATCGACGCCGCGAAATCCGGCGACATCGTGCTCATCGCCGGCAAGGGGCACGAGACCTACCAGGAACGCGACGGCGTGCGCACGCCATTTTCTGACGCCGCCGTGGCCGCCGCCGCGTTGTCGGCGTGGACCGCCTGATGATGGATACGAAGACTGCCGCGAAGGCTGTGGACGGGCAGCTGATCGGCGACAACGTCGGGTTCCGGCGCGTCGTGACCGACAGCCGCGCGCTCGAGGCCGGCGACCTCTTCGTCGCTTTGCAGGGCGAACGCTTCGACGGACATGAGTTCGTCGCCGCCGCGCTCGCGCAGGGCGCCACCGCGGCGCTGGTTGCGGACAATCGCGCGGCGACGCTTTCGGGCGCCCTGATCGCGGTCCCGGATCCACTCGCCGCGCTGGGGCGTCTCGCGGCGTTCTGGCGCAGCAAGTTCGACATTCCGCTGGCCGTCGTCGTCGGCAGCAACGGCAAGACGACGGTGAAGGAAATGACCGCGGCGATTTTCCGCGCGCACTACGGCGACGCCGCCGTGCTGGCCACGCAGGGCAATCTCAACAACGCCATCGGATTGCCATTGAGTCTGCTGCGTCTGCGCGAGTCGCATCGCGCGGCCGTGGTCGAGCTCGGCATGAATCATCGCGGCGAGACGCGCGAGTTAGGCGCCATCGCGCAGCCGACGATCGCGATCGTCAACAATGCACAGCGCGAGCACCAGGAATTCATGACCAGCGTGAAGGAGGTGGCCGCCGAGCACGCGGATGCGATCCTTTCGCTGCGCCCGCGCGGAACCGCTGTCATCAATGCCGGCGACGCGCACGCGGACACGTGGCGCGCCGCCGCGCGTACGGCCGGCGCCGCGGTGGTGGATTTCGGCTTCCACGACTGGTGCGACGTGTCTGCGCGCTGCACGCTGCGCGCGGATGGCAGCGACATCGAGTTGCGCACGTACGCGGGCAATGCCAGGGTTGAATTGCACGTGCCCGGACGGCACATGGCCAGCAACGCGCTGGCGGCGACCGCCGGCGCGCTCGCGGCGCGGCTGCCGCTGGACGCCATCGTGCGCGGCCTGGCGGCGTTTCGCCCGGTGGCCGGACGCCTGGCTGCGCTGCACGCAGTGTCCGGCGCACTGGTCATCGACGACACATACAACGCGAATCCGGACTCCGTGCGTGCCGCCATCGATGTCCTGGCGCACGCGCCGGGCGCCAAGTGGCTGGTCCTTGGCGACATGGGCGAAGTCGGCGCGCAGGGCCCCGCGTTTCACCAGGAAATCGGCGCGTTCGCCAAGGAGCGCGGCATCGAGCGCCTGTTCGCGACCGGCGACTTGAGCCGCGAAACCGTCGCTGCCTTTGGCGACGGCGCCGAGCACGTGGCCACCGTCGTCGAGCTCGCCGCGCGCGTGCAGCACGCCGCGACCGCCGGCGTGACCGTGCTGGTGAAGGGCTCGCGGTCGATGCGGATGGAGCGCGTGGTGGCGGCGCTCACCGGCCAGGCATCGCGGGGAGCGCACTGATGCTGGTGCTGCTCGCCGAGCGGCTGGAGCAATATGCGCGCGCGTTCAACGTGTTCGGATACATCACGTTGCGCGCCGTGCTGGCGACGATGACTGCGCTGGTCATCTCGTTCGTCGTCGGCCCGCGGATGATCGCGTGGCTCACGCACATGAAGATCGGCCAGTCCGTGCGCGACGACGGCCCGCAGACGCACCTGTCCAAGGCCGGCACGCCGACGATGGGAGGCGCGCTGATCCTGGTCTCGATCGTGATCACCACGCTCTTGTGGGGCAACCTCACGAACCGTTTCGTCTGGGTCGTATTGCTGGTGACCGCCGGATTCGGCGCCATCGGCTGGGCGGACGACTGGCGCAAGGTCGTGCACCGGAATCCCAAGGGGCTGTCGGCGCGCACCAAGTTCCTGTGGCAATCGGTGATCGGCGTGGTCGCGGCGGTTTACCTCGCGTTCTCCGTGTCGGCACCGGACAACACGCAGTTCCTGAGACTCCTGTCCGCCTGGGTGGGCAGCGGGTTCAACATCGACCTGAGTCCCAAGGC
The DNA here is from genome assembly GCA_963782625.1 of uncultured beta proteobacterium. Taxonomy (GTDB): domain Bacteria; phylum Pseudomonadota; class Gammaproteobacteria; order Burkholderiales; family Casimicrobiaceae; genus VBCG01. The sequence goes on along the minus strand of CAWAKN010000026.1, from coordinate 40,753 downwards.
GAACCTGATCGTGCCGTTCTTCAAGACGGTGTCCTACCCGCTGGGCGTCTGGGGCTTCATCGCGCTTACGTTCTGCGTCATCGTCGGCACCAGCAACGCCGTCAACCTCACCGACGGGCTCGACGGACTCGCGATCATGCCCACGGTGATGGTCGGGGCCGCGCTCGGCATCTTCGCCTACGTGACCAGCCGCGCGGACTTCTCGGCCTACCTGTTCCTGCCGCACATTTCCGGCGCCGGCGAACTCACGGTCATCTGCGGCGCGATCGCCGGGGCGGGCCTGGGCTTCCTGTGGTTCAACGCGTATCCGGCGGACGTCTTCATGGGCGACGTGGGCGCGCTGGCGTTGGGCGCCGCGCTCGGCACCATCGCCGTCATCGTCCGGCAGGAGATCGTGCTGTTCATCATGGGCGGCGTGTTCGTCGTCGAGACGTTGTCGGTAATCGTGCAGGTCGCCTCGTTCAAGATGACCGGCAGGCGCGTGTTCCGCATGGCGCCGCTGCACCATCACTACGAGCTCAAGGGGTGGAAGGAAAACCAGGTGGTGGTCCGCTTCTGGATCATCACGATGCTGCTCGTGCTGTTCGGACTCTCGACACTGAAACTTCGCTAAGATGAACAACCCCCACGCTCACTACATTCGCTGCCCCCGGAGGGGGCGCTCAGTGCCCTTCGGGCGGCCGGGCGGGCACTGATGATCGACTATACCGACCGCAACGTCGTGGTGCTGGGCGCGGGCCTCACCGGGAGGTCGCTCGCGTGCTACCTGTCCAGGCACGGTGCGAACGTGCGCGTCGCCGACACCCGCGCGTCGCCGCCGCAGGCCGCGGAACTCGCGACGCTGTGTTCGGGCATTCCCCTCGCGACCGGGCCGTTCACCGCGGAAACCATGGCGGGCGCGGATTTCATCGCCATCAGTCCCGGCGTCGACCCGAGGCATCCGGCGATCGCCGCTGCCGTGGCGCGCGGCGTCGAACTGGTCGGCGACATCGAGCTGTTCGCGCGCGCGCTGCCGCCTTCCCAAAAGGTGCTGGCGATCACCGGCTCCAACGGCAAGTCGACCGTCACCGCACTCGCGGGCGCGTTGTGCCGCGCGGCAGGATTGACCACCGTGATTGCCGGCAACATCGGCGAGGCGGTGCTCGGAGTCATCGCACCGTTCGAGGCGACGGAACCCTGGCCCGATGTGTTCGTGCTCGAACTGTCGAGTTTCCAGCTGGAAACGACGCGTTCGCTGGCGCCGGTCGCCGCGGCCGTGCTCAACGTCACGGACAACCACCTCGACCGCTACGCGGGAATGGACGAGTACGCCGCGACCAAGGCCCGCATCTTCCAGGGCGGCGGTGTGCAGGTCGTGAATCGCGACGATCCACGCTCGCTCGCCATGCGCATCGATGGCCGCACGGTCGAGAGTTTCGGCGCCGCCGTCCCTTCCGCGGAGGGTGAGTGGGGGCTCGTGGAATTCCACGGCGCGACGTGGCTCGCGCGAGGCGGCGAGCTTCTCCTTCCGGCGGAAGCGCTCACGCTGGTCGGACGGCACAACGCGCTGAACGTGCTGGCGGCCCTTGCGCTGGTGTCGACGGTGGCGCGCATCGATCGCCGCGTGCTGGATGCCGTGCGCGCGTTTGGCGGCCTGCCGCACAGGATGCAACGCGTCGCTGAGAGCCGGGGTGTCCTGTTCATCAACGATTCCAAGGCCACGACCGTCGTCGCGACGCAGGCGGCGCTCGACGGCATTGGCCGGCCTGCGGTGCTGATCTGCGGCGGCGATGGCAAGGGCCAGGACTTCCGGCCGCTCAAGGCGGCCGTCGAAGCCGACTGCCGCGCCGTCCTGCTCATCGGCCGCGATGCGCCCGCGCTGGCGCAGGCACTCGAAGGAGCGCGCGCGCCTGTCGAAATCGTGCGCACGCTCGACGCGGCCGTCGCACGCGCTATTACGCTCGCGCAGCCGGGCGACGCCGTGCTGCTGTCCCCGGCATGCGCAAGCCTCGACCAGTTCCGAGACTATGTCGAGAGGGGCGAGCGCTTCGTCGCGCTGGTCACCGCGAGGGAACCCGCGCATGCGTAAGCGATTGACGCTGACGGCATCGATCCGGCAAGCGGCGACCTCGCCGTTCGGCGGCGTCGCGTCGGCGCGCGACTCGCGCGCGATGCTCACGTACGACGTATCGCTGGCGTGGACCGCGCTATTGCTTCTGGCTTTTGGCCTCGTGATGGTCTATTCCGCGTCCATCGCGATGTCCGAAGCATCGACGCATACCGGCAATCGCGCCTGGTATTTCCTCATGCGGCACGGCATGTTCGTCGTCGTGGGAATAGCCGCCGCCGCTGTCGCGTTCCAGGTGCCGGTGAAGGCCTGGCAACGGCTGGCACCCTGGCTGTTCATCGCTGGCGCGGCCTTCCTGGTGCTCGTACTGGTCCCCGGCATCGGCAAGTCGGTCAACGGATCACGCCGCTGGCTGTCGCTTTTCATCGTCAACGTGCAGCCGTCGGAATTCATGAAGCTCGTCGTCGTGCTGTACGCCGCAAGCTACGCCGTGCGGCGCGCGACGTTCCTGCATGCCGAGCAACCGTTGAAACACACGCTCATCCGCGGTTTCCTTCCGCTGTTTGGCGTCATGGTCTGCGTGGGGGGCCTGCTCCTGTTCGAACCGGACTTCGGCGCTTTCGTCGTGATCGTCGCCATTGCCTTCGGCATCCTGTTCCTGGGCGGGCTCGACTGGCGCCTGTTCCTCGGATTGTTGCTGCTGTTGCCGGTGGCGCTGGGCGCGATTCTCATTGCCGCGCCGTATCGTTTGCAGCGCCTCACGGCGTTTCTCGACCCCTGGTCCGATCCGCTGGGCAAGGGCTATCAGTTGTCGCACTCGCTGATCGCATTTGGCCGTGGCGAGTGGTTCGGCGTCGGGCTTGGCTCCTCCGTCGAGAAGCTGCTGTTCCTGCCCGAGGCTCATACCGACTTCCTGTTGGCGGTGGTCGCCGAGGAACTGGGATTCGCGGGTGTTGCCTTCGTCATCGCGCTGTTCATCTGGCTGCTCTATCGCGCGTATGCGATCGGTCGCCAGGCGGCGCATCTCGAGCGGCCGTTCGCTGCGCTCGTGGCGCAGGGCATCGGCGTGTGGATCGGTGTCCAGGCGTTTATCAACATCGGCGTGAACGTCGGTGTGCTCCCGACCAAGGGCCTGACGCTGCCGCTGCTTTCGTTCGGCGGCAGCGGCATCGTGGCCAATTGCATCGCACTGGCGATCCTGATGCGGATCGATTTCGAAAACCGGCGCCTGTTGCGCGGGTTCACGGTATGAACATTCGTGCCGCAGGGCCGTCCCAAGGCGCGAATTGCGTCCCCATTGGGGGCAGCGCAGCGGCCTCCGTTTTGTGGGCCGCAAGCGTGGGGGTCCATTGACCACGGTCATGGTGACAACTGGCGGAACTGGCGGACACGTGTTTCCCGGGCTTGCGGTGGCGGCAAAACTCGCCGCGCGTGGCGCGCAGGTGTTCTGGCTGGGTACGCGAGATGGGATCGAGGCAAGGCTGGTGCCTCAGCATGGCGTCGAATTCGAGAGCCTGGCGTTCCGCGGCGTCCGCGGAAAGGGACTCCGGACGCTGCTGCTCGGCCCGTTTGCGCTGCTCGCCGCCTGCGTCGATGCGCGCAGGATCATCGGCCGCAGGAAGCCCGACGTCGTGGTGGGCTTCGGCGGATTCGCGTCATTTCCGGGTGGACTGATGGGCGTTGCGGCAGGCAAGCCGCTGGTGCTGCACGACGCGAATGCGGTGGCGGGGCTGGCCACGCGCGTGCTCGCCCACGGCGCAGACAGGATCCTGCTGGGCTTTCCGCAGGCGCTCAAGGGGCGCCATGCGAAGCGTGTCGAGTGGGTCGGCAACCCGCTTCGCGATTCCGTGTGCACGCTGCCCGCGCCCGGTGCGCGCTTTGCGGGCCGCAGTGGGCCGATGCGCCTGCTGGTCGTCGGCGGCAGCCTGGGTGCTACGGGCCTCAACGAACTCGTGCCCGCGGCGCTCGCGCAAATGCCGCTGGCGGAACGGCCACTGGTCGTCCACCAGGCGGGAGAGAAACATATCGCCGCGCTGCGTGAAGCCTATGCGCGCCACCAGGTCGAAGGCGAGTGCGTCGCGTTCATCGACGACATGGCGGCGCGCTACGCGTGGGCCGACTTCGTGATCTGCCGCGGCGGCGGCCTTACCGTGGCCGAATTGGCTGCCGTGGGACTGGGCGCGGCGATCGTCCCCCTGCCGGGCGCGATCGCCGACGAGCAGAGCGCCAACGCGCAGTTCCTGGTCGACGCCGGCGCCGCGTGGAAGGAGCCCCAGCACGGGCTTACCGCCGCGCGCCTCGCGGGACTGTTGCGGCAGCTCGACCGGCCGCGCGCGCGCGCGATGGCGGAAGCCGCCCATGCGCAGGGCAAGCGTGACGCCGCGCAGCGCGTCGCGGCGGTGTGTCTGGAGCTCGCTGCGCGATGAAACACAAGGTCAAGCGCATCCACTTCGTCGGCATCGGCGGCGCAGGCATGAGCGGCATCGCCGAAGTCCTCGTCACGCAGGGCTACGAGGTGACCGGGTCGGACCTGACGGAGAGCGTGGTCACGCGGCGCCTGGTGCGCCTGGGCGCTTCGATTGCGATCGGCCATGCGGCGGAAAACGTCACTGGAGCGGACGTGGTGGTGGTGTCGACTGCGGTTGCTGCCGCCAATCCCGAAGTCGTGGCGGCGCGCGAGCACGGCGTCCCGGTGGTGCCGCGGGCCCTGATGCTCGCCGAACTGATGCGACTGAAACAGGGGATCGCGGTCGCGGGCACGCACGGCAAGACCACGACGACCAGCCTCATCGCCTCCGTGCTCGCCGAGGGGGGCCTCGATCCCACGTTCGTGATCGGCGGCCGGCTCTTGTCCGCCGATGCCAACGCGAGACTGGGGAAGGGAGAGTTCCTGGTTGCCGAAGCGGACGAATCCGACGCGTCGTTTCTCTACCTGTCGCCGGTGCTCGCGGTCGTGACCAACATCGACGCCGATCACATGGAAACCTACGGCCATGATTTCGGGAAGCTCAGGCGGGCGTTCGTGGATTTCCTGCAGCGGCTGCCGTTCTACGGCGTAGCGGTCGTGTGCGTCGACGATGCCAATGTGCGTGAGATCCTGCCCGAGGTCACCAAGCCGCTGGTGACGTATGGCCTCGCCGAAGGCGCCGACCTGCGGGCGACCGCGGTCGTCAACCTGGGCGGCAGGATGCGCTTCGTCGCGCGCGCGAAGGGACACCAGGACCTGCCCATCGAGCTCGCGCTGGCCGGCGTGCATAACGTGCGCAACGCGCTCGCGGCGATCGCGGTCGGCCGGGAAACCGGTGTCGCCGATGCGGCGATCGCGACCGCCCTTGCCGACTTCAAGGGCGTCGGCCGCAGGTTCCAGCGTTACGGCGACGTGCGCCTCGCCCAAGGCGGCGCGTATACGCTGATCGACGACTACGGTCACCATCCGGTCGAGATGGAAGTCACGCTGGCCGCGGTGCGCGAAAGTTTTCCCGGACGCCGGCTGGTGCTCGCGTTCCAGCCCCATCGCTATACACGCACCCGCGACCTGTTCGAGGACTTCGTGCGCGTACTGTCGCAGGCCGACGCCGTGGTCCTGGCCGAGGTCTATGCGGCGGGCGAGGCACCGATCGTCGCCGCCGATGGCCGTGCGTTGACGCGCGCGCTGCGCGTGGCAGGCAGAGTGGAGCCGGTCTTCGTCGAAGACATCGCCGACCTGCCGGAAACGCTGCGAGGGCTGATCCGCGATGGCGACATCGTCGTCACGATGGGCGCGGGGTCGATCGGCGTGACGCCGCAGCAGCTGGTGACGCCATGACGCTCGCGAAAACCCTTCGCTTCAAGCGACTGCGCGGACGCATCGCGCACGATGCCCCTCTCGCCAAGTACACGAGCTGGCGCGCGGGAGGCACGGCAGACACGCTGTACGTGCCGGCGGACCGCGACGATCTCGCACAATTCGTCGCCCAGTTGCCCGCGAGCGAGCCGCTGCTGGCCATTGGCCTTGGCAGCAATACGCTGGTGCGCGATGGCGGCGTTCGCGGCACGGTGGTCGTCATGCACAACCCGGGAGCGGTGCTCGCGGTCGCCGACGGGCTGATCTTCGCGGACGCCGGTCTGGCCTGCCCGAAGCTCGCGCGGTTCGCGGCCAATCACGGCTGCGCTGAAGCCGAGTTTCTCGCCGGCATTCCGGGGACCGTGGGCGGTGCGCTGGCAATGAACGCAGGTTGCTACGGCGGCGAAACGTGGCGGTTCGTGGCGCGTGTCGAAGTCCTGCGGCGCGACGGAGTTTTCGAGGTGCGAATGCCGGAGGAATACGCGATCGGCTATCGCAGCGTTAAGTGGGCCCCCATGCTTGCGGCCTCATTGGCCAAATCGGCCGCCGCGCTGCCCTCGGAGGGGGAGCCACTCGCGCATTGGGACGGCGCGGCGGCGCTCGGTGGAGAAATATTCACCGCGGCGTGGTTCCGTTTTCCGCCGGGCGACGCGGATGCGGCGCGCGACCGCATCAGGGAACTGCTGGCGCGCCGGATCCTCGCGCAGCCGTTGGACCTGCCCAATGCCGGCAGCGTGTTTCGCAATCCGCCCAACGACCATGCCGCGCGCCTGATCGAAGTGTGCGGACTCAAGGGCCATGCCATCGGCGGCACGCGGGTCTCGGAGAAGCACGCCAACTTCATCGTCAACCCGCACGGCTACGCGAAGGCGGCGGACATCGAGGCACTGATCACATTCGTGCGCGACACCGTGCGCGCGAAGACCGGCGTGGAACTGGAGCAGGAAGTGCGCATTGTCGGAGATCGGAGATGATGAGCGCCGCCGGGCCGTCCCAAGGCGCGAATTGCTCCCTCTTTGGGGGCGGCGAACGCAGTGAGCGTGGGGGTCGTTCACGCGCCGCCGGGCCGTCCCAAGGCGCGAATTGCTCCCCCTCTGGGGGCAGCGAACGCAGTGAGCGCGGGGGTCGTTCACGCGCCGCCGGGCCGTCCCAAGGCGCGAATTGCTCCCTCTTTGGGGGCAGCGAACGCAGTGAGCGTGGGGGTCGTTCACGCGCCGCCGGGCCGTCCCAAGGCGCGAATTGCTCCCCCTCTGGGGGCAGCGCAGCGGTAACGCTCTTCGTGGCCGCAAGCGTGGAGGTCCTATGACCGAGTTCGGCAAGGTCGCGGTACTGCTGGGTGGTCCGTCCGCGGAGCGCGAGGTGTCGCTCATGTCCGGCAACGGCGTCCTCGCGGCACTGCGCGAAAAGGGGGTGGACGCACATCCTTTCGATCCCGCCGAGCGCGATCTCTTCGACCTGAAGCGCGAAGGTTTCGCGCGCGTCTTCATCGCGCTGCATGGCCGATTCGGCGAGGACGGCACCGTGCAGGGCGCGCTGGAGACGCTCGGCATTCCCTACACCGGCAGCGGCGTGATGGCTTCGGCGCTGGCTACCGACAAGTGGCGCACCAAGCTCATCTGGCTGGCCAGCGGCATTCCCACGCCGAAGTACCGCGTCGTGGACGCGCGGACGGACTGGATGCGCGTGGTGGCCGAACTGGGGCTGCCGCTCATCGTGAAGCCGGCACGCGAAGGCTCGACGATCGGCATCACCAAGGTCGCGAAGGTCGACCACGACGAGTTGACGCTGGCCTACGCGGAGGCAGCCAAGCACGACAGCCTGGTGCTGGTCGAGGAATTCGTCACTGGCGCCGAACTCACGGCATCGATCGTGAGCAACCGCGCATTGCCGCTGATCCGCATCGAGGCGCCGAAGGGAAACTACGACTATCACGCCAAGTACTTCTCCGACGAGACCAAGTACCACTGTCCGGCCGGCCTGCCCGATGCTCAGGAGCAGGCGATCCGCGCGATGGCGATGCGGGCCTACGACGTTGTCGGCTGCAGCGGCTGGGGCCGCCTCGATCTCATCCTGCGCAGCGACGGCACGTTTTCGTTCCTGGAAGTCAACACGTCGCCGGGAATGACCGCGCACAGCCTGGTGCCGATGGCCGCGAAGCAGTCGGGGATGTCCTACCCCGAACTGTGCGTGGAAATTCTGAAGGGCGCCCATGTGGGATAACGCGAAGCAGTTGAACGCGATCGCCGCGATGCTGTGCGCTCTGGTCGCGGTGGCGATGGTATGGGGCGGCATTGCCTGGGCCGTTCGCCAGCCGGCGTTCGCGCTGCGCGAAGTCGTCGTGATCAAGCCGCTGGAGCGCGCGAGCGCCGCGCACCTGGAGGCGGTCGTGCGCGAGGAACTGACGGGAACGTTCTTCACGATGGACCTCACCCGCGCTCAGCGGGCCTTGGCGCAGGTCCCGTGGGTACGCAACGTGGCGCTGCGTCGGCAATGGCCCCATCGCCTCGAGATTGAAGTGGATGAGCACGCGCCGTTCGCGCGCTGGAACGACGCCGCGCTGGTGAATTCACGCGGCGAGGTGTTCAACGCCGAATGGAAGGACGACCTGCCTCAGTTCCAGGGCCAGGAGGGCCGGGCCGCGGAGATGACGGCGCAATACAACGCGTGGACCGGGCGCTTGGCGCCGCTCGCGCTCACGGTGCGCACGCTGCGCCTTTCCGCGCGCGGAAGCTGGCACATCGACGCGATCGGCCCGCTCGGGCCGCTTTCGATCGAGCTCGGTCGCGACGACGCGGATGCGCGCCTCGCGCGCTTCGTCGCGGCGCAGCCGCGGACGCTGGGGGCGCTGGCCAAGGCCGGCACCCGCGTGGAGTACGTCGATCTGCGGTACCGGAATGGATTCGCGGCGCGCGTGCCGCAATTCCGGGAAAAGGCGGTCAGGCGGGCCGCATAAGTGAGACCAAGGAACAACGCATGGTGAAGGACGGCAAGAACCTGGTGGTGGGTCTCGACATCGGCACGTCGAAGATCGTGGCGATCGTCGCCGAGGTCACGCCGGAAGGCGAACTCAACGTGATCGGCATGGGCACGCAACCGTCGCGCGGATTGAAGAAAGGAGTGGTGGTCAACATCGAGGCGACGATGGCGTCGATCCAGCGCGTGCTCGAGGAAGCCGAACTGATGGCCGATTGCCAGATCAAGTCGGTCTATACCGGCATCGCGGGCAGCCACATCAAGTGCTACACGTCGCACGGCATGGTCGCGATCAAGGAGAAGGAGGTCACGCAGGCGGACATCGACCGGGTGGTGGAGACCGCGAAGGCGATTCCCATTCCCAACGACCAGACGATCCTGCACATCGTCCCCCAGAGCTTCACGATCGACGGGCAGGAAGACGTGCGCGAGCCGCTGGGCATGAGCGGGGTTCGGCTGGAAGTCGACGTGCACATCGTCACCGGCGCGGTGTCCGCGGTCGAGAACGTCACCAAGTGCATTCGCCGCTGCGGTCTCGAGGTGCTGGACGTCGTGCTGCAGCCGCTTGCGTCCGCGCGCGCCGTGCTGTCCGAGGACGAGAAGGAACTCGGCGTGTGCCTGATCGACATCGGCGGCGGCACGTCGGACATCGCCCTCTACGCCGGCGGCGCAATACGCCACACCGCCGTGATCCCCATCGCCGGCGACCAGGTGACCAACGACATCGCGATGACGCTGCGCACGCCGACCAAGGAAGCCGAGGAGCTGAAGGTTCGCTTCGGTTGCGCGCTGCGCCAGCTCGCCGACCCGAACGACATCATCGAGGTGCCGGGCGTGGGCGAGCGCGGTCCGCGCAAGCTGTCGCGCCCGATGCTGGCCGAGGTCATCGAGCCGCGCATCGAGGAGCTGTTCCAGTTCGTGCAGTCGGAAGTGCGCCGCAGCGGCTTCGAGGAAATGATCTCGTCGGGTGTCGTCATCACCGGCGGATCGGCTCAGCTGCAGGGAATCACCGAGCTGGGCGAGGAGGTCTTCCACATGCCGGTGCGCGTCGGGACGCCGCTGTACATGGGCGGTCTCGCCGACGTCGTGCGCAGCCCGTGCTACGCGACCGCCGTCGGCCTGCTGCTCGAGGGCCGCGACCAGTTCGTGCGCGGCGAGGTGGCGCGCGCGCAGGTGGCAGGCATCGGCGGCGTCGCCGAACGAATGAAGCTGTGGTTCAAGGCCAATTTTTGATGGGCGGATACAAGTGGAAAAAGCAGGGAAGGCAACACGTTTGCAACTTGGTCAACTTTTGCAGCAATGACAGGAGAAAGGGAACACACCATGTTTGAAATCATCGACCAGTCGCCGCAGGAAGGCGCGATCATCAAAGTCATCGGCGTTGGCGGTTGCGGCGGCAATGCCGTCGAGCACATGATCGAGCGTGGCCTGTCGGGCGTGGAATTCATCTGCGCAAACACCGACGCGCAGGCGCTGCGCCGCTCCACGGCCCGCACGCAACTGCAGCTGGGCTCGACGCTGACGCGCGGCCTGGGCGCGGGAGCGAAGCCCGAAATCGGCCGCGACGCGGCCATGGAGGACCGGGATCGCATTGCCGAAATGATCACCGGGGCCGACATGCTGTTCATCACCGCCGGCATGGGCGGGGGCACGGGAACCGGTGCTGCGCCGGTGATCGCGGATATCGCGAAGAGCCTTGGGATACTGACCGTCGCCGTGGTGACGCGTCCGTTCCGTTTCGAGGGCAAGCGCCAGAAGGTCGCGCAGGCCGGTATCGACGAGCTGCAGAAAAAAGTGGATTCGCTGATCATCATCCCGAACGATAAGCTGATCGACGTGCTCGGCGAGGAAGTCGTGCTGCTCGCAGCGTATGCCGCCGCCAACGACGTGCTGCATGGCGCGGTGTCGGGCATCGCCGAAGTCATCAACAATCCGGGGCTGGTCAATGTCGATTTCGCCGATGTGCGCACCGTGATGGGCGAAGTCGGCATGGCGATGATGGGCTCGGCGACCGCGGGCGGCGAGGATCGTGGACGGGTTGCGGCCGAGCAGGCGGTCAGGAGCCCGCTGCTGGAGGACGTGAACCTGGCCGGCGCGCGCGGCGTGCTGGTCAACGTCACCGCGTCCGCCGGCCTGAAGATGCGTGAGTACTACGCCGTGATGAACACGATCAAGGAGTTCACCGCCGAAGATGCGATGGTGATCGTCGGCACGGTGATCGACGACGCGATGGGCGACGATCTCCGCGTGACCATGATCGCGACCGGTTTGGGCGGGGCGGCTGCGGCCGCGAAGCGGCAGCCGACGATGGTGATCAACAACGAGGTCGTTGCGCGTACCGGCACGGATGGCGTCGGCATGGTCGCCGGGCAAATGGTCGAGACGATCGACTACGATCGCCTGGACGCGCCGGCCGTGATCCGCAAGGGTCGCAACGCGCCGAGCGCGGGAGCGTCGTCGACGTTCGATGCCGCGGACATCCCGGCGTTCCTGCGCAAGCAGGCGGACTGAACCCATGCGCAGCGTTGAGGCCGCAGGGCGGAAAGGGAGATCGCGCGAACCGCGCGGCGCGGGGCTGACCGCCCGGCCCGCCGCGCGCGCTTACCCGGCGCGGACCGACGTGATATCATCGCAAGCTAACCCATTGAACCGAAGCGGTATTCTTCACGACTTCGGCGCCGACCGACGATGCTGAAACAACGCACGATCAAAGCCGCGATCAAGACCACGGGCGTCGGCCTGCACACCGGCGCGCGCGTCGAGCTTGGAATTCGCCCGGCACCGGCCGACACCGGCATCGTATTCCATCGCTCCGATCTTCCCCAGTCGGTCGCGCTACCGGCGCTTGCCGCGAATGTCGGCGATACGCGCATGTCGTCCACGCTGAAGTTCGGGGGCACCAGCATTTCCACCGTCGAGCACCTGATGTCGGCGCTCGCGGGTGTGGGCATCGACAACGTGATCGTGGACGTGGCAGGGCCGGAAATCCCGATCATGGACGGCAGCGCAGGGCCCTTCGTGTTTCTGCTGCAGTCGGCGGGCATCGTGGAACAGGCCGCAAGCAAGCGCTACATTCGGGTATTGGCCGCGGTCGAGGTCAAGGATGGCGACAAGTGGGCGCGGTTCGAGCCGTTCGACGGGTTCAAGCTGGATTTCACGATCGACTTCCCGCATCCGGTGTTCGGTTCCGAAAACCGGCAGGTGGTCGTCGACTTCGCCGAAAATTCGTATGCGAAGGAAGTGGCGCGGGCGCGCACGTTCGGCTTCATGCAGGACGTCGACGCGATGCGCGCGGCCGGGCTGGGGTTGGGCGGCAGCCTGCAGAACGCCATCGTGCTGGACGAGTTCAAGGTGCTGAACAGCGAAGGGCTGCGCTACGACAATGAATTCGTCCGCCACAAGGTGTTGGACGCGATCGGGGATATCTACCTGCTGGGCCATGCGCTGATCGGCCAATACACGGCCTACAAATCCGGCCATGGCTTGAACAATCTCCTTGCGCGCGCGTTGCTGGCGCGTCCGGAAGCGTTTGAAATCGTCACGTTCAAGGACGAGGCGACGGTGCCGACGGCATTCCAGGACTGGGCCTTCCAGCCCGCGTGATCCTCGTCCGGTTCCTGCTGTTCCTGGCGCTGGCCACCATCGTGGTGGCGGCCCTTCGGTACCTTTTCACGAAGGACCGGCGCTACCTCCGATTTATCGGCCAGGTAATCAAGTACACGATCTACCTGCTGGCCGGCGTGCTGGTGTTCTACGCGTTCGATCGGATGTTGCTGGCGGTCTAGGGCCCGCGAACGGGCGCTAGACGCTCACATCCGCCGCACAAGCCTCTGCACGGAAGTCTTCAGCGGACCGTCGGGAAGGCTGTCGGCCAACCGGCGCAAGGGTGCCGGATCCACTCTTTCTCTTTGAATTTTCAAGGATTTCACTGATTCTGGTGGGTCGGCCCGAACTTGCACCCGCACCCGTATTTCAGTAAAGTTACGGCCTTCCCGCGCAAACTCCCCGAGAATCATCGGCAAACGCTGACGAACCACCGCCGCGACGGCCCCGGTGCTGGTGGCCAGCGTCAGGACTTTGTCGGCGATTTCGGACACGCGCACGCGCTCGGCCAGGGCGCGGGGGAGGTGCCGGCGAACGGCGGCCGTGAGTTCCGCCTCCGCACGGGCCCGCAGGTGCCACGCCGCGATGGTGGCATCCGCGGCGAGGATTCGGGCCAGGGGCTGCGGTGGTGCGGATTTGGACATTGGATAACGAGTGGTAGCCGGGGCGGTCAGCCGCGCGGGGGCCACACGGCAGGCGGCCAGGTTCCTGGCACGTAAAGCAGAAGAGTGGAGGGTACGCGATTGAACATCATTCTGGTCACCGGCGCCACGGCGCGTGCGCGCACGCTGACATTGGACTGGCGGCATTGGGCCACCGGCGGATTTTCCCTGCTGGTGCTGTTCCTCGCGTTCACGTTCATGTTCAATTTCGCGACGTTGAAATGGGCCGCCGCCGTCCAGCATCCGCTGTTGCAGGCGTTCGTTCTTGCCGACCAGCGCGAGGAGGCGGCGCGTGTCGAAGAGAAGGTGCAGGGCCATCTGAACGCGATGGCGCTGAGGCTGGGAGATCTGCAGGCGCGCGTGATGCGTCTCGATGGCCTGGGTGAGCGTCTCGCGAAATCCGCCGGCCTGAAGCCGCAGGAATTGCCATCGTTGCAAGGCGGCGCAGCGCCCGGACGCGGCGGAGCAGAGTCGTCGCTGCCGTCGCGCAACCTGTCGGTCAAGGAGTTCTCCGACCTGGTCGAATCGCTGGCCCGCCAGGTCGACGAGCGTTCCGACCAGATGTCCGTGCTGGAGGCGCTCCTGGTGCAGGACTCGGCCAATCGCAAGTTCCTGCCTTCCAAATATCCGATCAACGACGGCTGGTATTCGTCCAATTTCGGCTACCGGATCGATCCGTTCACCGGGCAGAATTCGATGCATGAAGGCATCGACTTTCCCGCCGAGATCGGGACCCCCATCCTGGCCGCCGCCAGTGGCAAGGTCACTGTCGCGGAGTGGCACCCCCAATATGGTAAAATGCTCGAAATCGACCACGGAAACGGCCTGGTCTCGCGTTACGCGCATGCGTCGCAATTGTCGGTGAAGCAAGGCGACCTGGTGATGGCCGGCCAGCGTGTCGCGGTCGTCGGCACCACCGGCCGGTCCACGGGGCCGCATCTGCATTTCGAAGTCCGGCTGAATGGCACGCCGCAAAATCCGGCCCGGTTCCTGCAGGCGCCAGGCTGATCCACCGACAATTCACGATTCCGAATGGCACAAATAGCGGTGTCAAACGAGGGGTGAGGCGGTTCTCACCCCTTGTTATTTGTCCCGTCCGGCGACACATGTGGCATCTGAGCCGGTCTCCCATCCCAAATGATCTCGAACATCCTCACCCGCATTTTCGGCAGTCGTAACGAGCGCCTGCTCAAGCAATACGGACAGGTGGTCCTTGAGGTCAACGCACTCGAGCCGGCCATCGCGGCGCTGTCGGACGAAGCGCTCAAGGGCAAGACCGCCGAACTGAAGGGGCGGGTTGCCGCCGGCGAAGAGCTGGACGCGGTGCTGCCCGAGGCCTTTGCCGTGGTGCGGGAGGCGGGCAAGCGCGCGCTGTCGATGCGCCACTTCGACGTCCAGCTGATGGGCGGCATGGCGCTGCACAACGGCAAGATTTCCGAAATGCGCACTGGCGAAGGCAAGACGCTGGTCGCCACGCTGCCGGCGTACTTGAATGCACTGACCGGCAAGGGCGTGCACATCGTTACCGTCAACGACTACCTGGCGCAGCGCGACGCCGACTGGATGGGACGCATCTACAGATTTCTCGGCCTGACCGTCGGCGTCAACCTGTCGCAGATGAACCATGCCGACAAGCAGGTCGCGTACAGCGCCGACATCACGTACGGCACCAACAACGAATTCGGCTTCGATTACCTGCGCGACAACATGGTGTTCGCGCCGTCTGAGCGCGTGCAACGCGGCCTGAACTATGCGATCGTCGACGAAGTCGATTCGATTCTGATCGACGAGGCGCGCACCCCGCTGATCATCTCCGGCCAGGCCGACGATAACATCGACATGTATCACCGGCTGAACGAGCTGGTGCCCAAGCTCACGCGCCAGAAGGAGGAGAACGGCGCCGGCGACTTCTGGGTGGACGAGAAGGCGCACACGGTGCTGCTGTCCGAGGCCGGTCACGAGAATACCGAGGGCATCCTGTCCAGGGCCGGGTTGATCCCGGCGGGCTCCAGTCTCTACGACGCGCACAACATTTCGCTGGTGCATCACCTGTATGCGGCGCTGCGGGCGCACGCGCTGTTCCACCGCGATCAGCATTACGTCGTGCAGAACGGCGAGGTCATCATCGTCGACGAATTCACCGGGCGCCTGATGTCGGGCCGCCGCTGGTCCGACGGACTGCACCAGGCGGTCGAGGCCAAGGAAGGCGTCAACATCCAGCGCGAGAACCAGACGCTGGCGTCGATCACCTTCCAGAACTATTTCCGCATGTACGGCAAGTTGGCCGGCATGACGGGTACCGCCGACACCGAAGCCTTCGAGTTCCAGCAGATCTATCACCTGGAAACGGTGGTCATCCCGACGCACCAGCCGATGGTGCGCAAGGACGAGAACGACCTGGTCTTCCGCACCTTCCAGGAAAAAGTCGACGCCATCATCGCCGACGTCAAGGATTGCCACGCGCGGGGTCAGCCGGTGCTGGTCGGCACTACGTCGATCGAGAATTCGGAATTATTGTCGGGCTTCCTCGAAAAGCAAAAGCTCCCGCATCAGGTGCTGAATGCCAAGCAGCACGCCCGCGAGGCGGAGATCATCGCGCAGGCGGGCAAGACCGGCGCGATCACGATCGCCACCAACATGGCGGGGCGCGGCACGGACATCGTTCTGGGGGGGACGCTCGAGCCGCTGATTCTCAAGATTCGGGACGACGAGACATTGCCCCCGGCGGAAAAGGACGGCCAGATCGCGAAAATGCGCGCCGACTGGCAGGTCCGTCACAACGACGTGGTCAAGGCGGGCGGGCTGCACATCGTCGGCACGGAACGCCACGAGTCGCGCCGCATCGATAACCAGTTGCGCGGCCGCGCAGGACGCCAGGGCGACCCGGGAAGTTCACGTTTCTACCTGTCGCTCGAGGATCCGCTGCTGCGCATCTTCGGCGGCGAGCGCCTGGGCACGATCATGCAGAAGCTGAAGATGCCCGACGGCGAGCCCATCGAGCATCCGATCGTCAACCGTTCGATCGCCAAGGCGCAGAATCGCGTGGAGTCGCGCAACTTCGACATCCGCAAGCAATTGCTGGAGTACGACGACGTGGCTAACGACCAGCGCCGCGTCATCTACCAGCAGCGCAACGAATTGCTCGAAGGCGACGACATCGCCGACACGATCCGCAACATGGTGCGCGGCCAGGTGGAGGACACCGCCAAGCTCCATGTCCCCCCCGAATCGGTCGAGGAGCAATGGGACGTCCCGGCGCTGACCAGCGTGCTCGCGGGCGAGTACCAGATCGACGCGCCTGTCGCGCAGTGGATGAAGGACGATTCCGAGCTCACCGACGAGATGCTGCGGGAGCGCGTCGTCGACTTGGGCGAGGCCGCATGGCGGCAGCGCGAAGCGAGCGTCGGCCACGATCTGATGCGCCAGTTCGAGCGCAGCCTTATGCTGCAGACGCTCGACCACCACTGGCGCGACCACCTGGCGGCCTTGGACCACCTGCGTCAGGGCATCCACCTGCGCGGCTATGCGCAGAAGAACCCCAAGCAGGAGTACAAGCGCGAAGCCTTCGAGCTCTTCTCGGATATGCTGGACCGGATCAAGCAGGACGTGGTGAAGGTCGTGCTCACCGTCACCGTGCGCAACGAGCAGGACGTGCAGGCGGTCGAGGAGGCGGCACCGGTCTCCAACGTCCAATACCAGCACGCCGGCTATGACGAGGCGCTCGCCTCGGGCTCGTCGGACGGCGGCGTCGCGCTGGCGCCGCCGCCGTTCACCCGCGCCGGCGAGAAGGTCGGGCGCAACGACCTGTGTCCGTGCGGGTCGGGAAAGAAATACAAGCACTGCCACGGTCGCATCTGACCGCGAACGCCGGTGCGGCGACGTGGGGCTGCGGTAGAATTCCGCAGCCCTTTTTCATTTCGCCGCCGAAACCTTCGATGCCCGTCAACTACACGCCACCCGCTGCCGAGTCGCTGCTGCCCGTGCAGGGAGTGACATTGGGCGCGGCCGCCGCATCGATAAAGAACTGGACGCGCGACGACGTCCTGCTGGTCCTCTGCGAACCCGGCACCGTGGCGGCTGGAGTGTTCACGCAGAACCGCTTCTGCGCTGCGCCGGTCGTTGTCTGTCGCGAGAACATCGCGCGGCAGCACACGACGGGAAGCAGCTTTCGCGCGCTCGTCGTTAACGCCGGCAATGCGAACGCGGGCACCGGCGATCGCGGCTTGGCCGATGCCCGCGCCGAGTGCGTCGCCGTGGCGCGCCTCATCGACTGCGCGCCGGAAGAGGTGCTGCCGTTTTCCACGGGCGTGATCATGGAGCCTCTGCCCGTGGACAAGATCATCAACGGATTGCCGGCCGCACGCGCGGGGGCGCGTCCGAATGGCTGGTTCGCCGCCGCGCGCGCCATCATGACCACCGACACGGTGCCCAAGGCGGCATCGGTTCGCGTGGACGTCGCTGGCGCTCCGGTCACGGTCACGGGCATCGCGAAGGGCGCGGGAATGATCCACCCCGACATGGCGACGATGCTGTCGTTCATCGCCACCGATGCGCCAATCGCCGCGGAGGTGCTCGCGCAGACCGCGCGCGAGGTCGCCGACGTATCGTTCAACGGCGCGACGGTGGACGGCGACACGTCGACCAACGACAGCTTCGTGCTCGCGGCAACGGGCAAGGCGGCCATGGCGCCCATCACAAAATCAGGCGATCCCGCGGTTGGCGCCGATCCGCACCGCGATCGAGTCGGTCGCCGTCCACCTGGCGCAGGCCATCGTCCGCGACGGTGAAGGCGCGACCAAGTTCATCGCGATCCGCGTCGAGGGCGGCAAGACGGCGGAAGAATGCAAACGCGTCGCGTTCGGAATCGCGCATTCGCCGCTGATCAAGACCGCGTTCTTTGCCTCCGACCCCAACCTCGGGCGCATCGTGTGCGCCATCGGCAACACGGCGACTGCCGATACCGATACAGCCGGGATTTCGTTCTGGCTCGACGACGTGCTGGTCGTCGACCGCGGCGGCCGCGCCGCCAGCTATCGCGAGGAAGACGGCCAGCGCGTGATGAAGCAGCAGGAGATCGGCGTTCGCGTCGACCTCGGCCGCGGAACCGCCGCGGCCACGGTGTGGACCTGCGATTTCTCGCACGAGTACGTCTCCATCAACGCGGATTACCGTTCCTAGAAGCGCGTGATGGATAAGGACCTTGCCAAACTGGTTGCCCGCGCGGAGGGCCTGCTGGCGCGCGTCGAGGCGCTCTTGCCGCCGGTGATCCCCGATCCGGATTGGCGTCGCGTCACCGCCGCGCGCTGGCGCAAGCAGGGCGGGCGAACCTACCTGCAGGGCGTCGCGCATCCGCACGCGATCAAGCTGAGTGACCTGGTTGCCGTCGACGAGCAGAAGCAGGCGATCGACCGCAATACCCGGCACTTCGTGGCGGGCCTCCCTGCCAACAATGTGCTGCTGACGGGTTCGCGCGGGACCGGCAAGTCTTCGCTGGTCAAGGCGATGCTCGCCAAGTACGCGGCGAAGGGCCTGCGTGTTATCGAAGTCGAAAAGGGCGACCTCGTCGACCTGCCCGACATCGCCGACCGCGTCGCGGGCCGCCCCGAGCGGTTCATCATCTTCTGCGACGACCTGACTTTCGATGCCGGCGAATCGGGTTACCGTGCGCTGAAGGTGATGCTGGACGGTTCCATTTCGGGCGGAACGTCCAACGTGCTCGTCTACGCGACGTCGAATCGCCGCCACATGCTGCCCGAGTACTTCAGCGAGAACCTGGAGACACGGCACGTTGGCGAAGAAGTGCATCCCGGCGAATCGATCGAGGAAAAGATCTCGCTGTCCGAGCGGTTCGGATTGTGGATCTCGTTCTACCCGTTTGGGCAGGACGACTATCTCGCCGCCGTTGCCGGCTGGCTCGCGCATTTCGGCGTGAAGCCGCCGGCAAGCGCGCGCGACATGCACGCCCGTACTCAGGAAGCGCTGCAATGGGCGCTGGCGCGCGGCTCGCGCAGCGGCCGCGTGGCATGGCAGTTCGCCAGGAATTACGCCGGCGAACACCCGCCGCCGTCCGGGCGTTGAACGGCGAAATCGTTCGCGTCGCCGCGGCCGTCCTGCTGCGTCATGACGGCGCGGTCCTGCTTGCGCAGCGTCCGGAGGGCAAGGCCTACGCCGGCTACTGGGAGTTTCCGGGGGGCAAGCTCGAAGCCGGGGAGTCGCCGCGCGAGGCGCTGAGCCGCGAATTGCGCGAAGAGCTGGGCATCGTCGTCCGGCGCGCGTCGCCATGGTTCGTCCAGGAATTCGTCTACCCGCACGCGCATGTCGAACTGCATTTCTTTCGCGTTTTTGCCTGGGAAGGCGAACTTGTCGGACACGACGGGCAAGCCTTCGAATGGCAGGCTCCGGGGCGGTACACGGTTGCGCCGTTGCTGCCCGCCAATACGCGAATTCTCGCCGCGCTCAGCATTGCCGCCGGTCTACGGCATCACCTGCGCGGGCGATGTCGGCGAAGCGACATTCCTGAGGAGGGCGGAGCACGCGCTGGAAGGCGGGCTCCGATTGATCCAGCTGCGCGAGAAGGACTGGCCACTGACGCGCCGCGACGCGCTGGCAGAGCGGCTCGTTCCGCTTGCGCATCGATTCGGCGCGCAAGTCCTGTTGAATGGCACGCCCGAGGATGCGCGGCGGCTCGCGTGCGACGGCGTGCATTGGACGTCCGCTGCGCTGGCGCAAGCATCGCAGCGGCCAGCAGGCATGCTGGTCGCGGCGTCGTGCCATACGCGTGCCGAGGTTGCGCGCGCGGGAGAACTCGATCTCGACTTTGCGGTGCTGGGGCCGGTGGCGCCGACGCCGACCCATCCGGGGGCGCTGCCGCTAGGCTGGGATGGATTCTCGGCAATGGTGGCGGGCACGCAGTTGCCGGTCTATGCGCTGGGTGGACTGCGCAGCGAAGACCTCGTCCAGGCTACGGACTGCGGAGCGCAAGGGGTTGCCTTGCGCCGCGCGGCATGGCCATCACCTTAGTCGTCGTCGGGAGGCGGCTCGACGCCGAAATCGTCGGGTGGGTCGACGGCGGGGACGCGGTATGCGCCCGTGGCCCACGCGCCCTGGTCGATGGTCCGGCAGCGCTCCGAACAGAACGGCCGCCACGTCGACGCCACGCTCCATGTGACCAGCGTGCCGCATTGCGGGCATGGGACGACGCGGGGCGTTTGCACCGTCATGAAGTCACGGCGCGAAATCTCCGGAACAAACGCCGGATTCGGCCGACCGACTGGAATGGTTTCAATGGCACGTCGTTTCCGAGCTACGCCCGTGTTGCGGGGCTGCTCTAGTCTAGCCTGATGCGGCTTCCGATCCAATGGCCGAACCCGGCTTCGAGAGGATTGTCACGATCCTTCTCGCGGCGATCGGGCGCTTGGATGACCGGCATCCGAAAATGCGATTGGCGCTGCGTCCCTTCAGGCCTTAACTTGGCGTGAGGCGTGGACGGTTCCCGTCTTCGCCGTTGACGAGGAGCACTGAAATTGAAGACGACGGGGTATCGACCGGGATCCGGACATGGCCGATAGCCTGGCTCGCATTCGGATGAGCGACCACGACCGCGCACTGGCCCGAAAGTACATGGATGAAGGCGCCTTCATAGCGGACGTGATGCTTCGCGCGTTGCGCGGCGTCCGGACCGTGATCGGCAACACCGGCAAACTGCTGTCCGGTCTTCGGTTGCATCCGCGGCACTGACTAGATCAAGCCGACGACGGCCAGCCAAAGGAACGCGAGGGCGACCATCGTGAGTTGCATGTCGGCGATCACGAGCTTGCGGCCGTAGCGCTCGTAAAATCGTTCGAGCCCGGGATATCGCGCCGACAGCGCCGTCAGGGCTGCAAGCGTGAATCCGATGCCATTGACGCAGAAGATGCCAATCGTGACGTAAAGCGTCGAGTCTGCGGTGCTCGCGTGTGGCCCCGCGAGCCGGACAATGCCGGCGTACACCAATGCGAGGCCGGTGCCGACCGCTGCCGACAGATAAGTCTCCTTGAGCCGCATCAGCCCGAGGCCATCGGCGGCCATCGCAAGAATCACCGAGCCGAACGCAAGGGATAACGGAAGCAGGACATCGAGCACCGCGGCGGGCCGGCTGAGTCCGTAGGTTTCGAGCAGCGGCCGCAGCGCGAACCAGGACACGAAGAGTGTCCGGTACTCGATGCTCGATGCCAGGCTGAAGTGAATGCGCGGAACGAGATTTCCGCTCGTCTTTGGATTGGGCAGGTACGAAATCAGGAACGCGTTGCCGATGTAGTAGAAATACGAGACGACGAACATCACCACGACCGTGTCGAACGATGCTGCCGCGACATCGGATCGGTCGTGCGCGAGGCTGACGAGGAGAACGATCCCGGTGACCGCGAACCCGGCGAGACCGCCCATGATTCCCACGTGCAGGTTCGCGGTCTCGGTCAGCAACCATGGATGGCTGTCCAGGCGAGGCGCGCCACGTCGCGTGGCGCGCAGCATGATCGCCAGGCCGATCGTTGCCGCGACAGGGAATCCGAGAGCGACGTTGATCACTTCTGGTCTCCGCAACGCGTCGGAAATT
This sequence comes from uncultured beta proteobacterium, assembly GCA_963782625.1. GTDB lineage: Bacteria > Pseudomonadota > Gammaproteobacteria > Burkholderiales > Casimicrobiaceae > VBCG01. The sequence continues at coordinate 19,052 of CAWAKN010000026.1, read as the reverse complement.
GACCGGGAAGATATACCTAAACGCGAACGGTGTCCTCGAAAAGGCGACAGTTGCGCCCGTGCCCTCGCTCGCCCATGCCACCCGGCTTTGGCGCGATTCTCGACCGGCGGCGGCGTAAAATGAAGCTTTGGCGCCTCCGAGGGAACCGATGAACGCCCAGGTCAGCATTCGTTTCAGTCCCGACGTGACAATCGAAATCAGCGTCCCCTTCGCCTCGGACGCGACGGCCCAGGCGCGGGCGCGTGACTGGCTGGGCCGCACTTACGACGAGTTCGGCTGCGAATCGACGCGACCGACCGGGAAGGTGCTGCTTCTGGACAAGATCCTTGCCATCGCCGACGCCGCGGGGGAGAAGCACTTCCAGCAGGATTCGGGATGGGGCAAGTTGTACGCGCAGGCCGTGAGCAGCGCGCTCGACCGACCCGGTGTCCTGGTGGATGTGGAACGGCGCACGGTAAGCGGTTAAGCCGTGGCGGGCGACGGCTTGCTACGGTCGACCGATATTGGCCCGAAGCCGAGTGGAGCAGCCCGGAATGATGCGTCAGAGATTACAGAACATCAGGTCGAACTCGACGTCCTGGTCGAACACCGCGCCGCGGTCCATTCCGGAGACGCCGAGAAAGCGGATGTTGAGCGCGTACTTGTTGGCGCTGATTTCGGGAACGCACGCCAGGTCGTGCGCCACGGTGAGGCGCAGCAATTGCGCCACCTTGGTCGTCGTCAGCATCAGCTGGAACACGCCGCGGTAAGCGGTGTGCCGGCTTTCCCGGCCATTGTCGCGAAGCAGCTTGAGCACGATGGCCGAGCCCGCCCGGATCGCCGCGAACGGCTCGATCCATCCGGCGAGATCGTTGCGGCGGGGTCCGGGGTCCTGGTTCAGCCACCAGTGATAGGCCGGGAGGTCGAACTCGCACACGCCACCCGGAATGGCCGTGCGCTGCTTGATTGCCATCAGCCATTCGTTGTCGCGCAGGTGCGAGCCGACTCGGCCGGTCTGCGCCGAGCATCTGCGCGTTCACGCTGTCGATCTGCGCCAGCAGTTCGTCGAGCGCGACCTGTTCGATCTGCGGATTGTGCTTGAGCGGCGCCAACACCTGCTTCTGGCGTTCGAGTTCCTGCAGGATATCGGTCTTCAGGTCCGCGCGCGCGGCGACGTCGGTGATCTCGAACAGCGCCAGCAGCGCGGAATGATGGTCGGCGGCCGCATCCTGCGCGGCAAAGTATCCTGCGCGCGCAAACAGGTCTTCAAGCCGCATCAGTGTGCGGACGCGTTCGTTCAGCGGATGCTCGTAGCGGATCACTTGGGCGTGTTGCGGCGAGGAGTTCACTGGGTCATTCTGCGAGCAAGGCCGCGCAGGTTCAAGCATTGGTCCTGGCGCCTGCCTGCCGGCGTGCCGCGAGTTCGCGGTACATCGCATCGAGCCGCGCCACCTGGGGTGCAATGTCCGCTATCGTACCGCTGTTGTCGATGACATCATCGGCCCGTGCCAGTCGCGCCGCGCGGGCCATCTGCGTGGCCATGACCGCGCGAACCTCGGCCGGCGGCATCCCGTTGCGCTCGGCCACGCGCCGCACCTGTTCCTCCTCGGGACAGTCGACGACGAGGATGCGCGCAACGCCGGACAAAAGTCCGCCGCGTTCCAGCAGCAACGGCACGGACAGCAGGCCGTAAGCGCCGGTCCAGGCCGCCACCGCCCGTTCGAGATAGGCATGAATCAGCGGATGAAGGATGGCCTCGAGGCGCGCGCGGGCGTCGGCATCGGCGAATACCCGGCGGCGCAGCCACGTCCGATCGAGTTCGCCGGCGGCGTCCACGGTCTGCGGTCCGAATTCGGCCACCACGCCGGCAAAGCCGGGCGCGCCGCGCGCGGTCAGCGCATGCGCAGCGAGGTCGGCGTCCGCGAACTCGACGCCGCGCGCGGCAAAGGCGCGCGTGACTTCCGACTTGCCGCTGCCGATGCCTCCGGTGAGCCCGATGACGAGCGGCGCGTTCATGCCGGAAAGAAGGTCCGCATCAGCGTTCGGCCCGAAGAACAGGGCGATCGCACCCGCAATGGCCAGATAGGGACCAAAGGCCAGCGGAATGTTGTGATCCCGCCCCTTGAACACGACCAGCGTGATGCCGATGACCGCGCCGACGATCGAGGACATGAGGACGATCAGCGGCAGCAGTTGCCACCCGAGCCAGGCTCCGAGAGCCGCCAGCAGCTTGAAATCGCCGTACCCCATGCCTTCCTTGCCCCGGATCAGCTTGAACAACCAATACACGGTCCACAGCGCTAGGTACCCGGCCATGGCGCCGATCACGGCGTCGCGCAACGGCACGAACACGCCGAAGAGGTTGACCCCGAGCCCCGCCCAGAGCAGCGGCAGCGTGATGTCGTCGGGAAGGAGCTGCGTATCGAAGTCGATGAATGTCAGCGCCAGCAGCGTCCATAGAAATCCGCACGCCGCCAGTGCTTCCCAGGTCGGGCCGAACCGCCACACCGCGCAGGCCGCGAGCGCGCCGCCGAGAATCTCGACCAGCGGATAGCGCGCGGAAATCGCCACGCCGCAGGCCGAACACTTTCCGCGCAATACCAGCCACGACAGGACGGGAATGTTCTCGAGCGCGGTGATGCGGTGTCCGCAGGACGGGCAGCGCGAGCGCGGAACCATGATGTTGTAGCGCGGCCGCTCCGGCGGCGTTTCGCCGCGCAGGCCGGCGCACTCGTCCTGCCAGCCCTGCTCGAGCATCTTCGGCAGGCGGTGGATCACGACGTTGAGGAAACTGCCCACGCACAGTCCGACGGCAGCGGCAATGAACGGCGCCGCCGCCGGATCCAGGAGGAGGGACGTCATCGGCGCGCGATGACAGGGCCTAGATGACCGAACCGAGCTTGAAGATGGGCAGGTACATCGCCACGACCAGCCCGCCGATGACCACGCCCAGGAACACGATGATGATCGGCTCCAGCAGGCTCGATAGCGCGGCCACGGCGTCGTCGACCTCGCGTTCGAAGTACTCGGCGATCTTGCCCAGCATGTTGTCGAGGGATCCCGACTCCTCGCCGATCTGCGTCATCTGCAGCACCATGGTCGGGAACAGGTTCGTATTGCCCATGGCGTTGGTCAGGCTGGTGCCGGTGCTCACTTCGGTCTGGATGCGCTTGGTGCCCGCGGCGTAGAGCGCGTTGCCGGCGGCGCCGGCCACGGCATCGAGCGATTCGACCAGCGGCACGCCTGCGGCGAACATCGTCTGCAGCGTGCGCGTCCAGCGCGCGATCGTGGCCTTGCGCAGGATCGGGCCGATGATCGGCACCTTGAGGATCGCGCGGTCGAAGCCCAAGCGAAACGTCGCGGAGCGCTTCAGCATGAACAAGAAGCCGAAGAACGTGCCTCCGATGATGACGGCCATCAGCCACCACCACGTGACGACGAAATCGGAGATGGCCATCACGATCAGCGTCGGAGCAGGCAGCGCGGCGCCGAAATTGGCGAACACCTTCTTGAACGAGGGGATCACCCAGACCATGATGATCCACATGACGACGATGGCCACGGTGATGACGGAAATCGGGTAGAACAGCGCGGACTTGATCTTGCTCTTGATGGCGAGGATCTTTTCCTTGTACGTCGCGATGCGGTCGAGGATCGCGTCGAGCATGCCGGACGTCTCTCCGGCGGCCACCAGGTTGCAATAGAGCGCGTCGAAATACTTGGGATGCTCGCGGAACGCCTGCGACATCGACGAGCCCGTCTCGATCTTGCTCTTGATGTCCATCATCAGGCGCGAAAAGCGCGGGTTGCTATGGCCGCGGCCGATGATCTCGAACGACTGCAGCAGCGGCACGCCGGCCTTCAGCATCGTCGCCAGCTGGCGGGTGAAGAACGTGATGTCCTTCTCTCCCACGCTGCTGCCGCCGCGAAACGTCTGCCGCTTGATCTTGACGATCCGCACGCCCTGGCGCCGCAGGTTCGTCGTGACCACCGTTTCGGAAGCCGCGCGCGATTCCCCGCGCACCTGCCGGTTGTTCCGGTCGATGCCTTCCCAGATGTACGTGTATTCCTTGACGTCGCGGCGTGATTGTGCGGTTGCGGTAGCCATGGTTATCCTCGCGTGCCGGAGCCTCCCGTCACTCGTTGGTGATCGCCTCGATCTCTTCGAGCGACGTGATGCCGGCCTTGACCTTGAGCAGTCCGGACTGGCGCAGGTCCTTTACGCCTTCCTTTTGCGCCTGCTCGGCGATTTCCAGTGCGTTGCCGGCGCGCATGATGATCTGGCGCAGCTCGTCAGTGACCGGCATCACCTGGTAGATGCCGACGCGGCCCTTGTATCCCGTGCCCTTGCACTCGTCGCAGCCGACCGGACCATAGGGCTGCCAGGTGCCGTCGAGGTCTTCGTCGCGGAAGCCGGCGCGCAGCAGCGCTTCCGGCGGAATGTCCTCGGGCTTCTTGCATTTCGAGCACAGCTTGCGGCCCAGCCGCTGCGCCGTGATCAGGATCACCGAGGACGCAATGTTGAACGGCGCGACGCCCATGTTGAGCATCCGCGTGAGCGTGGTGGGCGCGTCGTTGGTGTGCAGCGTGGACATCACGAGGTGGCCGGTCTGCGCGGCCTTGATCGCGATGTCCGCAGTCTCGAGGTCGCGGATTTCGCCGACCATGATGATGTCCGGATCCTGCCGCAGGAACGACTTCAGCGCGACGGCGAACGTGAGGCCCGCCTTGTCGTTGACGTTGACCTGGTTGACGCCGGCCAGCTGGATTTCCGCGGGATCCTCGGCGGTCGAGATGTTCACTCCAGGCTGGTTCAGGATGTTGAGGCACGTATACAGCGAAACGGTCTTGCCGCTGCCGGTCGGACCCGTCACCAGGATCATTCCGTACGGCCGGCCGATCGCAAACAACAACTGCTGCTGCTGCTCCGGTTCATAGCCCAGCGCCTCGATGCCGATCTTGACGCCGGCCGAGTCGAGGATCCGCATCACGATCTTCTCGCCGTAGAGCGTCGGCAGCGTGGACACCCGGAAATCGATCGCGCGATTCTTGCTCAGGACCAGCTTCATGCGGCCGTCCTGCGGCACGCGCTTTTCCGAGATGTCGAGCCGGCTGATCACCTTGATCCGCGACGCCACCTTGTCCTTGATGGCCAGCGGCGGCTGCACGATCTCGGACAGGATGCCGTCGATGCGGTACCGGACGCGGAAGAATTTCTCGTACGGCTCGAAGTGGATGTCCGATGCGCCCTGGCTGATCCCGTCGAGCAGCAGTTTCTGGATGTACTTGACGACCGGGGCGTCGTCGATGTCCGACGTGTCCTCGTCGGCGAAGACCTGCGTCGCATTGTCGTCGTTGAGCCCATCCTCGATGTCCTCGAGGTTGCCGGCCTTCTCGTTGAAGGCGGCCCGGGTCGATTCGGCAAGCGTGGCGATGGCCTTGATCAGCTTGTCGTCCTCGACGACGATCGGTTCCGGGACGAGGTTGGTCTTGAAGCGAACTTCGTCCAGGACCTGGAGATTGGCCGGGTCCGAGATCGCGACGTACAGCTTGTTGTTGCGCTTGTAGAGCGGCAGCACGCGGCGCGACTGCGCCATCTTGAGATCGACCAGGTCCTTCTGGATGTGGTCGAGGTCGAAGCTCGCCAGGTCGAGGAGCGGATTGCCGAAGGTGCGGGACGCGAACACCGCCAGCTGGACCGCGGTCAGCCGCTTGCCGAGCAGCACGGTTTCGACGAACGAAGCGCCGCTCGTCTGCGCCTGCGTCTGCAGCGCTTCCGCTTCGTGCTCGGACATGACGCCGTGCTGCGCGAGGGCGCGCGCGAGTCCGCTGATGTTGCGGGTGGCGGCGTGCGTAGCCATGAGCGTTGGTGGGGTGTCCGGTCGTGTTTAGGCGTCGATACTGGAAGGTTACGAAAGCAAGTACCGTGCCGGGCACACCCGGAAACAGGCTATTCCATTCGCATAAAACTTAATCTGACGATGATGCCCGCTCGATAGGCGTTTGTAAAGGCGGGGCCGGGCGACCGGCCGGGGCGAGCAGCCTGACGACTTTGACGGCGCGATCCTGGGTTTGGAGGACCTCGATTTGCTGGCCGTCCAGCCGGAAAGTGATGCCGGCCTCGGGAATGTCTCCGAGATGCTCGATGATGAGGCCATTCATCGTTTTCGGGCCGTCCAGCGGAAATTGGGTCCCCAAACGGCGATTCAGCGTACGCAGCAGCGCCATTCCGGCCACCACCACGCTGCCATCGGCTTCGCGCCGATAGGTTTCGGTCCCGCCCGGCGCCTGGGTGGTGAACTCGCCGATGATCTCCTCGACGATGTCCTCGATCGTCACCAGCCCCTGGAGTTCCCCGTATTCGTCGACGACCAGCCCCAGGCGCTGGCGATCATTCTGGAATTGCGTCAATTGCGTCAGCAGCGGCGTTCCCGCGGGAATGAAATAGGGCGGACGCACAAGCGGGCGAAGGCGTTCGGCGTCGACCTCGCCCGCCTGTTTGCTGCAAGTGGACGACCGACTTGAGCGGCAGGACGCCGATGATGTTGTCGAGCGACCCTTCGAAGACCGGCACGCGCGAGTGGTAGGACGTCGCCAGTTGCTGCCGCAACAGGGCCGGCTTCTCCGCCAGGTCGAGCGCGTGGATGCGATTGCGCGGTGTCATCACGTCGTCGACAGTGATGGCCTCGAGGTCCATCAGGTTCGCGAGCATCGTGCGGTGCTTGCCTCGGAAGTACTGGCTGCCCTCCAGGACCAGCGAGCGCAGTTCCTCCTGCGTCAATTGACCGCCGGTGTCGCTCGCGGGGCGAATGCGAAGAAGCTTCAGCAGACCCTGCACGAACAGGTTGACGAACCAGACGACCGGGGTGGCGGCCTTGAGCAATGGCGCCAGCACGAAGCTCACCAGCGGCGCAATGAGATCGGCGTGCGCGGCGCCAATCACCTTCGGCGTGATCTCCGAGAACACCAGGATCGCGAAGGAAATCGCGACGGTGCCGATGGCGAGCGCGAGTTCGCCCTCGCCGAACAGACGTTTGGTGATGACCGCAGTCAGGGTGGCCGCTGCCGCGGCAACCAAAGTGTTACCGAGCAGGATGACGCCGAGCAGCTTGTCCATCTGCCCCAGCAATCCCTGGGCCAGGCGTGCGCCGCGCTCGCCTCGCTGCGCACGGTGTTTGAGGCGGTGTCGGTTGGACGCCATCATCGCCGTCTCCGCGATCGAGAAGAACGCGGACAGCAACAGCAACACACCGAGCACAATGCCCAGCGTCGTCAGCGAGATGTCGTCCAAGGTGGCGGCGCGCCGTGCCGTGGATTCAGCGGCCCAGCAGCACTTCGTACACGAACTTGCTGCCGAGATAGCCCAGCACGAGCAGAAGGGTCCCGGCGAGGATCCAGCGCAGCGCGCGGCGTCCGCGCCAGCCGTAGCGCCAGCGCGCGAACAGCAGGACCGCAAAGGTCAGCCACCCGGCGACCGAGAATACATTCTTGTGCGTGAACGTGAGCGGCCGCCCAAAGATTTGCTCGGAGAATAGAAGCCCGCTGATCAGCGTCGCCGTGAGCAGCACGAAGCCCAGGCCCACCAGGCGAAACATGAATTGTTCGAGCATCAGCAAAGGCGGCGCGGTTCCATCCGAATCCGCGGGCAGGCCCCTGCGCAGGCGCGCTTCCAGCCCAATCAGCACCAGCGCCTGCAGCGCCGCCACGACGAACAGCGCGTACGCCAGCAAGGCGACGGCGATGTGCCCGGTAGCCCAGAATTCGTCGGCATAGGCGAAGCGGTGGGGACTCTCGCCGCTGGCCGGTCCCAGCGCGCACAGCGCGGCGACAGGCAGGACGACCGCGGCGACGCTCGGCAGCGTCCGCATGAGTCCGGACACCCACGCCACCAGGACGGCGAGACCGGCGACCAACGAAAGCGCGTTCGCGAACGACAGGTCGAGACCCGACGGCGTGACAATGGCGCGGACCATGGCGTAGGCATGCAGCGCCAGCGCCGCCGGCAGCAGCCAGGCGCGGGCGGGGCTCGGCGTGGTCGATGGCGCGCGCGGCCAGCTGGCCCACGCAGCGGCGGAATACAGGGCGGCAACGGCGATGTGCAGTAAAATCACGTGTCGGGGCCGCAATGCGCGATGGATTCGTATCGGCGGATGACCGCTGCAACCTTGGGCTGCGTGCCATGCAACGCCAAGTCGCAGTTTACCCGATGCCATGACCCCCGCCGCGGCATTCACGCCGTGCGCCTGCACGGAAACGGAATCCCATGCTCGACAGTCTCACACAGCGATTTTCCCGCGTCGTCAAGGAGTTGCGCGGACAGGCTCGGCTCACCGATGACAACATCCAGGATGCGTTGCGCGAAGTGCGGCTTGCGCTGCTCGAAGCCGACGTCGCGCTGCCGGTGGTCAGGGATTTCATCAGCGCGATCAGGGAAAAGGCGATCGGAGCGGAGGTCGCCGGATCGCTGACGCCGGGCCAGGCGCTGATCGGGGTCGTGCACCGCGAATTGGCGGCGCTGATGGGCGGGGCGGCCGCGCCGCTGAACTTTGCCGTCGTGCCTCCTGCGGTGATCCTGCTCGCCGGATTGCAGGGTGCCGGCAAGACCACGACGGCAGCCAAGCTCGCGCGGCTCGTTCGCCAGCAAAACAAGAAGAAGGTGCTGCTGGTTTCGGCCGACGTCTACCGGCCGGCGGCCATCGAACAATTGAAGCTGCTCGCAGCGCAGGTGGGCGTTGACTTCTTCCCATCGAGCGCGGACCAGCAACCGGTGGCGATTGCCGAGGCTGCGCTCGACTGGGCGCGGCGGCATTACCACGACGTGCTGATCGTCGACACTGCGGGCCGCCTGGCGGTTGATGAAGCCATGATGCAGGAGATCACCGCGCTGAATTCCGCGGTGAACCCCGTCGAGACGTTGTTCATCGTCGATGCGATGCAGGGCCAGGACGCGGTCAATACGGCGCGGGCCTTTCGCGACGCGCTGCCGCTCACCGGCGTCGTGCTGACCAAGCTCGATGGCGATTCCCGTGGGGGTGCGGCGCTGTCGGTGCGCCACGTCACCGGAGCCCCAATCAAGTTCGCAGGCGTGTCGGAAAAGATCGACGGCCTCGAGGTGTTTCATCCGGAGCGCATGGCGTCGCGGATCCTGGGCATGGGCGACGTGCTGACGCTGTTGGAGGACGCGCAGAAGAACGTCGATCACGCTGAAGCCGAAAAACTCGCGAAAAAGGTCAAGTCGGGCAAGGGTTTCGACCTCGCCGATTTCAAGGCGCAGATCGGCCAGATGCGCAAGATGGGTGGCTTGGCCGGGATGATCGATAAGCTGCCTGCCGAACTGGCGCGCGCCGCGCAAAGCACGAGTGTGGACGAACGCCGGATCGGGCGGCTCGAGGGCATCATCAATTCGATGACGCCGCAGGAGCGTGCCAAGCCCGAGCTGCTGAAGGCCTCCCGTAAGCGCCGGATCGCGGCTGGCGCGGGCGTTTCGGTGCAGGAAGTCAACCAGCTGCTCAACCAGTTCGAGCAAACGCAGAAGATGATGAAGATGGTCGCCAAGGGCGGCATGCAGAAGATGCTGCGCGGCATGAAGGGCATGCTGCCGGGAATGCGATAGGCCGGGCCGGCCTTGCCAGGCCGCCTCCAATTACCGTTTTATCAGTATATTCAATGAATTGAGGTCTGGAAGGGGCTGGCGGCGCGGGTTCAGACCCGGTGCCGGACATCGGCTGGAAATTTGCGCTAAGCGCCTAAATCCATATATAATTTCAGGCTTTTCCCGCAAACCCGAATTCGAGAGCACACGCTATGGTAGTGATCAGACTGGCCCGCGGCGGCGCCAAGAAGCGCCCGTTCTACAACGTGGTCGTGGCCGATTCGCGCAGCCGTCGCGACGGCCGCTTCATCGAGCGCGTCGGCTTCTACAACCCGATCGCCACTGCGAACGAGGAGGGACTGCGCCTGTCCTTCGACCGCATTTCGTTCTGGCAGGAACGGGGCGCCAAATTGTCGGACACGGTGGCCGGCCTGGTGAAGAGCTCCGCGCGCATCATCGCTCCGGTCGTTGCGGCGCCTGCGGACGCGGCACAGGCCGCCCCCGTAGCAGCCTGAACTCCCGCTCAAGTTGTCGCTGAAGGCTCCGCTGGGCGGCGGCGACTACACGGTGATGGGGCGGGTGATCGCTCCCTATGGCATCAAGGGCTGGATCAAGATCCACGCGTTCACGCAAGACCGGGCAACGCTGCTTGAGTACGCAACGTGGTGGATTCGCCCACGTGCAGGTTCCGCGCAGGCGGAAGGCGGTTGGCGGGAAATGGAAATTGAAGCGTGCCGCGAGCACGGCGCGGCGCTGATTGCCCAGTTGGCGGGGATCGGCGATCGCGAGACGGCCGCAGCGCTGAAAGGCGCCGACATCGGCGTGCCACGGGACGCGCTGCCGGCGGCGCAAGCCAACGAGATTTACTATGCGGATCTCGTCGGGCTCGCGGTGGTGAACCGGCAGGGTGTGCGCATGGGGCTGGTGGCAAGGGTCCAGGATTTCGGCGCGCACCCGGTGTTGTGCGTCACGGATGAAGTGTCCGCGGTTGAAAGGATGATTCCGTTCGTCGCGGCCTATGTGGACGGCGTCGATCTCGCGGCAGGACGGATCGACGTCGACTGGCAACTCGATTATTGAATTGCGGGAACGGCAGTGCGCATCGATGTGGTCACGCTGTTTCCGGAGATGGTCGCGCAGGCGGCGGAATTCGGCGTAACTGGAAGAGCGCGCCAGCGCGGATTGTGGCATCTGGGATTGTGGAATCCGCGCGACTTCACGACGGATAATCACAAGACGGTGGACGACCGGCCTTATGGCGGCGGACCCGGAATGGTGATGCTGGGCGAACCGCTGTCGCAGGCGATAGCGGCGGCCAAGGCGGCGCAAAGGGCGTCGGGAGTGCGGGACCCGGTGGTCGTCCACCTTTCGCCCGCCGGCCTTCCGCTGACCCACGAGCGTGTGTTGGCGCTGGCGGCGGGCGGCCGATGCGGGTTATGTGCTGCTCGCCGGGCGCTATGAAGGAATTGACGAAAGGCTGCTGGAGCAGGAGGCCGACGAGGAAATCGCGATCGGGGATTTTGTGGTGTCGGGTGGCGAATTGCCGGCGCTGATGCTGATCGACGCCATGGCGCGCCAGTTGCCCGGCGCATTGAACGACGAGCAGTCCGCGCAGCAGGATTCGTTCGCGGCGGGCCTGCTGGATTGTCCGCATTACACGCGGCCGGAGGTCCTGAACGGCTGTGGCGGTGCCCGACGTGCTGTTGTCGGGGCACCATGCGGAAATCCGGCGATGGCGGCTCAAGCAATCGCTGGGGCGAACATGGGAGCGGCGGCCGGACCTGCTGGTGGACCGGGCGCTGAGCAAGGAGGAAGCGGCGCTGCTGGCGGAGTACCAGCAGCGAACGCGCCGCGACGGTACCGAAGTGATCGTTACGCAACTGATAGGGCAGGAACGCATACACGTTGGCGCGCAGTCCCGGAGTCGTCGGGCGGCGCGTCGCGATAAAACCGCGCACATCAGGGATCGTCCCTGCGCTGTGCGCCACGGGCTCCAGGCACGCTTGAGCGCCCATTGGATAGGAAGGAATTCGCGATGAACATCATTGAACAGCTGGAAAAGGAAGAAATCGCCCGCCTGGGCAAGACGATTCCCGCATTCGCCCCCGGCGACACGGTCGTCGTCAACGTCAGCGTGGTCGAAGGCGAGCGCAAGCGCGTCCAGGCGTATGAAGGCGTGGTCATCGCCAAGCGCAATCGCGGGCTCAATTCGTCATTCACGGTGCGCAAGATCTCGAGCGGCGAAGGCGTGGAACGCACGTTCCAGACCTATTCGCCGATGCTGGCCTCGATCGAAGTGAAGCGCCGCGGCGACGTTCGCCGCGCCAAGCTGTATTACCTGCGCGATCGCTCGGGCAAATCGGCGCGCATTCGCGAAAAGCTCGCCCACAAGGTGGCCGCCGAAGGCGGAGTAGCCGGCCCTTCCCGGACTCCGGTTCCGGGTGTGCAGTCGCCAAAAAACGGCCCTTCGGGGCCGTTTTGCTTTGCGGGACGGCGTTCGCCGGGCGCCGGCCCAAATGGGCCCCCGATCCGAGGAGGCCTGTTTATTGCTTAGGTACAGGCGGCCAACCTTGCCTAACCGGGCCTTTTCGCCCAAGATTCCAACGGCATAATATTGACTGCGCGGCCACACGACGCATGAAGGCAACACTTTACGAAGCGCTGGGCATTCTTCCTACGTCCTCCGATGAGGACGTGCGCGCCAGCTTGCGCCGTCTGATCCGCAAGTATTACGCCAAGACCCGCGACGGCCAGGGCAACGTGGAGGAGGCGCTGCGGTTCATCAACCACGCCAGCAGGATACTTTCCGACCCCGACCGCCGGCACCGTTACGACGACGAGCTGGCGGTGTCCACGGGCTCGACCGAGCAGCGCATTGCGCACGTCGTCAACAACGCGGTCGCCGAGGCCGGCGAGCAGACGGACGTGGCCGAACTCGCGGAACCGCCGCGCCCGCCCCACGCCCGAGGCGATGGACGCAGACCTCGAGACCGGCCTCGACATGGATGAGCCGGCCGCCGAACTGAGCCACCATCATCCGGGCCTGACCGAAAAGGTGGCTTCGTTCGGGCGATCGCCGATCGTCACCATCGGCCTGTGCGCGCTGTTCGGGACGTTCATCGCATCGGCGATTGCCTTCGTGACGCCCGCCGACACGATCCTGGTCGCCAAGCAGGTACTGGTCTGGCTCACGATCACGCTGCTGGCGCTGACGATCGTCTATGGAATCGTGCACGGCATCGCGTTCATGCGCAGGCGCAGCGGCGCGCCGCAGCCGGTGCTCGTGCCGCAGACCGATCTGGCCATCCTCAACTGGCGGCGGGAAAAGAGTGTCTTCCTCGGCACCAATCAGCCGCAGGAGGATGCAAGCTGGATATTCCAGTTGCGCATGGCGGAACTGGAACGTGCGAAATCCGGGCGCACCAGCGAACCACGCCCATGGCAGCGACTGGCCGCGCGGCTGTTCGATTACGCGATCTGGGGCTTGGTCCTCGCGCTGCTGCTGTCCGAACTGCGCGCGCTGGGATTTGGTCCCGAGGGTCTTTCGTACTGGCTGGGTCATCCGCTCGTCGCCCCGATCCTGATCACGGGATCGTGGGTTCCGGTGGAGGCGCTGCTGATCGCGTCGTTGGGCACCACGCCGGGCAAGTGGCTCTTCGGCGTCTTCCTGCAGTTCTCGATTTCTGACGCGTATGCGCGCCGCGACACGCAAGCGCAACTCCAGCGCGCGATGCAGCGGGCATTCCGGGTCTGGTGGGAAGGCGTTGCCTGCGGCTTTCCGCTGCTGGCGCCGGTATTGATTGCCGTCTCCTACGAAAAGATCGCGCAGAACCAGGAAACCGACTGGGACTTCGCGCAGGACGTCCTGGTGACGCACGGTCCGCCCGGCGTGCTCAATACGATCACCGGCGTGTGCGGGCTCGCCGCGATGCTATGGCTCTATGGCGTCGCGTGGCATCAACCGATGGCGGAGTCGATTGCTTGGGCGCGCACGACGATTGCCGATGCGTGGCCGTCGGCCAGCACGCTTTCAGCGGGTTTCGCGGGTGGTGGCGGCCCGATCAGCGGCAAACGGCCGCCGTCGCCCGCGGTGGCTTCCTCCAGCGCCATGGCGAAAGCTCCAGAGTCCACGCGCGCGGTCCCCGGCGTTCCCGACGCGACCTCTGCGGCGCCGCCCAATTCAGCGCCGATCGACGTCGACGTGGCGACATTGTTCGCCGAACGCCGCGCGAAGATCGCCGTGGTCAGCGTCGAGGGTCCCCAGATGTTGCGCGCCGGAAACTGGCGCCGCGCGGCAGAACTCTGTCGCGCGTGGACCGAACTCGAACTCGCCAACGCCGATTCGTACCGATGCCTGGGGCAGGCATTGCAGGCGCAGGGCTACCATCAGGACGCCATCGCGGCATTCCGCCGGGCAAAGCAGTACGATCCCACCGATCGCACGCTGGATGCCGCGATCGACCGCTCGCAGCGCGGCATCGTCGCGGACTTCCTCAACCGCTATCGGCGTTGACGGCGCGAGGGCGCCTTGCGCTTCGGATCAGGCGGGTGCTTCAGCGCCGCCTGAGAAAGAACCAGAATTCGCCATCCTGCTCCCCGTGCTCGAGGAGTTCGTTGCCGGTCTGCCTGGCAAAGGCGAGAAAGTCCCGGACGCTGCCGGGATCGGTGGCGACCACGCGCAGCGTCTGCCCGCTGTCCATGTCGTTCAACGCCTTCTTGGTGCGCAGGATCGGCAACGGGCAATTGAGTCCTCGGGCATCGACTTCTCGGTCGTGCGGCAGCATGCGTGGGGCCTTTGCGGGTCGGATCGTCGAACGAAAAAGTATAACAGGGCCCGCGCGCGGACCGCGACGAACGAATCAGCGGCGAAGTCGGCGGACTAGCGCGGTCGTGGAGCGCTCGAACGCGAACGGAATGGCGACAAAGCGCCCGCCGTGTGCGATGACTTCGACGGCACCCGCCGTCGTCTGCGCGGTGTAGTCGCCACCCTTGACCAGGACGTCGGGCATCGCCGCGATGATCAGTTCACGCGGCGTGTCGCCGTCGAACGGAACGACGAGATCGACGGCGGCGAGCGCCGCCAGGATCGCCATGCGGTCATCGAGCGGATTGAGAGGACGTTCGTCTCCCTTTCCCAGGCGCTTGACCGACGCGTCGGAGTTGACGGCTACGACGAGCGACGCGCCCAGGCCCCGCGCCTGCTCCAGGTACGTGACATGGCCGCGATGCAGGATGTCGAAGACGCCGTTCGTGAACACGACTGGGCGCGGCAGGCGCGCGATGCGCGCCAGCACCTCAGCAGCGGGCGCGATCTTTGCGGGATAGTTCGGCGCCGGCAGGCCGGCCACGTCTGGCATCGCCGATTCGATGCCGCTAGGTTGTCGGGTACTGGAAGAACTTCACGACGCGTACGACGCCCGCCGTGGTCGCGGCGATTTCCGCGGCGGCGTCCCCTTCCTGCTTGGAAACGATCCCCATCAGGTAGACCACGCCCCGCTCGGTGACGACCTTGACCACGTTCGGCGGGAACTTGTTGGCCTCGATCATGCGGGTCTTGACCTTGGACGTGATGTACGTGTCGTTGGAGCGCGCCGAAAGATCGGAGTTCGGACCAATGACCATCTCATTGTGGACACCGCGCACCTTTTCCGTATTCTTCGCGAGGTTGCCAACGCTGGCCCACACGCCGTGGTCCGGCACTTCCCCGGTCAGCAGCACGATGCCGTTGTAGCTGGTCGCGTTGAGGTGGATGCGATCGCCGAACTCGCTGGTGGCCTGCGTGGCGATCTTGAGCTCGATGGATTCGTCGTCGACCTGGGCTCCGGCGCTGCGGCGGTCGGTGGCGACCATGGCGGCGCCACCGACCGCGCCGGCGACCATCACCGGCACGCAGCCGGCGAGCAGGCACAACGACAGGGCCAGCGCAATCAGGCCCGCCACACGCACGCGATTCATGATTCGTCCCCAAGCAGCGTGGCGTCGATGGCATCGCACAGACAATGGATCATCAGCAAATGAACCTCCTGGATGCGTGCGGTCCGCGAATGCGGCACACACAGGTTGACATCGCCCGGCGCCATGAGTTCACCGATCTGTCCGCCACCCTTGCCGGTCATGGCAATGACGCGCATCTCGCGCTTGTGCGCGGCATCGACCGCCGCCTTCACGTTGGGTGAATTGCCCGAGGTGGAAATCGCCAGCAGCACGTCGCCCTTGGTTCCCAGCGCGCGCACCTGTTTCGCAAACACCTGCTCGAACGAATAGTCGTTGGCGACCGCAGTAAGCAGCGATGTATCGGTCGACAGCGAAATCGCGGGTAATTCGGGCCGCTCGCGCTCGAATCGTCCCACCAGTTCGGCCGCGAAGTGCTGCGCGTCGGCGGCCGATCCGCCATTGCCGCAGGCGAGGATCTTGCCATCGGCGAACAGACACTCGGTCAATATGCTCGCCGCGCGGGAGATTTCCGGCGCGAGCGCCTCGGCCGATTCGAGCTTGAGTTGTGCGCTTTCCGCGAAATGGTCGCGGACGCGCTTCATGTGATCGATCATCGTGCGCCGATTTTAGCAGCATGCCCAAGCTTGCACGCCTTCATCCGGACAGAATGTCGCGTTCCCACTCGATCCGGGCCGGGTCGAGGCTGTCGAGCAGCACGGCGTCGAAGCGGCAGGGCGGTTCGGCGCCGAGTCGCCCGAGATAAGCCCGCGCCGCTGCGGTCAGCCGCGCACACTTCGCGCCGGTGATGCTGGCGCCCGCGCCACCAAACGATTGACTGCGACGCAGCCGGACTTCCACGAACACCAGCATCGCGCCATCGCGCGCGATGAGGTCGATCTCACCGTGGCGGGTGCGGAAATTGCGATCCACGATGGTGAGGCCGCGCGCCTCGAGGAATTTGGCGGCGATGCCTTCAGCGCGCGCGCCGGCGTCCGCGCGCGACAGCGAACCCGGCGGCCGCTCAACGCCCGCCATCGAGTGGAACGAGCTGGCCGGCGCGAAACGTTGCCAGGCGTCCTTCGCGCGCGAACTGTCGGCCTTCCGTCAGCGTGACGTGCCCGGTCGCGCCTTCGAGGACGAATTGGCCCGGTGGGCCGTCGATCATTGCCTGCGCGATGCGAAACGCATCGATTCCGAGCGCGTAAAGGCGGTCCAGCGACGCGCTGGGGAAATCCCGTCGCGCATACTTGGCGAACTCTGGCGCAGCCGGCGTCACCAGCCAGGGTATTTCCACGATGGTCAGCCCGTCGAGGTCGCGCAGCGTCGCCTCCGACTTCTGGTCGAACACCAGGCCACTGGCATATGCCGCAACCGTCCCGAGGAAGGGTTTGACCAGCGGCGCGCTGCCGCCATCGACCGCGAGCAATGCCGCATCGGGCGCCTTCTTCAGGACGTCGCGCTTCAATGTGGTGAGCGCTTCTGGCGCGGCGTCGAAGCGAAAGCTGTTAGGTGCATTGCCGCCGTTGAGCAGCCATTCAGTCGCGAAAGCGCCGGCGAAGCGCTTCATCAGCGGCGTCTCGCCGCCGACAATGGCGATGTTCTGCACGGCGTCGTCGCGCATGCGGCGCGCGATGGTCCGTGCATCGCTCTCGACGGTGAGGGAAAACGTAAACAAGCGCGCGGGGCTCGACGTCGCGTCGTCGAATTGATTGAGCGCAAGCGTCCACGGCAAATCGATGTCCGCCTGCGCGATGACCTTGAGATCGTCGCGGATCAGCGGCCCCACGATGACCTTGGCGCCGGCGATTCGCGCAGCCTCGAACGCGCCGAGCACGCCGTCCTCGGCATGAGGAATGACGACATACGTCGCGCGTCCGCCGGCGGCTGCGGCGAGGAATCCGGCGCTCACGGCCTCCGCTGCGCGGGAATACGCAGTCGCATTGAGCGGCAGCACGATGGCGATGTCGACCGATCGCCGCGGCGGAGGCTGAACGGGCGGAGCGGTCTCTGCGCCCTCTTGCACGGTGTCGCTTGCCGCGGGTGTCTGCGCAGTGGAGAATGCGGCGGCCACTGCCAGCGCCAGGAAGACGAGCCACCTGACCGGCGTGCTTTGCGCGCGGCAGTGTGGAAAAGCGGACAGCGATGCGATCATGGAAACGGGGCGTGCGTGATGGTGGCGGGCAGGGAATCCGGACAGGCACAGGAAGGGGGACACCTCGACCATGTCGTCGCCGATGCGTTTCGCGCCCTGCCGGGAACATTATATGTGGTGGCGACGCCGCTCGGAAATCTGCGCGACCTGACGCTGCGCGCGCTTGACGTGCTCGCGACCGCCAGCGTCATCGCCGCGGAGGATACCCGCGTGACCGCCACGCTGCTCCGGCGCTACGGCATCGCGACGAAGGCGATCTCCGTCCACGCGCACAACGAAGCCGGACGCGCCGCCGCGCTGCTCGCGATGCTCGCGGATGGCAAGAGCATCGCCCTGGTCAGCGACGCGGGAACGCCAGCGATCAGCGACCCCGGAGCGCGGCTGGTGCGCGCTGTGCGCGACGCGGGTCACCCTGTGGTTCCATTGCCCGGCCCATCGGCATTGGCCGCGGCGGTCTCGGCAGCCGGACTGGACGCGGAATCTTTCGCGTTCCTGGGGTTCCTGCCTCAGCAGGCCAAGGCGCGCCGCGAGCGGCTCGCCGCGTTCGCGCAATTGCCTGCCGCACTGGTCATCTACGAGGCTCCGCATCGCGTCCGCGCGACGGTCGCCGACGTGGCCGCGGCGCTTTCCGGAAGTCGCAGGCTCGTGGTCTGCCGTGAACTCACCAAGACGTTTGAAACCATCGCCTGCATGACCCTCGGAGAAGCGGAGGCGTGGTTTGCCGAGGATGCGAATCGCGAGCGCGGCGAATTCGTGCTTATCGTCGACGTGCCGCTGCCGCCGACGCGCGACGCGGATGAAGGTCTGTCCGCCGACGCCGAACGATGGCTGGTTGCGCTACTCGAGGAACTGCCGCCGGCCCGCGCGGCCCGCGTCGTTGCGGCAGCGACGGGTATCAAGCGCGACGTGATCTACGCGCGCGCCCTCGCGCTCAAGCCGCACCGCTGAATTACGGCGCGGCCGCAAGATCGAAGAGACTCGACGCCTCGAGGTCGAGCACCGTTTGCCCGTCCTGGTTCGCAAGCCGCCAGCGCCAGCGCAGGATGCCCAGCGTGGGCTTGCTCCGCGCCGTGCGCACATCGAGCACGTCGACGCGCAGGCGCAGCGTGTCGCCGGGCCGCACGGGACTTTCCCACTTGACGTAGGCCAGGCCGGGGGAACCGAACGACTCGGAGTCGGCGAGTATCTCGTCGCAGGCGAGGCGCATGGCGATGCAGCAGGTCTGCCATCCGCTCGCGATCAGCCCCTGCCACGTGCTGCTGGCGGCGCGTTGCGGATCGGTGTGGAACCACTGCGGGTCGTTTTCTCGCGCGAAGTCGATTATCTGGCGCTCGGTCAGGCTGGCCGGACCGCAATGGATGACCTGTCCCGCATGGAATTCGGCGAATTTCATCG
>CAWAKN010000025.1:0-16832 GCA_963782625.1 uncultured beta proteobacterium | reverse complement strand
CGTATTGGCGCACGCGGTGGATGATCCCGATCGTCCGGCGCTGCAGCAGTTGCTGGCGGTCATCCTGAGCGCCCGCGGCCCCCACGAGGCACTCGACCACGGCATGCTGGCCGTGGAAATCGACGCCCAGCTGCGACGGCTGCAGCCCGAGCGGGCTGCGTGCGAGTGGTTCCAGGTCATCGCCGAGCGGCGCGCGACCTACGCATGCACGCCGGGACGCGCGCGGCCCGGCCCGGTGCGGCTCGTCGACGGTGTCTACCTCGCCGGGGACTACGTGGATACCGAATACCCGGCGACGCTGGAAGCTGCCGTGCGCACCGGACTCGCGGCCGCGCGAGCGGTGGTGAATGACATAGCGCGCGTCGGGTCGTGACGCACGCGCGTCACGAAACAACGCGTTGTCACATCCGCGCGCTGCCGGGGCGATTGCGCAACAGGCGTTGCTGCTCGCGTGCCCATTCGCGGTCCTTGATCGTGTCGCGCTTGTCGTGCTGCTTCTTGCCCTTCGCGAGCCCGACCTCGATCTTGACGCGGCCGTTCTTGTAATGCAGGTCCAGCGGGGCCAACGTGTATCCGGCTCGTTCCACCTTGCCGACGAGGCGGTTGATCTCCTCGCGGTGCATGAGGAGCTTGCGCGTGCGAGTAGGGTCGGCGTTGACGTGCGTCGACGCCGTGGTGAGCGGCGTGATGTGGGCGCCAATGAGCACCAGTTCGCGGTTCTTGATGACGACGTAGGCCTCCTTGAGGTGCGCTCGCCCCGCGCGGATGGCTTTCACCTCCCAGCCAGTCAAGGAGAGCCCGGCCTCGACCCGCTCCTCGATGAAATAATCATGGAAGGCCTTGCGATTTTCGACGATGCTCATGCCTTGGGCCCTTCTGCCCACCCTTCCTGTTATGCGGTCCACATTCTAGCAATCGATGCAGCGCGTCCTGAAATCTGTCCTCGTTCCCTATAGCGCAGCGCGGATGTTCGACCTGGTCGACTGCGTCGAGCGCTATCCGGAATTCCTGCCCTGGTGCGGTGGATCGCACGTGCTCGAGGAGCACCCCGGCGGCAAGACCGCGCGCATCGACATCGACTATCACCATATCAAGGCGCATTTCACGACCGACAACGTCAATCGCGCGCCCGAGTCGATCATCGTCACGCTGCGCCACGGTCCGTTCCGCCACCTTCATGGCGAATGGCGCTTCCATCCGCTCCACGACGACGCGTGCAAAGTCGAATTCGAACTCGCCTACGAGTTCGCCACGCACGTCCTGGAGATGGCCGTGGGTCCGGTGTTCAGCCACATCGCGAACACGTTCATCGACGCGTTCGTCCGCCGCGCCGAGTCGGTCTATCCGGCACCGGCGTGACCATGGCCTCCTTCGCAACGATCGCCGTTTCGGTCGCCTACGCCGCGCCCGGAATCGAGGCGCTGGTGGCGCTTGCGCTGCCTCCCGGCACCACCGTCGAGGATGCTGTGGCGCAATCGGGCATCGTGGCGCGGTTCGGACTCGACCCGTCGCAGCTCGAGTTCGCGATTTTCGGGCAGCGCGCAAAGGGCGTGACGCCGCTCGTGGACGGCGATCGGGTCGAGTTGACGCGACCGCTCATCGCTGATCCGAAACGAATCCGGCGCAAGCGCGCGGCGGGAAACCCCAAGACGAAACCCACCCGGGCAGCCGGGCTCAATTGCTGAAAAAATTGCATGGTTCGGAATGAGCTTCTCATCCGGAGCACGGCCCCGCTTTGCCAGCGACCCCGAAATCAGCGATAATGGAAAGATGTGTGCCTATCGTACCCGTTCATTCCGGAACGCGCTGGCCGTCGCTTTGACGCTGGCCTTCGCGTTGCCAGGCGCCGCCGGCGCCCAATCCGCATCGCCCCAAAACGCACTGGCCCGTTCCGCGAAGGACGCCGCTGCCATTGCCTGGACCAGCGCACAGGACGTCGCGATCTACGCGCTGGGACTCATCGGCGTCGACTATCGCTATGGCGGCGAGACCCCCGAATCGGGCGTCGACTGCAGCGGACTGGTGCGCTATGTCTTCCAGCAGGTCACCGGTGTCACGTTGCCGCGCACGTCGAAGGAATTGAGCCGCCTCGGCAACAAGGTGGCCAGTGCCGACTTGGTCCCCGGCGATCTCGTCTTCTTCAATACCCGCCGGTTGCCTTTCTCGCATGTGGGCATCTACCTGGGCGACAACCGCTTCATTCACGCGCCGTCCACCGGAAGCGAAGTCGAGATTTCGCAGCTCTCCGAGACCTACTGGCAGAAACACTTCAATGGCGCGCGCCGGTTGGTCGGCGTCCTGCCTTCCCTGGTTCCCTCGGCGGTTGCGGCACCCCTGTCATCGGCGCTGGCGGGTGACGCGGCATCGATGTGGGCGCCGCTGCCCGCCGCCGACGGCAAGGAGTGACCCGGTCAACCGGGCGGCGACGCAAGACGTAGATTGCATCAGTCCTTCGCGCCGGCACGGCGCAATTGTTCGGCCATCTTCTTCTCGTCGTCGCGCAGCGCCCAGTCCAGGGCCGACGCCCCATTCTGGTTGCGGCGATTGACATCCGCGCCCTTGGCGATGAGCAACTCCACGGTGGAACCCTTGCGCTCGCGCACCGCCATCATCAGCGCGGTCGTGCCGTTGGGCGATGGCGCATTGATGTTGGCGCCCTCGGCCAGCAGGTAAACGACGATTGGGTCGAAGCCACCGGTGGCCGCGTAGATGAGCGCGTTCCAGCCGGCGTTCTCGAGACTCGCACCGTGCGCGCGCAGCGTGCGCACGATGGCGAGATGCCCTACGAGCGCCGCGGCCATGATGGCCGTGTCGCCGAATTTGTTGCGCGCGTTGACGTCGGCCTTGGCCGCGAGCAACACATCGACGGTGGCGGCATTGCCGGCGCGCGCGGCCGTCACCAGCGCGGGATCGCCCATGGCGTTTACGGCGTTCGGATCCGCGCCTCGCGCAAGCAGTTCCCTGACCTGGCCAACGCGATCATTGGCGACGGCAATGGCGAAGTCCTCGTCGAGCGCAGCCGCGCCGGCTTGCGCGAAGGCTGCTGCTGCGCATAGCGCTGCGAGCAAACGGAGACAGGTATCAGTGCGCGGTCGCAGGGCCATCTCGGGCAATCCTGAACAGGTTGAAGAAGTTGTCGGACGTGGCACGGGCAATGGCTTCCACCGGGAGGTCGCGCAGCTCCGCGATCGATTCCCCGACGTGTCGGACCCAAGCTGGCTGGTTTCGCTTGCCACGAAAGGGGACCGGCGCGAGGTAGGGACTGTCGGTCTCGATCAGCATGCGGTCGAGCGGAACGCGCCGCGCAACCTCCTTTAATTCGACCGCGTTCTTGAACGTGACGATTCCCGAAAACGAGATGTGGAACCCGAGGTCGAGGGCGGCCTGCGCCACGTCCCACGTTTCGGTGAAGCAGTGCATGACGCCACCCACATCGCCTGCCCGTTCCTCGTGCATGATGGCCAGCGTGTCTGCGGCCGCCGCGCGAGTGTGGATGACTAGCGGACGTCCCGCTTCCCTCGCGGCGCGGATGTGCGCGCGAAAGCGCGCGCGCTGCCACTCGAGGTCGCCTTTCAACCGGTAGTAGTCGAGTCCCGTTTCACCGATGGCAACCACCTTGTCCGCCTGCGCCATGGCAACCAGGTCGCTGACCGATGGTTCGGGCGTATCGACGTAGTCCGGGTGGACGCCCGCGGTCGCAAACAGGTTCGAGTGACCTTGCGCGATGGCCAGCACGCCGGGCCACGCCGGCAGGTCGACGCTGATGCACAGCGCGTGGGTTACGGCGTTCGCGCGCATTGCCGCAAGCAATTGCGGCAGTTCGGCCGCGAGCTCCGGAAAGTCCAGGTGACAGTGGGAATCGACGAACACGGGAATGGGCTAGGCAGTCGGGATGCAAGGCTCGGCAGCGGCCACGAAATTCATGACGAGAATCGCGCGGCGGTGTGTCGATGCCCGGCCATTCCGACCGCTGAAAAACTACATGGTATGGGTTGGCCGGTTGGTCGCCAGGGATTCGCCCAGGACCCTTTCGATCGTCGCCCGGGCAGCGGCGCCGGTGTCGTCCTGCGTGAACTGCACGCCGATGCCTTGCGTGCGATTGCCCTGCACGCCCTCCGGCGTGATCCAGACCACCTTGCCCTGCACCGCGAGGCGGTTGGGATCGTCCATCAGCGACAGCAGCATGAATACCTCTTCACCGAGCGCGTACTGGCGCGACGTCGGTATGAAGATGCCGCCGCCCTTGAGGAACGGCATATACGCCGCGTAGAGCGCCGCCTTTTCGCGAATGTTGAGCGAAAGCACGCCGGGACGCGCGACGCCTGCGCCGGGTGGGGCCGGAGGTACTTTGCGATCCGCCATGCTGGAAGGTCTTCCTAGCGAAACAATTCGCGGTAACCGATGAGCATTGCCTCGGCGACGAGGCGGGGTTGCAACGGATGCGCGACCAATGCGCGCTGCCGCAGCAGTGTTCGATGATAGCGAAACAGGGGGATCGGCGCCACCGCGGCGGCCAGTGCCCGGAAGGCCGCGGCAAAATCGGGGTTGCGTGTCGCGGCACCTCCGGCAGCGACGCGGGACAAATCCGCCGTCCAGGCAAGCAGCCATTCGATGCCTTGCGCCAGGCGCTCGCGGCGCTGATCTTTCGGTGCCGCTTCGATTCTCGCCGCCAGTGCGACCGGCGACAGCGTCTCCGGTTTCGCCAGCGCCTGCAGCCACACCGCGCGCTCGGACTGCCATTCCGCGCCGGCCAAGGCGAGCGCCAGCAGTGGCGCACCACCCGCCTGCGCCAACACGAGGCGCGGACTCGTCAGCACCCTGCTCCGCAAGCCAGGACTCGGCGACCGCAGTCGCGGGTCGCGGCGCGGCCATGCGCCGGCAGCGACTGCGCAGCGTCGCCGGCACGCGTCCGGCCTGATGCGACACGAGGATGAGGTACGTCGCCGGCGGCGGCTCCTCGAGCGTCTTCAGCAGCGCGTTCGCCGCGGCGAGGTTCATGTTTTCCGCGGGAGCGATGATCGCCACCTTGGCGCGCCCGCGGTGACTCGTCAGCTGTACCCATTCGATGAGCGCGCGAATGCGGTCCACGGGTATCGGGTCTTGCACCTTCACCTGACCGTCTTCGTCGACGAAGAACGGCTCGATCATCTGCAGGTCGGGATGCTGGCCGGCCACGACGTAGCGGCAGCTGGCACACGTGCCGCAGGAGAATCCGTCCGCCCCGGGCGACTCGCACAGCAGAGCACGAGCAAGATTGATGGCCAGAATGCGCTTGCCGATGCCCCGCGGGCCGTCGAGCAGCAGCGCATGCGGCCAGGCAGAGCGCGCGGCGAGCGCGCCGGTCGCGACGTCCGTTTGCCAGGGCAGCAGGTCTGGCCAGCGAGCGGCCGCTTCGCTACCGGCAGATTCGGCCATGGTCAGAGCGCCTCGAGCACGCGCGTCAACTCCGCCCGCACGTCGGCCAAAGGGCGCGCCGCGTTCACCACGCGAAAACGCGCAGGCTCGTCCGCGGCACGTTCAAGGTAGACGTTGCGCACGCGCTCGAAGAACGCGAATTCCTCGCGTTCGAACTTGTCGAGATCGCGGCCCTTGGCTACGCCCCGCTCGAGTCGTTCGCGTGAAACCTCGATGGGCACGTCGAACAGGATCGTGAGCTCCGGCCGGCAGCTTGCGGGAATGAAGCGTTCGAGTTCGCAGATGCGCTCGCGTGGCACGCCGTGGCCTCCGCCCTGGTACGCGAACGTGGCGTCGGTAAAGCGGTCGCACAGCACCCAGTCGCCGCGCGCCAGCGCCGGCTCGATCACTTGTGCCACATGTTCGCGGCGAGCCGCAAACATGAGCAGCGCCTCGGTATCGTGCGTCATCGGATGCCCGAGCAGCAGACCCCGCAGAGCCTCCCCCAGCGGCGTGCCGCCTGGCTCGCGCGTGGCGACGACCGTCCGCCCGCGAGCGGTCAGCCCATCTTTCAGCCACGCCGCATGCGTGCTCTTGCCGGCGCCGTCGATGCCTTCGAGGGAAATGAAGCGGCCGCGCGCTGTCACGGGTTGGATTCCTGTTCGATCGATGCAGGGGACCAACACATCAGTGCCCGCCTTTCTGGAATTTTGCCACGGCACGGTTGTGGTCGGCGAGATTGCTCGAGAATTGCGACGATCCATCGCCGCGCGCAACGAAATAGAGATAGTCGGTGGGCGGAGGATGCAGCACCGCGTCCAGCGAAGCCTGCGACGGCAGCGCGATCGGCGTCGGCGGCAAACCGTCGCGCGTGTAGGTGTTCCAGGGCGTGTCGGTTTCGAGGTCGCGGCGGCGAAGGTTGCCGTCGAACGTGTCGCCCATGCCGTAGATGACCGTGGGATCGGTTTGCAGGCGCATCCCCTGTTTCAGGCGGTTGATGAACACTGAGGCGATGAGCGGCCGGTCCACCGGTCGACCGGTTTCCTTTTCGACGATGGACGCGAGGATCAGTGCTTCGTCCGGCGACGCCAGTGGCAAGCCATCGGCACGTTTTTCCCATGCCGCAGCGAGGCGTCCGGACATGGCGTCATGGGCACGCCGCAATACGGCGACGTCGTTGCTGCCGGCCGCGAAGTGATAGGTGTCCGGAAAGAAGCGGCCTTCGGCGCCCTGCCCCGGAGACCCCAGCCGTGCCATCAATTCGGCATCCGGAAGATCGAGGACCGTGTTCCGGACCTGACCTCCGTCGCGCAGCGCCCGCCGCACTTGGGCGAACGTCGAACCTTCGATGATCGCAAACGACGTCTGCGTCGCATCGCCTTGCGTCAGCCGGCCGAGCAGTTGGCGCAGTGTGATTCCGGTCTCGATTTCGTAGCTTCCGGCCTTGATCGCGCGGTCTACGCCCTGCACGCGGGCCAGCGCGATCAGCGGCCACGATTGCGGCAGGACGTTGGCTGCCTGCAGTTCGTGCGCGACGGCCGACAGCGACATGCCCGGCCTCACATCGAATTCGAATGGCGACTGCGGCAGCACCAGCGGCTTCTCCAGCGTCCACCACGCGAAGCCGACGGCGCCGGCCGCACAAAGAAGAATGGCGACTGCGAGGTAGCGGGCAATGCGAGCAAGCGTCATGGCGGGATGGAGAACGGCTTTCGGCAACGGTGCTCCGGCCGCGGCCGGCAGTGCCCGGCGTTACTTGGCACGGGGAGCGGCGCATTATAATCGCCCGATGAACTATGTCCCCGTCGTTCCGCCGCATCGAAAGCATCGCGGCTTCACGCTGATCGAGATCATGGTCGTGATCGTGATTCTCGGCGTGCTCGCTGCACTGGTGGTTCCCAAGGTGCTGGAACGCCCCGACGATGCCCGCGCCATTGCGGCCAAGAGCGATATCGCGACAGTCATGCAGGCGCTGAAGCTGTATCGTCTGGACAATCAGCGCTATCCGACGGGCGAACAGGGATTGAACGCCCTGGTCGCCAAGCCCGAAACAGCGCCGGTTCCACCCAACTGGAAACCGGGTGGTTACCTGGAGAGGCTGCCCAAGGATCCCTGGCAGAGCCCTTATCAGTACCTCAATCCGGGATTGAAAGGCGAAGTCGACGTATTCAGTTTCGGCGCCGACGGTCAGCCCGGCGGCACGGGCAAAGACGCCGACATCGGCTCGTGGGATCTCTGATACCGTCGAGCGGTTTTTCGCCTGGACGCCACGCGGCGCCGCGCCACCACGCCGAGCATGGCTTCACGCTGATCGAAATTCTGGTTGTCGTCGCGATCATCGCTATCACTGCGGGTCTGGCCTCGCTGGCCTTCGATGCCGATGACCGTGGAAGCGTCGCGCGCGAAGCCAAGCGCTTTGCCGGCGCGCTCGAGCACGCGAGCGCTCGTGCCCAGTGGCGCGGCGAAACCATCGGCGTTTCCGCGGACGGCGATGGTTGGCAATTCTGGCAGCGTCCCGCCGACCTCAACCGTTGGCAGCCATTGCAGGCGGATGACGTGCTCGGCACGCACCGCCTCCCCCCCGGAATCATCGTGACGCCGCTGTCGTTCGCCGGCCAGCGCTTGCCCGCGAATGCGATCGTGCCGTTGCGTGCGTCCGGTCGCAACGAACCGTTCGCATTCGTCATCGTCGGCAAGGACGCACGCGCCGTCCTGTCCGCGGACCCGCTGAACCGGGTGACGGTAAGCACGGGCAGGACGGACGGCCAACCATGACCCGAAGCCGCGGCTTCACGCTGATCGAAATACTCGTCGCCCTCGCGATCATCGCGGTGGCGCTGGCGGCCGGCATGCGCGCGCTCGCCCAGTCCGCGGACAGTGCCACCGCCTTGAAAGCACGCACGCTCGGATTGTGGGTCGCGCAAAATCGACTGGCCACCGCGCAGATTGCGATGCCATGGCCCGCGCCCGGCAACTACCGCGGCAACGCCATGCAGGCGGGCGCGCAATTCCTGTGGCACGAGGTGATCACGACCACGCCCAATCCCGCGTTTCGCAGGATCGAGATCAGTGTCATGGAGCCGGACCGCCCGGATTACACGATCGCGCGCCTGGTCGGTTTCGTCGGCAATTCGCAGCCGCAATGAGACTTGCAGTCACGCGAGTGCGCTGCACCGGCTTCACGCTGGTTGAGGTCCTGTTCGCGCTGGCGATATTCGGCGTCATCAGCGTCCTTGCCTACCGCGCCACTTCGGCGCTGACCGATGGAGAGACTCAACTTGCGGCAGAAGCCGCGCGTTGGAGAACGCTCGAAGCGCTGTTCACGCGCTTCGAGGCGGACATTCGGCAGGCGGTTCCGCGCAGCGTGCGCGCAGGACCTCGCGTCGAGCCTGCGTGGCTCGCACAACCTGCGGACAGCGCGGGCAACGCCTCGTTGGTGTTCTCGCGCGCCGGAACGGAATTCACCGATGATCCCGGCGTCGCCGGACAGCGCATCGGGTACCGGCTGCGCGGGCGCGCGGTGGAGATCGCCTACTGGCCGCAGTTGGACAATGCCGCAAACGTTCAGCCGGCGGTCTACACACTGGCGGATGGTGTCGCGGGATTCCGCATCGCGTACCTCACCCGATCGGGCCGTTGGCGCGACACCTGGCCGGTAACGGACGAAGCGGCGCTCCCGCGCGCGGTGCGGGTCGACCTGAAGCTCGAGAGCGGCGAGGCGATAGAGCGATGGTTCGTCCTGCGTTGAAATCCCTGTCCCGCGGCGCTGCACTTCTGCTGGCCATGTTGATCGCGGCGCTCGCCGCCGTCGTCGCCATCGCCGTGGCAGCGGAGCAGCAGCGCTGGTTTGCCGACGTAGCGAACCGCCGCGATCAAGTCCAGGCGCAGGCGCTCGCGCTGGCCGGCGTGCAATGGGCGCGGCAGATCATGCAGGACGACGCGCGCGTAAGCACGCTCGACCACCTGGGCGAGGCGTGGGCGCTTCCGCTGCCACGCACGCCGCTGGAAAACGGCTCGATCGAGGGAGGCATCGAGGATGCCCAGGCGCGGCTCAACATCAACAATCTCGCGAAAGACGATGCGCTCGGAAAGGAGGAGCGCGCTCGACTCTCGCGGCTCTTCACGCAGCGTGGTGTCGCACCCGGCGCGCTGGCAGCGATCGAAGGTTCGCTGTTGCCGGTTCCGGCAGGCGACGACAGGCAGAAGGCCGGCAATGCGCAGCGCATACAGCCGCTGCCTTCGAACCTGTGGCCCGTCCGCGCTGCGGAAGTTGCCGCTCTTCCCGGCATCGCCGCGCGCGATATCCCGCGCATGCTGTCATTCGTCGTCGCGCTGCCGACGGCTACCGTGCTCAACGTCAACACCGCGCCTTCCGAAATCCTTGCAGCGACCTTTCCCGGACTTACGACCGATGCGCTGGCAGCGCTGATGGCCGAGCGTGCGCGCAAACCCTTCGCCTCGCTATCCGATCTGCGATCGCGGATGCAGGGTGGCGTGAACATTCCCGACGAAACCACACTAGGAACCAGCAGCAGCTTCTTTCTGGTCAGCGTTCGTGCGCGCCAGGGCGAGACGCGCGCGCAGGCACGCGCGCTGCTCCGCCGCGATGGCCGCGAATGGCCGGTCGTGGTCTGGCAGACGCTCGAATAGACTCGCGACGCCGCGTGCTTGCCGCGCCGTGCGGTCGCGTAAACTACGCCGGTCCACAGCGCACCTTCAACGCCGATGTCCACACTACGTGTCTTGCTCAATGCCGCGCCTCAGGCCGGCCGAGCGGACCCGTGGGCGCTGTTCGACGATGACGAATCCGTCGTGCAGTCCGGTCGCGGTACGCCGGACGCCTGGCCCGCCGCGCAACACAGGGAAGCGGTGCTGGCAGCGTCATGCGTGCGCATCGTGGCGTTGCCGCTGCCCCCAATGCCACCGGACCGCGTGCGAGCCGCGGCGTCCTTTGCGCTCGAGGATCAACTGGCCGGCCCCGCCGAAGAGCAGCACATCGCCGTAACGCCGCAGCGCACCGACGGCACGGTCGAGGCCATCGTGGCAAGCCGCAGCCTGGTCGCCGAGCTCGCCATCGACTTCGACCGTATCCTG
Organism: uncultured beta proteobacterium; assembly: GCA_963782625.1. Classification (GTDB taxonomy): domain Bacteria; phylum Pseudomonadota; class Gammaproteobacteria; order Burkholderiales; family Casimicrobiaceae; genus VBCG01. Next base: position 6,344 of record CAWAKN010000025.1, on the reverse strand, counting down.
GCGGAACCGGCGCTCGCACCGCGCCCGGCGGCACAGCATTGGCGTTGGTATCCGTCGGGCGCCGGCGGAGGCTTCGTGCGCAGACCCGACGGTTCGACATTCGCGACCGGCCTACACAACGGCATTCCCCCGGAATTGATGCTCGCCCTCGACCATGCGTCGCAGCGCGAAGGTCTGCCGCTCGCAGTCGAAGCCGCCTTTGAGCCCGACGTGCCGACGCAGGGCGATTTCGCCGGGCGCGTCGGCACTTCGCTCGTCCGGGTCGCCACTTGGCGGTGGGACGGCGGCGGCCGCGCGGCGTTCGTGCAGGCCGCCGATGTGCGCCAGGGCGAATTTGCGCCACGTATTCCCGGCCGCGTGACCAGTGCGGCGCGGCTATTTCGTTGGGCGGCGGCGTTGGCCGCCGCGGCGATCGTCGTGCATGTCGTGGCATCGATCGGCGAATGGACGTCGCTGCGCGTCGAGGGCTGGCGGATCCGGTCCGCGCTGGCGTCACTTGCAGGCGAACTTGGCGTCACCGGCACCGACGACCCCGCGGCTGCCATCTCCCGGCGTCACGCGGAAGCCCGTCATCGCGCGGGCCTCGCCGCGCCGGCGGACGCGTTGCCGCTGCTCGCGCGCGCCGCCCCCGCGCTGGCCGCGTTGCCCTCCGGGGCGCTCAAGTCGGCGGTCTATGGTGAAGGCCATTGGACATTCGATTTCGCCAAACTGGATGCAGATGCCGCGGGTCGGCTGGAACTGCAATTGGCCCTCTCCGGACTCTCCACCGTGCAAGCCGCCAACGCGGCGGGCGCGCGCATGCGTGTTTCGCTGGCGCCGGGCGTCCAATGACCACAATGCGGCTGCGTGACAGCGTTCCCATACCGCCGGCGTTCGCGCGCGCCTGGGACCGCATGTCGCCGCGCGAGCGCCGACTTGCCGTTGGCGCGGCCGCGGTGGTTCTGCTCGCCGCCGCATGGAGCTTGGTCTGGCTGCCCCTGCAGGCGGACGCGTCTCGCGCGCGCCTGGAGCTTCAGCGAGATCGCATTGAGCTGGCGGCCGCCCGCGCACAGGCGACAGAAATCGCCGGTCTGGAGCGAAGCGTGCAACCACAGTTCAGCGGCAATCCGCGCGTGGCGATCGAGAGAGTGATAGGCGAACGCGGGTTGCAGCGGGCCGTGACGTCGGTCGATGTCAAGGACAATCGCACCAACATCACCTTTGCAGCGATCGGCTTCGATGCGCTGGTCGGGTTGCTCGATTCGCTCGGAAAAACCGAGGGACTGCGCGCCGTGGACGCGCGGCTGACATCGCTCGTCGAACCCGGCGCGTTACGTGCCGAAATCACGCTCGCGCGCTGACACGCGCCATGAAGTCGATCGCGGTGCTGGTTGCGTTTGTGGTGCTCGTCCTGGCTGCCGCGGCAGCATTCGCGCCCGCAACCTTACTGGACATGCGGCTCGACGCCGCGACCCAAGGACAATTGCGGCTCACGAATGCGGAAGGGAGCGTCTGGAACGGGCGGGGCCTGGTGACAAATGCGCAACGCACGTGGTCGCTTCCCGTTGCGTGGAAGGTCGCGCCGCTGGAAATCGCGCGCGGCAGCATTGTGGTCGCCCTGCGGGACGCGGACCACGGTGGCGATTCACGCGGCGATTTCGCGCTGCGTGACGGGACCCTGACGGCCGAACGCGTCGCGTTCACCGTGCCGTCGGCGGCGGTCGGCGCTGCGATGGCGCTCGACAACGCGGTGGCCCTCGGCGGAACCATGGTGGTCGACGCGTCGCATGTCAGCTGGGGCCGCAATGGCGGCGCCGGTGCCGCGACAGTGCGATGGAGCGGCGCCCGCGCAGCAAGCAATGCAGGAGCCATCTCGCTGGGAACGATCACGCTGGATTGCACGCCGCGCGACGATCGCATTCAGGGCAGGATCGAGAATCGCGGCGGTGACGTGCGCATCGACGGCGAGTTCACGTGGAACGACGCGGGCGCCGAGTTCAACGCGGCACTGACGCCGTTGCCGTCGACGCCGCCCGCGGTAGTGCGGGCGCTGGGCACGCTTGGAACGGCGGACGCCACGGGTGCCGTGCACGTGCGCTGGCGCCGTGGGCCGCGCTGACGTGAGCCGCAGGCGGGAACGACGTCGGGAGGCACGCGACACTTCCGTCCCGACGAGCGTCAGCGCGGCACCGGCACGCATCCGCGCGCTCGATGCGCTGCGCGGCCTCGCGATCCTGGCCATGATCGGCTATCACTTCAGTTTCGACTTGCGCTATGTCGGCCTGACGCAATGGGACTTTTATCGCGATCCGTTCTGGCTCAATGCGCGGACATTGATCCTGTCGTCGTTCCTTCTGATCGCCGGCGTGAGCCTGGTGCTCGCGGATCGCAGCCACGTGTCTCCCGCGCGGTTCTGGCGCCACGTCGGCACCATCGGCGTCTGCGCCCTCATCGTCAGTACCGCGAGCTACGCGCTGTTCCCGGAATCATGGATATGGTTCGGCGTGCTGCATGCCATTGCCGTCTCATTGCTGCTCGCTCGTCCGCTGGTGCGCCGTCCCGTCCTTGCGCTGGTCATCGGTGCCACAGTGATTGCAGCGGGCAACCTGTACACCAACTCGCTATTCGACGGGCGCACGCTTGGGCTGGGTCGGATTCATGACCGCCAAGCCACGTACGGAGGACTACGTTCCGCTGTTTCCGTGGGCCGGGGTGCTGCTGCTCGGGATCGCCTCCGGTCACGTGCTCGCGCGACGGCAGTTTCGCCCGATCCGCTGGACGGAACGGCTGCCGCGCTGGATAGCGTGGCTTGGACGGCACAGCCTTGCCGCCTACATGATTCACCAGCCGGTGCTCCTCGGCGCCCTGTTCCTGGCGACGGGACGCTCATAGTTTCGCGTCGCCCAATGTGACAGGCCCCCGGAAAGCCGATATAATTCAAGGTTTACAGGCGCGTAGCTCAGCTGGTTAGAGCACCACCTTGACATGGTGGGGGTCGTTGGTTCGAGTCCAATCGCGCCTACCAGCGATTTTCTGTGTCGGGAGATTCCTCTGGGATCCCCGGCGCAATCACATAGCGGCCGTGAGGCCGCGTCAGCACTCTTCGGAACGCCTCGGCAATGTTGTCCTGCGGCCCGCAGACGCCGTGCTCATTGCGGCCGCCCACAGCTCGCTGACGCCCAAGCGGTAAAGCACTGGTTGCCGGCGCTTGACCGCAACGGGCCAATTTTGCTTGTGCAATACAAATTGCACACACACGAGGAAATTGGACTCAGCGCCTACTATGGCATTGAAATTCCATACATAACTTCAACGTCATGGCCTCTAGGGCGGGCATCGATGGACCCGGCAAACGCAGTTCCCAAGCAACGATTCCATGATCCAACGCAAATCTTGTGATGAACGGCGCTTGCACTCATCGGAGTTTTTAGCGCTATAATGCTCCCGTCATAAAAGAAATTCCGGTCTGAACAAGGCACACCTGGCGAAAGTCAGGGTCGCAAAGTCACCGGTCTAAGGGGCCTTTGGCCCTACGACAGCGGGATTGCCGGATCGGCACGCCACAGCGCATCTGCCTCGCATTTGCTCGTGCCCGTGTCATGGAGCGCCGATAGCGTCCGATGCCCCCACCGGACGACTGGCGGTTCTCGGCGCCGATCCGTCTTGCTGCGTAGGCCTTTGGGCTTGTTGTTTTTTTTTGGGCCACGGAGCAACGCCATGCAGAAATTCCAGATCTCGTCCATTTCGTCCCCGGACGTCGCTTCCCGTCGCCGGGCAACAGAAGCGCGCCGGACACTCCTCGCTGCGAGTTTCGTTCGGCTGAGCCGGTTCGCACCCGTGCTATTGCTGATGTTGGCCGGCGTTCACCTCCGAGGCTCAAGCCGCAGGGGGTTCCCCTCTCCTCGGACCCGCGACGCGCTCGGAAAATGCGCAATTCAGCCACAAGACCCCGGCGCCCGAAGCCGGTGTCCTGCGCCAAAAGCCTGTCCGCGTCTATTTGCAGAATCTGGATCCGGCGGCGGGCTCAGGTCCGAAGCAAGCCGAGGTCGAGATTTTCGATGGTCAGACCGTCACGCTCGACCTGGACCGCAGCGAGACACGCAGCGCCGGCAATTTCACCTGGTACGGAAAGATCCAGGGATATCCGCGCGGACACGCGATCCTGACCGTGGTCGACGGCACCATCGCCGCGACCATCGACCTCGGGGAAATTGCCAAGGGTCGCGCGGCAAAGTATCAGATCCAGACGCTTGCCGACGGATTGACGGTGCTGCGTCAGGTTGATCCGAATACATTTCCGGTCGATCACCCGGCAGGCGCAGAAGTAATGCTGCCGCCGGCAGCACCCAAGGCATTGTCGCTCGACGCTTCCGCCGATCCGGCCAATGCCAGTGGCGCCTCGATCGGCGCCACTGCCGCGGATAGCGGCTCGACCATCGACGTGATGGTCCTCTACAGCAATCAATCGGCTGCCGCAGCGGGCACAGCCATCGGTGCGCAAATCCAGCAGGCGGTCGATACGGCCAATCTTGTCTATTCGAACAGCGGCATCACGACGCGCCTGCGGCTCGTCCATGCCGAACAATTGAACTACACCGAAAGCGGCAACATCGACACGGACCTGCAACGGCTTCCGTCGAACACCACAGTCAGTGCACTGCGCAACACCTATGGCGCGGACCTGGTGATCATGTTTACCGAAGGTGGCGGGTATTGCGGGTCCAGCTATCTCGGGCCCAGTTCCAGCTACGCATTTGCCGTGGTCAACCGCGGCTGCGCTTCCAGCAACTACAGCTTCCCGCACGAAATCGGGCATCTCTTCGGCGCGCGCCACGACGCATTCGTCGACGCCAGCACGACCCCGTATGCCTACGGCCATGGCTTTGTGAACTGTACTCAGGGGTTCCGCGATGTGATGGCGTATCCGACGCAATGTGGCGGCACGCGGATCGCCTATCTCTCGACGCCGATTTTGACGTATGGAAGTCCGCCGAGTCCGCTCGGGACCGCCGCCACCGCGGATAACGTCCGCGTCCATAACAGTAATGCCGTGACGGTGGCGAATTTCCGGCTGGCCTCGACGGGCGGTTGCAGCTACGCGATGTCACCCGGCAATGCCAGCATCGGCTACGTCGGCGGCAATGGATCGTTCAGCGTGACCGCTGGTGCCGGGTGTGCCTGGAACACCGCTGTCGGCGCCACCTGGCTGGCGATCGGTGCCGGTTCAGGCACCACCGCCAGCGGAACGCTGAACTACTCGGCCGCCGCCAACGCGGGTCCGGCGCGCACAGGTACGATCACCGTCGGTGGCCACGCATTCACGGTCAATCAGGCGACGGGATGTACATTCAGCCTGAGTTCGTCGAGCGCGAACTTCGCGGCAGCAGGCGGCACCGGAACCACGGTACTCAGTACCGGATCCGGCTGCACATGGACTGCGTCAAGCAGCGCTTCGTGGGTCACGGTCTCTTCAGCCAGCAGCGGCACCGGCGGTGCATCGATAACGTTTGCGGCTGCCGCCAACCCAGGAACGACGCGGAGTACCAACCTGACCATTGGCGGCAAAACGCTTGTGGTTACGCAGGCAGCGGGCGGCACCTCATCGCCAGCCGCACCGGCGCTGAGCTCAACGCAACTCCAGCTGGGCAGCGTCCAGGTAGGCAAGACGAGCAGGTCGAAAGGCGTGACGCTGACGAATTCCGGAGGCGGAACGCTCACGATTGGTTCGTTGACCGCGGGTGGGGCCAATCCTGGCGACTTCAAACGCACCCTCGGCACGTGTGCAGTGGCGACGGCATTGGCTGCCGGCCAGAACTGCACGATCTATTACGCGTTCATACCCACCGCAAAAGGCGCACGGTCGGCTACGCTGGCCATCGCCACGAACGCCGGCACGGTTACGTTGACCATGTCGGGGAACGGAAAGTAATCGCCGACGCCTTGCGCAGCGTGTGACCAAGCGTTGCGACGAATTGTCGCGACGATTGATGTAGCAGGACTCAGCAACGCTCGGGGCCCGGAGGCAATCTCCGGGCCCCGAGCGCATGTGGAAGGCTCGGAATCGATTCGCTTGCTGACGGAGCGTGGACGAATCGGGCCTTGCTGACCCGATGTGCGTGGACTCGGAATCGGCTCGCTTGCTGACGAAGCGTGCGCCGAATCAGGTCAGCTGACCCGACGTGCCTGCAACGTGGCCACGGCGCGGTCCTGCAGTATGGGACATGCAATGAAAAAGGGGCGGCCTCAGCCGCCCCTTTGTTTTGCGTTGGTGATTCTTTTAGGTATTGAACCTGCGGCGAATCGCAACCAGCGCGAACAGCCCCAAGCCGAGCAATGCGAGCGGCTGCGGTTCCGGCACATCATGT
>CAWAKN010000024.1:0-75513 GCA_963782625.1 uncultured beta proteobacterium | reverse complement strand
CGCGTACATCGCCTTCACCGTGCTGATCACCGAATGGCGCACGCATTTCCGGCGCACGATGAACGAGCTGGATTCCAAGGCCAACACGCGCGCGATCGACAGCCTGCTCAACTACGAGACCGTGAAGTACTTCGGCAACGAGGAGTGGGAGGCGCGGCGCTACGACGAAAGCCTGCAACGCTGGGAAACGGCGGCCGTGAAGAGCCAGACGTCGCTGTCGATGCTGAATGTCGGGCAGAGCGCGATCATCGCGATCGCCGTGACGCTGATCATGTGGCGCGCGACGGTGGGCGTGGTGGACGGCACGATGACCATCGGCGACCTGGTCCTCGTCAACGCGTTCATGATCCAGCTCTACATCCCGCTCAATTTCCTGGGCGTCATCTACCGCGAAATCAAGCAGGCGCTGGCCGACATGGAGCGGCTGTTCGCGCTGATCGAGGAAAACGCGGAGATCCGGGACAAGCCCGGCGCGCCTGCGCTCGCCATCCGCGGCGCCGAGGTGCGTTTCGAGCACGTGTACTTCAGCTACGAGGCCAACCGCCAGATCCTGTTCGACGTTTCGTTCACGATCCCTGCGGGCCGCACGGTGGCGATCGTCGGTCCCTCGGGCTCCGGCAAGTCCACGCTCGCGCGGCTGCTGTATCGCTTCTACGACATCGGTGGCGGGCGCATCAGCATCGACGGCCAGGACATCCGCGACGTGCAGCAGACCAGCTTGCGGGCGGCGATCGGCATCGTGCCGCAGGACACCGTGCTGTTCAACGATTCGATCGAGTACAACATCGCGTATGGCAAGCCCGGCGCGACGCGCGACGAGATCGTCGCCGCGGCGAAGGCGGCGCAGATCCACAACTTCGTCGCCGGGCTGCCGGAAGGCTATGCGACGCCGGTCGGCGAGCGCGGCCTGAAGCTCTCGGGCGGCGAAAAGCAGCGCGTGGCCATTGCCCGCGCAATCCTCAAGTCGCCGCACGTGCTGATCTTCGACGAGGCGACGAGCGCCCTCGATTCGAAGGCGGAGAAGGCGATCCAGGCCGAATTGTCGGCCATCGCGCAGAACCACACGACGCTGACGATCGCCCACCGGCTGTCGACGGTCGTCGATGCCGATGAAATCCTGGTCCTGGAGCATGGCCGCATCGTGGAGCGCGGGCGCGCATGCCGAGCTGCTGGCCGCGAATGGCGTGTACTCGCGGATGTGGCGGCTGCAGCAGGACGAAGAGCGGCGCGCGCCGGCGCAATCGGCGCCCGAGTCGGCGAAAAGCAGCCTGCAGGCGTTGTAGGGGGGCGCGGCGCTCACGAAGGGGCTGGAATCCGCCGTTCGACCCGATGTCGCGGGCATGGGGATTGCTGCGCCATTGCAACGAGGACGGCGGCAACTTAAGTCCTTGATGTGGCTAGGGGATTGACTCGCGGCGTCCCGCCGTGCGATAAGGCAGTCTGGATTTTTGAGGCTGGGCGTCGATGACTCGATCGTTACTCATTGTTTTTGCTTGCATCTTTGGACCGCTTGCGGTCGCCGGCGGCGGCGGCGGCGCCGTTCCCCGATCCGGGCAAACTGCGCCTGGCGTCGGCCAACGTGCTCGTCCTGGACGCCCAGGACGGCCGCCGCATGTACGCCAAGGCGGCAGACGAAGTGACGCCCATCGCGTCGCTGACCAAATTGATGACCGCCATGGTCGTCCTGGACGCGAACCTGTCGCTCGACGATCCGGTGGCCGTGGACATGGACGACTTCGACTACATCAAGGGCAGCCATTCGCGCCTGCGGCATGGGCGCCACGCTGTCGCGCGACGAGATGCTGCGGCTGGCGCTCATGTCGTCGGAAAACCGCGCGGCCTCTTCGCTGGCGCGCCATTACCCCGGCGGCAACCTCGCGTTCGTGGCGGCGATGAACGCCAAGGCGGCCGAACTGGGCATGACGCGGACGCGATTCGAGGACCCGACCGGCCTGTCCCCGAACAACGTATCGACGGCGAACGACCTGGCGCTTGATGGTCGGCCGCGGCCGCGCAATATCCGCTGATCCGCGACTACACGACGACGCCGGAGCACTTCGTCGAGGTGCAGCCTTCCGGGCAGACGCTCGGATTCAACAATTCCAATGCGCTGGTCAAGAACGTCGCGTGGGACATCCAGCTGCAGAAGACCGGCTACATCCGCGAAGCCGGTCGCTGCGTGGTCATGCTGGCGACGATCGCCAGCCGCCCGATGGTGATCGTGCTGCTCGATTCGCTGGGCAAGTACACGCGCCTGGGCGATGCGCAGCGCGTCAAGCATTGGCTCGAGACCGGAGAATCGCTGCCGCCGCTGCCGCCAAGACGGCCGTGGCCAAAGCCAAGCGCCAAGCCGGTCAAGGGCACGTTCGCGCCGAAGCTCGCCAGCAGCAGCAAGGCGCGCAAGTCCTGACGTCCCGAAGCTGAAGGTCGGCTGCGCTCCTAGCTTTCCGCGGCGCGCCGGCCGGGCTTGCGCACCGGCGCCGAAGGCCGGCTGCCGGATTCCAGCATCTCCCTGGCGTGCGCGCGCGTCTTCGCGGTGACCTCCGCGCCTCCCAGCATCCGGGCCAGTTCCTCGACGCGATCCGCGGGCGAGAGCTGCGCCAGCTCGCTCGTCACGCCCGTCGCCCTTGCCCGTCTTGCTGACGCGAAAATGGGCGTCGGCGCACGCCGCAACCTGCGGCAGGTGCGTCACGCACAGCACCTGCCGGTCGGAGCCGAGCGTTTGCAACAGCCGTCCGACGGTGTCGGCCACCGCACCGCCGATGCCGCTGTCCACTTCGTCGAAGATCAACGTCGGAATCTGGCCCACCTCGCTTGCGACCACCTGGATGGCGAGCGCGATGCGCGACAGTTCGCCCCCCGACGCGACGCGTGCCAGCGGCGCCAGCGGTTGCTTCGGATGCGTTGCGACGCGGAACTCGACCTCGTCCAGGCCATAACTCGCTGGCGACGGCGAGGGGGACCAGCGCGACTTCGAGGCGTCCTCCGGCCATGCTCAACGACTGCATCGCCTGCGTGACGCGATGCGCGAGTTCGGTCGCGGCGAAGCGGCGTTTCTTGGCCAGATGCTCGGCATGCGCGCGGAACACCGCTTCCGCTTCGGCGGCCCGCCGCGCCAGGCCCTCCGCGTCCGCCGATTCGGCCAGCGCGGCGAGTCGCGCCTCGGTTTCGGCGAGCAGCGCCGGCAGCGCCTCGGGCCGCACCCGGTGGCGGCGAGCGAGATCGTGGATCGCCGAAAGCCGGCCTTCGACACGCTGCAACTCCTGCGGATCGAGGTCCAGGCGGCGCAGGTAGTCGCGCAGCGCGCGGGCAGCTTCTTCCAGCTCGACAGCGGCGGGTTCGAGCAGCGCGACGACCTCGGATAAGTGCCGGATCGTTCACCGCGGCGGCCTTGAGCCGCTGCGTCAGTTGCGCGAGCCGCAGCAGTGAGCGCGCCATCGCCTTCGGCCAGCGTTTCGCTGCCCTGCGTCGCGGCGTCGATCAGGTCGGCTGCGTTCGCCAGCCGCGACTGCGCCGCGGAGAGGTCGGCCCATTCGGTGGGCGTGACGTTGAGCGCCGCGAGTTCGCGTCGCCGCGTGTCGAGGAACTCGCGTTCGGTGGACGTCGCCTGCGCCACGTGTGCGGCGGCCGCGCATTGTTCGATGGCGGCGCGCCAGGCGCGATAGCTGTCCGCGACTTCGCGCGCGAGCGTCGTGAACCCGCCGAACGCGTCGACGAGATTGCGCTGCGATTCGGGCTGCGCGAGCGATTGATGCGCGTGCTGGCCGTGCAGGTCGACGAGCCTCTCGCCCAGGTCCTTCAGGTGCGCCAGCGTCGCCGGCCGGCCGTTGATCCACGCGCGGCTTCGCCCCTGCGCGTCGAGGACCCGGCGCAGCAGCACTTCGTCCCCGTCGCCGGTGAGTTCCTGCTCGGCCAGCCAGGCGTCGACCGCCGGCGTGTCGGTGGTGTCGAACGACCGCCGCGAGTTCGGCGCGCTCGGCGCCCGGGCGCAGCTGGCGCAGCTCGAAGCGGTCGCCCAGCAGCAGCGACAGCGCGTCGAGGAGGATCGATTTTCCCGCGCCGGTCTCGCCTGTCAGGACGGTGAGGCCGCGCTCGAACTCGACGTCGAGGGAGGCAACGACGACGAAATTGCGAATCGAGAGAAGGCGCAGCATCAGTAGCGCGGCAACGCCCTTCATGGCGCGCCGTCCTTGCCCCGGCCGGCCGCGCGATCGTCGTGCCGCATCCCGCCCACCCGTTCGGGCGTGGCGCTCCAGTGCAGCTTCTCGCGCAGCATTGCGAAATAGTCGTGACCTTCGGGATGCAGGAAGCGCGCGGCCTGCGGCGCGCGGGACAATTCGACGCGATCGCCTTCGGCCAGCGTGTAGTGTCCCTGGCCATCGCAGTGGAAGCCGGCGTCGCGCGCGCTCAGCACGGTGATCGAGATGTGCGCCGCGTCGGATATCGCGATCGGACGATGTGTCAGCGCATGCGGCGCCACCGGCACGAGCAGGAACGACGCCAGTTGCGGATCGAGGATGGGGCCGCCCGCGGAAAGCGCGTAGGCGGTCGACCCCGTGGGCGTGGCGACGATGATGCCGTCGGCGCGCATCGAGTAGACGAAGCGGCCGTCGATCTCCACCGCGCACTCGATCATGCTGCCGAGCGAACCGCGATTGACCACGACCTCGTTCAGCGCGAACGCGTCGTCGCGCTCGCCGTTGGCGCGCACCACCACGGCCGCCAGCAGCGTTCGGCGTTCCTCGAGATAGCGTCCTGCCAGCATGGCGTCCAGCGTGGATTCCATCCGCGTCAACGGAATGTCGGTCAGGAAGCCCAGGCGCCCCTGGTTGATGCCGATCAGCGGCACGCCGAATGGCGCGAGCCGGCGCGCGATCGAAAGCATGGTGCCGTCGCCGCCCAGCACGATCGCCAGGTCGACGGCGTGCCCGAGGTCCTCCTGCGTGGCGACCGGAATAGCCGGACAACGGAGAATGGCGCGCGGTTTCGCACTCCAGGACGACGGAATGGCCCTTGGCGGTCAGGTACGCGGCGACGCGGGACAACGGCGACGCCAGATCCGGGCTCTCGTGGCGACCGACGAGGGCAACGCGGGGAAAGACCGGCGCGGCAGCGGCTTTGGGCATGGGCACGATTAAACCACAGCCCGCAGGCTCGGGACGCTCGACCGAAAGTGCCAATGCCGGCGGCGCGCCGCCCCCGAAACGATGGAGCGCTGTAAAATCGTCGCCATGCTTGAACCGCGCGCGCAGCACCTCCTCAAGACGCTGATCGAGCGGTACATCGGCGACGGGCAGCCGATAGGTTCGCGCGCGCTGTCGCGGCACTCCGGCCTCGAGCTTTCGCCGGCGACGATCCGCAACGTGATGGCGGACCTGGAGGAGATGGGTTTCATCAGCAGCCCGCATACGTCCGCCGGCCGCGTGCCGACGCCCAAGGGCTACCGCTTCTTCGTCGACAGCCTGATGGTCACCAAGCCGCTCGATCGCAGCGAGATCGACCGGCTCGAGGGCGAACTCGTCGCCGACCGGCCGCAGCAGCTCGTGAGCGCGGCGGCGGGTCTCCTCTCGCAGCTGACGCAATTCGCCGGCGTGGTGATGACGCCCAAGCGGCGCGAGGCGGCGTTTCGCCACCTGGAGTTCCTGCGCCTGTCGGAGCGGCGCGTGCTGCTCATCCTGGTGACGGCCGAAGGCGACGTGCAGAACCGCATCCTGCATACCGATCGCGCTTACTCGCAGTCGCAACTGGTCGAGGCCACCAACTTCTTCAACCACAACTTCGCCGGGCAGCCGCTGACGACGATCCGCGCCCGGATCACCGATGAGTTGCGAACCCTGCGCGAAGACATCGCGGGCCTGATGAGCGCGGCGGTGGACGCCGGCGAAGGCGCCTACGCGGAAGGCGAATCGCTGGTCGTCACCGGCGAGCGCAACCTGATGCACGCCGACGGCCTGGCATCCAACATGGAGCGGCTGCGCCGGCTCTTCGACATGTTCGACCAGAAGACGTCGATCCTGCATCTGCTCGACGTTTCGCAGCGCGCGCAGGGCGTGCAGATCTACATCGGCGGCGAGTCGGGGCTGGCGCCGCTGGATGAGTACAGCGTCGTCACCGCGCCCTACGAAGCCAACGGCCAGGTGATCGGCACGCTGGGCGTGATCGGCCCGACGCGGATGGCGTACGAGCGGGTGATCCCGATCGTCGACGTCACCGCCAAGCTTCTGTCCAACGCGATGTCGGCGCAGTTCAATGAAGAATGAGCGATGACTGAGCCCCATCCCAACGCGGCGCTGCTCGAGCGGTTCTATTCCGCGTTCGCGCGCAGGGACGGCGCGGCGATGGCCGCCTGCTATGCGCCGGACGCGCGCTTCTCCGACCCGGTGTTCGATCTGGCCGGCGCCGAGGTCGGCGCCATGTGGTCGATGCTGTGCGAGCGCGGCCGCGACCTGCGCGTCGAATGGCGCGACGTGCGCGCCGACGACGCGACCGGCGCCGCGCATTGGGAGGCCCGCTACACGTTCTCCGCCACCGGCCGTCCGGTGCACAACATCATCGACGCGGCATTCACGTTCAGCGCGGGCCGGATCGCCCGTCACGTGGACACCTTCGACCTGTGGCGCTGGAGCCGCATGGCGCTCGGCGCCAAGGGCGCGCTGCTCGGATGGACGCCGTTCGTGCGCAAGGCGATCCAGCGCCAGGCGCGACGCGGACTGGATGCGTGGATCGCAAGTCACCCGCGAGCGACAGCGGCGCAATGAAGTACCGGCAGAAGGCAGCGCATGGCCCACGCGCCTGAACCGCCGTTCGCGCACGACCGTGTGCCGCGCGTCGGCGTCCTGCTCGTCAACCTCGGCACGCCCGATCAGGCCACGCCTTCGGCGGTGCGCAGGTATCTCGCGCAATTCCTGTCCGATCCGCGCGTCATCGAGATCCCGCCGTGGCTGTGGAAGCCGATCCTGTATGGCGTGATCCTGCTGGTGCGGCCGGCCGCGTCGGCGAGAAAATATTCCGCGATCTGGACCAAGGATGGCTCGCCGCTGCTGGTGCACAGCGTGAAGCAGCGTTCGCTGTTGCTGGGTTACCTCGGGCAACGACTCAAGAGTGCGGGGTTTCCTGCCGACCAGTGTCCGGTGGAACTGGGAATGCGCTACGGCAATCCGAGCGTGGGCGCGGCGCTCGACCGCCTGCGCGCCGCGAACTGCGAACGAATTCTCGTCGTGCCGCTTTATCCGCAATACGCGGCCAGCACGACGGCGTCGGCATTCGACGCCGTCGCCGATCACCTGCGCCAATTGCGGCGCATTCCCGGCCTGCGCGTGGTCGAGACGTTCCATGCCGATCCCGCCTACATCAAGGCGCTCGCGCAAAACGTCAATGACTTCTGGGTCAAGCATGGCCGCCCGGATCGCCTGGTGATGTCATTCCACGGCCTGCCGCAGCAGACGCTGGACCGCGGCGATCCCTATCACTGCCTGTGCCTGGTGACGGGCCGGCTGCTCGCCCAGGAACTGGGGCTGGAGTCCGGCGCAATGGACGCTGACCTTCCAGTCCCGATTCGGCCGCGCGCAATGGCTCAAGCCCTACACTTCCGAAGTGTTGCAGGCGCTTGGCCGCGAGGGCGTCAAGCGCGTCGATGTGTTTTGCCCGGGATTCGTCGCCGACTGCCTGGAAACGCTGGAGGAAATCGGCATCGAGGCGCGGGCGACCTTCCTTCAAGCCGGCGGCAAGGAATTCAACGCCATTCCCTGCCTCAACGAGCATCCGCTGTGGATTGCCGCGCTGGCGAATCTCGTGTTCCGCGAACTCGATGGCTGGCTGGCCGAGGCGCCGGACGCAGCTGCCCGCGAGGCGACCAAGCTGCGTGCCAAGGCCCTGGGCGCAAAAGCCTGACGCCGGTCCGGCCCACGCGTGACGCGGGCCAAACGATAAACCATTGTTTTTAAGCAATTTTTCGGTCACGCCCGGGGAAGGGGCTTGAATCGCGACGATTGACCCCAACGTGCGTGCGGATAGCAAAAACGATTCCAGGGACCAACGCATGAAACGAACACATCCTGATCCGGAAGCAGGTACCCCGGTGCTCACGCCTGAGGCAGCGGCTGCCGGCCCGGAAGTCGTCGCCGACACCGTCGAAGTGGGCCGCGTCGCCGACGATATTGCCGCGCAGCTCGTGAAGGTCGAGACCGAGGTCGCGGAACTCAAGGACGCCTGGCTGCGCGCCAAGGCAGAGACCGAAAACGTGCGCAAGCAGGCGGAGGTCAACGTCGCCAAGGCGCACAAGTACGCGGTGGAGCGCTTCGCCGAAGACCTGCTGCCCGTGAAGGATGCGCTGGAGCAGACGCTCGCCGGAGGCGACGTTTCGCTCGAGACGCTGCGATCCGGCGCGGCATTGACGTTGAAGGCGCTGCAGGCGTCGTTCGACCGTGCGCAGGTGCTGGAAGTCAATCCGGCGGGCGAGAAATACGACCCGCACCGCCACCAGGCGATGCAGATGGTCGATTCCGACCTGCCGGCGAACACCGTCGTGGACGTCTTTCAGAAGGGCTACCTCATCAACGATCGCGTGCTGCGGCCCGCGCTGGTGACGGTGGCGAAGGGCAAGACCGAAAACACCTAGAAAATCATCGGCCAGGCTCCGGGTTGGGTTGATTCGCTCGAGCGAAATCCCCATCTGACGGGCAGGTTCTTCACATTCATTCGCATTCGGATCACGGAGGGCAGGACATCATGGGCAAGATCATCGGCATCGACCTCGGCACCACCAACAGTTGCGTCTCCATCATGGAGGGCGGCACGCCCAAGGTCATCGAAAACGCTGAAGGCGCGCGCACGACGCCTTCGGTCGTCGCCTACCAGGAAGACGGCGAAATCCTCGTCGGCGCGTCGGCCAAGCGGCAGGCGGTCACCAATCCGAAGAACACGCTGTACGCGATCAAGCGGCTGATCGGCCGCAAGTTCGAGGAAAAGGAAGTGCAGAAGGACATCAACCTGATGCCCTACAAGATCATCAAGGCGGACAACGGCGACGCGTGGGTCGAGGTGCGCGGCAAGAAGATCGCGCCGCAGCAGGTCTCCGCGGAAATCCTGCGCAAGATGAAGAAGACCGCCGAGGACTACCTGGGCGAGGAAGTCACCGAGGCCGTCATCACGGTTCCGGCGTACTTCAACGACTCGCAGCGGCAGGCGACCAAGGACGCGGGCAAGATCGCCGGCCTCGAGGTCAAGCGCATCATCAACGAACCCACGGCGGCGGCGCTGGCGTTCGGCATGGACAAGAAGGAAGGCGACCGCAAGATCGCGGTCTACGACCTGGGCGGCGGTACGTTCGACATCTCGATCATCGAGATCGCCAATGTCGAAGGCGAGCACCAGTTCGAAGTTCTGTCCACCAACGGCGACACGTTCCTGGGCGGCGAGGACTTCGACCAGCGCCTGATCGACTATGTCGTCACCGAGTACAAGAAGGAGTCCGGCGTCGACCTCAAGAACGACGTGCTGGCGCTGCAACGCCTCAAGGATTCCGCCGAAAAGGCGAAGATCGAGCTGTCGTCGTCGCAGCAGACGGAGATCAACCTGCCGTACATCACGGCCGACCAGTCCGGTCCGAAGCACCTGGCGATGAAGATCACGCGCGCCAAGTTCGAGGCGCTGGTCGAGGAATTGATCGAGCGCACCATCGAGCCGTGCCGCGTCGCGATCAAGGACGCCGGTGTGAAGCTGTCCGATATTTCCGACGTGATCCTGGTCGGCGGGCAGACGCGCATGCCGAAGGTGCAGGACAAGGTCAAGGAGTTCTTCGCCAAGGAACCGCGCAAGGACGTGAACCCGGACGAAGCGGTTGCCGTGGGCGCGGCCATCCAGGGCGGCGTGCTGAAGGGCGACGTGAAGGACGTGCTGCTGCTTGACGTGACGCCGCTGTCACTGGGCATCGAAACGCTCGGCAGCGTCATGACCAAGCTCATCAAGAAGAACACGACGATCCCGACCAAGGCGCAGCAAGTGTTCTCGACGGCCGATGACAACCAGGGCGCGGTGACGATCCACGTGCTGCAGGGCGAGCGCGACGTGGCGGGCGGCAACAAGAGCCTCGGCCAGTTCAATCTCGAGGGCATTCCTCCGGCGCCGCGCGGCACGCCGCAGATCGAGGTCACGTTCGACATCGACGCCAACGGCATCCTGCACGTGTCGGCCAAGGACAAGGCGACGGGCAAGGAAAACAAGATCACGATCAAGGCCAATTCCGGATTGTCGGAATCCGAGATCGAGAAGATGGTGAAGGACGCCGAGGCGCACGCCGAAGACGACCGCAAGATGGTCGAGACGGTGCAGGCGCGCAACAGCCTCGACGCGCTGGTGCACAGCGTGAAGAAATCGGTCGCCGAATATGGCGACAAGGTAGGCGAAGACGACAAGGCGAAGATCGAGGCCGCGGTGAAGGACGCCGAGGAACTGCTGAAGAAGAACGACGCGACCAAGGAGCAGCTTGAAGCGAAGGCCGAGGAACTGGCCAAGACGTCGCAAAAGCTCGGCGAGGTCATGTACGCGCAGGCGCAGGCGGCGGCGAATGCGGCGGGAGCCGCGGGCGCGGGGGGCGGTGCGGACGCGGCGGGTGGTGCGGGCGGGCAGCACGGTGACGAAAAGGTCGTGGACGCGGAATTCACCGAGGTGAAGGACCAGAAGTGATGAGTCTCCGCCGCGCGCGAAACACGAAACAATTGATACTTCGGCGCGCGACGTAATATCTGGCCGGATTGGAGTGGTCGCCTGCGGGCGCCCCTCAATCCGGCCTTTGCCGTTGTGGAAACACTGACGTTCAACTTGACTGGGCCCGCGAGGGCTTCATAAGTAGCAAGGGGCAATGGGGATCATGGCGAAGCGGGATTACTACACGACACTGGGCTTGAGCCGCGACGCGACCGAGGAGGACATCAAGAAGTCCTATCGGAAGATGGCGATGAAGCACCATCCGGACCGCAATCCGGATGACAAGGCCTCGGAAGATAAATTCAAGGAAGCCAAGGAAGCGTACGAGGTCCTGACCGACTCGAAAAAGCGCGCGGCGTACGACCAGTTCGGGCATGCGGGCGTGGATCCGTCGGCCGGATTCGGTGGCCGGCCCGGCGGGCCCGAAGGCTTCGGCGGATTTGCAGACGCGTTCGGCGACATCTTCGGCGAAATCTTCGGTCAGCAGGGGCGCGGCGGCGGCAGTGGCGTGTATCGCGGCGCGGACCTGCGCTACAACCTCGAACTGTCGCTGGAGGACGCCGCGCGCGGCACGGAAGTGAAGATCCGGATCCCGGCCATGGAGGGATGCGAGACCTGCCACGGCACCGGCGCCAAGCCGGGCACCAAGCCCACGACATGCGGTACCTGCGGCGGACGCGGCGAAGTGCGCGTGTCGCAGGGCTTCTTCTCGATCCAGCAGACGTGCCCGACTTGCCACGGCACCGGCAAGGTCATTCCCGATCCGTGCGTCACCTGCCACGGCGCGGGCCGCGTGAAAAAACACAAGACCCTGTCGGTGAAAATCCCGGCGGGCGTGGATACGGACGATCGCATCCGCCTGACGGGCGAAGGCGAGGCGGGATTGAACGGCGGCCCGTCGGGGGATCTTTACGTCGTCGTGCACTTGAAGCCGCACCAGGTGTTCCAGCGCGATGGCGCGGACCTGCATTGCGAGATGCCGATCAGTTTCGCGACGGCAGCATTGGGCGGCGAGCTGGAAATTCCGACGCTGGACGGGCACGCCACGATCAAAGTGCCGCCGGAGACGCAATCGGGCCAGACGTTCCGGCTTCGCAACAAGGGCATTCGTCCGGTCCGCGGTTCGGTGCAGGGCGACCTGTATTGCCACGTAGCGATCGAAACGCCGGTCAAGCTCACATCGCGGCAGAAGGAACTGCTGCGTGAATTCGAGATGATCAACGAGGAAGATCCGGGCAAGCACAATCCGCGCGCCAAAGGCTGGTTCGACAAGGTCAAGGACTTCTTTGGCCAGTAGCCGCCGGCGACCGGCGCCGCGTTCCTGAGAATCGGCCGAGGGGCCCGTCGTGCTAAGCTGATCTTGGCGCGATTGCCACCTCGCCAACTTCCTCAGGGGACCCTATGCCCGGCCTTCGCCCAGACGTCGATCCCGACGGCCTACTCGAGTATTCGGTCGTTTTCACGGACCGCTCGCTGAACCACATGTCGCAGCGCTTCCAGCGCGTCATGTGCGACATCTCAGGCATTCTCAAGCACGTCTACAACGCGCATTCGGCCATCGTGGTTCCCGGTGGCGGAACCTTTGGCATGGAAGCCGTTGCGCGGCAATTCGCCACCGGCAAGAAGTGCCTGGTTATCCGCAACGGCTGGTTCAGCTACCGCTGGTCGCAGATCTTCGACGCCGGCAAGATCCCCGCCGAGGCAACCGTGCTCAAGGCACGCCGCATCGGAGGCGGCAAGCACGCGCCCTTTGCGCCGGCCCCGATCGACGAAGTGGTCGATTCGATCGGCACGAATCGCCCGGATGCCGTGTTCGCGCCTCACGTCGAGACGGCGTCGGGAATCCTGCTTCCGGACAGCTATCTGCGCGCGGTCGGTGACGCCGTCCACGCGACCGGCGGCCTGTTCGTCCTCGATTGCGTCGCGTCGGGTGCGCTGTGGGTCGACATGGAAGCCTGCGGCGTCGACGTCCTGATCACCGCGCCGCAAAAAGGCTGGAGCAGTACGCCCGGATTCGCGCTGGTGATGCTGAGCCAACGTGCCCGCACCGCCATCGAAAGCACGACTTCCACCAGCTTCGCGTGCGATCTGCGCAAGTGGCTTTCGATCATGGAAGCGTATGAAAAGGGCGGCCATGCGTATCACGCAACACTGGGAACCGATTCGCTCGCCCGATTGCGCGACACGATGAAGGAAACCGAGCAGGCTGGATTCGAAAACATGCGCGCCGCGCAACGGGAATTGGGCGCCAAGGTCCGCGCGCTGCTGGCGCGCCATGGCTTCGCAAGCGTTGCGGCCGAGGGCTTTCAGTCGCCCTCCGTCGTGGTGAGCTATACCGACGACAAGGACATGCAGAGCGCCAAGAAATTCCTCGACCTGGGATTGCAGGCCGCGGCCGGCGTGCCGTTGCAATGCGACGAGCCGGCGGACTTCCAGACGTTTCGCATCGGGTTGTTCGGCCTGGACAAGCTTGGCAACGTCGATCGCAGCGTGAGCAACCTCGAGCAGGTGCTGGCCAGGATCGCGTCGCCGGTGCTCGAGCAACGCTGACGCGTCCGGACCCGGTGGCGGCCGGCCGTGCCGCCGGCGACCTGATGTCTGACTACGACGTCGTCGTCATCGGCGCGGGTGCCGCCGGCATGATGTGCGCCGCGCAGGCCGGGCAGCGCGGGCGCAGCGTGCTGCTGATCGAGCACTACCACCTGCTGGGAGAGAAGATCCGCATCTCGGGCGGCGGTCGCTGCAATTTCACCAACAGCGGCGCCACGGCGGCGAACTTCCTGTCGCAGAACCCCGACTTCTGCCGTTCGGCGCTCGCCCGCTATACGCCTCGCCATTTCATCGCGCTGGTCGAGAAATACGGCATCGCGTATCACGAGAAGAAGCTCGGGCAGCTGTTCTGCGACGACACCGCGCAGGACATCATCCGCATGCTGAAGGATGAATGCGACCGCGGCAACGTGCAATGGCGGATGCCGTGTCCCGTCGATCGCGTCGAGCGCACGGGCGAACGGATTCGAAGTCGCCACGCCGCAGGGCACCGCACGCTGCACATCGCTCGTCATCGCCACCGGCGGGTTGTCCGTACCGAAGATCGGCGCGACGCCGTTTGGTTACCGTATCGCCGAGCAATTCGGTCTGCCGGTCGTGCCGCCGCGGCCCGGACTCGTGCCGCTCGCGTTTGCGCCCGAGGCGCTGGCGCGCTACGGCGACTTGTCGGGCGTTTCCGTCGATGCCGAGATCGCGTGCAACGGCGGGCGCTTTCGCGAGAACCTGCTGTTCACGCACCGCGGATTGTCAGGGCCGGCGATCCTGCAGATTTCGTCGTATTGGGACGGCCGCACGCCGCTGTCGATCGACCTGCTGCCCGGCGAGGACGCCGCGCCTTGGCTGTGCGCGCAGGTCAGTTCGCAGGCGCAGCTGCCGACGCTGTTGGCGCAACGGCTGCCCAGGCGCTTCGCGCAGCAATGGTGCGCGGCGCATGGCGTGGCGATGCCGATGAAGCAACTGGGCGAGGCGAGGCTGCGCGAGGTCGCGGCACTGTTGCACGACTGGCGCGTGCTGCCTTCCGGCACACTTGGATACCAGAAGGCGGAAGTGACCTGCGGCGGCGTGGCGACGAGCCATCTGTCGTCGAAGACGATGGGCGCAACCGACGTCCCCGGACTCTATTTCATCGGAGAAGTGGTCGACGTCACCGGCTGGCTCGGCGGCTACAACTTCCAGTGGGCGTGGGCGTCGGGCCACGCGGCCGGGCAATTCGTGTAGCCAACCTGCGCGTCCGCCTCGCGGCGTGTTCCCGACTTGTCCCGGACCCGCGGTTCGGCATAGCATTCCATGTTTTGTCGTCATTCTTCCGGGGGGTTCCAGTGTCCGTTCGTCCTTTCTTCGCTCGCCGTCGCGCTCCTCTGTTCCTTCGCCGCCTTCGGGCAGGTGAAGGTCGGCCTCATGGTCTCCGCCACCGGACCGACGTCGGCGATCGGCATTCCGCAGAAAAACACCGGTGACCTGTTGCCCAGGAAGGTCGGCGATGCGACCGTCGAGTACATCCAGCTCGAGGATGGCGGAGACTCCACGCGCGCCGTGCAGAACGTCAAGAAGCTCATCCAGGAGCAACAACATCGACGCGCTGATCGGCCCGTCGACCACGCCGAACGCGCTGGCGATCCTCGATTTCATCGCGGAGGCCAAGGTGCCGATGATGGCCACCGTGGGCACGTCCAGCGTCGTCGAGCCGCTCGATGCAAAGAAGCGCTGGGTGTTCAAGACGACGCAGAACGACGACATCATCGCCAGCGCGCTGCTGGCGCACATGACGAAGAACGGCGTGAAGACGATCGGCTTCATCGGCTTCAACGACCCGTATGGCGAGAACTGGTACAAGGTGTTCGTTCCGATGGCCGAGAAAGCCGGCATCAGCATCGTCGCCAACGAACGCTACGCGCGCAACGACCAGAGCACGACCGGGCAGGTGCTGAAGCTGATGGCGGCGAAGCCCGATGCCGTGCTGATCGCCGCGGTCGGCGGTCCCGCCGTGCTGCCGCAGGCCACGCTGTTCGACCAGGGGTACAAGGGCCGCATCTACCAGACGCACGCGGTGGCGACCGACGACTTCATCAAGCTCGGGAAAGGAAAAGGTCGAAGGCACCGTCCTTGCCGCGGGACCGATGCTGGTCATCGACGAAATTCCCGCGACCAACCCGACGAAGAAGGTCGCGCTCGCCTACATCGCGGCGTACGAGAAGCAGTTCGGCACCAAGCCCGCGACGTTCGGCGCCAATACGTGGGACGGCGGCATCCTGCTCGAGCGGGCAATCCCGGCCGCGCTCAAGGCCGGCAAGCCCGGCACGGAGGCGTTCCGCAGCGCGTTGCGCGACGCCGTGGAAAAGGAGCGCGAGGTCGTCGGCACGCAGGGCGTGTTCAACATGTCGGCCACCAATCACAATGGCATGGACGACCGGGCGCGCGTGCTCATCGTCGTCAAGGACGGCAAGTTTCGGCTGCTCGCGGAATGACCGACGCGTACCCGGCCGAGCCTTCTGGCTTCGCTCTGGCTCTCCGTGACCAAGTCGCTCGCCGTTCCATGCGCCTGACCGGCATCCTGCTCGCGGCGGGCCAGGGCGCCCGCTTCGGTGGAGCGAAACTGCTCTCGCCGCTGCCCACGACGTCCCACGGCGTCGGCGCGGGAACCGCCATCGGCGTCGCGTCCTGCCTGCATCTGTTGTCGGCGTTGCCGGAGGTCGTGGCGGTGGTGCGCCCCGGCGATTCGATCCTCGCAAGCCAACTGCGCTCGGCAGGGGCGCGAATCGTCGAATGCGCGCGGGCGAACGAAGGCATGGGCGCCAGCCTCGCGTGCGGTGTCGCTGCCGCGGCGGACGCCGACGGCTGGATCGTGGCGCTTGCCGACATGCCATGGATCGCGCCTGCGACCGTGGCGCTGGTGGCCGACGCGCTGACTGTCGGGCGCGGCAATCGTCGCCACGTCGCGCATCGGCGTGCGCGGCCATCCGGTGGGCTTTGCGTCGTCGCATTACGCTGCACTGGCGGCGCTGGGCGGCGACGAAGGCGCCAAGTCCATCCTCTCGGCGCATCGCGACCAGGTGCAACTCATCGAGGTGGACGACGACAGCGTATTGCGCGATGTCGATACGCCCGGCGACCTGGCGGGCTGGGCATTCACAGTCCCTGGACGTCAATCGTCGGCTTCGTGCTGCCACAGGTCGGCCTGGCGGTCGCGGCCATGCCGCCGCTCTTCCTGCGTGCGCCACCACGAGCGCAGCTGCGCTTCGGGCAGCGGCCGCGAGATCAGGTAACCCTGCGCTTCCTCGCACCCGTGCGAGCGCAGGAAATTGAACTGGGCGGCGGTTTCGACGCCCTCGGCGATGCACCGCAGTCCGAGCGAATGCGACAGCGCGATGATCGCCTGCGTGATCGCCTCGTCGTTGCGGTTCTTTTCCAGGCCATGCACGAAGCGCTGGTCGATCTTGACTCCCTGGATGGGCAGCCGGGCGAGATAGGAAAGGCTCGAGTAGCCCGTGCCGAAATCATCGATAGTGATGGACACGCCCATCTGCTTCAACTTCATCAGCGTTGCCACGGCTTTTTCGGGGTGCGTGATGATCACGCTCTCGGTGATCTCCAGGTCGAGGTGCGACGGCGCGAGGCCGCTCGCCGACAGCGCTTCCTCGACGATCCCCAGCCAGCTGTCGTGCTGCAGTTGCTGCACGGACAGGTTCACCGCCAGGCGCAGCGGCATGTCCATTCGGTGCCATTGCATGACCTGCCGGCACGCGTCGCGCAGCACGCGCGCGCCCAGCGCCTGGATCATCCCCGACTCCTCGGCAATGGGAATGAACTCGGCCGGCGAGATCACGCCGCGCTCCGGATCGCGCCAGCGCAGCAGCGCCTCCACACCGCATGCGCGTCCGCTCTTCATCTCGATCTGCGGCTGGTAGACGAGGAAGAACTCGTCGTCCATGAGACCGCGCCGCATGTCGGTCTCGATCTGCAGGCGCAATTGCACGCGGGCGTTCATGTCCGACGTGTAGAAGCGATACGCGTTGCGGCCGGCGTCCTTCGCGGCGTACATCGCCGTGTCCGCCTGCTTGATCAGGCTGCCGCCGTCGGATGCATCCAGCGGATACATCGCGACGCCGATCGACGCCGTGAGGGTCGGCATCTGGTCGGATAGCCTGAACGGCGCCATGAACGACTCCCTGACCCGCGTCAGCACGGCCAGCACCTCGAAGGCGGCCTGCGGCGGATTCAGTCCGGGCAGGATGATGACGAACTCGTCGCCACCCAGGCGCGCGACGGTATCGCTTTCGCGCACCGCGCTGATCAGCCGCTGCGCGATCGACTGCAGCAGGTGGTCGCCCGCGTCGTGCCCCAGCGTGTCGTTGATGCGCTTGAAATGGTCGAAGTCGAGGAAGAGACACCCGACGTGCGTGCCGTCGCGCTGCGCGAGCGACAGGATCTGCTTCAGCCGCTGGTTGAGGAGCGACCGGTTCGGCAGGCCGGTCAGGATGTCGTGCTGCGCCAGCTTGTAGGCGTGCGCCGTGGCGATCTCGAGTTCCTTCGTCCGCTGCGTGACCTTGTCCTCGAGCGTGCGCTGGTAATTGGCGACCTCGGACTGGGATTCGCCGAGCTTTTGCGTCATGTGATTGAACGTGTGCGTCAGCAGGCCCAGTTCGTCCGACGAGCTCGCCGGGACATACACGTCGAGGCGGCCGGCGCCGACCGCGCGCGCGGCGCGCATCAGGCGGTGCATCGGCGCCACCAGGCGCCGCGTGAGCAGCAGCGTGGCGACGATGGCGACGATGAGCAGTCCCAGCACCACGGCGACGGCGCCGACCATCTGCTCGCGAAACACGCGGCGCTGCACTTCCTGGGTCATGCCCAGGCGCAGGTAGCCGATGGGCTCCCCGGTGGCCCCGGTTTGCGGCGTGACTTCGCCCGCCACGGCACGCGGTTTCGCGACCGGCGCGATGAGTTCGACGTAACGCTTGCCCGCGATCGTGACGTCGCGGTCCGCGATGCGTCCCGGCGCCAGCGGCGACCTGGACCGTGTCGATGGGCGGCAGCATCTCCTTGGCGAGACCGGCCGCGAAGCGGCGCTCCACCAGCACCTCGCGCTTGCCGTCGAACACGCTGGCGTAGGCGACGTCGGGATTGTTGCTTGCGCTGCCGAGCATCTGCTCCAGATAGTCCTTGTCCGAGGTGACGATGCCGTGCTCGGCAAGCTGCGCGATCACTCCGAGCAGCGTGGCGCCCTGGCTGCGCAGTTCCTGCTTTTCGTCGCGCCATTGCTGCGCGAAATGCAGTATCGACAGCGCGGCGGCCGTCAGGAAGATGAGCCCGACGGTAAGCACGTTGAGCTTGGTGAGCAGGCCCATCCGCACCGGAGGCAGGTCCAGTGTGGAAGCCGTGTCGCCCGAGAGCGGGGACAGGTGCCGACGCAGGCGCGTGGCGAACTTCATGCCCGGTTGCCGCGGGACATCAGGCGCATCGCGTCACCACGTCCCTCATTCCACGGCGACGGGGATCTTGCCGATGCGGGCCTGCCACTCGCGTGGGCCGGTACGGTGGACGGACGTCCCTCGGGCATCGACGGCGACGGTGACCGGCATGTCCTTCACCGTGAATTCGTAGATCGCTTCCATGCCGAGGTCGCCGAACGCGACGACGCGCGACGCGCGGATCGCCTTCGACACCAGGTAGGCGGCGCCGCCGACGGCCATCAGGTACGCCGCGCCATGCTTGGCAATGGCCTCGATCGCGGCCGGACCGCGCTCCGCCTTGCCGATCATGGCGATGAGACCGGTTTTCGCCAGCATCATGTCGGTGAACTTGTCCATGCGCGTGGCCGTCGTGGGACCGGCGGGCCCGACCACTTCGTCGCGCACCGGATCGACCGGACCGACGTAATAGATGACGCGGTTCGTGAAATCCACGCCTTCGGGCAGCGCCTCGCCGCGCGCGAAGTGATCGGCGATGCGCTTGTGCGCGGCGTCGCGGCCGGTGAGCATCTTGCCGTTCAGCAGCAGCGTCTCGCCGGGCTTCCACGCCGCCACTTCTTCGCGCGTCAGCGTGTCGAGATTCACGCGCTTGGCGGACGGCGACGGCGTCCAGTGCACGGCGGGCCACTTGGAAAGGTCGGGCGGGTCGAGCTTCGCGACGCCGCTGCCGTCGAGCGTGAAATGGGCATGGCGCGTCGCGGCGCAGTTGGGAATCATGCCGACGGGCTTGCTCGCCGCGTGCGTCGGATAGTCGAGGATCTTCACGTCGAGCACCGTCGACAGGCCGCCCAAGCCCTGCGCGCCGATGCCCAGCGCGTTGCACTTTTCATAGAGCTCGATGCGCAGTTCCTCGGTCTTGTTCGCCGGGCCGCGCATGAGAAGGTCGTGCATGTCGATGGGCTCCATCAGCGCCTCCTTCGCGAGCACCATCGCCTTTTCGGCCGACCCTCCGATGCCGATGCCCAGCATGCCCGGCGGACACCAGCCCGCGCCCATCGTCGGCAGCGTCTTCAGCACCCAGTCGACGATCGAGTCCGAAGGATTCAGCATCACGAACTTGGACTTGTTCTCGGAGCCGCCGCCCTTGGCCGCGATCTTCACCTCGACGGTGTCGCCGGGCACCAGGTCGAAGTGAATGACGGCAGGCGTGTTGTCGCGCGTGTTCCTGCGCGCGCCCGCAGGGTCGGCGACGATCGATGCGCGCAGGCGGTTGTCCGGGTCCATGTAGGCGAGGCGCACGCCTTCGTTGACCATTCCGGCCAGCGACATGGTGGCGCCGCTCCAGCGCACGTCCATGCCCACCTTCACGAACGCGACGACGATGCCGGTGTCCTGGCAGATCGGGCGGTGGCCCTCCGCGCACATCCGCGAGTTGGTGAGTATCTGCGCTATCGCGTCCTTCGCCGCCGGCGACTCCTCGGCGTGATATGCCGCGCCAAGCGCCTCGATGTAATCCTGCGGGTGATAGTAGGAAATGAATTGCAGCGCGTCGGCGATGCTTTGGATGAAGTCCTGCTGGCGGATCGTGGTCATCGTGTCGCTCCGGGTCTTCGTTCAGTGCGGGGCCGGCACGCCGGAATGCCGGGCCGGGGGAGGCATCACGCGGTCCACCGCGGCGATCGCCAACGCCGAGAACAGGAACGCGACGTGGATCACCGTCTGGTAGAACAGCGTCTTTTCCTCGTACGCGGCCGCGTTGATGAACGTCTTGAGCAGGTGGATCGACGAGATGCCGATGATGGCGGTGGCCAGCTTCACCTTGAGAACGGAGGCATTGACGTGCGACAGCCACTCCGGCTGGTCGGGGTGTTCGTCAAGGTTCATACGCGACACGAACGTCTCGTAGCCGCCGACGATGACCATGATCAGCAGGTTCGAGATCATCACGACGTCGATCAGGCCGAGGACCACGAGCATGACCACGGTTTCCGGCGGCGGGACCAGGCCCTGGGCGCCGGGCGGCGTCACATTCTTCAGAATCGCTTCAAGGGCGTCCCGGTGCCCGAAGGCCGCCTCCACCAGATGCACAAGCTCGACCCAGAAATAATAGACGTAGACGCCCTGGGCGATGATGAGGCCCAGGTAGAGCGGGAGCTGCAGCCATCGGCTCATGAAGATCAGCCGGGGAATGGGCTGCTCCCGGAACGATGGAATCGGGCGGCGTGCGGGCATCGAGTTTCCCGTGAATATGGAATGGTGCGAGCATCCGGAAATCGGGGTCGCCATTGCGGCCACGTGACTCCGGAGAACCCAAAAGTCTACCATCCGCGGCGGCACCGCCCGTGCCGGGCCGGCGGGTGGCTGGACTCTGCCGCGCAGCGGGACCGTGCCGCCAGGCTGTGCATCCCGCTGCGGCTGCACGCACCAGGTTTGTCCTTCGTCATTGCGTCCTCCGCCCGCGCTGTGGTTAGACTCGCAGGCTCGCACGGCGCTATCAGATCAGAGATCATTTGCGGAGGAGAATCCACCATGTCGTCCGGTATCGAGTCGGTCCTGCAGGAAAACCGCGTATTCCCGCCTTCCGAGGCCTTCGTCAAGCAGGCCAACATCTCCGGAATGCCCGCCTACAAAGCCATGTGCGCAGAAGCCGAAAGCGACTTCGAGGGCTTCTGGGCGAAGCATGCGCGCGCGGAGCTCCTGTGGCACAAGCCGTTCACGAAGACGCTCGACGAGTCGAACCCGCCGTTCTTCAAGTGGTTCGCCGACGGCGAAATGAACGCGTCGTACAACTGCCTCGACCGGCATCTCGCGACGCAGCCCGGCAAGGTCGCGATCATCTTCGAAGCCGACGACGGCACGATCACCCGCATCACCTACAAGGAGCTCTATCACGACGTCTGCCGCTTCGCGAACGCGCTGAAGGCGAAGGGCATCAAGAAAGGTGACCGCGTTCTCGTCTACATGCCGATGTCGATCCAGGCGGTGGTCGCCATGCAGGCATGCGCGCGCATCGGCGCCACGCACTCGGTGGTGTTCGGCGGCTTCTCGGCAAAGAGCATCCAGGAACGCGTCGTCGATGCGGGCGCGGTGGCCATCATCGCCGCCGACGGGCAGTTCCGGGGCGGCCGCGAGATCCCGCTGAAGAAGGTCGTCGACGAAGCGCTGGCGCTGGGCGGATGCGAGGGCATCAAGACGGTATTCGTCTACAAGCGCACAGGCGCGGCGATCCCGATGCAGGCCGGGCGCGACGTTTGGTGGCACGATGCCGTCGCGAACGAGCCGGATACCTGCGAGCCGACGTGGGTGAACGCCGAGCATCCGCTGTTCATCCTCTACACGTCCGGGTCCACCGGAAAGCCGAAGGGCGTCCAGCATTCGACAGGCGGCTATCTGCTGCAGGCGATCCTGACGATGAAGTGGACGTTCGACTACAAGCCGGCCGATATCTTCTGGTGCACGGCCGACGTGGGCTGGGTCACCGGCCACACGTACATCGCTTACGGGCCGCTCGCCTGCGGCGCGACCGAGATCGTGTTCGAAGGCGTGCCGACGTATCCCGATGCCGGGCCGCTTCTGGAAAATGATCCAGGACCACAAGGTCTCGGTGTTCTACACGGCGCCAACGGCAATCCGCTCGCTGATCAAGGCCGGCGGCGACCTGCCGACGAAATACGACCTGTCGTCGCTGCGCATTCTTGGCACCGTCGGCGAGCCGATCAATCCGGAAGCCTGGATGTGGTACTTCCAGACGGTCGGCGGATCGCGCTGCCCGATCGTCGACACGTGGTGGCAGACGGAAACCGGCGGCCACATGATCACTCCGCTGCCGGGCGCGACGCCATTGAAGCCCGGCTCGTGCACGTTCCCGCTGCCGGGCATCATCGCGGACATCGTGGACGAGACCGGGCACACCGTCGAGTTCGGCAAGGGCGGCATCCTTGTCATCAAGCGCCCGTGGCCCGGGATGATCCGGACGATCTGGGGCGACCCCGATCGGTACAAGACCAGTTACTACCCCGAGGACTTCCACGGCAAGTATTACCTTGCGGGCGATGGAGCGTCGCGCGACCTCGAAGGTTACATCCGCATCATGGGCCGCATCGACGACGTGCTGAACGTCTCCGGACACCGGCTGGGCACGATGGAAATCGAGTCCGCCCTGGTCGCCAATCCGCTGGTGGCGGAAGCCGCCGTCGTCGGCCGCCCGGATGACCTGACCGGGGAAGCCGTCTGCGCGTTCGTCGTGCTGAAGCAGATGCGGCCGGAAGGCGCCGAAGCCGACCGCATCGCGAAAGTGCTGCGCGACTGGGTGGCGAAGGAAATCGGGCCGATTGCCAAGCCCAAGGACATCCGTTTCGGCGAAAACCTGCCCAAGACGCGCTCCGGCAAGATCATGCGTCGGCTGCTGCGCTCGATCGCCAAAGACGAGGAGATCAAGCAGGACACGTCCACGCTGGAGAATCCCGCAATCCTCGACCAGTTGAAACAGGTCAACTGAGGAAGCAGGTCAACTGACGCGACGGCCGGGGATTCCGGCAGGAAGTACACGGCGGCTACTGCCAGGTCGCCGCCGGCCGCCCGTTCAAGCGCGGGGGGGGCTGTTTCCTGGAACGTCGGCCGCTTCGCGAGCTTGTCCGCAAGCCGGGACAGGTTCGGGTACTCGCGGCGCCAGTCGAGGTCGGGATAGCGGAGATCGAGGTAGCCCAGCGCGCAGCCCGTCGCGATATCGGCGAGCGTGTAGGACTCGCCGTCGCACCACGCCTTCTCCTCGAGTTCGCGCGCGAGTTCGGCCACGCCGGCGCCGACCTTTTGCTGCTGGCGTTCGATCCAGTCCTTGCTCTGCTGCTTGGCCGGCCGCCGCGACTCCAGACGATGGCCTGC
This sequence comes from uncultured beta proteobacterium, assembly GCA_963782625.1. Classification (GTDB taxonomy): domain Bacteria; phylum Pseudomonadota; class Gammaproteobacteria; order Burkholderiales; family Casimicrobiaceae; genus VBCG01. The sequence continues at coordinate 51,970 of CAWAKN010000024.1, read as the reverse complement.
GTCGCATCGCAAATACCATCGGCCAACGCTTCCCAGCGCTTGACCTCGATGCGCTGGCGATTGGGTTCCGGAATGAGCCGCGAGACCGGGCTCACCGTGTCGATGTATTCGACGATCACGCGGGAATCGAACAGGCGGGTGCCGTCGTCCAGCACCAGCACCGGTACTTTCCCCAGCGGGCTCCAGGTGTGCACCGGGTTGCCCGGCTCATATGGGCGAAACCTCGCAGCATCTGATACTCGATCTTCTTTTCGGCGAGCGCGATGCGCACCTTGCGCACATAAGGGCTCGTCGGAGAGGCGATCAGCTTGAGCACGGGCAGGCGTTTCTTCGGAAGCGCGGGAGGAAAATTATAGCATCGCGTGCCGGCGAAAGCCTGCCCGACCGGGACGTGTCGAGCGTCCGGAGCATGCATGCTGCGTGCTACACTGCGAACGCCTCCCGCGAGCGATTGCATCCGACTGCCGTGCACCAAACTGCCGCATCGTGACCGCCGAAGCCTCCTTTCCCACGCATTTTGCAGCCCTGACCGCTCTGTCCCCGCTGGACGGCCGCTATGCGCGCAAAGGTCGCCGCGCTGACCGGCCATTTCAGCGAATTCGGCCTGGTCCGGCATCGCGTGCGCGTCGAAATCTCATGGCTGATCGCGCTCGCCGACGAACCGGCGATCGCCGAAGTGCCGCCGTTTTCCGCCGCGGCGCGCGCGGCGCTCGACCAGGCGGCGCAGTCCTTCGCGCCTTCCGACGCCGCGCGCATCAAGGACATCGAACGCAAGACCAATCACGACGTCAAGGCCGTCGAGTACTGGCTGAAGGAGCGCTTCGCGCCGGTGCCCGAGGTGGCGCGGGTCGCGGAGTTCATTCATTTCGCCTGCACCTCCGAGGACATCAACAATCTTGCGCATGCGCTGGCCCTGGCTGCGGCGCGCAAGGACGTGCTGCTGCCGACGCTGCGCGACATCGCGGCGACCTTGCGCGCGCTGGCGCACGCGAACGCCGACGCGCCGATGCTGTCGCGGACGCATGGCCAGCCGGCCACGCCGACCACGCTCGGCAAGGAAATCGCCAATGTCTATGCGCGCATCGAGCGGCAGATCGCCGCCATCGAGCGCGTGCCGATCAAGGGCAAGGCCAACGGCGCCGTGGGCAATTACAACGCGCACCTGGCAGCTTATCCGGACGTCGACTGGGAACGGCTTTCCGCGCGCTTCGTCGCGGGACTCGGCCTGGAATTCAATCCGTACACGACGCAGATCGAGCCGCACGACTACATGGCCGAACTCTTCGACGCGATCGCACGCGCCGACACCATCCTGATCGACTTCGACCGCGACGTCTGGGGCTACGTCTCGCTCGGCTACTTCCGGCAGCGGGTCGTGGAAGGCGAAGTGGGCTCGTCCACGATGCCGCACAAGGTCAATCCGATCGATTTCGAGAATTCCGAAGGCAACCTGGGACTGGCCAATGCGATGCTGCGCCACCTGGCGGAGAAGCTGCCGATTTCGCGCTGGCAGCGCGACCTCACCGATTCGACGGTCCTGCGCAACATGGGCGTGGCGCTGGGATACGCGCTGCTCGGCTGGACGTCGTTGCAGCAGGGTTTGCGCAAGCTCGAGGTCGATCGCGCCCGGATGGCTGCCGATCTCGACGCCAACTGGGAAGTCCTGGCCGAGCCGATCCAGACAGTCATGCGCCGCTACGGCATCGCCAACCCGTACGAGCAGCTGAAGGCGCTGACGCGCGGCGTGACCGGCATGACGCGCGAGTCGCTGCATGCGTTCATCGAGGGCCTGGCGCTGCCCGCGGACGCCAAGGCGCGGCTCCTTGCGCTGACGCCGTCGACCTATATCGGCAAGGCTGCCGACCTCGCGAAGCGCGTCTGATCCGGCGTCAATCGCGCCGGCGGCGCTCGCTGCACGAACGTGCTGACCGCGGGGATCAGCGAGACGACGACGATCGCGATCACGATCAGCGACAGGTTCTGCTTGACCCACGGGATATTGCCGAACAGGTAGCCCGCGTAGACCAGCAGGCCGATCCACAGCACGCCGCCGACGACGTTGTACGAGAGGAACCGGCGATAGGACATGCCAGCCACGCCGGCCAGGAACGGCGCGAACGTGCGGATGATCGGAATGAACCGCCGATGATGATGGTCACGCCGCCGTACTTGTCGTAGAACGCCTGCGTCTTTCGCAGGTGCGCCTGCTTGAACCATCGCGAATCGGGTCGCTCGTAGACGCGGGGGCCGATGTAGTGGCCGATCGCGTAATTCAGCGAATCGCCCAGGATCGCCGCGACGATCAGGAGCCCGACCAGCAAGTGCACGTCGAGGCCGGCCGTCGCGACGACGGTGCCGGAGATGAAGAGGATCGAGTCGCCGGGCAGGAACGGGAACACCACCAGTCCGGTTTCCGCGAAGATCACGACGAACAGCAGCGCGTAGATCCAGGCGCCGTACTGACCGGCCATGTTCGCGAGCGTCTGGTCGAGCGCGAACAGCGAATAGAACAGCGTCGTCAGCATGGGCGGTCCGAAACCGGCGGTCAGCGTGCGCGGCGAATCCGCTACGGCAGTATCTTCTCGCCGCCGATGCCGGCCTTCTTCTCCGGCTTGACCAGGTCCTCGCGCGAGACGCCCATCCACATCACCAGCGGCGCCATCACCAGCACCGACGAGTAGATGCCGAAGCAGATGCCGATGGTCAGCGCCAGCGCGAAATAGTGCAGCGTCTCGCCGCCGAAGAACAGGATCGACAGCACCATCATGAGCGTGCAGCCGTGAGTGATGATCGTGCGGGAGATCGTGCTCGTGATCGCGCTGTCGATGACGTGCGTCACGGTGGCCTTGCGCATCTTGCGGAAATTCTCGCGGATCCGGTCGGCGATCACGACGGACTCGTTCACCGAATAGCCCAGCACGGCGAGGATGGCCGCCAGCACCGGCAGCGAGAACTCCCACTGGAACAGCGCGAAGAAGCCCAGGATGATGATGACGTCGTGCAGGTTGGCGACGATCGCCGCGATCGCGAACCGCCATTCGAAGCGCAGCGCGAGATACGCGACGATGCCCAGCGACACGAGCAGCAGCGCGAGCGCGCCGTTCTCGTACAGCTCGCGGCCGACCTGGGGCCCGACGAACTCGACCCGCTGTTGCGTCGCGGATGGGTCGTCCAGCCGCAGTTCGCCCAGGACGCGTTCGGATAGCTGCGCGCTGGAGACGCCTTCCTTCAGCGGCAGCCGGATGAGCGCCGTGTCGGAGCGGCCGAAGGCCTGCGCCGAATACTCGCCCAGGTTGAGCTTGTCGAGGGCCGTCCGGACCCGGCCGAAGTCGACCGCATGTCCGTAGGTCACTTCGATGATCGTGCCGCCGCGGAAATCGACGCCGAGGTTCAAGCCCTTGGTGGCCAGGAAGAACACCGCCAGCAGGAACGTCACGAGCGAGATCACGTTGAACGTGAGCGCGTGCCGCATGAACGGAATGTCGCGCGTGAATCCTGAAGAATTCCATCGTTTAGCCTTTATTGCTTGATTGCACCGTGTCCGTCATGATCGCAGTCGCCGCTTCGACTCAGGTGGCTTTCGGCGCCGCCGCGACCGCGGGCCGCCATACCTGGCCGATCGATATCCTGTCGAGCTTCTTGCGGCTGCCGTAGATCAGCGCGACGATGCCGCGCGAAACGAAGACGGCCGAGAACATCGATGTCAGGATACCCAGGCAATGCACGACGGCAAATCCGCGGATCGGCCCGCTGCCGAAGATGAGCAGCGCGATGCCGGCAATCAGCGTGGTCACGTTCGAATCGAGAATGGTGCCCCACGCGCGCTCGTAGCCCGCCTGCAGCGCCGCGTGCGGCGTGGCGCCCCAGCGCAGCTCTTCGCGGATGCGCTCGTTGATCAGCACGTTGGAGTCGATCGCCATGCCCAGCGCCAGCGCGATGGCCGCGATGCCGGGCAGCGTCAGCGTCGCCTGCAGCATCGACAGGATCGCGACCAGCAGCAGCAGGTTGAACGACAGCGCGATCGTGGAGATCAGGCCCATCAGCATGTAGTAGGCGCACATGAAGATGGCCAGGACGATGAATCCGTACTTCACCGAGTTGAAGCCCTTGTCGATGTTCTCCTGGCCGAGCGACGGGCCGACGGTGCGCTCCTCGACGATCTCCAGCGGCGCGGCCAGCGCGCCCGCGCGCATCAGCAGCGCAACGTCGTTCGCTTCGCGCGTGGTCATGCGGCCGCTGATCTGCACGCGGCCGCCGCCGATCTCCTCGCGGATGACCGGCGCCGTGATGACTTCCGCCTTGCCTTTTTCCACCAGCACGATCGCCATGCGCTTGCCGACGTTGTCGCGCGTCAGTTCCTTGAAGATCCGCGCGCCGCTGCCGTCCAGGTTCATGTGCACCGCGGGTTCGTTGTTGCGCTGGTCGAAGCCGGGCTGCGCGTCGTTGATGCGATCGCCGGTCAGGACCACCTGCCGCTTGACCAGCACCTTCTGGCCGCCGCGCTCGACGAAGAGGTCGCTTCCGAACGGCACGCTGCCGGCCGAGCGCCGCTTCCATCGCGCCCGGTTCCTCGTTGACCATCCGGATCTCGAGCGACGCGGTCCGGCCCAGGATGTCCTTGGCGCGCGCGGTGTCCTGCACGCCGGGCAGCTGCACGACGACGCGCTCGGCTCCCTGCTGCTGGATGATCGGCTCGGCCACGCCCAGTTCGTTGACGCGATTGCGCAGGATCTGGATGTTCTGCTGGACCGCGCCCTCCTGGATGCGCTTCTGCGCCTCGGGCTTCAGGCCGGCGATGAGCAGCAGGTCGCCGCCGCGGTCCCGTCGTCGCCTCGCGCAGCGCCAGGTCCGGGTAGTTCTTCTCGATGACGGTGCGCGCCTTGGTCCTTTCAGCCCCGTCCTTGAAGCGCAGCACGACGTTGGCGCCGTCGCGCGCGATGCCGCCGTACTGGACCTTCTCGTTGCGCATCAGCGAGCGGATGTCCGTCGTGTAGCGGTCGCCGGCCTTGTCCAGCGCGGCCTTCATGTCGACCTGCAGCAGGAAATGCACGCCGCCGCGCAGGTCCAGGCCCAGGTACATCGGCAACGCGCCGATCGACGCCAGCCATTGCGGCGACGACGACAGCAGGTTGAGCGCGACGATGTAGCTGTCGCCCAGCTTCGCCTGGATGACGTCCCGCGCCTTCAACTGCGTGTCGGTGTCGGCGAAGCGCACCTTGACGCCGGTCGCGTCCAGCGCCGCGCCGCGGAACGGAACGTTGCCGGCCTTGAGCGCGTCCTCGACCATGCCGAGCAGCGCCGAGTCGGCCTTCACCTTCGGCGAGCTGACCTGCACCGCCGGCACTTCGGGAAAGAAGTTGGGCAGCGTGTACAGGACGCCGACGACCAGCGCGACGGCGATCACGACGTACTTCCAGAGCGAATAACGGTTCATGGCAGACGGCCGGTGTCGGGTGGATGCTGAGGCGCGATAAACGGCGCGAGGACTTTAGCGCTGGCGGAGCGCTCGAACCTATCGCAGAGGCTTCACAGCGCCTTGATCGTGCCCTTGGGCAGCAACTGCGAGATGGCGGCGCGCTGCACGGTGATCTCGACGTTCGGCGCAATTTCCACTGCGGCGTACTGCTCGGTCAGCTTGCCGATCTTGCCCACCAGTCCGCCGGCGGTGACGACCTCGTCGCCCTTTTGCAGCGCCTCGAGCATCGCGCGCGTTTCCTTGGCGCGCTTCTGCTGCGGCCGGATGAGGAGAAAATAGAACACGACGAAGATGGCGATCATGGGCAGGAACGTCATCAGGTCGCCGCCGGCAAATCCGCCGGGGGCTTGTGCGTAGGCGTTGGTGATGAACACGGAAGTTCCTCCTGGGTAGCGTGCGCCCGCGCCTCGCAAAGCGGCGGCAGCGGACGGGTTTCTGAAGCCTGCGGGCGGGGTGTCCCGGGAATCCGCGCAACGGTCCGGAACCTTGAGTCGTCGCCGCGCAAGTCAGGCTTGCGTAAAGCTCATGATTCTACCATGCGGCTCCGTTCCGCCTTGAAGCGCTGGACGAAGGCGGAAAGGGCATCGGCGGCGATGGCGTCGCGCAAATCCGCCATCAGCTGGTGGTAGTAGAACAGGTTGTGAATCGTCGCCAGGCGGGCGCCGAGGATTTCGTTGACCCGGTTGAGGTGATGCAGGTAGCCGCGCGTGAAATTGCGGCACGCGTGGCACCCGCAGGTCTCGTCCAGCGGCTGGGTGTCCGCCTTGTACCGGGCGTTGCGGATCTTGATGTCGCCGAAGCGCGTGAACAGCCAGCCGTTGCGCGCGTTGCGCGTCGGCATCACGCAGTCGAACATGTCGATGCCCGCGACGACGCCCGCGACGAGGTCCTCGGGCGTTCCCACGCCCATCAGGTAGCGCGGCCGGTCCGCAGGCAGCCGTGGCGCCACGTGGGCCAGCACCCGCAGCATCTCCTCCTTCGGCTCGCCGACCGACAAGCCGCCGATCGCAAAGCCGTCGAAGCCGATTTCCGCAAGTCCCGCCAAGCGACTCGTCGCGCAGGTCCTCGTACATGCCGCCCTGGACGATACCGAACAGCGCGTTCGCGTTGCCGCCGGCGTCGAACTCGCTGCGGGACCGCCGGGCCCAGCGCAGCGACAACTGCATCGAGTCGGCCGCCTCGTCGCGGGTGGCCGGATGCGGCGTGCATTCGTCGAACACCATGACGACGTCGGAGTCGAGCGTGCGCTGGATCTGCATCGACAGCTCGGGCGTGAGGAACAGCTTGTCCCCGTTCACGGGCGAAGCGAACGCGACGCCTTCCTCGGCGACCTTGCGCAGCGGCCCAAGGCTCCACACCTGGAAGCCGCCCGAGTCGGTGAGGATGGGCCGATCCCAGCCCATGAACCGGTGCAGTCCCCCGTGGGCGGCGATGACTTCCTGGCCGGGGCGCAGCCAGAGATGGAACGTGTTGCCGAGGACGATCTGCGCGCCGAGTTCGACCAGTTCGCGCGGCGCCATCGCCTTCACCGTGCCGTAGGTGCCGACGGGCATGAACACGGGAGTCTCGACGACGCCGTGCGTCAGTTCCAGCCGGCCGCGGCGGGCGGGGCCCGACGTTCCGATGACGGTAAAGCGCATAGGAGGGTTGCGCGGTGCGGCCCCGCGGCTTGCGGGGCGCGCGTCCTGAGGCTAGCGGCCGGCGACGAAGACGGCGCCGCTGCGAAAATGCGAGCGCGATGATCAGCAACGCGCTCAACGCGAGGCCACCGTCGGACAGTGTCGGAATCCCAGGTCAGAATCTCGTTCGAATTCGACGCCCCGCACGATTTGGCCGCGAAATCGAATGCGTTGGACCACACCGTTATAGAAATCACCGGTGAAGTTGCCGTAACCGGTGCCGACGCCGACCGCGTAGTCAGGGGCAATTCCGATCTGGATGACGCATGCGGCGCCCGTCACGCGAAAGGCGATGGCCGGATCGGGCAGGCCGCGGGCGTTGGGTTCGGCCCAAGTTGGCGAGGACGATGGTTCCCGGCTTGGCCTGGTTGCCGCCGGAGAAACCCGACACCGCGCTCAGCGCCGTCACGCCCTGGGTGAGCGGATGCGCGACGATGCTCGCGGCATTGAGTACGCCGGACAAGGTTGGGCAATCCGGTCCCGTCAGTGCTGACGCCGACGCCATCCGTCGTGTTGGGATCGATCGATTCGAGCGCGCCCCATCCGTGGCTTGGAACGAGCAGCGCCGGGTTGACCGAATCGCTGCGGTCCTGGTCGTAGAACGTCCCCAGGACCACTGCCCGGCCGGTATTGGCAAACGCCGCGGCGACGTCACCGACGGCCGTCGCATTGGGATACCTGCCGTCCTCGAAGACAAGCAACACGTCGATACGCGGCCAGCAGCGTCGCGAGCGTCGGCACGACGGCAGAGGTGGCGACGCCGGCAAATACGTGGCCGGGCATCTTGGCGGCGAAGTCGGCGGCCGTAGCCGCCGCATTGTTGTTGGACAGCACGCCGACCCGCGCGGCGTAGGCGGGGGATGCGGCCAATGTCACCACAACGACGGCGAACATTCCGCAAGCCGCGACGAGACGGGAACAGGCAGATATCATGGAAATACGGATTTCGTGTCCCGGAATGAAAGTCGGGCCGATTTCCGCTACGAATTCGATTGCTCTGAGAGTAGCGCGTTAGCTCGATGTTGCCAACACAAACCATCCCGGCGAGCGCTTCCGCCCATCGGAATTGTTGCACTAGTAACGGGCTTGCCCAGGATTGTCGCCAAATAGCGACGCTTGTCCGCGTATGTGTCGGGGTTTGACGTCAGCCGCGGGCGGCTGGCAGGGCTCCGTTCGAGCAGCATGGCATCGCCGTAGCTGAAGAAACGGTAACGGGCGGCGATCGCGTGCGCATAGGCCGCGCGGATGTTGTCGTACCCGGCGAAGGCCGAAACGAGCATCAACAGAGTCGACTGCGGGAGATGGAAGTTGGTGAGAAGCGCGTCGACTACACGGAAGCGAAAACCGGGTGTCACGAAGAGCGTGGTCTCCGCCGGTCCCACCCGAAGTCCTTCGTCTGTAACCGCCGACTCCAGAGCGCGCAGGCTGGTGGTGCCGACCGCGATGATGCGGCCGCCGCTGGCAATCGTCGCGGCCACTGCGTCCGCCGTCTCCTGGGGGATCCGGTACCACTCGCGGTGCATCCGGTGCAGCGAGAGATCGTTCGTCTTCACCGGGTGGAACGTGCCCGCGCCGACATGCAGCGTGACGAACGCCTGACCGATGCCGCGCGCGGCAAGTTCCTGCCAGCATCGCGTCGTCGAAATGCAGCCCGGCGGTCGGCGCGGCGACTGCACCCGGCGCGCGCGCATACACGGTCTGATAGCGCGCGCTGTCGTCCTGACCGGGTCGGCGCGCGATGTAGGGCGGCAGCGGCAGATCGCCATGGGCATCGAGCCACGCCACAAGCGGACCCGTGCCAGTGAACCGCAGGCGCCAGAACCGGTCGTCGCGGTCGACGATCGTCGCGCATGCCCTCGCTCGGGAGATCGAGCACGCTGCCGATGGCGGGCGCTCGGCTGGCACGCAGCTGCACCCATGCTTCGTTGCTTCCCTCGACGCGCTCCACCAGCATCTCGACCTTGCCGCCCGTGGACTTGTGCGCGAAGACTCGCGCGTTGATCACGCGCGTATCGTTGAAGACCAGCAGGTCGCCCGCATGCAGCAGGTTTGGCAGGTCCGTGAACCCGAGATCTTCGAGCCGCGCACCGTCGACGTGCAGAAGCCGGCTGCCCGTTCGTGACGGTGCCGGCACCTGAGCGATCAGTTCCGGCGGCAGGTCGAACGCGAAATCGGCGAGCGTGTACGGAGGCATGGGAAGCCGCAGGGGCGGGACAGGTCCCGGCGCGCGCGAAGGCGCCATGGGAAAGGACGATTCGGGCGTTGCCCGTCGATTGGTGCCCGGAGTCGGAATCGAACCGACATGACCTTGCGGCCGAGGGATTTTGAGTCCCTTGCGTCTACCAATTTCGCCATCCGGGCGGCGTTGCTTAAGGCGCGGTGCCGCAGCCTGCGCCGCATCCGCGCATCCAAGGGCGGCATTATCCTTCGAAACGTGCCCCTTCCGCAGCAACTGATTGCTGGGGTGCTGCGAGCGCGCTCAAATGTGCGCGAACGCCAGCGCGGCGACCGCCAGGCTGCCGATGCCGGCGCCGTAGGCCATCCACTGCAGCCACTTCTGGCGCGTGAGCAGCGTGATCGCCGCAAGCGCGATGGCGATCTGGATGAGCGCCATCGACTGCGCCCAGCGATGGTGGAGATGCATCGATTCCTCGCTCTTCGCGTCGGCGTCATGGCTGGCCTGTTCCAGCGCCTTGGCGTCCGCCATGATCTTTTCCTTCTCCTTCTTGTAGCGCTCGACCTCGGCACGATAGTCGTCGGACGCCTTGCCGGTGGTGAGCGTCGCGCCCGAGCTCCGCCAGGTTCTGCTTGCTGCTCTTCGCCTGGTAGAAATTCCATTGATCCGATGCCTCGGTCTTCTTGATCGCCGCCTCGTTCTTGTACAGCAGCGCAGCGTTCTGCGTGGCGCCACCCTGGTAGCTGATCAGCGCGCCGATGGTGGCGAGTATCGCGGTCATGACGGCGACGCGCGCGGCCATCGGGTCGCCCGAATGTGCCTTGTGCTCGACTTCGTGGTCGTGCGGGCCGTGTACGTGGAAACCTTCCGACATGTCTGATCCTAGAGAATTGGTTGGATTCTTGAATGACGCGCTGGATTCAGCGCCGCTCGTAGGTCACGAATGCGTAGTTGAACCCTTCGGGCGCCGAATGCTGCTCCCGCGCGGTTTCGAGCCACGCCGATGCGGTCGATATCGGGGAAACGCGTGTCGCCGGCAAATTCCCGGTCGATTTCCGTGCGATGCAGGCTTGTCGCGCGGGACAGCGCGAGAGCATACAGTTCGCCGCCACCGATGCAGAACACCGGCGAAGGCATCGTGGCCGAGCGCAGCGCCTCGTCCAGCGAGGATGTCACGAGCGCCCCATCGGCCGACAAAATTGCGCTGCCGGGTCACGACGATGTTCTCCCTGCCCGGCAGCGGACGGCCGATCGACTCCCAGGTCTTGCGTCCCATGATCACCGAATGGCCCGTCGTCAACGCGCGGAAGCGCTGCATATCCGCGGGCAGGCGCCAGGGAAGTGCGTTGCCTTCGCCGATGACGCCATTCCTTGCGACGGCGGCGATCAGCGCGAGTGCTGTCATAATGCGGCGAATTATAACGGCCGCCCTCGCGGGCGCCATTCAGGTTCCCTGATACGCGTGTATTACCCACGCTCCTTTCTCAAGTTCATCCTGCTGGGCTTCCTGCTCGTCAGCCTGCCCTTGCTCTATGCGCTCGGCGAACTGATCTATTCGCTCGACCGCCTGGCGACCGAAAGCCGCCAGGAGGTGCTGCAGGCCGCGCAGGCCGGGCGATCCAGCCGGCTGCTGTTCGAGCAGGCGACCACGCTCGAGCGGCTGGCGCGGCAGCAGCTCATTCTCGAGGATCCGGCGCTGCTCGAGGACTACGCGCGGGTGCGCCAGGAATTCCGCGGCACGACGAGCCAGCTTGCGCAACTGCCGCTGGAAAGCGCGCATTTTGCCGCGCTGACGACATCTGGGCGACAACGAGACCCATCTGCACGACCTGCTGGTGTCGCCGTCGCGCACGCCGGAGACGATCCGGACGCTGGCCGACGGTTACGCGCAGCTCGTGGAACGCGCGCAGGGCATGCTCACCGCGACCAACCAGCTCACGCAAAAGGCAATCGAACGGCTGCAGGAGACAGCGGACCAGGGCCGCGAAAAATGGATCTACCTGACGCTGGCCACGGCCGCCATTGCGCTGGCGCTCGCCATCTTCTTCGCCGTGCTGATCGCGCGTCCCATCCGCCAGCTCGACCAGGCCATCCGGCGCATGGGCACGGCGGACTTCACCCACGCGATCGAAGTCAACGGTCCGCAGGATCTGCGCTATGTCGGGACAGCGGCTCGAGTGGCTGCGCGGCCGGCTGCGCGAACTCGAGGAACAGCAGAACCGGTTCCTGCGCCACGTGTCGCATGAGCTGAAGACGCCGCTCACCGCGGTGCGCGAAGGCGCCGAGCTGCTGCGCGACAACGTCGGCGGGCGCCTGGCGCCGGAGCAGCAGGAGATCGTGCGCATCGTGCGCGAAAACACGCTGTCGCTGCAGCGGCTTATCGAGGATCTGCTCAAGTATCACCAGACCGGCGGAGTGGAACCCGCCACGCTGGGCCCGGTGGCGCTGCCCGAGGTGATTCGCCACGTCAGTCAAGGAACAAAAGCTCGCAGCACTTGCGCGGATGATCACCGTGGACGTCAAGCTGAAGCAGGTGATCATCGTGGGCGACGCGGACAAGCTCCGCACGGTGATCGACAACCTCGTGTCCAACGCGATCAAGTACTCGCCCCGCGCCGGCGTCATCGAAATCACGCTGGGACCGCAGGCGGCCCATGCGGTGCTCGACGTCGTCGACCAGGGCCCGGGAATTGCCCCTGCGGACCGCGAGCGGGTGTTCGAGTCCTTCTACACCGGCAAGCCGCCTGCCGACGGCAAGGTCAAGGGCTCGGGCCTCGGGCTTGCGATCGCGCGCGAATACGCGCATGCGCACGGCGGCCGCATCGAAGTGCTGGATCGTGCCGACGGGGAGCGTGGCACCCGCTTCCGGCTGTGGCTCCCGCTAGCGGCCGGTGCACCGCGAGTCGCCGCGGACGCGAGCGTCGGCGCCGCAAGTGGCGACCGAGGACCACAAATGAGGTCTGGGTCTGCGCGACGCGCTGGCCCTGCTGATGCTGACCACGTGGCTCGCCGGATGCGCGACGACGACCCGACCCCAGGTGAACCTCACGCCGCTGGAGGAGTTGGAACCGGAGGTGGTGCCCGGCGCCGACGATGCTGGTCGAGTACCCGCCGATCGAAGCCGTCGAGCCGCTGCCGCCGGCGAGCATGCCGGCAACGATGCCGACGGCCGCGCCGGGGCAAGAGACGGTAGCCATGGCCACTCCTTCGCCGTCGCCGGCCGCCGCGCCGCCGGTCGCTGGTCCCGGAGACCAACATCGACGACCTGCAGCTGATCGCGCTTCTCGGTGACCTGCAGCGGTTCGGAAACCTCTCTCCGGACGAACTCCGGCGCGAAATGTCCGTCGCGACGCAAGCGCTGGCAAAGCAGCGTAGCGATGCCAACAGGGTTCGCCTGGCGGTCCTCTATTCGTTGTCGCGCGCCAGTCCCCAGGACGACCAGCGGGCGATGCAGCTTCTCGACAACGTCGTGAAGGGCAATCCCGGATCGGCTTCGATCAAGCAGTTGGCCGTGGTCCTGCAGGCGCAGATCGCGGAGCGCCTGCGAGCGGTGCGCGACGAGCAGCAAAGGGCGGAGGCCGCCGTGCAGAAGCTGGAGGCACTCCGCCAGATGGAGCGCAGCCTGATGCGGGACCGATCGCGCGGAGGAGGAGGCGGCGGCGGTGGTGGCGGTGGCGGCGGCGGTGGTGGTGGCGGCGGTGGTGGCGGCGGTGGTGGTTGACGCCCGGCCCAGGAGATAGCGAATGAGTATCGGCGACATCCTTCTGGTCGATGACGATCCCGACCTGCTCAAGCTGATCAGCCTGCGCCTCACGTCGGCGGGTTATCGCATCCGCACCGCGGAAAGCGGCGAGACCGCGCTGGGGGCCATTGCCGTGCAGCGGCCGGCGCTGGTCGTCACCGACCTGCGAATGCCGGGAATCGACGGCCTGCAGCTGTTCGACGCCATTCATCGTCAGCATCCGGCGCTGCCGGTGCTGATCCTCACCGCGCACGGGACCATTCCGGACGCTGTCGCGGCAACGCAACGCGGCGTCTTCGGCTTCCTGACCAAGCCTTTCGACAGCCGCGAACTGCTGCAGTTGGTGGCGTCCGCGCTGAAGCTGTCCGGCGACGACGCGGGTCCGGGCAATGCCGCCACCGGCGAGTGGCGCAACGGCATCATCACGCGCAGTCCGGGCATGGAAGACTTGTTGCGCCAGGCGAAACTCGTCGCCGATTCGGATGCAAGCGTGCTGATCTACGGCGATTCGGGAACGGGCAAGGAATTGCTTGCGCGCGCGATTCACCGGGCCAGCCGCCGGGAGGACCGTCCGTTCGTCGCCGTCAATTGCGGCGCGATCCCCGGGGAGCTGCTCGAGTCCGAGCTGTTCGGGCATGCGCGGGGCGCGTTCACCGGCGCCGTGCAGGCGCACAAGGGCCTGTTCGAGGCGGCCGACGGCGGAACGCTGTTCCTGGACGAGATCGGCGACATGCCGCTGCCGCTGCAGGTCAAGTTATTGCGGGTGCTGCAGGAAGGCGAAGTGCGCCCGGTCGGGTCAACGCAGGCGATCCCCGTCGACGTGCGCATGATTTCCGCGACGCACAGGGACCTGGACGAGCAGAAGGCATCCGGGCTGTTTCGCGAGGACCTTTACTACCGCCTCAACGTCGTGTCGTTGCGACTGCCGCCGTTGGCGGACAGGCGCGAAGACATTCCACTGCTGGCTGCCTTCTTCCTGCGCAAGCTGGCCGAGCGCTACCACAAGCCGATTCCCACGCTGGCGCCGGATGCGATGGCGTTGCTCGTGGCGGCGCCCTGGCACGGCAACGTGCGTCAGTTGCTCAACTTGCTGGAACACGCGCTGGCGCTGGCCACGACCTCGGTGATCCCGGCCACGCTGGTCCAGAACGCGCTGAAAGAGGACGACGCCGCGCTGATCCCGTTCGAAGAGGCGCGCAAGACCTTCGAGCGCGACTACCTGGTGAGGCTGCTCAAGATCACCGGAGGCAATGTGACGCAGGCGGCCCAACTCGCCAAGCGCAACCGGACCGAGTTCTACAAGCTGTTGCAGCGCCACAAGCTTGAGCCGTCGATGTTCAAGGAAACCAAGACCTGAAACGGGGCTTACCGCCCCCCAGTGACCGCAAGCGTCCGGCTCCGGGCAAGCTGTCGGGGACAAGCGACATGGCTTCCATCATGGAATCAAAGCAGTAATTCCATTGTCATACAGCGCGTCTGGTTTCTGCGACAATGGAGCTTCGTGACTGATGCGGTGCAACGTCTGCAAAGGGCATGCCGGTCGGCGCATTTAGCCCGGCAAATCCATTGCAGTCCGCTCGGATCATGGTTTCTGGCCAGCGGGTGGCATGGCCATTGCTTATAGATAGGCGACGAAGGCACCTACCGACAAACGAGACCTGCCATGGATACGTTCGCACCGGAGTTCGCCCACTACTGGCTCGATAGTCAGGCGGGCGAATCCGACGTGACGAATGGTGAATTCGGTGCTCTCGACACGCCGACCCAGCAGGCCGCGTTGGTCGAGTTGGCAGAAAGGGTCAGTGCCGCGCGCAGCGTGGTCTAGTTGTTTCTGAAGCCGGCGGCGTTTTGCCGACGGCCGCCACGAGCCAAGCAGCATGAGCGGAGCCGCATTGCTCCGATCGAAAGAATCCCCCTTGCCCGCCTACCTCCTCCCGGCGGGCTTCTTTTTGTCCCGACTCTCCAAGTTGCCGTCATTCACACCGCAACGGGGGCCTTCAATGCGCCGTGGCATTGATAGTCGGCGATCTCGAAATCATCGTAGACATAGTCGAAAAGCGTCGGCGGCTTGCGCCGGATGACGAGCTTCGGCAGTGGAAACGGCGGCCGCGCAAGCTGCGTGTCCACTTGGTCCAGATGGTTGAGATAGAGGTGGCAGTCGCCGCCGGTCCAGATGAAGTCGCCCACGCCGAGGTCGCATTGCTGCGCGACCATGTGCGTCAGGAGCGCGTAGGAAGCGATGTTGAATGGCACACCCAGGAAGATATCCGCGCTGCGTTGGTACATCTGGCACGACAAGCGCCCGCCGGCGACGTAGAACTGGAACAGCAGGTGACACGGCGGCAGCTTCATGCGCGGAATTTCCGCGACATTCCAGGCCGACACGATCAGGCGCCGCGAGTCCGGATTGCGACGGATCTCGGTGAGCAGGTTGGCCATCTGGTCGACGTGCGTGCCGTCGGGCGCTGGCCACGATCGCCATTGGTAACCGTAGACCGGGCCCTAAGTCGCCGTTGGCATCGGCCCACTCGTCCCAGATCGAGACCCCGTTGGCCTTGAGATACGCCGTATTGGTGTCGCCGGCTAAGAACCACAGCAATTCGTGAATGATCGACTTGGTGTGGACCTTCTTCGTGGTAAGCAGCGGAAAGCCGCGCGCCAGGTCGAAGCGCATCTGATAGCCGAACACCGACAATGTGCCGGTCCCGGTGCGGTCATCCTTGCGGTGGCCGTGTTCGCGCACGTGGCGCATGAAATCGAGATAGGGTTGCATCGTGGGGGGCGGAGTTGGGCGACATTTCGGGTGCGATCGCCCATTGTAGCGGAGCGCTCGAGCATCGCTGCGGCGCCCGTTGTCCAAGGATCACGGCCGACGCCAATCTGACGGACGGCTGCTGACACGCGTCGGATCAGGGCTACAATTCGTGACCATATAACTAGTCTGTTAGTCATATATGGGTCGTGAATCGAAACCGACCGGGCGACGAGGACCGTGATGCGACCGAGTTACGCCCGAGCCATCCCCCGTGCCTGGCAGCGCACTGCGCGCATGTTCGTCGCGCTGGGCGATCCGCACCGCCAGCGCATCGTGCTGATGTTCGAGCAGGATGAGCGGCTCACCGTGGGCCAGATCGTCGCCGCCTCCACATTGTCGCGCTCCGCCGTGGCCCACCACTTGAAGGTGCTGCGCGAGGCGGGCGTACTGCATTTTGAGAAGGTCGGCAAGGAAGTCTGGTATCGCACCGATCCCGCGGCCGTTCGTGCCGCGCTTACCGACGTGCTCGACTACCTCGAAGCGTCATGAGCGCTTGGTGCTGCGATACTCGGGCACCGTTGCCCATGTGCCGTCCGTAGACCCCGACAGGAAACCGACATGCACGAGCCCAACCAGTTCGATCTCCTCAAGCAGCGCCGCTTCGCGCCGTTCTTCTGGACGCAGGCCCTGGGCGCCGGCAACGACAACATCTACAAGAACGCGCTGGTGATCTTCGTCGCCTATAAAGCGGCGAGCCTGACATCGATCGACGCCAACACGCTGGTCAACCTGGCGGCGGCGATCTTCATCGCGCCATTTGTGCTGTTCTCCGCCACGTCCGGTCAGGTTGCCGACAAGTTCGAGAAATCCCGCCTGATCCGTTATATCAAGGTGCTGGAAATCGCGATCATGCTGATCGGCCTCGCGGGATTCTGGCAGCGCAGCCTGACGCTGCTGTTCGTCGCGCTCGCGTTGATGGGGTTGCACTCGACGCTGTTCGGCCCGGTCAAGTACGCGATCCTGCCGCAGCATCTCAAGATCGAAGAACTGGTCGGCGGCAACGGCCTGGTCGAAATGGGCACATTCGTGGCGATCCTGGTCGGCACGATCGCCGGCGGCTTGCTGGTAGCGGCGGAGCCGAACGGGCCGGTGTTGGCCGGCGTGGCCGCGGTCATCGTCGCGGTCGCCGGGTGGCTCACGAGTCGCGCGATTCCCCACACGCCCGCGGCGGCCCCGGAACTCAGGATCAATTGGAATCCTTTCACCGAAACCTGGAAGAACCTGAGGTTCGCGCAGGGCAATCGCGTCGTCTGGCTGTCCATGCTTGGTATCTCGTGGTTCTGGTTCTACGGCGCGACGTTTCTCACGCAGTTTCCCAATTTCGCCAAGGTCGTGCTGGGCGGGGACGAACACGTGGTCACGTTCCTGCTGGCCACCTTCTCCATCGGCATCGGCGTCGGCTCGTTGCTCTGCGAGCGTCTGTCCGGAGGACGGGTCGAGTTGGGGCTCGTGCCCTTCGGCTCGATCGGACTCACGCTGTTCGCCGTCGACCTGTGGTTCGCGACCCACGCCATGCACGCGACCGGGCTGGCCGGCGTGGCCACGTTCCTCGCGCAGCCGGCGCACTGGCGCGTGACGGCGGACCTGCTGCTGATCGGCCTCTTCGGCGGCTTCTACATCGTTCCGCTGTACGCGCTGATTCAGGAGCGCTCGGAGAGCACGCACCGTTCGCGGATCATCGCTGCCAACAACATCCTCAACGCACTGTTCATGGTCGCATCCGCTGGCCTGGCAATCGGATTGCTGGCGACCGGCGTGTCGATTCCCGGACTGCTCCTCGCCACTGGCATCCTGAATGCCTTTGTCGCGTTCTACATCTACACGCTCGTTCCCGAATTCCTGTTGCGGTTCCTGGCGTGGCTTCTGATCCACACGATGTATCGCGTGCAGAAGGAAGGCCTCGAAAATGTTCCGGCGAAGGGACCGTGCATTCTCGTGTGCAACCACGTGAGCTTTGTCGACGCGATCGTTATCGCCGCCTGCGTGCGCCGCCCGGTGCGCTTCATCATGGACCACCGGATCTTCAGGGTGCCGCTGCTCAACTGGGTGTTCCGCACGATGAACGCGATTCCGGTCGCGCCGGCAAGGGAGGATCCCGCGGTCAAGGAAGCGGCATTCATGACGGCCGCCGCTGCGTTACGAGACGGCGAGATCGTCGGCATCTTCCCGGAAGGCGGCCTCACCGACGATGGCGAAATGCAGCCATTCCGTGGTGGCATCGAGCGGTTGGTGAAGGACACGCCGGTGCCCGTGGTGCCGATGGCACTGCGCGGGCTGTGGGGCAGTTTCTTCAGCCGCTCCTACGAGGGGAAGGCGATGCGGCGCTGGCGCGGCATCTTCTCGCGAATCGCCATCGTTGTCGCGCCCCCGGTGCAACCCGCGCTGGCGACCCCCCAGGCATTGCACGCGGAAGTGCTGGCGCTGCGCGGTGACGCTCGCTAGGCAGGGAGAGTTGCGCGTCGCACCGGACGGCGAAGCGGTTTCGCTTGCGCGACGAATTGCTGCCGCTCGGCGGCGAAGGCGTTGGACGGTGAGACACACGTTCGCATTCGGCTGAGTCGCCGGCGCTGAATCGCCACGGGTCGCGTGCTAAACTCGGCGCGGCATTTTCATCGCGGCATCTGGGTGATCAACAGGTCATGTCGGGCAACACTTTCGGCACGCTGTTCTGCGTCACGTCTTTCGGCGAATCGCATGGCCCCGCGATCGGCTGCGTCGTCGACGGCTGTCCGCCGGGGCTCTCGCTGGCTGAGGCAGACATCCAGCATGAACTCGACCGGCGACGTCCGGGCACGTCGCGGCACGTCACGCAGCGTCGCGAGTCGGACACCGTGGAAATCCTGTCCGGCGTGTTCGAAGGCCGCACCACGGGTACGCCCATCGCGTTGCTGATCCGCAACGAGGACCAGCGCAGCAAGGACTACGCGAACATTGCCGACACGTTCCGTCCAGGTCACGCCGACTACACGTACTGGCAGAAGTACGGCATCCGCGATTACCGCGGCGGCGGCCGGCAATCAGCGCGCGAGACGGCGGTGCGCGTCGCCGCCGGCGCCATCGCCAGAAAGTGGCTGTCCGAACGCTACGGCGTGAGCATTCGCGGTCACCTGACGCAATTAGGACCCAACGTCGTCGCGTTCGAAGGCTGGGAGCATGTCTCCGGCAATCCGTTCTTCGTCGCCAATGCCACGGCCGTGCCCGAACTCGAGGCGTTCATGGACCGCCTGCGCAAGTCCGGGGATTCCTGTGGCGCGCGCATCGAAGTCGTTGCCAGTGGCGTTCCGGTCGGCTGGGGCGAACCGGTTTACGGCAAACTCGACTCCGACCTCGCGGCCGCGATGATGAGCATCAACGCGGTCAAGGGCGTCGAGATCGGCGCGGGATTTGCCGCCGTTGCGCAGCGCGGCACCGAACATTCCGACGAGATGACGCCGGAAGGATTCCTTTCCAATCATGCGGGCGGCATTCTTGGCGGCATTTCCACGGGGCAGGACGTGAGGGTGGCGATCGCCGTGAAACCGACGTCTTCGATTCGCCTGGACCGGCACTCGATCGACAAGGCGGGCCGGCCGGTGACGGTGAACACGCACGGCCGGCACGATCCCTGTGTGGGCATTCGCGCCACGCCGATCGCGGAGGCCATGCTGGCGCTCGTGCTGATGGACCACGCGCTGCGCCATCGGGCGCAGAACGCCGACGTCCGGACCGATACGCCGCGCATTGCGGCGCAGGCGTCCGCCGACGTCGCGACCAAATACAAACGCGCATCGCCTGTCGACGATCCGGATCCCGACGAGGCCTAGGAGCCGGCCGGCTCGTGGCGTTGCGTGATCGTGGCGTCCGCGCCGCCGCGCGCAAACGTGAGCGCGACGGCATCGCCTTTGCTCACCTGGCGCGCATCCTGCACGATGGAACCGTCGCTTGCCGCGACGATCGCGTAGCCGCGCTCGAGCACGGCCTCCGGGTTCAAATGCGCGAGGTTCTGCGCCAGGCCACCCAGACGTTCCGCCGTGCGCAATCCACGCTCGTGCACGGCGCGCCGCCACCGCGCGAGCGCATGTTCGACGCGCAGCATTGGGTGCGGCGGAGCGCGCAATTCGCGCAGCAGCCTTGCCTGCAGTGTCGATGCAGCGATCGTGTTTCGCACAAGATCCGCCCGCCACGCATGACCCATTCGCCGGGCGGATTCCCGCAGGCGCTCTTGCTCCTGCGCGATGCGCGCGGCAGGATGCACGAGGCGGCGCGTGGCGGCGTCGAGCCGTTGCACCCGGACCGCCAACACGTGTTCCGCCGACCGGGAGAGTCGCCGCGCCAGCTGTTCCACGCGGTGCGTGATGGCGATTCGATCGGGCGTGACAGCGGCCGCGGCCGCGGTGGGCGTCGGCGCACGCAGGTCCGCGACGAAATCGCAAATCGTGAAATCGGTTTCGTGACCGACGCCGGACACGACCGTCAGCACTGAATCAAACACCGCCTGCGCCACGGCCTCCTCGTTGAAGGCCCACAGGTCCTCGATGGAGCCGCCGCCACGCCCGACGATCAGCACGTCGACCTCGGCGCGCGCGTTCGCCGTTCGTATCGCCCGCGCAATTTCCGTGGCGGCCCCATCGCCTTGCACGGCGGTCGGATACAGGACGACTCGTGCGGCGGGCCAGCGGCGGCGCAGCGTGGTCAGGATGTCGCGCAACGCCGCGGCCCGGGTGGACGTCACGATGCCGATGGCGCGCGGATACGGCGGGAGCGGGCGCTTGCGCGCTTCGGTGAACCAGCCGGCGGCCTCGAGCTTCGCTTTCAGTTGCGCGAATTTTTCGTATAGCGCGCCGACGCCCGCCAGGCGTACGTTCTCGACGTTGAGCTGGAATTCGCCGCGTGCCTCGTAAATCGACGGCGTTGCCCGCACCTCGACCTGTACGCCATCGCGAAGCGCGAACGCTACGTGCTGCGCCTTTTGCCGAAACAGCACGCAGCGCGCCTGCGCTTGCGCGTCCTTGAGGTTGAAATAGCAGTGGCCGGACGCGGCACGCATGAAGTTGGAAATCTCGCCGCTGACCCAGACCAGGCCCAGATGCCGCTCGATCAGCAGTCGCGCGGACGAAACCAGCAGCGACACCGGCAGTACCGCGCCGGGCGGCAGTTCCGATAGGTCGCGTGTGGCGCGCGGATCGCGTTGGGGATACGGCGTCTCGTTCATTTCGGCGGTCGGCAATGGGTTAGACAACGCAGACGCAGCAACCTGTTTGTCATGGACATCCTGTTGGCGCGGCGTTGTAACGGCGGTGTCATCTTCGGCGTTTTTGGGTGTCCGGCCAGCCCCGTGCGGTCGCCGTGATGAAACTGCAAACCATTGAAAACATGAATCAAAGAGGCGGTGCTATTTTAGGCATTGCAACCTTTTTCCCTGCCCCCGCACCACTTAGCACACCAATTTACAAGATATGCACACTTCTATCCACAGGAATTGTGGAAAACGTGGCGCGGCGGCGTTACGCACCCGGCCGGAAAGCCTTGTGGGGCGCGGCTTTCGGGGGTACGCGCGGAGTCCCCTCGTAGCGCGCGCAATGACGTGGCATCCCCTCCCGGTTAGAATGCGCAATCGTATCGTCTTGTTCATGAACAAAGCGAATGAATGCTGCACCGCCACACACGAATCTAAAGGAGCGGACCGCACCGGAGGCCGGGCGCGGTCCGGCATCCGCTCCGGTCGCCCGCGATGCGCCGCCGCTCGCGTCCAATTTCCTGCGTGTCATCGTCGCCGACGACAATCGAACCGACAAGTACGGCGGACGCGTCGTGACCCGCTTCCCGCCCGAGCCCAATGGCTACCTACACTACGGGCACGCCAAGTCGATCATCCTCAATTTCGGGCTCGCCGCCGAGAATGGCGGCACCTGCCACCTGCGCTTCGACGACACCAATCCGCTCAAGGAGGACGTCGAGTTCGAGGACACCATTGCGGACACGGTGAGGTGGCTGGGCTACGACTGGGGCGGACATCGTTATCACGCGTCCGACTACTACGATGCGCTGTACGGTTTCGCCGAATGGTTCATCGAGCAAGGACTCGCCTATGTCGACAGCCAATCTGCGGAGGAAATGCGCGGCACGCGCGGCACGCTGACGCAGCCCGGTCGCGACAGCCCATACCGTAACCGGACCGTCGCCGAAAATCTCGAACTCTTCCGCCGCATGCGCGCGGGCGAGTTTCCCGACGGCGCGCACATCCTGCGTCTGAAAATCGACATGGGCAGCGCGAACCTGAACATGCGCGATCCTGCCATCTACCGCATCCGCCACGCATCGCACCATCGCACCGGCGACAAGTGGTGCATCTATCCGCTCTACGATTACACCCACGCCATCTCCGACGCGCTGGAGCGCATCACGCATTCGATCTGCACGCTCGAGTTCCAGGACCATCGTCCGCTGTACGACTGGGTGATCGAGAAACTCGCGGACGGCGGCCAGCTCGTGCGCCCGCTGCCGCAGCAATACGAATTCGCCCGCCTCAACCTCACCTACGTCGTGCTGTCGAAACGGCGCCTGGTCGAACTGGTGGAGGGCAGGCACGTCGACGGATGGGACGATCCCAGGATGCCCACGCTCGTCGGCGCGCGGCGCCGCGGCTTCACGCCCGAGGGATTCCGTTTGCTCGCCGAGCGGATCGGCGTATCCAAGACCGATTCCTGGATCGACATGCGCGTCCTCGAGGACTGCATGCGCGACGACCTCAACACGCGCGCGCAGCGGCGCATCGCGGTGCTCGATCCGGTGAAGCTCGTGATCGACAACTATCCGGAAGGGACGGCGGAGGACTGCTTCGCACCCAACCACCCGCAGCAGCCCGAGCTCGGCAGGCGGGCGTTGCCGCTCACGCGCGAGCTGTGGATCGAGCGCGACGATTACACCGAAGCGCCACCGAAGGGCTATTTCCGGCTGGCGCCCGGCGCCGAAGTGCGGCTGCGCTACGGCTACATCGTCAAATGCACCGGTGCGGACAAGGACGCCGCGGGCAACGTGACGGCCGTGCACTGCACCTATGACCCGGACACCCGCAGCGGCACGCCCGGCGCCGATGCGCGCAAGGTCAAGGGCAACATTCACTGGCTTTCCGCCGCTCACGCCGTGCCCGCGGAAGTCAGGCTCTACGACCGGCTTTTCCACGTGCCATTTCCCGGGGCGAAGAACCCGTGGGGCGTCCGCGCGGACGTGGCTGCGCCCGAGGCTCCGCTTCCTTCGCATCACGTCGTAGTCGCCGGCGACGACGACGATGCAGTCGAGGTCGCGGAGCGCGACTATCGCGACGACCTCAATCCCGACAGCAAGCGCGTGATCACCGCGTTCGTCGAGCCGGCGCTGGCGGCGGCGGCGCCGGAGGAGCGCGTGCAGTTCGAGCGGCACGGCTATTTCGTCGCCGACATGATCGATCACGCGCCGGGCAAGCCGGTCTTCAATCGCGCCGTCACGCTGCGGGACTCCTGGACCAAGCCCGCTTGACGCTTTGCGCATCGGCCTTGGTCAACCTTCACATTCTTCAATTTTCCTTCCGGCGCATCCGCGCTAAGATGTCGCCGCCCAATCCAGTCAGGAATTCGTCATGAAGCGAATCGCATTGTTTCTGATCACCAACATCGCGGTCATGGTGGTGCTGGGAATCGTGCTCCGCCTGTTCGGACTGGACCGGTACGCGGCCCAATCCGGGGTGAGCTTCGGCGGCCTGCTCGCGTTTTCCGCGGTCATCGGATTCGGCGGGGCGATCATTTCGCTGCTGCTGTCGAAGACGATGGCCAAGGCGTCCACCGGCGCGCAAGTCATCACGCAGCCTTCGAACGAGGCCGAGGCGTGGCTGGTGGAAACGGTGCGCCGGCTGGCCACGAAGGCCGGCATCGGCATGCCGGAAGTGGCGATCTACGAGGGCGCCGCCAATGCGTTCGCGACCGGTGCTTTCCGCAATTCCGCGCTGGTCGCGGTTTCCACCGGCCTCTTGCAGTCGATGAACCGGGAAGAGGTCGAGGCGGTGCTCGGCCATGAGGTCGCGCACGTCGCGAACGGCGACATGGTGACGTTGACGCTTATCCAGGGCGTCGTGAACACGTTCGTCGTGTTCCTGTCGCGCATCGTCGGGTCGATCGTCGACCGCACGGTGTTCCGCACCGAGCGCGGTACGGGACCAGGCTATTTCATCACCGTCATGGTGTGCCAGATCGTGTTCGGCGTGCTGGCGTCGATCATCGTGGCCTGGTTCTCCCGGCGGCGCGAATTCCGGGCGGACGCAGGTTCCGCTCAATACCTGGGTTCACCGACGCCGATGGTCAACGCGCTGAAGCGCCTGGGCGGCGTCGAGCCGGGCACGCTGCCCAAGACGATGGCCGGGTTCGGCATCACGGACCGGGCCGGCATCATGGCGCTATTCTCGACGCACCCGCCGATGGAGGAACGCATCCAGGCGCTGCAGTCGCGCACTCCAGGCTGATCGCCTGTCACGGGGCCGCACCGCATGAAGTTCAAGATCGAAGTCGAAGACGACAAGGGCATCTGGAGCGACGTGTACGACGCCGCCGGCAAGCTGCTCACGTTCGACAAGGAAGAAGACGCGCGCGCCGCCCTGGCGCAACGGTTTCCCGTACTCGTGCAGATGGAGAAGTATGCGGGCGGCAAGCGCACGCGCGTGATTCGCATCCTCGAGGACGAGGACGACTGGCCAAAGAAGAAGTAGCGGTGCAGTGGCTCGTTGGAGCGTCGCCGCAGGAACGCGGCAACGCTCAACTTTCGCGCAGTGATTTCTGCGGCGTAGAGTGGCTCGTTGGAGCGTCGCCGAGGAAGGCGGCAACGCGCATTTTTGCGCGACGGACCAGGGCGCAGGGCTACATCGGCGGCACCAGCCCGTCCTTGCCGACGTTGATGCGCGTCGCGGTCAGCGTTCCGTCCGGCTGACGGGTGGCGCCGAACATGACGTGCGCGCCCGGGACGAGCATGGCGCGATCGCCAGGCTCGAACGTCACCACGGGTACGTCAGGCGGCACCAGGACCACCTGTTGACCATCCTTGTATTTGAGCGTCACCCGGCGGGCGGCATCGACGGACGACGACATCGGAGACGGTGGCATTGGTCATCATGCTCCCCGGCTCCAGATCCCATGGGTAATGGCCCTCGCCGCTGCCGCGCGCGGACTCCGGGAACACCAGCACTTCGAGGGCCCTGAGCGTGCCATCGGGGTTGGGCATCGTCGCCGTGCCGATGAACGCGCCGGGAACCACGGCCGCCAGGTTCCTGCGGGCGATTGCGCTCACGGCGTAATTGTCGGCGAGCTTCACGCTCAGCGCCTCGCCCGCGCGGGTTCTCACCTGCAGCGTGTTGCCGTCGAGCGCGACGACGTCGCCACGAACGCGCTGGCTTGGCGACTGCGCGGCCGCCATCGAGGCCAGCCCGATCGCGGCAACTGCGAAAATCATTCTCAATGCGCCCATTTCTTCCTCCTGTGTGCACCGCCCGATCAGTGCGGCGATTCGCGGAACAGCCGGTACGCGCCGTACGCGCCGATTTCGACCAGCCCGGCACGCTGCGCGTCGGACCACAGGCGCAAGTCGCCGTCGCGCACGGCAAAGAAGTCGAGGCCGGGACTGGCCCGGTAACTTGCCAGCGCATCCGGGCCATCGACCTTCACTGCCTTGCCGCCGGCGTAGAACTCCGCGGAAATGGGGCGCTGGCCGACATACACCAGCCGGTCGCCTTCGCCTGTCCGCGTCGCCATGTACGTTCGGACCAGCGCCCGATGCGAGAGTTCGACGTCGAAGAAGTGTCGCTGCGTCACCACGACCGTGATAAAGACCAGCAGCAAGCCTGTCCCGCAGCCGAGCATCAGTTTCACCGCGAAGCGCGGCGAGCGGGAATCGGCCGTGGCCGGGCGCCAGAATTCACACAGCAATAGCGCGAACGCCGGCATGCCGGGCAGTACGTAGGTCGCCAGCACGTTGCCGGAGACCGTGAAGAACAGCATGGGCGCCAGCGCCCACAGCAGCAGGTACGAACACCAGGGGTCGCGCACCAGGCGGCGGGCGTCGTCGCTGCGCGTCGCCAGAGCACGTGCGAGCCATGCGATGGCCAGTGGCGACCAGGGCAGGGCGGCCGCGATCCAGAATAGCCAGATCGTGCCGCGGGGCCGGGCGTGCGCCTGGCCATAGAGATCGCCCTTCCAGCCCGGCTCGACGAACCGCTTCCAATGTTCACCGACCAGGAAATAGTCGAGGAATCCCGGCGATGCTCGCTCGGCGGCCCAGTACCACGGCACGGCCAGCGCGACCATCAGCAGCGTTCCAGCCAGCCACGGTACGCGTGTCCATACGGCGCGCCACGACGCCGTCCACAGCGTCCAGGCGCCGACCGGCAGCAGCGTGAGCACGACGGCGACGGGCCCCTTGGCCAGCAGACCCGCGGCGAGCCCGACGAAAAACACCAGGCCCGCGGCGCGGCGCGTGGATTCGCGACCGTGCAGCGCTTCCCAGAATCCCGCCATCGATAGCGTAGTCGCGAACACCAGCGCCGGATCGGTCATCACGGCCCCGGCACTGATGAAAACGAGACCGGTGGTCGCGAACGCCGCCAGCGTCCACAGCGCCGCGTCACCGCCTGCGCGCTGTAACGCCAGCCGGTACACCAGCGCACCGCAGCCAACCAGCAGCAGGAACGACGGCAGCCGGGCGGCGAATTCACTGACGCCGAACGCGGACATCGCCGCGGCCGACAACCACGTCGAAAGCGGCGGCTTGCCCCAGAAAGGAACGCCATAATCGACCTGCGGCACAAGCCAGTCGCCCGTCTCGAGCATCTTGCGCGCGATTTCGGCGTAGCGCGATTCGGTCGGGTCGAGCAGCGGATAGGCAGGAAGCGTGGCGAGCCGCACGGCGACCACGACGATCAGCAGGACAAGAATCCAGCGGCGCTCGCGTGCCGTGAGCCGCACCGCGGTCATCTGGGGGATGACGCGCCGCCTTCCGGCATCGGCAACGGCTGCCGTGGCGGCAGCCATTGCTGGACCAGGTACAACGGGCGCTGCTTGATCTCGATGAACATCCGCGCCAGGTATTCGCCGATGATGCCGAGCGCCATCAGTTGCAGCCCGCCCAGGAACAGCACGACCACGATCAGCGTCGGATAGCCGCGCACCGGGTCGCCGAAGAGCAGCGTCTTGGCGATGACGTAGACGCCATACGCGAAGGCGACCAGCGCCGTCGCGAATCCAACATAGCTCGCGGCCTTGAGCGGCACGACTGAGAACGACGTGATGCCCTCGAGCGCGAAGTTCCAGAGCCGCCAGTAGTTCCACTTGCTCGCGCCGGCCTGGCGGCCGTCACGATCGTATTCGATCTCCCGGGTCGGGAATCCGATCCACGCGAACAGTCCCTTCATGAACCGGCTGCGTTCGGGAAAGCGGCGCAGCGCGGACGACGGCGCGGCGCGACAGCAGTCGAAAATCGCCGACATTCTCCGGGATGTCGATGGTGCCCATGCGGCCGATCGCGCGATAGAAGCCGCGTGCCGTTGCCTTCTTGAACCAGCTTTCGGCCGCACGGCTGCGCCTTCGCATCAGCACGACGTCGAATCCTTCCCGCCAGGCAGCCAGCATGTCGGGGATGAGTTCGGGTGGATCCTGCAGGTCCGCGTCGATGACCACGACCGCATCACCATGGGCGTGGTCCAGTCCGGCGCTCATGGCGATTTCCTTGCCGAAGTTGCGCGAGAGATCGATGACCGCGACACGCGCGTCGGCCTCGCGCAGACCCACGAGCAAGGATCGCGTGGCGTCGCTGCTGCCGTCGTTGATGTAGACAACCTCGGCCTTCATTGGCAGCGCATCGAGCACGGCGCTGAGCCGGCGATGGAATTCCCCCAGTACCGCCTCTTCGTTGTACGCGGGGACCACGATGGACAGCGACGACGATGCCGACACGCGGGACGGCCCCACGGACCGCAGGCGCGCTCAGAACGTCCATGTCCGATTGGCAAGGTAGCCCGCCAGCAGCACGGCGAGCGTCGCGATTACCTGCGCGACGAGATAGTGCGGGCCGGCCAGCGCCAGCACAGCCCCGAGAACCAGCGCGTTCAGCACGACGCCGGCGGCCGCCACCGCCGCGAAGCGTGGCAACGCACGCCGGTGCGACTGTCCGCTGGCGAACGTGAAGCGGTAGTTGAGAAGGTAATTGATGCCGGCGCCGACGACCGCACCGGCGGTTGATGCGGCAACGGCGCCCACTTGCGCAATCTGCACCAGAGCCACCAGCACGGCGTAGTGAGCCGCGGTTCCGATCACGCCGGCGCCGGCATAGCGAGCGAACTGGGCGAGCATCGTGTCGGGGGCGAAGGCCGGGGGTGAGGGAGGCATGGGTTCGGGCGCCGAGTCAGGCGCGCGGGCGTCCGGAGCGCGGCGTGCGCAAAGCATTACTCTACCGCGTATCGGCAAATCCGCCACGCGCCCCGCAGGGCGCGGCCGCAAATGAAACGGCCGGCATTACGCGGTGTGCGTGAGGCCGGCCGTCGCGGCGCGATGTTCCGCGCCGAGCATGAGATTGTCGCTTATCTCATTTTACTTCAGGTGATTCGAGACGAGCTTGGTCATCTCGAACATCGACACCTTGCTCTTGCCACCGAAGACGGCGCGGAGCTTTTCGTCCGCGTTGATCAGGCGCCGGTTGACGGCATCCTGAAGCTTGTTCTTCTTGATGTAGTCCCAGATCTTCTTGGTGACTTCGGTGCGCGGCAGCGGCGAGCTGCCGACGACCATGGCGAGCATCGCCGACGGCGTCAGCGGCTTCATGAACGCCGCGTTGGGCTTGCGCTTGGCAGCGGGCTTCTTGGCGGCGGGTTTCTTCTTCGGAGCGGCTTTCTTCGGAGCGGCCTTCTTGGCCGCGGGCTTCTTGGCGGCCGGCTTCTTCGCGGCGGGCTTTTTCGCAGCGGACTTCTTCGCGGCGGGTTTCTTCGCAGCTTTCTTGGCAGTTGCCATGGGTCTCCTTCCCTTCCTGTCGATTGATGCGAGCGGACGATGCCGTTCGGT
Organism: uncultured beta proteobacterium; assembly: GCA_963782625.1. Lineage (GTDB taxonomy): Bacteria > Pseudomonadota > Gammaproteobacteria > Burkholderiales > Casimicrobiaceae > VBCG01. The sequence continues at coordinate 23,036 of CAWAKN010000024.1, read as the reverse complement.
GTGAAGCGGTCCGTCCTGTCACGGTATACCACTCCATCGGCGGCGACTATACCGCATTTTCAGAGGAAGGGAACGCTTGGCATAGAGGAATCTGCTGCACTGTTGCGTAAACACAAACGGATTCGGATCAACCCGCCGCGGACGGACGTCTACCCCCCGAGCAGCTTGACGAAGGTCTGGAGGACGATCGCGTTGGCGATATCGACGAAGAACGCACCGACCAGCGGCACCACCAGGAACGAGCGGGGCGAGGCCCCGTATTTCTTGGTCGTCGCAGTCATGATGGCGATGGCCGTCGGCGTCGCGCCCATGGCCAGCCCGAAGTACCCGGACGAGGTCACCGCGGCGTCGTAGCCGCCGCCGAGCAGGCGGAACACGACGCGGGAGACGAGCAGCCAGGCGACCAACATCTGGGCGGCGAGGATCACCAGCAGCGGAAGGGCGACGGCCGCCAGCGCGGCAAGGTTCAACGTCATCAAGGACATGGCGAGGAACAGGCCGAGCGCCACGTCGGCGAAGAGCGCCAGCGGCGGCGATCCCGTCGGCCAGCCCAGCGTCGGGAACAGGCGCGGCACCGTGTTGGACAGGACCATGCCGCAGAACAGCGCGGTGACGAACTTGGGCAGCGTCAGGCCGAACTTCTCCAGTATGTCGTTGAGCTCGTCGGAAACGGCAACCGCGATCGCGATGACCAGCAAGGTGGTCAGGACGCCGTTCACATCGAGCTTTGGCTTCCTCTCCTGGTCGTAGCTGACGCCGACCGTGAGTTCCTCTGCGTTCTTACCGGACAGGCGATGGCGCGCGATCAGCCGGTGCCCGAGCGGGCCGCCCAAGCAGGCCGCCCGCGACCAGCCCGAACGTCGCCGCTGCCGCGCCCATCGCCGATGCGGCGGGGAAGCCGAACTTCTCGCCGATGATCGGCCCCCAGGCGAGTACGGTGCCGTGCCCCCCGGACAATGCGGCGGAGCCTGCCAGCAATCCCGCCGCAGGCGGGTATCCCATCAGCGCTGCGAGGCCGACGCCGACGCCGTTCTGCACGACCAGGTTCGCCACGGCCACCAGCGTCAAGCATGACCAGCATCACGCCGCCCATCGCCAGCAGTCGCAGGTTGGCGGACAGGCCGACCGTCGTGAAAAAGACGATCAGCAACGTGTCGCGGGCGGCGAGGTCGAACTTGATCTCGGTGCCGGTCGCCAGGACCAGCAGCGTGAGCACGGTGGAGGCGATGAGGCCCCCGGTCACCGGTTCAGGGATGCCGTAATCGCGCAGCCAGGGGATGCGGCCGTTCACCCAGCGCCCGAGAAACAGGACGAGGATGGCGAGGATCAGCGTGTGGTGGCTGTCGAGGTTCACGAACGTGCCGCGGCCTTGGGAGTCCTGCCGGGAAGTGTAAGGCCAACACAGCCCAACCCGCGATTGCCCGTAGCTGCGCCTCGTGGGAAACTTTCCGCATGCTTCGATGCCGTCGCCTGCGGGTTGGTGCGTGGATGCTCGCGCTGGTGACCTGCTTGCCTTCGCGTGCACAGGCGCCGCAGGAGTTCTTCGACGCGCACCTGCACTACAACGACGAGGCGGTCGCCGCGTTTCCGGTGGCCGAGGTGCTGCATATCTTTCGCCGCAACGGCGTTACCGCCATTCTCGCCACTAGCCGTCCGAACGACGGCACGCGCGCGTTGGTGACCGCCGCACGCGACGTGCCGGCCGCGGCGCCCCGCGTCGTGCCCTTCATCCGCCCGTACCGCAACCAGGCGGACCGGCAGACTTGGTTCAACGATCCGGAAATCTATGCGCTGATCGAAACCGAGCTCGCGCGCGGCATCGGTTATCGCGGCATCGGCGAATTCCATGTGTTCGGTGCTGCCGACGCGAGTACCGCTCAGGTCAGGAAGATCGTGGCGCTGGCCGTGGCGCGCGACCTGTGGCTGCATGCCCACTGCGACGAGGCAGCACTGGAAGCGCTGTATGCGCATGATCCCAGGGTCAAGGTCATCTGGGCCCATTCGGGATTCTCCACGCGGCCGGAGGCGATTGCCGCACACATGGCGCGGCATCCGACGCTCGTCGGCGAGCTTTCCTACCGCTATGACATCACCGAGGACGGCAAAGTGACGCCGGCGTGGCAGAGCCTGTTCGCGCGCTATCCCGAGCGATTCGTGATCGGCTCCGACACATGGGTGAACCCGCGCTGGGTCCAGTACGGCGAGATCATGGACTGGTATCGCGGCTGGCTCGCGTCGCTGCCGGCGGATATCGCGCGGCGGATCGCCTTCACCAATGCCGCGGGACTGTTCGCCGCCGCGCCGCGCTAGGTGGCCCGGGAGTAAAATACCCGATCACGGGGCTGCTTATGGCGCGCAGGGTCCAGGACGCCTGTCGCGTATCGCCGCCTTGGTGGTGTTTCGGCGTTTCCTTCCTGGTGCCTTCTCATCTTCCTGATTTCATGACCGCCTCCGCCTCGAATCCCGCCGACCTGCGCGTCGAATACAAGCGCGCGGCGCTCGACGAAGGCGATGTCGACCGGGATCCCTTCCGCCAGTTCGCGCGCTGGTTCGACGAGGCTGTGGCCGCGCAGGTGCCCGAACCCAACGCGATGACGCTGGCGACAGTCGACCCGTCCGGCGCCCCCTCCGCGCGCATCGTGCTCTTGAAGGCGGCGGATGGGCGCGGGCTGACCTTCTACACGAACTATGCAAGCCGCAAGGCACGGGAGCTGGTGCCGGGTTCTCGTGCGGCGCTGCTGTTCTTCTGGCCCGAACTCGAGCGCCAGGTCCGTGTCGAGGGCGCAGTGGAAAAGGTCGACGCCGCCACTGCGGACGCGTACTGGGTCACTCGCCCGCGCCTGTCGCGCATCGGTGCGTGGGCTTCTCCGCAAAGCGAGTTGCTGCGCAATCGCGCGGAGCTGGAAGAGCGGTTCGCGGACGCCGAGGCTCGCTATCCGGGCGAGGCCGTGCCGCGTCCGCCGCATTGGGGCGGCTACCGGCTGGTCCCCGATACGTTCGAATTCTGGCAGGGCCGCGTGTCCAGACTGCACGACCGTCTCATCTACCAACGCGGGGGCCTCGCGGGCGACGCGACCTGGCGCATTGCGCGGCTCGCGCCTTGACTGCGTTGCGATTCCGGATTCCCACGCTGACGGCGCTGATCGCGCTTGGGATCGCCAACCACATCGTCCTCACCGGCAACCGCGTCACGGTGACGCTGGAGGCCATCAAGCAGGGGCATTCCAGCGCGGTGGTCGGCGCGCTGGTCGCGCTCTACGCGTTCCTGCCGATGCTGTGCGCGGTGGCTGCCGGACGGATTTCCGATCGCATCGGCGTGCGCAAGCCCATGCTAGCCGGCTCGCTCGGACTCGCTGCCGGTGCGCTGATACCGGTTCTCGTTCCAGGATTGTTCGCGCTGTTCGCGAGTGCGGCGCTGGTGGGCGTGGCATTCATGACCTTCCAGGTCGCCGCGCAAAATGCCACCGGCGAACTCGGCGACGCATCGCTCCGTGTCCACAATTTCAGCCTGCTGGCCGTCGGATATTCGATTTCCGGGCTCCTTGGGCCGCTGATTGCCGGGTTCACGATCGACCACGCCGGCTTCACGGCGTCGTTCGCCTTCCTGGCCGCCATCCCGCTTCTGCCCATCGCCGTGCTGGCCGCAGGCAAGGTGGCGTTGCCCGGTCCGCATCCGGAGCGTTCGACCACCGCGGCGGGAAGCGTGTTCGAACTGGTTACCCATCGGAAATTGCGCAGGGTCTTCGCGGTCAACGTGCTGCTTTCGATGGGCTGGGACCTGCACACCATCGTGATCCCGGTCTATGGCGCCGGGATCGGGCTTTCCGCGTCGCAGATCGGACTGGTGCTGGCATCGTTCGCCGCCGCGACCTTCGTTGTGCGTTTTTCAATGCGCTGGATCGTGCGCCACGCCACCCCGCATCAGGTCCTCACGCTGGCGCTCTTCATCGCCGCTGCCGTGTACATGCTGTTTCCTTTCGTTCACACGGCCGGCGCGCTGATGGCGATGTCGTTCACGCTGGGACTGGGGCTGGGAATGAGCCAGCCAATGGTGATGTCGCTGCTGCACATCCACGCGCCGCCGGGACGCACGGGCGAAGCGGCCGGCGTGCGGATGTCGCTCGTGCAGTCGATGGCGTGCGCGGTGCCGCTGGTGTTCGGCGCGCTGGGCGCGACCGTGGGGCTGACGCCGGTGTTCTGGTCGGTGGGCGCGTGTCTCGCGACCGGCGGCTGGCTTACCAAGCGCGCGACCTGAGACGTCCTCAGCGTTTCGTCAGCCGCGAACGCGACCCTTCAAGCGGTCGGCGAAGGCCTTGCGGAACTTCGCGACCTTTGGCGCAACGACGACCATGCAGTAGGGCTGGCCGGCGTTCTGCTCGAAGTAGTCCTGGTGGTAGGTTTCCGCCGGATAGAACGTCGCATCGGCGGCGCCTTCCGGCACGACTTCCGTCACGATCGGACGCGGCCAGAGCTTTTCCGCGGACAGCGAGGCGATCACCGCGTTTGCCGTCTCGCGCTGCTGCGCCGACTGGCAAAAGATCACCGACCGGTACTGCGTTCCGACGTCGTTGCCCTGACGATTGAGCGTCGTCGGATCGTGGATCGTGAAGAACACCGTCAGCAGGTCGCGCAGCGAGAGGACAGTGGGGTCGAAGGTCACCCGCACGACTTCGGCGTGGCCGGTGCGTCCGGTGCAGACGTCCTCGTAGCTTGGATCGGCGGTCTTGCCGCCGGCATAGCCTGACTCGACGCCGGTCACGCCCTGCAATTCGCGGAACACGGCGTCCAGGCACCAGAAGCAGCCTCCACCCAGCAGTGCAACTTCGCGCGGGGCGTCGTCAGGAAGGGAAGGATTGGTCGGACTGTTCATCGGCGGGCTTCCTTGCGGGTTGGGCGCGGCGGATGGCGTTCGCGGCGGCGCAATTCACGTGGAAATGAGTCGCCGGAGAGTGCCGCTGCCTTACGTCTGCGATAATCGCACAACACTCTGCCTGCGGTCCTTACCTAGCGCCAGCTTCCTTGGGTCCCGTCCGTTTCTTCCGCCGTACCGTCACCCGCCTGAACAGCGTCGGCTGGTTCCGCGCCGCCGGCAGCCTGTCGTTCGTCACGCTGCTCGGCCTGGTGCCGCTCGCCACGGTCGCGTTCGCGTTTGTGGCGCGCTTCCCGATCTTCCAGGATTTCCTCCAAGTGCTCGAGGCGTTCCTGCTTCGCCACCTGCTGCCGACGTCCGCGGCGGCCATCGTCCACGAATATGTTGTGGTGCTGGCCACGAGCGCCGCGAACGTGGTCGGCCGGTCGATCGTATTCGTCGCGGTCACGGCAGCGCTGGCGATCGACACGATCGAGTCGGAGATCAACGAAATATGGGGCATACGCAAGAAGCGCCCGATCGCGCGGCGCATCCTCGTCTATGTCTTCGGCATCACGGTCGGCCCGGTGATCCTCGGCGCAACCATTTCGCTGATCGGCTGGACGCTGGCGGAGGTCGTCGCGGCGGTGCCGATGCAGCGGGAGCTGACCGATGTGGTCCGCGAAGTATTGCCGACGGCGCTGGTCATCGTCGGACTGACGCTGCTCTACCGCATTGCGCCCGCGCGCCATGTCGTCTGGCGCTACGCCATTGCCGGTGGCGTGCTCGCGGGCATCGCGTTCGAAGTCACCAAGCGCGTCTTCACGTGGTACCTGACGAGCTTCCAGAGTTACGAGATGCTCTATGGCGCGCTGGCAGCGGTTCCGGCGCTGATGTTCTGGATCTTCCTTACCTGGTTGATCGTGCTGGCCGGCGCAGCCGTTGCGGCAACGCTCGCAGAAGCCGGCGGGCGCGCAAATGACGCCGCCTGACTCGCTCGCCTTGCCGAATCAGGACCGGCAAGCTACATTTCACGCGTCCTGAGCGAAGGAGTCTTATCTCGTGTGGTCCCTGATACAAGCAGCGGGTTGGCCGATATGGCCGTTGATCGCCGCGTCCGTCGTGGCGCTTGCATTGATATTCGAACGGCTGTGGTCGCTGCGGCAGTCCATCGTGGCGCCGGAAGGCATGGTGGACAAGGTCCTGGTCGACTTCCGGCAAACCGGGGCGACGCCCGAGCTGCTGACGCGGACGGCGGCGCAGGGTCCGCTCGGGCGCATCCTCGCCGCCGGCCTGGCGAACGTGAAGGCGCCGCGCCCGGTGATGAAGGAGGCCATCGAGGAAGTCGGCAGGGTGGTCACGCACGACCTCGAACGGTTCCTGACCACGCTCGGCACGATCGCCGCGATGGCGCCGCTGATGGGACTCTTCGGCACCGTCGTGGGCATGATCGAGATCTTCGGATCGCAGGGCGCCGCGGCGTCCAACCCGATCCAGCTCGCCCAGGGCATCTCGATCGCGCTCTACAACACCGCGATGGGCCTCATCGTCGCCATTCCTTCGATGATCTTCTATCGCTATTTCCGCTCCAAGGTGGATGGGCTGGTGGTCGAGATGGAGCAGCAAGCCATCAAGCTGGTCGATTTCGCGCACGGCGAACGCAAGTGACGGGAGCGTCGCCATGAACCTGCGCGGACTGCGGGACCGGGACGACCCGGAGATCAACTTCATACCGCTGATCGACGTCCTGCTCGTCATCCTGATCTTCCTCATGGTGACCACGACCTACCAGCGCGTCGCCGAACTGCAGATCACGCTGCCGGAAGCCGACGCCGACGCGGCGAAGCAGCGTCCGAAAGAGGTCAACGTCGGCATCGACGCGCAGGGCCGCTACGTGATCGACAAGAACGTGTTCACATTCAGCACCGTCGGCGCGCTGGGCGAGATGCTGCGCAAGGCCGCGGGCGACACCAAGGACCCGGTGGTCATCATCAACGCCGATGCCAATGCCACGCACCAGTCGGTCATCCACGTGATGGAGGCCGCGCGCCAGGTAGGTCTCGTCCACATCACGTTCGCGACGCAGACGCCGGCGAAGTAGCGCGATTTGGCGCGGGAATTGACGTTGCGGCCGTGACTTTCGCCCAGCGACTCGTCGCGACCTGGTATGCGCCGCGAGTCACGCCGCTGGCCGCGGCGCTGTGGCCGCTGTCGCTGCTCTATCGATTCCTCGTCGCCGTGCGGCGCGCGCTTTTCCGCGCCGGCATCCTGCGCTCGCACCGCCTGACGGTGCCGGTGATCGTCGTTGGCAACATCAACGTCGGCGGCGTGGGCAAGACGCCGCTGACGTGCGCGCTGGCCGAGCAGTTGGCGCTGCGCGGACGCAAGCCCGGGATCGTCAGCCGCGGATATGGCGGCAGCAACGTCGCGCCTCGCGCCGTGGCTCGTGGCGACGATCCCGGCGTGGTGGGCGACGAGCCGCCGCTGTACGCCGAGGCGGGGCTTCCTGTGTGGATCGGGCACGACCGCGTGGACGCAGCGCGCGGATTGATCCGGAATCATCCGGCATGCGACGTGATCGTCGCCGACGATGGCCTGCAGCATTACGCGCTGGCGCGCGCCATGGAAATCGCGGTGGTCGACGCTACGCGCGAATTCGGCAACGGCCTCATGCTGCCGGCCGGGCCGCTGCGCGAGCCGGTCTCGCGCCTGCGCAGCGTCGACGCGGTGGTGCGCCTGGTGGCGCGCGCCGAGACGACCGCGAGCCGGATCGAATGGGCGGGAAACCGTCATGACGCACGAGCCGCTGCCGTGGCGCAACCTGAAGCAGGCGGGCCTCGCCGCGAATCCCGCGCAGTGGAAGGGAATGGAAATCCACGCCGTCTCCGGCATCGGCAATCCGCAGCGGTTCTTCGACATGATCGCCGCACTGGGGATTGCGGCTACCTGCCATGCGTTTCCCGACCATCACCCCTTCACCGCCGCCGACATCGCGTTTCCCGGCGCCCGCGCCATACTGATGACGCAGAAGGACGCGGTAAAATGCTCGGCATTCGCCGACGAGCGCTGCTGGTACCTGCCGCTGCGCGCAATCATCGATCCGGCGCTCGTCGCTCTTCGCAATGGAGAAGGTCCATGGATTCAAAGCTGCTTGAGTTGCTCGTCTGCCCGGTGACCAAGGGTCCGCTCACGTTCGATCGCGACAAGCAGGAACTCATCTCGAAGTCGGCGCGGCTCGCCTATCCGGTGCGCGACGGCATTCCGGTGATGATCGAGGAAGAGGCGCGCAAGCTCACTCCCGCCGAATATGAATAGCACTGCGCGAACAGCCTAGCGGCGGCGCGCGTGGCGCTCACCATCCCTTTCACCGTCCTCATCCCCGCGCGCTACGCATCGACGCGCCTGCCGGGCAAGCCGCTGGCCGATATCGCCGGCAAGCCGATGGTCGTGCGCGTCGCGGAACGCGCGCGCGCGAGCGGCGCCGGGCGCGTGGTCGTGGCGACCGACGACGTGCGCGTTCGCGATGCGGTGGTCGCGCACGGCATCGATGCGTGCATGACGCGCGCCGACCACGCGACGGGCACCGATCGCCTGGCCGAGGCGGCGCAGCAGCTCGGGTTGGCGGACGACGCCATCGTCGTCAATGTGCAGGGCGACGAGCCGCTGCTCGACCCGGCGCTGATCCGGGGCATGGCGGCATTGCTGGCCGCACGGCCGGATGCGGCGATCGCCACCGCCTGTCATCCGATCGACGATGTCGCCGAAGCGTTCAATCCCAATGTCGTCAAGGTGGTGCTCGACGCCGCCGGCTATGCGCTGTATTTCAGCCGCGCGACCATTCCGTGGGCGCGCGACGCGTTTCGCGAATCCACGCGATGCGCTTCCGGCGGGACTGCCGCTGTACCGGCATTACGGACTCTATGCGTATCGCGTCTCGTTCCTGCGGGCATTTCCGGGGCTCGCGCCGGCGCCGATCGAAGCCTTCGAGGCGCTCGAGCAATTGCGCGCGCTATGGCATGGCTACCGGATCGCCGTGCAGGTCACGCACGGCACGCCGGCGCCGGGCATCGATACGCCCGAGGACCTGGCGCGCGTGCGCGCGATCTTTGCGCAGGATCAAGCTTCCGCCGCGTTGACCGTCCCGCGGATAACGGCGAGAATCGGACGCGAACCGGCAACGACGCAGGACAGAACACCGCGGAGTCCCGCAACACTGGGCCTCGCCGCGTGCGCGACCCGCCCACCTTTTCGAGCCAAGACCATGCGACTCATTCTGTTGGGCCCGCCGGGTGCCGGCAAGGGCACCCAGGCCACGTTCATCAAGGAAGCCTACGGCATTCCGCAGATTTCCACCGGCGACATGCTGCGCGGCGCCGTCAAGGCCGGGACGCCGCTCGGACTCGCCGCGAAAAAGGTGATGGACAGCGGCAGCCTCGTCTCCGACGACATCATCATCGGACTGGTGAAGGACCGCCTGACCGCGGCGGACTGCGCGAACGGCTATCTCTTCGACGGCTTTCCGCGCACGATTCCGCAGGCCGACGCGATGCGCGACGCCAATGTGGCCATCGACTTCGTGCTCGAGATCGACGTGCCCGACAGCGCCATCGTCGAGCGCATGAGCGGGCGTCGCGTGCACGTGGCGTCCGGACGCACGTATCACATCAAGTTCAATCCGCCGAAGGTGGCCGGCAAGGACGACGTCACCGGCGAGGACCTGATCCAGCGCGACGACGACAAGGAGGCGACGGTGCTGAATCGCCTCGCCGTGTACCACGCGCAGACGGAGCCGCTCGTCGCCTATTATGCGAAATGGGCAGCGGCGGGCGACGCGCGCGCGCCCAAGTACCGCAGGGTGGACGGGATGGGCAGTGTCGAGGCCATCCGCGACGCCGCGCTTGCGGCGCTCAAGACCTGAACCGTCCATGACCAGGCGCAACGCGTTCTACGCGCAATCCGGCGGCGTGACCGCCGTCATCAACGTCAGCGCGGCGGGAGTGATCGAAACCGCGCGCAAGCACCGCGACCGCATCGGCCGCGTCTATGCCGGGCGCAACGGAATCATCGGCGCGCTGACCGAGGACCTGATCGATACCAGCCGCGAGTCCGCGAAGGCCATCGCGGCGCTGCGCTACACGCCCGGCGGCGCGTTCGGGTCGTGCCGCTACAAGCTGAAGGGCATCGACGAGAACCGCGCGCAGTACGAGCGCCTGATCGACGTCTTCCGCGCGCACGACATCGGCTACTTCTTCTACAACGGCGGCAACGATTCGGCCGACACGTGCCTCAAGGTGTCGCAGATCGCGGCGAAACTGGGCTATCCGCTGACCGCCGTGCACGTGCCGAAGACCGTCGACAACGACCTGCCGGTCACCGACAACTGCCCGGGATTCGGTTCCGTGGCGAAATATGTCGCGACATCGATGCGCGAGGCCGCGTTCGACGTGGCGTCGATGGCGAAGACGTCGACCAAGGTGTTCGTGCTGGAGGTGATGGGACGCAATGCCGGCTGGATCACTGCGGCGGTGGGCATGGCGGACAGCAAGGACACGCCGATCCCGCTCGTTCTCCTGTTCCCGGAGGTTCCGTTCGACGAAGCGGCGGTGATGGCGGCCGTCGAGGCGAAAGTGAAGCGCTTCGGCTATTGCTGCATCGGCGTGTCGGAAGGCCTGCGCAATGCCGATGGCAAACTGATGGCGGAAGCCGGGACGAAGGATGCATTCGGTCACGCGCAATTGGGAGGCGTGGGTCCGCTGATCGCGGGCATCGTCCGCGACCGCCTCCACTACAAATATCACTGGGCCGTCGCCGACTACCTGCAGCGTTCCGCGCGGCACGTCGCCGCGAAAATGGATGTGCTGCAATCGTATGCAGTGGGCAAGGCCGCCGTGGAATTGGCGCTGGCCGGGCGCAACGCGGTGATGCCGGCGATCCAGCGCACATCGGACAAGCCGTACCGCTGGAAGATCGCGGTCGCTCCGCTGACCGACGTGGCCAATGTCGAGAAGAAGCTGCCGCGCCAGTACATCACCGCGGACGGCCTCGGCATCACGCCCAAGGCGCGCGCTTATCTGGGTCCGCTGATGCGCGGCGAGGACCCGCCGCCGTTCAAGGATGGCCTGCCGCAGTACACACGCTTGAAGAACGTCGCGGTGCCGAAGAAGCTCAAGACGGACTTCGCAGTCTGACCCACGCGCAGGAGATGCCATGACCGAGATCATCGACTACTACTTCGCCACCGATTTCTCCGTACGCCTATCTCGGGCACGACCGCTTCGCCGCGATTGCGAAAAAGCATGGGGCAACGGTGGCGGTGAAGCCGATCAACCTGGGCGAGGTGTTTCCGGTGTCCGGCGGCTTGCCGCTGTCGAAACGCGCGCCGCAGCGCCAGGCTTATCGGCTGGTGGAGCTTGTCGCGCTGGTCGCAGTATCTCAACAAGCCGATGCGCATCCAGCCAAAATTCTTTCCGGTGAACGGCGACCTTGCCGCGTACTGGATTCTCGCCGCCGGCGAATTGGGCGGAACGCGCGGCCTCGACCTGGCCGGCGCCGTGGGCCGCGCGATCTGGGAGCAGGACCGCGATATCGCCGACGCCGCCACGATGCGGGCAATCGCCGCCGAGTGCGGACTGCCGGCCGACTTGGACAAGCGCGCGCAAGCCCCGGAAATCGCGGAGAAATATGCCACGCTCACCCAGGAGGCGATCGCCGCTGGGCGTGTTCGGCGCGCCGACCTATGTCGTCGCCGGCGAACTGTTCTGGGGACAGGATCGACTCGACTTCCTCGACCGCAAAATGGCAAAATAGCGTGTTTTCGACGGCCGGCTCATTTCGAACGATTTCGAATCATGGGCCGGCCGATTTTTGCGAGGGGATCGGTTCGCGGCTTCCTGCACGTCGGGGCGCGAGTCGCGGAATGCGTAACTGAATAAATGCAGGCTCCAACGAGGGCCGCGGCGTTCCACTGCAGTTCACATTTCTTTAGGGAGTACCAAGCCATGACCACAGGCCTCATCTTCGCGCTCGTTTGCGCGGTGGTGGCGATCGTCTTCGGCGGCGTCTGGATCAACTGGATCCTCGCCAAGCCCGCGGGCAATCCACGCATGCAGGAAATTTCCGCCGCCATCCAGGCCGGCGCCAAGGCTTACCTCAACCGCCAGTACACGACGATCGGCATCGTCGGCGTCGTCCTGTTCGTCATCATCTGGTGGGCGCTGGGTGCGCGCACGGCGGGCGGCTTCGCGCTCGGCGCGATCCTGTCCGGCCTCACCGGCTACATCGGCATGAACGTGTCGGTGCGCGCCAACGTGCGCACGGCGGAAGCCGCGCGCAGCGGCCTCGCGCCGGCGCTCGCGGTCGCGTTCCGCGGCGGCGCCATCACCGGCATGCTGGTCGTCGGCCTGGCGCTGCTGGGCGTGGCGGGCTTCTACTGGTTCCTCACGGGCTCCGCGCACTGGGCGCCCAACCTGATGGGGCAGGGGCTGCATCACACGATCCAGCCGCTGGTGGGCCTCGCGTTCGGCGGATCGCTGATCTCGATCTTCGCGCGGCTGGGCGGCGGCATCTTCACCAAGGGCGCCGACGTCGGCGCCGATCTCGTCGGCAAGGTCGAGGCCGGCATTCCCGAGGACGACCCGCGCAATCCGGCGGTGATCGCCGACAACGTCGGTGACAACGTCGGCGACTGCGCCGGCATGGCGGCCGACCTGTTCGAAACCTACGCCGTCACGATCATCGCGACGATGCTGCTGGGCGCGCTGCTGCTGCCGACGATGGCCGAAACGGCCGTCACCTATCCGTTGGTGCTCGGCGGATTCTCGATCCTGGCGTCCGTCGTCGGCTGCTACTTCGTCAAGGCGGTGCCGGGCGGCAAGATCATGAACGCGCTGTACAAAGGGCTGGCCGTCGCCGGAGGACTTTCGGCGATCGGATTCTGGTTCATCACCGACCGCATGATGGGCGGCATTTCCGCGGCCGATCCGGCGCTGTCGACGTTGGGCCTGTTCGGCGCCTCGCTGATTGGCCTGGCGCTGACCGCGGCGCTGGTAATCATCACCGAGTATTACACCGGCACGGACTTCGGTCCCGTGAAGCACGTCGCGCAGGCGTCGACGACCGGGCACGCCACCAACATCATCGCCGGCCTCGGCGTGTCGATGCGCGCCACGGCATGGCCGGTGCTCGCGGTGTGCGCGGCCATTCTCGCGTCCTACGCGCTGGCGGGCCTGTACGGCATCGCGATCGCCGCGACGGCCATGCTGTCGATGACGGGCATCATCGTCGCGCTCGACGCGTACGGTCCGATCACGGACAACGCCGGCGGCATCGCGGAGATGGCAAAGCTTCCGGATTCCGTGCGCGCGGTCACCGATCCGCTCGACGCGGTCGGCAACACGACCAAGGCCGTGACCAAGGGCTACGCGATCGGCTCGGCGGGCCTTGCGGCGCTGGTGCTGTTCGCGGACTACACGCACGCGCTCGACACGGCCGGCATCAGCCAGTCGTTCGACCTGGCCAATCCGATGGTGATCGTCGGACTCTTCATCGGCGGCCTCATTCCTTACCTGTTCGGCGCGATGGCGATGGAAGCCGTCGGCCGCGCGGCGGGCGCCGTGGTGGTCGAAGTGCGCCGTCAGTTCAAGGAGATCAAGGGCATCATGGAAGGCACGGCCAAGCCGGAATACGGCGTGGCGGTCGACATGCTGACCAAGGCCGCGATCCGCGAAATGATCGTGCCGTCGCTGCTTCCTGTGCTCGTTCCCGTGGTCGTCGGCCTGGTGCTCGGACCGCAGGCGCTGGGTGGCCTGCTGATGGGCACGATCGTCACCGGCCTGTTCGTCGCGATCTCGATGACGACCGGCGGCGGCGCTTGGGACAACGCCAAGAAGTACATCGAGGATGGCCACCACGGCGGCAAGGGTTCCGACGCGCACAAGGCGGCGGTGACCGGCGACACGGTGGGCGACCCGTACAAGGACACGGCGGGTCCCGCGGTCAATCCGCTGATCAAGATCATCAACATCGTCGCGCTGATGATCGTGCCGCTGCTCGCCACGTGGGGCATCATGGGCCAGAAGGCGCCGGCGAAGATGTCGATTTCGACGGCCACGCCGCCGGCGATGGTTGCGGCGGCTCCCGCACCCGCACCGGCTGCGGCGCCTGCAATGGTCGTCGTCGACGTGGTGAAGCTCTATTTCGTCACCGGCAAGGCCGACCTGCCCGCGGATGCCGCAGCCAAGCTCGCCCCGCTGGCCGACAAGGCCAAGGCAAGCGGCAAGAAGGTGAAGGTCTCCGGGTATCACGACGCCACCGGCGACCTGGCCGCGAACCAGGAACTCGCCAAGCAGCGCGCGATCGCCGTGCGCGATCAGCTCAAGGCGGCTGGTGTGGCCGAGGACAAGGTCGAGCTGGCCAAGCCCGAGCTGACGCAAGGCTCGGGCGACGACGCGGAAGCGCGGCGCGTGGAGATCACGCTGTTGCCGTAGCAATGGGCGGTTGCAACAGGGAAGGGGCAGCGAGCGATTCGCTGCCTTTTTTTCATCTCTCTCGCGGCGTCTCGCCGCCGTAGGTGATGCGCTATTCTTGGCCGGATTCGGAGTACCATTCACCGTTTTCAGCGCACCCCTACCAGATGCCTGCCGCCGACATCGCCGCACAGCTGGAAACGCATCGCGGCTATCTGATGCGCGTCGCCAAGCTGCAATTGCGCGACGAGGCGCTGGCCGAAGACGTCGTGCAGGAAACGCTGCTTGCCGCGCTATCGGGCAGCGGCTTTTCCGGCAAATCGAGCCTCAAAACGTGGCTCACCGGAATCCTCAAACACAAGATCGTCGATGCGATCCGCCGCAAGCAGCGCGAGCCGGTGATCGCGAGCACCCTTGACGACGAATGCGATATCGAGGACATCGATGCCCTCTTCGGCGGGCCGCACGCGTCGTGGGACAACCCGCCTGCCGAATGGGGCGATCCCGAGCAGTCGCTCAACCGCAGCCAGTTCTTCGACATGATGGACTTCTGCCTGGAAAAGCTGCCGCCGAACACGGCCCGCGTCTTCATGATGCGGGAGGTGATGGAGCTCGACAGCGACGAGATCTGTAAGGAATTGGCGATCACCGCGAATAACCTGTGGGTGATCCTCTACCGTGCCCGCATGTCGCTGCGCGAATGCCTCGAGAAGAACTGGTTCGAGGGCGGCGGTGCGGGTGCGTCGGCCTGACGGTCACCCGCCAGGTCCTCCAACATGAAGCAGATCAGACGATTCTTCGGGCACTTCATCACCTGCAAGCAGGCGACGCGCCTCATGTCGCAGCAGGAGGATCGCGCGCTCGGCCCCGTCGAAGGCCTGCTTCTCAGGCTGCATCTGGCGTGGTGTGTCGCCTGCCTCAGATTCCAGGCGCAGACACGCTTCCTGCGTCGCGCGATGCAAAAATACCGCGAGTAGGGCGGCGCCTCAGACAACCGCGGCAGGCATGCGCGCCGGTTCGGTCTCGGCGCTCGCCACGCTCGTGCGCGCGGGATCGCCATCGAGTTCATGGCTGCGGTTGAAGCGCAGGTGCGTGATGTCGTTGGGGAAGAACATGCCCCAGGTCCACTCGACGAATATGCGCAGCTTGCGGCCGAACGTGGGCATCTGCGCCAGGTAATAGGCGCGCCATAGCAGCCAGGCGGGCAGCCCGGACAGCGGAATGCCCAAAATGTCGGCGACGCCCTTGCGATGGCCGATCGCCGCCATGGCCCCGCGGGAGCGATAGCTGAAAGCGCGCGTGGGTTGCCCGGCAAGCGTCGCCAATAGATTGCTGGCAAGACACTGCGCCTCGCGCACCGCGAACTGCGCCGTCGGCTGAGCAGGTATGCCGTCGCGATCGTTGATCACGAGCGCGCAATCGCCGATGGCCCACACGCGCGGCGTGCGTTGGACGGACAAGTCCGGGTTCACCACGATGCGGCCGCGTTCGGTGGGCAGCATCATGCGCTCGACCAGCGGGTTGGGTTGCGTGCCGATCGTGCAGATCACCGTTGACGTTACGAGAACCTCGCCGCCCGCCAGGGCTACGGCCTTGCCGGTGACGCAGGTCGCCCGCGCATTCGTGCGCACGTCGACGCCGCGCGCTGTCAGCGACTTGTGCGCCGCATGTCCCAAGCGCTCGGACAATTCGACCAGCAGTCGCGGCCGATCCTGCAACAACGTCACCTTGAGTTCATCTGCCGCGACTCGCGGATAGTAGCGGCGCAGGCTGTTCAGGCATTCGACGAGTTCGCCCGCCGTCTCGACGCCGGAGAAGCCGCCGCCGATGACCACGAAGTGGCCCAACCGGCGGCGTAGCACCGGGTCGCTTTCCAGTTCGATTTGCGCGACGCGGCGCAGCACCATGTTCCGGATATGCGTCGCATCGCCGACGGTCTTCAGCGGCAGGCCGTGCTCGCCGAGGCCCGGGATCAGGTCGAGCCGGGCACGATTGCCGAAGGCCAGCACCAGGTGGTCGTAGGGTAGTGTTGCCTCCCCGGCCAGCGTGGCCGCGGTGAGTGTCCTTCGCGCCGTATCGACCGCGTTGACGCGGCCCATGATGAAACGTCCCCGGGTCAGCATTTGCCGGATCGGCGCCACTACCTGCTCCGGAAACACCGACGCACCCAGCGCTTCAGGCAGCATCGGATGGAAGGTGGAGTAGGACTCCTCGCTCAACAGCAACAGCTGATAGCCCGCGGGCAGGCGGTGGTCGAGCGCGCGAGCCAGCGTCGTGCCCGCAAAGCCGCCGCCCACGATGGCAATTGTCCTTTCATCACCGGTCGGCATCGCGCTTCCTCACCCTCGTGGCGTGGCGCCGGCGCGGAAATCGCCGGCGTGGTCCGCCTTGGTCGCACGACTTCGCGGTTGCTTACGGCATTGCCAACCGCCGCGGCCATCCTCATTGCGCAGTAAGTTTACGGACGCCAAGGTGACTAACTCGGCAATCGGGGCCGACGCGCTCTCCCGAACGGTCGGCGGATGAAGTCCAGCTGCCGTTCCGTGTTCGGTTTCAGCGCGTTTCGCCGCCCCGACTCTCTTGCCCTGATCGCCCGCTTACACACACTGAAGGAACTGTCATGTTTAATGGATCCACCGCGCTGGTCACTGGATCGACCAGCGGCATCGGCCTCGGCATTGCCACGGCGCTGGCGGCCAAGGGCGCCAACGTCATCCTGAACGGGTTCGGTGACGCCGCGCAGATCGAAGCGTTGCG
The DNA here is from genome assembly GCA_963782625.1 of uncultured beta proteobacterium. Lineage (GTDB taxonomy): Bacteria > Pseudomonadota > Gammaproteobacteria > Burkholderiales > Casimicrobiaceae > VBCG01. The sequence goes on along the minus strand of CAWAKN010000024.1, from coordinate 5,966 downwards.
CGCGAAACTGGCGGCCGACCACGGGGTCGCTGTGCGCTACGATGGCGCGGACCTGTCGCGGCAGGAGGCCATCGAGGAGATGATGTCCAGGGCCGTGGGTGAATTCGGCCACGTCGACATCCTCGTCAACAACGCGGGCATCCAGTACGTCGCGCCGATCGATGAGTTCCCCGTCGCGAAGTGGAATCAAATTCTGGCGCTCAATCTGAGCGCGTCGTTCCACACGATCCGGCTGGCCCTTCCCGGCATGAAAGCGAAGAAGTGGGGCCGCATCGTCAACATTGCATCCGCGCACGCGCTTGTGGCAAGTCCCTACAAGTCGGCGTACGTCGCCGCGAAACACGGCATCGCTGGACTGACCAAGACCGTCGCGCTCGAGGTCGCGGAGCAGGGCATTACGATGAATGCGATCTGCCCGGGCTACGTGTGGACACCGCTGGTCGAGAAGCAGATTCCCGATACCGCGAAGGCGCGCGGGCTGACCGAGGCGCAGGTGATCAACGACGTGCTGTTGCACGCGCAGCCGACCAAGCAGTTCGTGCAAGTGTCCGAAGTTGCGGCGCTCGCGGCGTTTTTGGCCAGCGACGAAGCCGCGTCCATTACCGGCGCCGTCATACCCATCGACGGCGGCTGGACCGCGCAATAACCGCCAGCAATGGCAAAGAGGGACTTTCAAATGGCAACGATGACCCAACGCCGCAGGCCGAATGGCAAGCCAGCAGCCCGGAAGGGCAGCGCGCCAGCAATGCCGGGACAAGTGGTGCTGGTACTGCAAGGCGGCGGTGCCCTAGGCGCCTATCAAGTAGGCGTCTACGAAGCGCTGCACGAGGCGGGCATCGAACCCGACTGGGTGATCGGCACGTCGATTGGCGCGATCAACGCCGCGCTGATCGCAGGCAATACGCCGGAGAATCGCCTGCCGCGGCTGCGCGAGTTCTGGTCGCGCGTCGAGCAGGGCACGCGTCCGGACCTGATGAGCATCTTCACCGGCCTACCCAACATCGCCGCAAACTTCGCCACGGTCAGCAACGGCATTCCGTGTTTCTTCGTGCCCAACCCCGCCGCGTGGCTGTCGTCGCACATTCCGCTTGGCGTGGAGAAGGCGGCCTACTATTCGACGGCCCCGCTGCGTGAGACCTTGTCCGAACTGGTCGAATTCGACTGCAACAGCTCGGGCCACACCCGGCTCACCGTAGGCGCCGTCAACGCCCGCAATGGCGAGATGCGTTACTTCGATAGCCGCATGGAAGAAATCCGCATCGATCACATCCTGGCGTCCGGCGCGCTGCCGCCGGCGTTTCCAGCGGTGCGCATCGACGGCGACCCCTATTGGGACGGCGGGATCTATTCCAACACGCCGATCGAGGCCGTGCTCGACGACAATCCGCGCCGTGACTCGGTGATCTTCGCTGTCAACGTCTGGAATCCGGAAGGCTCGGAGCCGCAATCGGTTTGGGAAGTGATGGGCCGCACCAAGGACATCCAGTTCGCCAGCCGCGCCAAGAGCCATATCGCGCGGCAAAAGCAGATTCACCACTTGCGCCACATCATCCGCGAACTCGCCAAGCGCATCCCGGAGAGAACACGGATGTCGGACGAAGTGAAGGAGCTGGCCGGCTGGGGATGCGGCACGACGATGCACGTCGCGAGGCTCAACGCGCCGAACCTGGAAGGCGAGGATCATACGAAGGACATCGACTTCACGCCGGCCGGGGTCGAGGCGCGCTGGCGGGCCGGCTATGCGGACACCAGGCGCATGCTGGATCGCTCGCCGTGGACCAACCCCGTGGACCCGACCGACGGCGTCGTCATCCACGAGCCGTTCGACACCAGGGTGCATATCGCCGAAGGCGTCGACGGATTCGCTGGCCGCACGCGCTAGGGGCATGCACACTATTGCGCGTTGCCCGCCGCGGAGGACTGTGCAATGAACGAAGCATTCGACTCGATAGTCATCGGCACGGGACAGGCGGGACCGCCGTTGGCGGTCAGGCTCGCAGGTAGCGGGCGCAGGACGGCGATCGTCGAACGCAAGCGCTTCGGCGGGACGTGCGTCAACGTCGGCTGCATTCCGACGAAGACATTGGTAGCCAGCGCCCGCGCGGCGCATGTCGTGCGTACGGCGGCCGAATTCGGCATCGGAATCGACGGCCCGGTCCATGTCGACATGGCGCGCGTCAAGGCACGCAAGGACACCGTCGTCGCCGAGTCCACCGGCAACATCGAGAAATGGCTGCGCGGCACGCCGGGCGTGACGGTGATCGAGGGTCACGCCCGTTTCGAATCGCCGCGCGTCGTTCGCGTCGGGGACCGCCTGCTGGAGGCCCCGGAGATTTTCATCAACACCGGCGGCCGCCCCACGCGACCGGCGATCGAAGGCCTGGACGGCATCGACTACCTGACCAGTTCCGGCATGATGGACCTCGACTCCTTCCAGAACACCTGCTCGTGCTGGGCGGCAGCTACATCGGACTCGAATTCGCGCAGATGTACCGGCGCTTCGGCAGCCGCGTCACCGTGGTGGAAATGGCGCCGCGACTCGTTTCCCGCGAGGACCCGGAAGTGTCGCTCGGTTCGAGGCGATCCTTGCGCGCGAAGGCATCAATGTCCGGCTGAATGCGAAGTGCCTGCGCGTCGAGAAGCGCGGCGACGGCGTGCGATGCACGTGAGCTGCGAACAGGAGCCGCGCGAGATCGCCGGCTCGCATCTGCTGCTCGCGGTCGGGCGCGTCCCCAACACCGACGACCTGGGACTTGATCGCGCCGGCGTGGTCACCGATGCCCGGGGCTTCATCCAAGTCGACGACCGGTTGGCCACCACGTCTCCGGCATCTGGGCGCTGGGAGATGTCAACGGCCGCGGCGCGTTCACGCACACGGCCTACAACGACTACGAAATCGTCGCCGCGAACCTGCTCGACCGGGACCCGCGGCGAGTCTCCGACCGCTTTCCGGTCTATGCGCTGTTCACCGATCCGCCGCTTGCGCGCGCGGGCATGACGGAATCCGAGGCACGGGCGACGGGGCGGCCGATGCTCAAGGCCACGCGGGCGATGGCGCGCGTGGGCCGCGCGCGCGAGCGCGGCGAGACGCAGGGCTTCATGCGGGTGCTGGTCGACGCGCAGACGAAGAAGATTGTCGGCGCCGCGCTGCTCGGGATCGAGGCCGACGAAGCCATCCATTGCATCATCGACGTGATGGCGGCCGGGCTGCCTTACACGGCGATCAGCCGCACCGTGCACATTCATCCGACCGTTTCGGAGTTGATCCCTACGCTGCTGCGGGACCTGCAGCCCCTGCAGCCGGCGCGTTCCGGAAGGCTGCTGCGCCGGCCGGCCGCCGCCGCGCGATCAACTGCCGATCCTGCGGATGATGGCCGTGCCGACGGGAATCCGCTGACCGTCCTTCACGAACATCGGCGCGCTGTTGAGTGTGATCGGCACGAATGGATTGACCGCCATCTTTTCCGCCTTGTAGGTCTTGGCGGCGTTGGTGCCGGAGTCCCAGGCGTACAGCGTGACCGTTTCCGCTTGATCCATTGGCCGTTGCGCTTTAGCGCAGCGCCGGGACGCCGGTGAACCAGTCGGGGCTCGGCGCCACCATCATCGCGAAGAAAACCGGGAACGCATCGGTCGCGGTGACCTGCGAGTCGTCGTGCCGCGGCGGCCATATTGCGCCGGTCTGGAATATCACGCCGACGTTGCCGGCGTTCGCGTGCTAGCTCCTGGTCGAACGGCGTGCTCATGCCTTTCTGCGACAACATTTCGAGGCCGGTGTGGCGATCCGGCCCGGACCGAACATCGCATAGGCGTCGTTGTGCGTGCGCCGATTCCCCGGTGAAGTGTGCAGTGACGCCGGGCCAATCGAGCGGATTGGTCGCCTCCGACCAGCTGCGCGTGACGGTGATCTCGTAGGTCGTGCCGGGGCGGGGTGCGACGGTCGGTCCAGCACATGCCGTCAGAGGATGAGGAGCAGCGCGAGCGCGTGCGGTCTCATGTATCCTCCGCATCGTGAATCGACGATTGGCTCGGGAGGCCGTTCCAGTTTCCAACACTCGACAGCAACAAGGAGACATGACATGACCAAGCTCGCTTCGCAGCCGTCGCACACAGTGTTATCGCAATGATCGTCGCGCTGGCCTCTTTCCAACGCAGCCATGGCGGATACGCCGCGCCGTCCGTGGCCACCCAGCGGCATCATCAAAGGTGAAGAGCGCCTATCCACTGGACGAAACCGTCGCCCGCCTGAAGAAAGACGTCGCGGGCAAGGGCATCAAGTTCTTCGATGAGATCGACCAGAGCACGTCTCGCCGCGGACGCCGGCATCAAGCTGCGGCCATCCACGCTGCTCGTTTTCGGCAATCCGCCGCTGGGAACGCTGTTCATCACCGCCAATCCGCTGGCGGGACTCGATTGGCCGGTGCGCCTGCTCGTATTCCAAGACGAGAACGGCGACGTGTAGGCGGCGTATACGGACTTCTCGTACATCGCGCGCCGGCATCAGATCGACGGCGCGGACCTCGAGGCATTCAGGAAAGCCACGGGCGTGATCGCGTCGATCACGTCGAGCGTGTCCGCACAGTAGCGACGCGCCCTCAACCGTAAGAATTCCGCCGGAGCACCGACCATTGGCTGCGGGCGAAATGTTGCAACGAAACACCGAATCACCCATCCGAATTGTTTTCACACTCAATCTCAAGGAGAATCAAGATGACTTCGTTCAAGCGCAAGATGCCACCCAGTCCATGTTTCTCGGTGGCCTGTTGGCCCTGGCTGGTCGCGACACCGGCGCTGGCCGGCGAATGCCCGGCCGACAAGGCCGGTGCCAACGCACTCGCCACGCGCCCTCGGCGCCGGTTGGCGTGATGGAAATGGAATTGGCCTCGATCGACCTGTCGCAGGAAAACGTCAAGCTGCCCGAGCGCCGGCTGCGCTTCCGCCACATGGAAATCCAGCCCGGCGGCATCGTGCCGCTGCATAGCCACGAGGACCGCCCGGCGCTGATCATGGTCAACCAGGGCCAGATCTTCGAGAACAGCAGCAAGTGCACGGTGCCGATCCTGCACAAGGCCAACGAAATCTCGCGCGAGTTCCTGGGCGTCAAGCACTGGTGGAAGAACGAAGGCAACGTGGTGGTCGTGCTGACGATCGCCGACATCGTCAACGACAAGAAGCCGGAAACCATGATGAAGAACATGTAGGCAGCGCTTGCTGCGCGCATGTCTGCCGTGGTGGCCGCGGGCGTGAGTTGGTGCGTGCGCTCCGCGGCATCGCGTTCTGTCCCGATCGCATTCCGCTGAAGGAAGTTTCCGTGACAATGAACATCGCACTGACGAGCGTTGCGTTCCTGGTCGCCGCACTCTGTGCCGCGATCATGGGCTTCGCCATCCAGCGCGGCGCGACGTGCACGGTGGCCGCGGTCGACGAGTTCGTGAACAAACGGCGCTTGCGCCGCCTGGCCAGCATGGGCGAAGCGTCGCTGTGGGTGCTGGGCGGCCTCCTAATCGCGAACGCACTGGGCCTGCTGGGATTCATGCCGGCCGGCTACGCGATCGGTGCGACGACGATTGCCGGCGGTGCGCTTCTCGGCGTAGGCGCCTACGTGAATCGCGCGTGCGTGTTCGGCGCGATCGCCCGGCTGGGTTCCGGCGAATGGGCTACATCGCGACGCCCATGGGCTTCTACGCGGGATGCGTGAGCCTCCCTTATCTGTACTCGGTGCCGGCTGCCAACAAGCTGCGACGACACTCGCCGGTGCTGCAGGCGCCGATGGGGATTGCCGTGTTCGTTGGGGTGGCGATTCTGCTGCGGCTCGCGATCGCATTGCGCCACGAGCGATGCGCCGGCGATCGGTCTTGCAACGACTGAAGGTTGGCGTGACTTCGGCATCTGGTCGCCGCACGCCGCGACCACGGTCATCGGCATCGCATTCCTTTCATGTTGCTGCTGGTCGGTGCGTGGGCGTATAC
>CAWAKN010000023.1:0-90607 GCA_963782625.1 uncultured beta proteobacterium | reverse complement strand
ACGCGCTGAAGGACACGGTGATCATGCTGGTGCCGATGTTCCTCGTGCTCGCGGCGATGGTCGTCTGGCCGGAAATTCCGCTGCTGCTGCCCAAGCTCATCCGGCCGGAGTTCCTGAAGTGATGTGAGTGCGGCAGAATCGGCTGGATATCGTCTTCAGCGTTCCCGCGTCAGCGGCACGAAGCGCACTTCAAGCGACTTGCGGGTGAGCGTTTGCCCGTCGGCGCCTTTCGAGATCACCAGCAGGTCCTGCACGCCGTAGCGTTGTCCCACGGGAATCACCATCCGTCCGCCTGGCGCCAGTTGATCCACCAGCGGCTGCGGGACGTGATCGGGCGCCGCCGTGACCACGATGGCGTCGAACGGCGCGGCCTCGGGCCACCCGCGATACCCATCGCCGATGCGCACGTCGACATTGCGATAGCCGAGTTCGGCGAGCAGCGTGCGCGCCGCTTCGCCGAGCGGCGCCACGATCTCGATCGTGTAGACCTGCGCCACGCATTCGGCCAGCACCGCCGCCTGGTACCCCGAGCCGGTGCCGACTTCGAGCACGCGGGCAGTGGGCGCGGGGTCGGCCAGATCCGTCATCAGCGCCACGATGAAAGGCTGCGAGATCGTCTGCCCCATGCCGATGGGGAGTGGCCGGTCGAGGTAGGCCGCGTCGACCAGCTCCGGAGGAACGAAGCGATGCCGGGGCACGCGCGCCATCGCGTTGATGACCGATTCGCGCAACTGCGAGCGGCCCGTGTCGGCCGCGGTCGCGGATACATCGGCGACGATTCTCCTCACCAGGCGCTCGCGCTTCTCGGCGTAGGGATCCTGCGCCGTGGCGCGGATCGGCGCCACGAGCAGCGCGGAGTTCAGCAGGCGACGCAGCAGGTTCATGGCCCGGGTGCTGGCGCGACGATGACACTTGCCCCTATCATTGCTCTCCCGGTCGCGCTTGTCCAACCCGCCGCAGGGACGGCCCCAATGTATGCCCACCTGAGGCGTACCCGAGAGCCGTCATGCGCGCAGCGGTTCCCGCTTCCGGCAGGAGACCACCATGCTGAAATTCACACCCGCTGTCCGCCGGATTCGGCATCGAAGCCGCCGGCGTCGATCTGTCGCAGCCGCTGTCGGACGGCGCCTTTGCGGAACTCGAGCATGCGTTCTACGCGCATCAAGTGCTGGCGCTTCGCGCGCAGGACATCACCGCCGCGCAGTTCGTGGCTTTCGCGCGGCGACTGGGACCGCCGCAGCCGCACGTGATCGACCAGTTCCACCACCCGGAAGACTCCAACATCCTGATCCTGTCGAACGTGAAGAAGGATGGCAAGCCGACCGGCCTGCAGGACGCCGGGTCGTATTTCCATACCGATTATTCGTACCTGCAGGTGCCGGCGCGCGCGACCACGCTGTATTCGCGGGTGGTGCCCAAGGTTGGCGGCGACACGCTGTTCGCCAACCAGCAGGCGGCCTACGACGACCTCTCCGATGCGATGAAGAAGCGCATCGAGCCGCTCTTCGGCATTCACCACTACGGCAACCGCAACGACCAGGACGAGGCGAGCCGCACGGTGGCGTCGGTGCTGACGCCGGAGCAGAAGGCGAAGATGCCGGTGATCACGCACCGGATCGCGCGCCCGCATCCGGTCACCGGCCGCAAGTCGCTCTACGCCGTATCCGGCAGCTCGTTCGGCATCGTCGGCATGCCGGACGACGAGGCGCGCGACCTGCTGGATGAACTGGCGGCGCACTCGACCCAGCCCAAGTACGTGCTGCGCTTCAAGTATGGCGTCGGCGACATCGTCGTCTGGGACAACGCGTCGCTGCTGCACTCCGCCACGCTGATCGACCCCAACGACGCCCGCACGCTGTGGCGGATCACGGTGCTCGAGCCTTCGCTGGACGCCGCGGCGCCCGAAGTGCTCGCGCCGACCTACGCGGGCCAGACGATGTAGCGAGGCCGTACTTGCTTTGCGTCAGTCTTCGACGATGAACGCCCCGTTCATCTCCTCGTGGCCGCTTCCGCAAAAGATGTCGCACAGGAAGTCGAGCCGGCCGGCATTGGCGGGAACGAGCCGCACCCGGACCTTCTTGCCCGGGATGACATCGGCGCGCACGTTGGCGTCCGGCACCTTGAAGCCCATGACGATGTCTTCGCTCGTCAACTCGATGATGACGGGCACCCCTTTCTTGAGCCTGATCTCGTTCGGTGTGTAGATGAACCGCTTGGCCGAGATCTTGATTACCTTTTCGGCCGGCTGCGCGGCCGCATAGACGCCGCCGCGGTCAATCCCAGCGCGAGGCAGCCTGCAGCAGCACGGAGGAAAGCGCGGCGCGAACTCATGTCAGGTCGCCTTCACGACCGGATATTCGGTGATCTCGAACTGCGCGCGCGCCTCCGCCTCGACGCTGCGGAAGCCGAGCCCACGGTAGGGCTGCGCGGGATCCCATGGCAGCGGCGTCCGCTTGGGCTGCGATTTCGCCACCGGCAGCGGAAACATGAGCCCCTTGGCCGCGTGATGCGCGATGTGCCCCGTCATGTGGTGATGCTCCTGGTGGATGTGCCCGTAGAACACCGTGACGTTCGCGTGAGGCATCAGCAGATCGATGGCCTTGGCGCCGTCGGGCGTCGCCCAGTCCCACTCGGGCGCCAGATCGAACAGCGGGCGATGCGTGAAGACGACGATGTTGGCGTCCGGCGCCTGCCGCGCAAGGTCGGCCGCGAGCCACGCCAGCTGCTCGTCGCCAATGGATCCCGTCGGGTCGGAGACGTTGTCGAGCACGACGAAGTGCACGCCCTTGTGGTCGAACGTGTAGTGCGTCGGGCCGAAATGCTCCTGGAAGGCCTTGCCGCGATCCAGCGACGCGTCGTGCTCGCCGGGCATGAAGTGGACGTCCTTCACCTTGAGGCCGGCGACGATGGCCTTGAACTGCGCCATGCGCTCGCGCCGCTCCCTCGGGTCGTCCGTCGTGTGCGTGAGATCGCCGGTGAACATGATGAAATCCGGCGCTTCGGGGAGCGCGTTGACCGTGGCGACCGTCTTGGGCAGCGTCACCTTCGCATCCGGATTGGGCGGACCTTCAAAGCCCCAGTGAACATCGGACAGCTGGACGAAGTAGAAATCGTCGCGCGCCCGCCGCGCCGGCGCCGCGCGCAAGACCCGAGGCGAAGACGACGCCGCCTACACCCGCCATCCTGAGGAACTGCCGCCGATCGACACGCTGGTTCATCATCTTCTCCTTGTGCCGGCCGCCAAGGGCCTATACCGTGCATGACTGCCTGCCGAGGCGAAATATTCCTGCGCCGCCAACATTTCGCGCATCGGGAATAATTGGCGGTCCCGGCCGGTATGTCAGTAATGAGGTCGGAGAGCGCTCTTGAGCATCAAGATGAGTCCCCGGCGGAACACGTCGCGCTTCGGCGAATTGGTGCTGCCGCATCTGGATTCGGCGTACAACCTGGCGCGCTGGCTGACCCGCAACGATCACGACGCGCAGGACGTCGTGCAGGAAGCGTACATGCGCGCGTTCCGCTCGTTCGACGGCTTTCGCGGCGACAACGCGCGGCCCTGGTTGCTCGCGATCGTCCGCAACAGCTGCTACACGTGGCTTTCGCAGAACCGCCGGGCCGAGGTCGACGTTCCGTACGACGAGGACCTGCATGGCGGGGAAGCGCGCGGTGACGGCGTCGGGCTCGGCTGCCGACGCCGCGAATCCGGAGACGATCCTCTCCCGGCTGGACGACGTCCGCCTCGTCGACGAGGCGCTTGCGATGCTTCCCGTGGGCTATCGCGAAGTCGTCGTCCTGCGCGACGTCGAGGACCTTTCGTACAAGGAAATTGCAGTGGTCGCCGGGCTGCCCATCGGAACCGTCATGTCGCGCCTGGCGCGCGGGCGAAGACTGCTGGTGAAGCACCTGACGCAGCTGCGAAATGGCGCGAGCGGAGGCAGCCATGGAATGTAAGGAAGCAGGGGCGCTGCTGTCGCCCTACGTCGACCGCGAACTGGATGCGCGGCGATGCGGCCGCGCTTGACGAACACCTGCAGGGCTGCGCCGGATGCCGTGCGGAGTTGTCTGCGCTGCAATCGGCCCGCGCGACGGTATCTGCGCATGCGACGCGATTTTCCGCACCGGCCGCGCTTGCCGACCGCATCGCCGACGCGGCGTCGCCGCCTCTCGCCTTCCATCAGGTCGAGTTCGCGTTTCTGGCAAGGCACCGGGCTGGGTGCCGCCGCAACCGCGCTGCTGGCGATTGCGGTGGGCGTCGGCTGGATGACCATGCTGCCTTCGCGCGACGATCTGCTTGCCGACGCCGTCGTGGTCAATCACATTCGCTCGCTGCAAGGCAACCATGCCGTCGATGTCGCGTCCTCGGACCAGCACACCGTCAAGCCCTGGTTCAATGGCAAGCTCGATTACGCGGCTCCCGTCCGCGATCTGACGGCGGAAGGCTTTCCGCTGATCGGCGGGCGCCTCGACTATTTCGACGGCCGGCCCGTCGCGGTCCTCGTGTATCGGCACAATCTGCACACGATCAATGTTTTCGTGTTGCCGGCCGGCAATGACTCCCGGGCGGCCGGCCCGCGCGCGCTCAATCGCCGCGGGTTTGCCATCGAACGCTGGCTGAAAGATGGCATGGCTTACTGGGCCGTTTCCGACGCGGATGCCGCCACGCTCGCCCAATTGGCGACCCTGCTCGGCGCAGAGGGCGCTCTTCGCTGAATAGCGTCGTTGCCGGCCGGCCGGGATCGGCGTTCGCACTACAATGCCTGTTTACCATCTCCGCTTGCCACGATGGCCGCACTGCACGCGCCGTTTCCGATCCGCTCCAAGCTTCCCGCCACCGGCACATCGATCTTCAGCGTGATGTCGGCGCTGGCGCAGGCGCATGGCGCGGTGAACCTCGGCCAGGGCTTTCCGGATTACGCGATCGATCCGCAACTGATCGACCTGGTCGCCGCGGCAATGCGCGCCGGCCACAACCAGTATCCGCTTTCGCCTGGCGTCATGTCATTGCGCGAGGCCATCGCCGCCAAGGTGCAGCGCCTCTATGGCCGATCCTACGATCCCGGCAACGAGGTCACGGTGACCACCGGCGCGACCCAGGGGATATTCACGACGATCCAGGCGCTCGCGCACGCCGGCGACGAGGTCATCGTCTTCGAGCCCGCGTACGACAGCTACATTCCGGCGATCCGCCTCGCGGGCGCGACGCCCGTACCGCTGCCGCTGACGGTCCCGGGCTACGACATCGACTGGGACGCGGTGCGCCGCGCGATATCGCCGCGCACACGGATGATCCTGGTCAACACGCCGAACAATCCCGGCACCGGCATCCTGTCCGCGGACGACCTGCGCCAGTTCGCCGAAGTCACGCGCGGCACGGACATCGTCATCGTCAGCGACGAGGTGTACGAGCACATGGTTTACGACGGCGCGCGGCACGAAAGCCTGGCGCGCCACGACGAACTCGCCGCGCGCAGCGTCGTGATCGGCTCGTTCGGCAAGACGTTCCACGCCACGGGCTGGAAGGTCGGCTACGCGCTGGCGCCGCCGGAGATCACCGCGGAAATCCGGCGCGTGCATCAGTTCACGGTGTTCACGGTCAACAGCGCCGTGCAGCACGGCCTGGCGGAATTCCTGCGCGATCCCGCGCGCTACGAGGGACTGCCGGCGTTCTTCACCGCCAAGCGCGACCTGTTGCGCGCGGCGCTCGCCGACACGCCGCTCGACCTGCTGCCGTGCCGCGGCAGCTACTTCCAGCTCGCCACGTACGCGCGCATCAGCAAGGAACCCGCGGCCGAGTTCGCGCAGCGGCTGGTGCGCGAATACGGCGTCGCGACCATACCGCTGTCGGCGTTCTACCAGGACGGCACCGACCACCGGGTGATCCGGTTCTGCTTCGCCAAGCGCGACGAAACACTGCTGGCGGCCGCGGAGCGATTGCGCGGACTGCGCGGCGCAGGCTAGGCGCAACGGCTGAGTTGGCGTTGTTCTACAGTCGAGTACACTCTTCTCCCATGCGCCGTCCGGTCCTGTACGCCGTCCTGTCGTTCCTGCTGCTGTTCATGCAGGGCCAGGCATTGGTGCATCCGTTCGCGCATCTCGACCCGCGCGCTTCGCGTCCGGACAGGGTGGAAGCCGCGCTTCCGCACGCCGTGCCCGCCTGCGCCGAGTGCGCGCTGCTGGCGGCGGGGTCCGACACGGTCCATCGCGATGCGCCAGAGGTGCAACTCGCGCCGGGGACCATCCGGGGCGCGTTGACGGCGTTCCGCTCCCGCGCCACCGCCGCGCCCGTCTACTTCGCCAGCCGCGCCCCGCCCCCCTCCTCTGACGTCGTCCCGCGTCTTGCCGCATTGCATCGCGGCGATCCGGTTTCATTGCAGGCGACCCGAGGAGGTCAACCATGTCCAGTCCGTTACTGGTGCGCAGCGCATTGGCGCTCGCGCTTCTCATGGCGGCCGATGTTCATGCCGCGACCGACGCCGATCTCGCGGAAATCCGCGCCCAGATCCGGCAGTTGAAAGAGAGTTACGAAGCGCGCATCGACGCGCTGGAGCAGCGGCTGAAGGCCGCGGAAGCGAAGGCCGCCGCGGCACCCGCCGTGGTGGCACCCGTAGCGGCCGCGGCGACAACCGCGCCCGCACCCGAACCGGTCGTTGCGGCAGTTGCTCCGGCCGCCCCGGCTGGCGGCATCAGCGCGTTCAACCCGGCCATTTCCGCCGTGCTGCAGGGTACCTACGCCAACCTGTCGCAAGACCCGAACAATACGCGCTCGCCGGCTTCGCGCCCAGCGGCGACCTCGCCCCGGCCAAGCGGAGCTTCAGCATCGCCGAGTCGGAGTTGGCACTGTCCGCCAGCGTCGACGACAAGTTCTACGGCAATCTGATCTTTTCCCTGTCGCCGGACAACACCGTCGAGGTCGAGGAAGCCTACGGCCTCTACACCGCCGCGCCCTACGGCATCGCGCCGAAGTTCGGCCGCTTCCTGTCCTCCATCGGGTACCTCAACGACCAGCACCAGCACGCGTGGGACTTCTACGATGCGCCGCTCGTCTACCAGGCGTTCCTGGGCGGCCAATACCAGAACAACGGGCTGCAGGTGAAGTGGGTGGCCCCGACCGACATGTTCCTCGAGCTCGGCGCCGAGGTCGGCAGCGGCGAGAGCTTCCCCGGCACTTCGCGCAACAAGAACGGCACCGGCAACGGCATCGTCTACGCCCATGCCGGCGGCGACGTCGGCGCAAGCAACAGCTGGCGCGCGGGCCTTTCGTACCTGCAGACCGCCGCGAAGGACCGCGAGTACGCGCAACTCGATTCCGCAGGCAACGACACGCAGCTCGCGTTCACCGGCAAGAGCAAGGTGGCGATTGCCGATTTCGTCTGGAAATGGTCGCCGAACGGCAATGCACAGGAGCGCAACTTCAAGTTGCAGGGCGAGTACTTCTGGCGCCGCGAAAACGGCGAACTCACCTACGACGCCGACGGCGCGCTCGGCATGACGCAATCCGGCAGCTATCGCTCCGACCAGAACGGCTTCTACGTGCAGGGTGTGTACCAGTTCATGCCGACCTGGCGCGTCGGCGTGCGCTACGACTGGCTCAATCCTGGCAGCGTCGACTACGGAGCGAACGGCGCGTACCTGACGGGCACTTCGTTCAACCCGCAGCGCACCGCGGTGATGCTCGACTGGACGCCGTCGGAATTCAGCCGCGTCCGCATCCAGTACCAGCAGGCCAAATTGCGGCCGGATTTCACCGACAACGAGATCTTCGTGCAGTACATCCTGACGCTCGGCGCGCACGGCGCACACAATTTCTAGAGGAATCCCGCGATGAAAACGATCGTGAATGTTTGTTTCGCCGCCGCCCTGCTGGCGCTGGCCGGACCGGCGCTGGCCGTGCTCAACGTCTTCGCCACCGTCCCCGAATGGGGTGCGCTGGCGGAGGAGTTGGGCGGCGACAAGGTCAACGTCTACCTCGCGACGAACGCGCTGCAGGATCCGCATCACGTCGAGGCCAAGCCCAGCCTCATCGCCCGCGCGCGCAACGCCGATCTTGTCGTGGCGACGGGCGCCGAGCTCGAGATCGGCTGGCTGCCGCTCGTCATCCAACGCGCGGGCAATCCGAAGATCCAGCCCGGTAAGCCCGGCTACTTCGAGGCCGCGGCTTTCGTCACGATGCTGGAAAAGCCAACGCGTCTCGATCGCGCCGATGGCGACGTCCATCCGGGCGGCAATCCACATATCCAGACCGATCCGCGCAACATCGCGAAGATCGCGCCGCAACTCGCCGCCCGCTTCTCGCAGCTTGATCCGGAGAATGCTGCGTGGTATCAGGCGCGCGCCAAGGCCCTTGGCGAGCGGTGGAATGCCGCGATCGCGCGATGGGAGAGGCAGGCGGCGCCGTTGCGCGGAATTCCGGTCATCGTCCAGCACAAGGCTTTCACGTACCTGTTCGACTGGCTGGGCATCAAGGAGGTCGCGGCGCTCGAGCCGAAGCCCGGCGTGGAGCCGACCACCGCGCATCTGTCCGAGGTTCTGGGCACGCTGGAGCGCAACCAGGCGAAGATGGTCGTGCGCGCAGCCTACCAGAGCGACCGCGCGTCTGCGTGGATTGCCGAACGTGCCAAGGTCAACGTCGTCGTGCTGCCGTTCTCGGTCGGCGGCGACGCCGAGGCCAAGGACCTGCAAGGGCTCTTCGACGACACGATCGCGCGCCTGCTGAAGGGGGCGCAATGAATCTCAACGCCATCGACGTGTCGATCCTCCTGCCTGCGTTCGTCGCCGGACTCCTGGTCACGGCAACCCACGTCCCGCTGGGCATGCAGGTGCTCGCGCGCGGCATCGTGTTCATCGATCTGGCCATCGCGCAGATCGCCGGCTGCGGCGTGCTGTTCGCCGACCAGCTGGGATTCGAGGCGGAGGGCGCAGCAGTGCAGGTCGCGGCACTTGCCGCCGCGCTGGGTGGTGCGTTGCTTCTCACGTGGACCGAGCGCGTGTTCTCCGACGTGCAGGAGGCTGTGATCGGCGTCGTGTTCGTGCTCGCGGCGACCGGCGGCGTGTTGCTTCTGGCGAGCAACGTGCACGGCGGTGAGCATCTGCGCGACCTGCTCGTCGGGCAGATCCTGTGGGCGCAGCCGTCCCGGCTCGTGTGGGTCGCTATCGTCTACGCGGGCATCCTCGCGCTCTGGTTCGGCCTGGGCAATCGCATCGGGCGCGCAGGCTTCTACGTGCTGTTCGCGGTCGCCGTCACGTTGTCGGTGCAGTTGGTCGGCCTGTACCTGGTGTTCGCGACGCTGATCGTGCCGCCGCTCGCGACGCGACGGATGACGAAGAACCGACTGCCCGCCGCCTGGGCGCTCGGTGCCGCGGGCTATGCCGGCGGATTGGTGTTGTCGACGACGGCCGATCTCCCCAGCGGACCGATGATCGTGTGGGTGCTGGCGGCACTCGCGATCGTCGTCGAGGTGTTCAGCCGCAGCAACGCAGCCGCACCGGCCGCCGATTTGCGGCCGTGAAGCGTAGTGGGATACTAGTCGCCTGTCTCGAACTGAATCAGAACGCGTGCTGGAGAAGCCCGCAACGCGATGAAACCGGGAATCGCCTACGCTCTTGTGGCCGCGGCGCTGTTTGGCGCCAGTACGCCATTCGCCAAGCGACTCGTTGGCGATGTGCCGCCGCTGATGCTCGCGGGATTGCTCTACCTGGGCTCGGGTTTCGGATTGTCGCTGATGCTTGGCTTGCGCAGGACACTCGCGCGCGGCGAACTCGCCATCGCATGGCCGGTGATGGCGGATTGGGGCTGGCTGGCCGGCGCCATTTTCTTTGGCGGGTTCCTGGGCCCGGTGCTGTTGATGTACGGTCTCGCGACGAGCGGTGCTGCCTCCGCTTCGCTGTTGCTTAACTTCGAGAGCGTCTTCACGGCGCTGGTCGCGTGGTTCGTCTTCCACGAGAACTTTGACCGTCGCATTGCACTGGGCATGCTGCTCATCGCCACCGGGGCGGTCGCGCTGTCGTGGGCACCGGACGCCTTGGAAGTCGTGCGCGGGTCGCTGCTGGTCGTGGCGGCATGCGCGTGCTGGGCCATCGACAATAATCTGACGCGCAAGGTCTCCGCATGCGACGCGCTGGTCATCGCCGGCGTGAAGGGGCTCGTCGCGGGTACGGTGTCGCTAGCTTGTGCGCTGCAACTGGGACAGGCGTTGCCGCCGGCCTCGACTGTCGCTGCCGCCGCGATGCTCGGTTTCCTGAGCTACGGAGTGAGCCTTGCGCTGTTCGTGCTCGCGCTGCGGCACCTGGGAGCCGCCCGCACGGGCGCCTATTTCGCGATCGCACCGTTCTTCGGCGCCGTGCTGGCGATCGGCGTCGCGCACGAGGCGTTGACACCGCAACTCGCGATGGCCGGAGTGCTGATGGCGCTTGGCGTCTATCTGCACCTTACCGAGCGCCATGAACACGTGCACATGCACGAGGAGCTGGCGCACGATCACCCGCACCGGCATGACGAGCATCACCGGCATCGTCACGACTTTCCGTGGGACGGGACCGAGCCGCACACGCATGTCCATCAACACGACGTGCTCGTCCATCGACATCCGCACTATCCGGACATCCATCACCGACACTGACGGGATCAGGATCGCTGGGGTGTATCGGGCGCGAGCAGCGCTGGCAATACGCGAGTCGCGGTGCTGGCGCGTGGGGCGCTTCGGCCAGCAGCAAGCATGCCGACGCCGAAAGCCGTCAATACCGCCGTGACAACGGCGCCGCTGACGAGGAATTCCCGACCGGCGATCGCGGTGTCGATCGCGGGGAGCGCCAGCCGGGCCAACGCAAGCAGACCGACGGCAATGCTGATGCCCGCGACAGTGAGCGCCATCAACCGCGACGCGATCACGGCGGTCCGGTCGGCGCGGCGAATCATCCGGCTGATCCAGACGCCGTTGACCCCATCGACGACCAGCATGCCGAGGACAAACAACGACGCGACCAGCAGCGCGTCGGGCACGCCGCCGAACCGGGTGGCCGCAAGCGCGAACAGCGCGGCCTGCGAAATGGTATCGAACGACAGCGCGAAAAGCGCGCCAACCGCCACCACCGCCCAGGAACGTCGCACGGTGAGGAAGCGCCCGAGCAGCTTTGCCTTGAAGCCTGTCGCCGCAACGACGGTATCGGGGTCCGCGACCAGGACGGCGCGCAAGTTGAGAAACGCGAGCCCGAACAGGAACAGGATCGACACCGTGACACCGGTGACTTCCAGCCAGGCAGGTGTTTGCCAGCCCGAGGAAAGCGTGCCGGCGGTGAGCGCGACCAGCATCACCACCGCGCCGTGCCCGAGAGAAAACAGAGCGCCGGCAGCACGCGCCAGGCGCCGGTTGCTGCTGGAATTGCAGCGGGTCAGCCCGTCGATAGTGGCAAGGTGATCGGCATCGAAGCCGTGCCTCGCGCCCAGCACGAAGGCGAGCAGGCAAAGCGCGGTCCATGTTGCAGGTAGTGGGTCCATGGCACGAGGATATCCCGCCGGGCGGGCGGTGCGGACAATGTGCCACGAGTTCCCGCCGGCGGGCTGCGGTGCGGCGGCCAAGTTTGACTTGGATCAGGAACGGGGCACGCGTTCCGCGCGGAAGTTGGAAACCAACCTGCCCTGCGTCACCCCGCCGCGCGCGCCACGAAGAGTGGCAGATCGAGCGCGCGCTCGACGAGCCAGACCCCGGCGATTGCCACGATGACCACCGACCCTCCCGCCAGCACGACGCGCCGGTAAGCCCATGTGGACCGCAGTGCGAAAGCCAGCGGCAGGAACGCGGCCACGATGGCGAGTTGCCCCAGTTCAACGCCCAGGTTGAAGCCGGCCAGCGACAGCGCCAGCGAGCCCGCGGGCAGGCCCAGGTCCGCCAGCGCGCCGGCAAATCCGAAACCATGCAGCAGGCCGAAAACGAACGCCGCGATCCAGCGTCCGCGTGATACGACCGGGAAGATGTTGTTGAGCGCGGCCAGCACGACCGAAGCTGCAATGGCCGATTCGACCCAGCGCGAAGGCAACGAGACGATCCCGAGCGCCGCCAGCGTCAGCGTGATCGAATGCGCCAGCGTGAATGCCGTCACGATCCTTGCCACGTCCCAGAAAGCATCCTGGAAGCTTGCCGCCGCCTTCCATCCGCCGTCGCGGCGCACCAGCACCGCGGGCAGCAGCAGCGACACCAGGAACAGGATGTGATCGAAGCCCAGCCAGATGTGCCATACCCCTTCGTAAACGTAGGCCGCGAATTGCGCCAGCAGTCCGCCGGTGTCGCCGCCGACGACTTGCCGCGAGCGGTCGGCGCTGAACACCGCGCTGCGCGATTCGCCGTCCTCGACATAGTTGAGCAGCCCGCGATGTTGCGGGTCGACGTCGAACAGCAGCGAGTACTCGATCGTCATCGTCGGGCCCGGGTGCGCACACCCGCCGGACAGCGCAAGCACGGCATAGACGCCGTCGGTGTGGGCGTCTATCCGCAGGTCGTGCGCCCGCATTGCGCACCTTTCGCCGCCCGATGACAGCGCGAGTCGCGCCACTGCCAGCGCCGCGATCGCGTCCTGTCGCGCGCGCACTTCGCCCCAGGTGATTTCGCCGTCACCATTGGTGTCCAGCCCAAGGGCGAGGTCGAGATCGCGCAAGGCGATGTCCCATCGCCCAGCGATACTCGCTCCGTCGCGGTTCACTGTCAGGTAGGCGTCGCTGGCCTTGTGCGCCCACGCTGGAGCGGCGAGCGCGACACACAGCAGCAGCAGGACCAGTCGCCTCATGGCGCGCGCCGCTGGGCGAAAGCAACGACGGCGACGTCCTCGAGACGCGTGGACGCCACCCAGTCCATTACCATCCTGCGCGCTTCGCCATCGCCGCTGGCGCGCGCCGCGGCGGCAAGTATCCGCAGGTCGGCGGGTTCGCGCTGCACGTTCCAATTGGCCTTCGCGAGCGCCAGCGCGGCCGGGATGTCGTTCTCCACGTCGAGCCGGAAGCGCGCCTCTTCGCGCAGGTGCACCGTGTCGCCACGAAGCCGGGCTGCGGCAAAGCGGTCCGCAAGCGTTCGGCGATGGTCGGCGAATTCACTTCGCCGGTCTGGAAGAGACCGCTCCGCCAGCGCCAGCCGCAAGCAGCAGCGCATCGTTCTTCGTGTTGCCTGCCAACAGCGCAACCACGTCGCGCGCGCGCGCCTGGTCGAGCAGGAAATCGGCATACGCTGCAACCAGGTAGGCGTCGCGCGGATCCAGCGCCAGTGCCTCGCGAAAGCGAGTGTCGGCCGCGCTCGCATCTCCGCGCCGCGCGGCAATTTCCGCGGCCAGCGTCAGCGCCCACGTGCGGGTACCCGCGGCATCGCTCGCTCGCGCCAGCGCCTGCAGCAGGCCGCGATAGGCGTCCTCGGCATTGCCGCTCAGGCTCGACGCGCCCGCTAGGCACGCCGTCGTCACCAGGCCGGAGGCGAGCCGAGCCAGCTTTGCGCAATCGCGCTGCGCGTCGGTGTAGCGGCCCTGCACCGTCAAGATGGTGGCACGCGTCAGCAACGCCTGGCCGTCGCCTGCGCGCACGGCCAGCAAGCTATCGAGATCCGCCAGCGCACCGGAGAAGTCATGTTGACTCTGCTTGACCGTC
This sequence comes from uncultured beta proteobacterium, assembly GCA_963782625.1. Taxonomy (GTDB): domain Bacteria; phylum Pseudomonadota; class Gammaproteobacteria; order Burkholderiales; family Casimicrobiaceae; genus VBCG01. The sequence goes on along the minus strand of CAWAKN010000023.1, from coordinate 76,989 downwards.
GCGCGCAGCAACAGGGCTGCCGGCGGCGGATCGGCGGCGGCCCACCACGGCGCAAGAGCCGCCTGCGCCTGCCCGAGGAAACGGGGATCTCCGGTTTCGCGCGCCGCTTCGATGCACCGCCGCGCCAAGCGGACCGCGTGGTCGAGATCGGTCGGATTGGCACGGAGCGCCGTGCGCATGCGCTTCAATTCGGCCAGCGCCGGATCCAACGCCTCGGGAAGCCGTTCGAGCACGGCGTCGTCGTCGGCCGGCGTGTAGGGCGCCGCGAGCGCGACTCCGTCGATCGCCACCGCGGTGACGATCGCGATCGTTATCCATTTCAACCCTCGCCACATCGCTACCTCCTTCTTAGCGTCGTCACCGGCTCGAAATCGCCCCGGGGCAAGCGCGCCCCGGGGACTGACGCGCGTGCCGCTACCGTCATGCGCTACTTGATCGCGTTGTCGTCGTTGGGCGAGCCTTTCAACGGCGCGCGCAGGTAGGGGAAGGACGTCTCGAAGAAGAAGGAACTGATGTGTGCGCCATCGGTGTAACGCAGCGAACCGGCCGGCGCATCGGCCGGCGTGCAGCCACCGATGTTGAGCGTGCACAAAACGCCCATCGCCACGCGCAACTCGATGTCGACGACGTCGTCACCCGGGCGCCGGCCGTTGGGGAAGCCGGCGTTGTCGCCGCCGAGGACGCCGAATCGGCTCTGGATGTCGGCGGGTGTCGGCGCGATCGACGTGTTGAGCCGCAATTGCTCGGACGCCACGACGTTGGGCGGCTGGTTGAGGCCCTGCACGCCGGTCAGGAAAGCCGCCACCAGGTCCGTGCGCGGAAAGTTGGTCGGCGCCTTGACGCCGGCTCCGCCGAACAGGACTTCGAGCAGCATCGGCAGCGTCGGGTTGGTGACGTAGTCGGCGAACTGGCCGTCGTCCTTCGGTTGGCTCCCGTTGAACTTGTTCTTGTCCTTGAGACCGATGACGACCTCGTTGACCAACGGCGCACCCAGGCGGGACACCTGAACGTAGTTGCCGACTTGCGACGTGGGATCGAGGCCGCTCCCCGGTGTTTCGAGAAGCGAGCGGAGCCTGGGCGCACTGGAGGTCGTCCAGGCGCCGATGATGTCGCCCTTGCCCTGGGTCAGGCAGGCGATCGGCAACTCGAGGGCCAGCGCGGTCACGTTGGAGTCGTGCAGCGAATCGACGGTGGCGAACTCGGCGCCCGACAGCAATTCGATCGCCGGGTACTTGATGTTGACCAGGTCGAACGTCTCGCCCAGATTTACGCGGAACGGGTCCTTGCGCTGCCCGACGAACACGCGGCCCGTGCCGCTGCAGCCCGGTACCGCGATTTCCCAGATGTGCTTGTTGGCGTAGGCGACGTAGTTCGAGATGGTCTTGTTGCCGATGTAGTCGACCGGCTTGTCGAACGTCGTGCCGCCCTTGGTGACGTTGGTCACGGCCGAAGGTGTCGTCAGCGCCCGGGCGCCGTAGTAGACGGAGAGCGAATACGTCTCGTGGACATTGAGCGCGGCCGACCCCGGCGTGGCGACATCGCCCGAGCCGTTTTGCGCCAGCGGGATGGAGACTTTCTTGCCGCCGACGGTGAACTGGTTGTCGTCCAGCGTGTTCTGGAACCGGAACTGGAACGTGACGTTCTCGACCGCCCCGCCGTTGTTGGTCACATGGATTTCATAGATCGCGTTCGGGTCGAGCTTGAAATAGTTGGGACCGCCGTAGGGGGCTTGCAACGGCAGATAGTTGGCGACCAGCGTGACGTAGCCTTCGCGGCCCGGCTCATAGCTTCTGAACATGTAGAAGTCGGTGCCGTCGAGCTGCGGCTGGGTGGCGATGAAGGGCGCCTCGCGGTGGCTGGAGGCGCCGGCGGGAACGGCAGCGGCCAGCGCGGCGCCAACCAGCAGCGGCACCAGCGCCCGGCGGAATCTCGGAGCATGTGGGGTTGCGGTGGACATGGGTACCTCCCGTGGCAATGCCAATGAAATGACGTGACGGTCGAACGCCGCCGCGCCCGCTGGCCGTTCGGGCGACCTGCCTTCCGGGTCGACCCGGGACGAGCGGCCATGGAACCCATTACGCGGCCGCCGGCCGGCTGGATGCACCCGCGTTAAGACCGGGTTAAGGGCCGCCCGGTAGAATCGGCGGCGTCGCCACGACCTGATTCGATTCCCCATGCGCATCCTCCTGGTCGAAGACGACCCGATGATCGGCAAGACGCTGCAGACAGCGCTGCAGCAGGAGGGCTACACGGTCGACTGGGTGCAGGACGGCCAATCCGCCAAGGTCGCGCTGGACACCGCCGACGGCGGGTATTCGCTTGGTATTGCTCGACCTGGGGCTGCCGAAAAAGACCGGGCTCGAGCTGCTGCGCGAGGTCCGCCGCGCGGGAAACCGCGTACGCGTGCTGATCGTGACCGCGCGCGACGCCGTCGCCGACCGCGTCGCAGGCCTGGACGCCGGCGCGGACGACTATCTGGTCAAGCCATTTTCGCTGGATGAACTCGCCGCGCGCATGCGCGCACTGCTGCGCCGCGATATCGCGCGCGAGGACAACGTGCTGCGCAACGCGGACCTCGCGCTCGATCCGGGTTCGCGCACGGTGACGCTGCGCGGTGCCGCCGTCGACGTGTCGGCGCGCGAATTCGCGCTGCTCGCCGCGCTGCTGGAGCGGCCCGGAACGGCGCTGTCGAAGGCGCAACTGGAGGAGCGGCTCTACGGCTGGGGCGAGGAAGTCGAAAGCAACACCGTGGAAGTGCACGTCCACAACCTGCGCAAGAAGCTCGGCGCGGAAACGATCCGGACGATCCGCGGCGTGGGCTACCTGGTTGCCAAGGCATGACCTCCATCCGCAGGACGTTGCTGGTCTGGCTGCTGCTCGGACTGGCCGCGGTCGCCGTGCTGGCGTCGGTGGCGACCTATTTCGACACGCGGCGCGAGATCGGCGAACTCTTCGATCTGCAGTTGAAGCAGCTCGCCTATTCGACCCGCATCGACGACCTGCTTCGCGGCCGGCAGCCCAGCATTACCGGACCCGGCGCGGACCGCACGGCGGGCGTGTCCGAGATCGTCACGCAGATCTGGGATCGCGACGGCGTGCTCGTCTACTACTCGCGTCCGGGCACCGGCCTGCCCGTGCCGGCGACGGAGGGGTACAGCAACGTCATCCGCGACGGCCATGCGTGGCGCGTCTACACGCACGTCGAAGGCCGGCACGCGTTGCAGGTCGCGCACGCGCTGGACGAGCGGCGCGAGATCGCCGCGCAATCGGCATTGCGCACGCTGTTGCCGCTGGCCGCGCTGATCCCGTTCCTGGGCGTGCTCATCTGGTACGCGGTCGGCCGCGGCCTGCGCCCGCTCGAGACGATGTCGCGCGCGGTGGCCAAGCGCCAGCCCGACGCCATGGCGCCGCTCGCCGAAACCGGACTGCCCGAGGAGTTGCGCCCGCTGGCCGGCAGCCTCAATGCGCTGCTCGCGCGCCTCGATGATGCGTTGAACGCGCAGCGCCGCTTCACCGCGGACGCCGCGCATGAACTGCGCACGCCGCTCGCCGCGCTGAAGCTGCAGGTCGAGCTCGTGGAACGCGCACCCGACGACACCGCGCGCGCGGGCGGCGCTGGCCGAACTGGAGGAAGGCGTCGACCGGGCATCGCACCTGGTCGAGCAGTTGCTGGCGATGGCGCGACTGGAGCCCGAGGCGCTGGCGAAGAATTTCGGCGACTGCGATCTCGTGGCCATGGCCAAGGACGTCATCGTCGCGCGCGCCGCGCTCGCGGCCGACAGGAAAATCGATCTGGGACTGGCGCGGTCCGCTCGCCGTACGCGCGCGCGGCGATGCCGCGAGCCTGTCGATGCTGCTCGCCAACCTGCTCGACAACGCGCTGCGCTACACGCCCGAAGGAGGCCGCATCGACGTCGCCATCGACGACGACGCCGGACACGCCGTCTTGAGCGTGGCCGACACTGGCCCGGGCATCCCCGCAAGTGAGCGGGAACGCGTGTTCGACCGCTTTCATCGCGGGGGCCACGCGGGAGCGCATCAAAACGGAAGCGGGCTCGGCCTCTCCATCGTCAAGCGCATCGCCGACGCCCACGGCGCAACCGTCGCGCTGGACACCGGCGCCGACGGGCGGGGGCTGGTCGCGCGCGTCCGCTTTCCCGCGATGAGCGGCTCGTAGCCGGGCGTTAAGGATCGGTTAAGGCAACATCCCTACATTGCATCTTGCGGGCCGCATGTAACGGCCCTTTCCCACCAAGGAGCGCACGATGCAACTCAAGAAAGTCACCTACGCATTGATCGCCGCCGGCGTCGGCGCCGGCGTGGCGACGGGCTACTCGCATTTCGACGCGCGCGCGCTGAGCAGCGCACAGGCGGCCACCGCGCCTGCAGGCGTGGTCGCACCCGCCGTGGCGGCAAACGCCGCGGCCAACCTTCCCGACTTCTCGGCACTCGTCGAGCGCGCCGGGCCGTCGGTCGTCAACATCAGCGTGGTTTCGAGCGGCAAGAAAGGCATGCAGGCGATGCCGGATGGCGACGACGACGACGACGACGACGAAGGTGGCATACCGCCGGAGTTCTTCAAGCGCTTCGGCATTCCCCACGGCCCGGGCGGCCCTGGTGGCCGCATGCAGCCGCAGCCGCAGATGCGCGGCCTGGGCTCGGGCTTCATCGTGAGCCCGGACGGCTACATTGTCACCAACGCGCACGTCGTCGACGGCGCGACCGAAGTCACGGTCAAGCTGTACCGACCGCCGCGAGTTCACGGCCAAGGTCATCGGCACCGACAAGCGCACCGATATCGCGCTGATCAAGATCGACGCGACGAACCTGCAGGCGCTCGACCTCAACGCCAATCCGGCGATCAAGCGCGGCGAATGGGTGATCGCGATCGGCTCGCCATTCGGCTTCGAGGCCAGCGTGTCGGCCGGCGTGATCAGTGGCGTGCACCGCGCACTGCCGAACGGGCAGATGGTGCCGTTCATCCAGACGGACGTCGCGGTGAATCCGGGCAATTCCGGTGGACCGCTGCTGAATGCCGCGGGCCAGGTCGTCGGCGTCAACTCGCAGATCTACAGCCGCTCGGGCGGGTACATGGGCCTCTCGTTCGCCATTCCTGCCGACATCGCCGCCAAGGTCGCCGATCAATTGAAGACGACGGGCAAGGTCGCGCACGGCCGTCTCGGCGTCGGCATCCAGGGCATCGACCAGACGCTCGCGCAAAGCTTCGGCCTCAAGGATTCCGGCGGCGCGCTGATCGGGAGCGTGGAAAAGAACAGTCCCGCCGAAAAGGCCGGTTTCAAGCCGGGCGACGTGATCCGTTCGATCGACGGTGTCGCCGTGATCGACAGCACCGACGTCACCAGCCGGATCGGCAATGCCGCGCCGGGCACCAAGCTCAGCATCGGTGTGTGGCGCGACGGCAAGGCGGAGACGCTGTCCGCGACCGTCGGCGCGTTCGACGATGGCAAGGTTGCCAAGAGTCGATACCGATTCGAGCGAGCCCAAGGGTAAGCTCGGCGTGGCCGTGCGGCCGTTATCGCCGGAGGAGCAGAAGGCGTCCGGGAAAGCTGGGCTCGTCGTCGAGAAGTCCGGCGGTGCGGCGGCCAAAGCCGGCGTGCAGCCGGGCGATCTGATCGTCGGTGTCGGGTCGACCAAGGTCACGACGGTGGACGAGTTGCGGACGCAAGTCGACAAGGCGGGCAAGACGGCCGCGCTGCTCATCGAGCGCGAAGGCCGCCAGATCTATGTTCCGGTAAAGATCTCCTGAACGATCGCAAGCCGACAGCAAGGTTGTCGATCGGGGCCGCGGGGGAAACCTCGCGGCCTTCTTTTCTTCAGAGCATCGGGCGCTTTCGACCGTAAGCGGTCTGACGTCGCCATCCCTCGCTCAAAGCAGACGGTCGCGCTTTGCAATTCGCGGATTTCAGACAGTCATTTCATCTCGCCGCAAAAAATGTCCACACTTCCGTCAGCGGGACTCGTGCGCAGAATGATCGCGTAGTCACCCGAGAGAAGCCTTTCCATGGCGATTGGCGCGGTCTTTTCAAGGGTAAACGGACCGGATACGCGGCTATTGCTGTAGAGGCCCGTCTGCACGATCTCGTTCAGCGCGTAAGCCGGTGTCGTCCCGCGGTTGGCGCACGTTCCGGCATAGATGAATGTATAGAGTTGAACCGGCCGACCCACCCAGGGTGGCACACCGCTGATGTTCAAGATCATCAGTGTGTTGTCTCCTTGCGCCCCCATCAGCACCATTCCCACCTGACCCGCGTTGCGCGGCTCCGCCTTCAGCACGAACGTGACCGTATCCGGCCGGCGATCATCGATAGTCGCCGCACATCCGCAGATCAATGCGGTAACGCAAGCGATTGCGAGATGGTATGGACCCTTCGTCACGATCGCACGCTGAAAATCGACTTTGCCAGACATGTTGTGCGAAATACCGCCTAACGAAACAAGCTAACGCGCGGCCCTCCCGTGGATGACGTAGCCGGGACGTGAGCAGACGATTCGCCTGCCACGGCTTAACTGCTTACCGTGCGCCCTTCCACATCCACCTGGACACCGGTTCGGTCAAGCGCGCTGCTCACGGCCTGCGCGTACGACCTGCCCCATTCCGAATCGCGCTGAAAATGCTTCTCCCCTGCGGCGTCCGCGATACCAAGGATCTTGTCCAACAAGAGCACCTTGCCGGTCGGTCGAGTTGGCACGCAGCCAAACTGGTCGTAAGTGCGCTCCAGCCACTCGCGCGCCCGCACCTGGGCTGTCGCGTCGGAGGAAAAGGGAACGCTAAATTCGATCGTCAAATCGGGGCGGAAGCGAATGCTGACTTGGGCGTTCATGGGTTTCCTTGGGGGAGCACCAAGACTGCATCTTACGCCGCCGCCGGTCGTGCATCGCTCCGCATAGCGAGCGGCGATTTCATGCCGCTCCGCGCGGCGCTGCTTGGTTGGGCGACCGTCCACCGTCGTTACTGAATGACCTCATCCGCCCGCGCCAGGATGAATTGCGGAATTGTCAGTTCAAGGGTTTTCGCCGTTTTCAAGTTAACCCCCAGTTCGAACTTCGTGGGCTGCTCGATCGGCAAGTCTGCGGGCTTGGCGCCCCTGAAAATCTTGTCGACATATGTAGCGACGCGCCGCCACATGTCAGTGAGGCTGGGGGCGTACGACAAGAGACCCCCAGCCTCCACCCATTGCCACTGCGTGGACATTGACGGCAGTCGGCTTTTCAACGCGAGGTCGGCGAGCCGTGCTCGGTGGATGAAAAAAATGGCATCCCCCGAGACAAGCAGCGCGCCTGCGCCGCTTACGCGTGATGAGTCCGCGGGTCTTCTCGTGCTTTACAGCTTGCAACGGGTCGATGGGCGGGTCGTAAGAAGTCGCTGCTGACAGGCCGCTTACGGCCAGGAGATCAGGCGCTCGACACCGCGATGGTACATATGATCAGGACGTCCCTCGCACCGATTCAATTGTGATTTGGGTCACCGCAATGCCCTGCGACCTCAGATGTCACGTCCATCACCAGCTTTCCATCAACTCGGAGAAAGCGCCTAGCCCCGGTCGTACCGCAAAACTTCGCTACCAATTCACCCTCTGGCTGTTCCACCTCGACCGCGAGATTGAAGTCCTTGAACGCGACCTTGAGCGCGTTGCCGGGCCCATACGAGAAGGGGTTAAAAAACGGCTGAATACCGGAAACAAAGACCGTTGCGCCGCGGGGAAGTGGCGTCAACAATTTCGCGGCTGAGTTGAACATCGCTTGATTGGCCGCTCCCGATTCATAGTAGTAACCGATAGTGTTGTCTCGGGAGTGGGTCAATTGCGGTGCTTCCAGCACTATCAATGCGATGCCGAGAGTCAGCATCCGAGAGACAAAGCGGTGGCCAAGGAGTGCACCGACAACGAGTGCCATGAAGAAATGGGGGGTATAGAGGTAGAGCGCGTGGTACTCGGTAGTGGCGGTCGTCACCAGGAACAAAGTTGGGCCCAACATGATCACAAAACTAGCTAACCCGAATGCGACTACGCGCCGCTGCTGTGCGGTCGCAATCAATAGCGCGCCAGCCAATCCGACGATGAGGATGCCAAGGACCCACGGCCTGACGATGTCGGCGTAGAACAGAATCGATAGGTAGAAGCGAAGGCTCGCAATTACGGTCGAAACCGCGAAGACGAGGCGGTACGGGTCGTCTTCCGCCGGGGCGGCCGTTGCTAGGAGTTGAGCGTACCGCACTGCGAGCACGGCAAACACGATGAAATAGGGCACCAGTTGCTTGGTGGTGGCGCGGACGCTCTGCCTTTCGGCGAAGATGCCCATCAGGAACAAGACACCTAAGGTGCCGATTGCGAATTCCTTGGTCCTGATCGCCAGCAGATAGCACACCGCGCCTGCCACGTCGTAGCGAAAATGGCTGCCAGACTTGATCGCGAGTTGGCGAAAAGCCACCGTTGCGAGACAAAGCGTCGCTCCCAAAAGATCAAAAATTGCGGCAAGCCATGCTACCGCCGCCAGCGCGGAGAACCATGTTGCCGCGAGTAGCGATGCTAGGAGCGCGCCGACGCGTCCCATATAGCGAACCGTAATGACATACAGGAGGACGCAATTGAGTGCGTGCAGGAAGATGAGGGCGTGCTGAAAGCGATGGCGATCAAGACCGAACGTCTCGTACATCACCTTGACCACGACTGCGCCAATCGGACGGTCGTTGTATGCTGCCGTTGGCAGGAAGGAGAAGGTTCCGCCCCACGGCAAGAATTCGGCACGCCAGAGCCAATTCCAATCATCGGCGAAAAAGAAGATGCGTGGGTCCAGCAACCATCCGTTGTAAGCCACAGCGGCTGTCACTATGACCGCAATTGCGCCCAGCGTCGCCAGAAGGCCCTGCCACCGCGTTAGCGCGGTCGCGCCAAAGCCTTGCGCGCGTACGTTCAAGTCAGCCAATGGCGAGGATGCCTATGTGGGCTGCAATGCCATGGCAGGTAGCATGATCGGGTGCCTGAGCGAGTCGGCCGTAAATGTTTCCCACGTAGAACCTGTGGCCGGACCGTATCGCCCTGAACAGTGTAACGCGCCGTGGAAGGCGGTTGTGTGGATGGGCTGCGCGAGGAGGCCGCGCGAAAGCGACCGCAGCATAGCAGAGGAAATCCGACCAGACGACGGACGTTGCAAACGCCGCATATCGCGGGTTGCCGACTTTGACGCTCAATGGTGGGGTTGGCACATCTGCAGTTCCGCCCTATGTGCCTCACTGCACCTCCCGAACTAAGGCCGCCCCTTACGGCGACCCGAACGGCAGCTTAGATCGGTTTCTATGACCGCTGTGGAGCCGCCATTTCGACTGCTTCGGGTCGCCCCCCCCCCCCTCCCCTTCCCTGAGCCTGGTTCGCCTCCGGTCACCCTTGCCGTCACGCGCTGCTCGTGGTCGCGGGCGACTCGACGCCCCTATCCCCCGGACGCTCGCTTTCTAGCATGGTGCCCGTCCAGCCGGCTGGCGGAGCGCCGTACGTCGAGCTGATGTGCTGCCGCCGGCGGCGCCCGCCGCCCGCCGCTCCGCCGGGCCGGGCGGCCCCGCGGTCTGCCGCGTGCGGGGCCGCGGGCTGTGGCGGGCGGGTCGCCGTGGGCGCGCGGCGGTCTCGCGCGCTCCGCCGCCGGGGCGCGGGCGCGCCGGGGGCGCGCGCTCTGCGCGCGGGCGGCGGGGCTCCGGTCCGGCGGCCGGGTGTCCCTGGGGGCCCGGGAGGGCGTGCGCAGCTGCGCGCTCGCGCACTGCGAGCGCCCGATCGCATCTCGCTCACCGATCCCGATGCACGCCCGGCGCCGCGGCGCGGGCGGATCGTCGGTCAGCGTCGGCGGCGTGGATCGAGCCACAGCGTGCCACCGGTCACCAACGTCGGTCAGACGCGCAGCCACCGCGTGCGTTGGCGCGGCGCGCGGGGGGGCGGGGCGCGCGGGCGGGCGGGCCGGGCGGGGCCGGCGGCGCGGGGGGGGGGGTATGCAGTCGCTGCTGACAGGCCGCATTCGGACGGTCGTGCATGTTCGTCGAACTTCGGCTCCCGATTGGACTTCAGCAAGAGGAGCGGCGTCATCCGACCTCGCGGTTGTTTGCTTCAACCCCAATGGGTGTTACGCCTGGACTGATTAAACGTCGACTCATCCCACATTAGATTGGCCGGACCGGCAGAGGCATGGCGGCAATTCTTACAACCGCCATTCCTTCTCTATTGCAATAGCACACCATTACAACGGGTTGTGGCAATGGCTCGGCTTTTGCGTACCTATGCAGACGCCCTCTCACAGACGGGGCGCAGTCTGGCCTAAGAGGCAACGTTAGATTTGCCCGTGGTCGCGCCGCCAACAGCCATACCAGGGGAAAATCACATGCCGTTCCAATTGCGTGGAAGACGGGGGACTTGCGCGTTCAGATTCTTGGCGGCAGCGTTCGTGGTCGCAAGTTGTGCGGCACATGCGACGCCGTTCACGGTCTACATCGATCAGTTCTATATCGAAAAGAACAATAACCCCTTCTTCAACGACACCTTTGACGATGGAAATCCCCCGCCGGCCTCACCCGATGCTCGAACCTACTCTGTAAACGGCGACTTCACGGGCGGTGAGGCGGGGGGCAAGCTCCGAATCGGCGGGAACGGTTACGCTCCGAGTCAGAATGCCCTCGGAGTCCCAACCCTCCTCAATAGCGCCACGCTGTTAACCAACAATAACTCGAACGACGACCTCAATGGCCTCAAGAGAAACGCGACGTTTGATGTCCTGGGTCTGTTTGATTACGTGACCCCGGGAATCGGTGACAGCTATGGCGTGCGCTTGACCGATGGGGGACAGAACGATGTCGTGGAACTTCGAGTGCGCTGGTCGTCGGTCTTGAATGCACCGATTGTGAGTTTTTCCCGGCAGGACTTCGTACTGGGGACGCAGACGTTTCTGGAACAGGTTCTACTGCCGGCGGCGTACTCTGGTCCCATCGTGCTGGGCCTGCTCCACCAAACTGCCGACACCGATGTGATCACGGCCGGCTTCTGCTTGGGCGATTTCAGCGTCTGTGATTCAGGCGGAGCGCAGTTTCTGAACGCAACGACCAACATCTTCCACGGCGAAACTTGGACGCGGGCTGATTTTCGCGCGGTTACCGCGGTACCCGAACCTGCCTCGCTGGCGCTGCTTGCCCTGAGTCTCGCCGGACTCGGGTATTCGCGCCGCAAACAGCGCTAGTTGATATCCCGCTTCATGGCGGCCCGGCTACGGCGGGGCTGGTTCCGGTCGGACGCAGGCATTAATGCAACGCAAGAGGCTCCTCGCTGCGGACTTCATGCGGCGGGTCGCGCCGACCGATCCGGCAGCACCGCCGCGCAGTGACGACGCAATGCCGCCGCGGCCGTTGCGCGCTCCGATGCCGTGCATGCAAACCAGGTCGCGAGGCGCGCCCTCGCTCGGTCGAGCTCTACCGCAATGTTCTGCGGCGTCGCGCCGAAGGATCGTGCCAGTATGAAATTGGTGGCTCCGAGCCGCGCTTGCTCCGCGTAGACCAGATCGGCCGGCACCGGCAAGCTGGCGTCGTCGGGACGCGCGATGCCGAAAAAGCCGAAGCCGCGCCCGTGCCGATGCGCGGCTTCCGCAACGGCATCGATCAGGCCGGATCCGAGCACGCTGAAGCGCGATGGCATCCCGCCTACGACGTCACGCGATCGTACTAGACTATTCAGCGCGGCATCGCGCGCGGCAGTGCCGGAGCGCGTCGATGCCCTGCGCCACGCCGGACAGCGTCAACGGAAACATCCTGGGTCCCAGCTTCTGCAGCACGATCTGTGTCGAGCGCGGGTATTCCCAGCCGCGCGGAGGTTCCGGATTCCACCAGATGACCTTGGGGAAGGGCTCGAGGTGCCGGAATTCGCTCGCGCTTGACGCTGACAAGGTTGCCAAGGCCGACGCCGACGCAAGCGAGCCCAAAGGCAAGTCGGCGTGGCCGTACGACCGTTGTCGCCCCCGAGGAACAGAAGGCGTCCCGGAAAGTTGGACTCGTCGTCGACAAATCGCCAGGTGCGGCGGCCAAGGCCGGCGTGCGAGCCGACGCCGGCGATCAGGTCGCCCGCCTGCGAATATTCACGTTGCGCATGCGCATGGCAGGGCTATGGTGCACAAGGTCAAATCGGCATATTGTTGATTACAATCTTCCGGTATTGACGCAGATACCGCTTGCGCCGCGGCCGGCGCCCACATCGCAACGGGAGGCGATATGGCGGACGACGGGAAAAAATCTGAAGGCGGCTTGCCGTCCAGCGGCGTGTTCTGGCTGATGCTGCTCGGTGCCGGGGCTCTGTTCCTGAAGGAAGTCCCGTGGCAGGGCGCGCGTCCGGCGGGCTCCGAGCCCAAGCCCTACTCGTATGCCGCCACGCAGGATGTCGATGCGCGGCTGTGGCAGGACCCGATCGGGGCGGTTGCGCGCGGCCGGGAGGAGCAGCGCAAACGAACGGCTTTGACCGCCGGACAGTCGGCGAAGCCTTTGCCGGGCAACCCTCACGCCGCGGAAGGATTGGCCGACAATATTCGGAAGCGAGTCTGCAATGACACCGACGTACTGGTGACGGCGGTAATGGTCGGAGGCGGGCCGTATCCCGAATTGGTCGAGTCCCGGAGGCGCGTGCGCTATGCGGTTCTCGCCGGGCTGCACGAAACCGGATTCGTTCCGGACAACGAGGAGCACCTGGGGTACATCGAGCCGGGCGGGCAGACGCCGCAGTCCTGGAAAGTAGCGCCCTGCAGCTGCCGGAATTCATCGCGTACGAATGGATGGTCGCCAACACTTCCGCTCTGCCGGCAGCGCGCCCGGCAATGGCCGCGGCGAACGGGTCCGGCGTGGCACGCAAGCAGGACGTCTTGGTGCTTTGGCTGGACGAGGACATCTTGGTCCGCGACACGCAGGCGAAGATTGAGCTGCTTGCCAATTTGCTGAACAAGAAATGCGAAGGAAAAGCCGCCAAGCAACAAACTGCCGATCTTCGCATTGCGGTGCTCGGTCCTGGATATACGTCAACGCTGCAGGGCATGATCAGCGACCTGAAGGATGCCACGGGCCCGACGGCGAAGATGGCCCAGACGTCGGTCCCGCCCATTGCGTACTACGTCTACGGCGCCACGGCCGACGACCGGCGGATGTTCGCGGAGAGCGACGCAACCGGCGACAAGAATCCCGAAAAGGTCCATGAGTTCTTCCTGAACAGGCAAATCGCGCTGTTCCGGACGGTCGCCACGGACGACATGCTCGCCGCCAAACTCAAAGAAGAGCTCGCCCGGCGCAACGTCAAACCCTACGGGAATCTTGAAGCGGAAGCTGCGCGGGAACGCTTGGTACGGCACATCGGGCCAAAGGTGAACCTGTTTGACCTGACCTGCCCCGTTGACGACGAAATGCAGGCGAAATGGCAGCACATCGTGCTGATCGCCGAACGGGACTCGTTTTACGGCCGCTCGCTCCCACGTGCAATGGCGAACGAATTCGCCGGCTCCCATCGCTGCCGTGGCAGCAGCAAGGACGACTACCCGCCGTGGGTGCATGCATACAGTTACCTCCGCGGACTCGATGGCCAGCTGCCGTCATTTCAGTCCGGCGGCGATTCCGGCACCGGCAGGAAGGACGACAGCGGCGGCGACGCCAGGTCAGGTAACGCGGATCGCAGCAGCGACCCCAAGCGCATCGAGCGTCCTGAAGGCCAGGGGCAGTTCGACTATCTGCGTCGCATGACCGATCAGATACTCGCGCTGGACGACGATCTGCGAGTCCACAAGCGCGGCCGGATCCGGGCCATCGGCGTGCTCGGCACGGATGTCTATGACAAGCTGCTGATCCTGCAGGCGCTGCGCGCACAGTTTCCGGACGTGCTGGTGTTCACCACCGACATCGACGCACGCATGCTGCATCCACAGCAACTTGAATGGACGCACAATGCAATCGTCGCGTCCGCTTACGGACTGCAGCTGCGGGAACAACTGCAACGCGACATCGCGCCCTTTCGCGACACCTACCAGACGTCGCTGTATCTGTCGACAATGATCGCCGTCAACCATGCGCGCCTGGCCGCCAAGAACGGCGCCGACAATTCGTGCCGCGTCCTGACCGTCGCCAACGAGAAGAACTGCCTGGGCATCGACCAGGGCTCCATCACAACCTGGCTCGCTCCGCGCATATTCGAGATCGGGCGCAAGTCCGCATTCGATTTCAGCCCAACTCCCACGAACGCGCAGGCGGAAATCGACGCGGCGACGATGTGCACGCCCGGCAACCTGAAAACGTGTTCGTTCGTTCACCCGCCGCCTTCCAGGATGTACCTTGATCCCGCGCCGGAGTCGATTCAGCGCGGGTTTCGGTTGCTCGCCTGCGCTTTGCTGTTGCTGGGGCTCGTGACCGGAAAGTGGAGCCAGCTAGGTTCGTGGATCGTCCACAACTCACACATACGCGGATCGGTTGCCTTTCGCGGCGGCGTTGCCGCCTTCCTGCTGGCCGTCGCGGCGGCATTTCTGTATTACCTGGATTTGCATCTCCCGACGTTATGGCACGACGCGGCCGATTTCCTGACCGAAGGCGGCAAGGGCGAACCGATTACGCTGCTGCAAGGGGTCAGCATATGGCCGACCCAAGTCATACGCGCGGTCGCGCTCCTGCTGACGGTGTGGTTCATCTTCCGCGGCTGGCGCGCACTGGACCGCAATCTCGACGAAATCTCCACGCACATGATGTGGCAGCCGGAGCGTCTCGCGCTGATCAGCCAACTGAACGAGAGGAACGAGCACTGGCATTGGTGGATTCGGCTGGCCCGGATGTTCTCCTTCCGACTCGACGAACACGGCGGCGGCAGCGTCAATCCCCAAACCGGTTTGCAGCCGGACGCCGAAAAATTCTGGCACAAATATATCTACCAGGGCCGCTGGTGGGCGCGATTGATGCGGATCCTGGTGGTGACCGTGATCTATCACGAGACGTTCCGCTTCATCGGGCAGTCGTTTGGCGGGACGATGCCTCCCTATCGCGGCGAGCTGCTCATCGATTGGAACAAGGAGCTCACATACTGGACCGTGTACGCGATGCAGTTCCTGCTTTTCAGTGTCGTCGACGCCACGGTGTTCTGCCACCAACTGGTGTCCGGACTGCGCCGCAAGTTACCTGCGAAGCCCGTCGCAGATCCTGCGGTGGCCACGGGCGGCGAAGTCGAGTCGCGTTGGCCGCAGGGGACACTTGACAATTACGCCGCCAAGCTGCGCCTCGACAAGCGGTACCTCGACGACTGGATCGCGATGCATTTCGTCGCGCGCAGGACCCTCGTCGTCGCGCGACTCGTGTATTACCCGTTCATCATCATTTCGCTGTTGGTCCTGGCGCGCAGTTCGGTGTTCGACAACTGGGGCACGTCCACCGGCATCGTGGTCTCCCTCACCTGCAGCGTGCTCATCGTCATCGGATGCGCGATCGCGTTGCGCTCCGGTGCAGAGTCACTGCGACGCAGCGCGATCTGGCGCCTGACCAACGCCAAGATCCTGCTCAACAAGGACGACGAGGGCAAGCGCACAGCGAGCCAGATCGACGTGATGATTGCCCAGATCCGCGCGTTCGATACCGGTGCATTCGCGCCGTACATGCAGCAACCGCTGGTGCGCGCGCTGTTGCTACCGCTGACGAGCTTTGGCGGCACGGCGCTGGCCGAATACCTGTCGATCGCCAATTTCTGAGCCGGAATCGAAGCGGCCGGCGACGGCCATTTCGCGACTAGTGGCGAAGCGCATCGATGCCTTGCGCCACACCGGACAGCGTCAGCGGAAACATTCTGGGACCCAGCTTCTGCAGCACGATCTGCGTCGAGCGTGTGTATTCCCAGCCGCGCGGAGGTTCCGGATTCCACCAGATGACCTTGCGGAAATGCTCGAAGATCCGCGCCAGCCACACGATGCCTGCCTCGTCGTTCATGTACTCGACGCTGCCGCCGGCCTGCACCAGTTCGTAGGGGCTCATCGCGGCGTCGCCGACGAAGATTACCTTCCAGTCGGGGCCGTAGGTCCGCAGCAGTTCCAGCGTCCCCATGCGCTCGTTGCGCCGGCGCGCGTTGTCGCGCCAGATGTGATCGTATACACAGTTGTGGAAGTAGAAATGCTCGAGGTGCCGGAATTCGCTCTTGGCGGCCGAGAACAGCTCCTCGCAGACTTGCACATGCGGATCCATGGAGCCGCCGACATCGAGGAACAGCAGGACCTTCACGCGGTTGCGCCGCTCCGGCTGCATCTTGAGGTCGAGCCAGCCGGCATTGCGCGCCGTGCCGTCGATGGTGCCGTCGAGATCGAGTTCCTCGGGCACGCCCTCGCGCGCGAAGCGGCGCAGACGGCGTAGCGCCACCTTGATGTTGCGCGTGTTGAGTTCGACGTCGCCGTCGAGATTGCGAAACGTCCGCTCGTCCCACACCTTGACGGCGCTGCGCGCTCCGCCGCCGTCCTGCCCGATGCGCACGCCCTCGGGGTTGTAGCCATAGGCGCCGAAGGGGCTGGTGCCGCCAGTGCCGATCCACTTCGATCCTCCCTGGTGCCGCGCGCGCTGTTCCTCGAGCCGCTTCTTCAGGGTCTCCATCAGCTTGTCCCAGCCGCCCAGCGATTCCACCAGCTTCTTGTCCTCGTCGGAAAGATAGCGCTGGAATTCCTTGCGCAGCCATTCCTCGGGAATTTCGGCGCGGATGTCGAAGATCGCGTTCACGTTCCTGAAGTACGTCGCGAACGCGAGATCGAAGCGGTCGAAGTGCTGCTCGTCCTTGACGAAACAGGCGCGCGACAGCATGTAGAAATCATCGATGGAATTGGAAACTACACGCTTTTCAAGCGCTTCAAGCAGCGTCAGCAGCTCCCGCGTGGACACGGGCAGCTTGTGCTGCTTCAGGTGGAGGAAGAACCCGGTGAGCACGGCGCGAGGTCGGCCTCGGCGTCAGTTAATCTTGTAGGCGACGAGTTCGAATGTGATGAGATCCCTCGTTCGCTGGGTTCCGGGCCGCATCTGGACGCGCTTGACCACGGCCTTCGCTTCCGGTGCGAACCAGACAGATTCGGACGCACTGCCACGAAGCGGGCCGCTGCGATCGAATTCCAGGTGCAGCGCCTTGAACTTGCCGGCGGGGACCTCGACTTCCTCCCAACCGACCACCTTGCCCTTCCATGTCGTGACCTGATCCTGAACGGTGATCTCGAACTGAACGGCGCGGCCCGGTTCGAGCGGCCATTGCAGCCACTTGAATTCCTGCGAGGCCGCGATGAGATTGAGGTCCCGGGAGAAGTTGAGTGTTTCAACCGACGAGGTCGCGCCGCCTTCCTTTTTCGTGTTCTCCACCTGATAGCCGGTTTCTGAGACCTCCTTCACCACGCGTACCTCATCGCGGCGGCCGGCACCGCCGAAGCCGGCGGACGTTATCCCCACGGTCCAGGTGTCGCCGATCTTCCAATCCGGTCGCGCGGCCGCTTGTGCGTATGCGATGGGCGCGCTCGAGATCAGCGCGAGGGCGATTGCAATTCGGAAAACCCGATGCATCAACACGTGGCGTTCCTCCTTTGGCGGCGGGTACGTTGCGACAGGCATTCAGCGTGGTCCGACTGTACTCCGCTGCAGTTGGAATTGCAGATGTTGTTTCACTGCCGGCCATTCGCCATCGATGATGCTGAACACGACGGTGTCGCGCCGCGCACCGTCCGGCATCAGCTGGTGGTTGCGCAGCACGCCGTCCTGCTTGGCGCCCAGCCGCGCGATCGCCGCGCGCGATGCGTGGTTGAACCAGTGCGTGCGGAACTCGACGGCGATGCATTGCAGCGCTTCGAAAGCGTGCCCCAGCAGCATGAGCTTGCATTCGGTATTGAGGCCGGTCCGCTGGACGCGCTTGGCGTACCACGTGTGGCCGATTTCCAGCCGGCGATGGGCCGCGTCCACATTGAAGTAGCGGGTGCAGCCGACCACTTCGCCCGTCGCGTTCTCGCGCACCACGAACGGCATCGCGCCCAGATCTTGGCGCATGCCGAGCGCCGTCGCGACGTATTCCGCCATCTTGTCCGGCGGCGCGATGTGCGTGTACCAGAGCCGCCAGAGCTCGCCGTCGGCCGCGGCCTTCGCCAGCGCGGCCTGGTGCTCGGCCGCCAGCGGCTCCAGCGTGGCGATCGCGCCCTTCAGCGTCACGGGCTGGACGAACGCCACTTCAGCGCCCCGCGCGAGCCATGAACACGACACGTTCGAACAAATGGACGTCCTGTTCGTTCTTCAACAACGCCCCGTGCAGCGGCGGGATAAACGCCTTCTTGTCCGGACTGCGCAGCGCCTCGGGCGAAATGTCCTCGGCCAGCAGGATCTTGAGCCAGTCGAGCAATTCCGACGTCGAGGGTTTCTTCTTGAGGCCGGGAACTTCGCGCAGGTTGAAGAACACCTCCAGCGCCTCCTGCAGCAACGCTTTCTTGAGGCCGGGATAATGCACGTCGACGATCCGTTCCATCGTGTCGCGGTCCGGGAATCGGATGTAGTGGAAGAAGCAGCGGCGCAGGAAGGCGTCGGGAAGCTCCTTCTCGTTGTTGGACGTAATGACGACCAGCGGACGATGCCGCGCCTGGATCGTCCGGTGCGTCTCGTAGACGTGAAACTCCATCCGGTCGAGCTCGTGCAACAGGTCGTTCGGGAATTCGATGTCGGCCTTGTCGATTTCGTCGATCAGCACGATTCCCGGGTTTAGGCTTTCGAAGGCCTGCCACAACACGCCCGGCTTGATGTAGTTGGCGATGTCGGCGACTTTCGCTTCGCCCAGCTGGGAATCGCGCAGGCGCGAAACGGCATCGTATTCATACAGGCCCTGCTGCGCCTTGGTGGTGGACTTGATGTGCCACTGGAACAGGGGCCGCCCGAGCGCGCGCGACACCTCGTAGGCGAGCAACGTCTTTCCGGTGCCGGGTTCGCCCTTGATCAGCAGCGGGCGTTCCAGCGCCAGCGCCGCATTGACGGCAAGCATCAGGTCGGGGGTGGCGATATAGCTGTCGGTGCCTTCGAAACGCATGCGATCTCCCGCGGGTCGGCCGTCCGTCCCGGCGACCCATGTGTCCGATGTTAGCTCACCGCCTGCAACAGCCAAAGCGCCGCCATTCCGGTCCCCAGCGTCCATAGCGTGCTGCGCGTGTAGAAGGCCACGACGCCGGCAAGCACGGCCGCGCCGGTCTTCGGATTGAAGGCCAGGGCGTTGCCGGCCCCCGCCTCGCCCATGACCATCGGCAGGACCAGCGCCGTGAGCATCGCCGCCGGCACGTACTTGAGCGCGCGCGCAAGCAAGGGCGGCATGCCGCGCCGGGCGAACACCGCGATGAAGGACAGCCGTGACAGGTAGTTGAGCAACCCAACGGCGAAAATCACGACCCAGAGTTTCAGCGTCGCGTCCATCGCTCCCTCGCCAAGTCCGCGGTCGTGCCAACGGCGATTCCGATCACGCCGGCGGCGACCAGGTTGAGCTTCATCGGCAGGCCGCCCAGCGCGACGACCGCATAGCCGGCAACGATGGCGGCGAGAACTGTCGGCGCGTCGCGCAGCAATGGTGCGACCAGCGCGATGAAGCACAGCGGCACGGCGAATTCCAGCGACCACGATGCCGGGATCAGGTTGCCAGCGAAGAATCCAACCATGTTGGTGATCTGCCAGCACAGGTACAGCGCCACACCGCTGCCCAGGAAATGCTGCGCGCCGCCGTGGGGATCGTCCTTGGCGTCGAAACGCCGGATCGCCGCGGCGAACGCCTGGTCGGTCAGCAGGAAGGCGAGCGCATGTTGCCAACGTGCCGGCAGCGCCTTCAGGTAGGGCGCCATCGCCGCGCTGTACATGAGAAAGCGCAGGCCCAGCACCGAACATGTGAGCACGATGATCGCGAATGGCGCCCCGCCGGCCAACATCTGGCCAGCCAGTATCTGCGCCGCTCCGGAAAAGATCACGGCGCTCATGCCGAGCGCGGCAAGCCACGACGCGCCCGCGGCCGCAGCGCCGACACCGCAGACCAGACCGAACGGAATGAGGCCGAGGCACGCCGGCAGCATTTCGACGAAGCCGGCGCGGAAATCAGGGGAAGCGAGGAGTCGACGCATGAACGGCCCGGCGCCCTGGCATGGCGCGGGATTGGGTAGCCGAATGGGAAAATGGCGACGCGCCATGGTAAACCACTTCGACTCCATGCCACTATCCTCGTCCCGTCTGGCAGAATCCGCTCACCGTTGCAACGCAAAGGCAGAAAACCCATGGACATGCCCGTGAACAAGTTCAAGCGCGCAATCAATGAAGGCCGGACGCAACTGGGCGCGTGGCTCGTGAGTGGCGCACCGTCGACGGCGGAGGCATTGGGGTGCGCCGGCTTCGACTTCCTCGTCGTGGACATGGAGCACACGCCGGTCGACACGCCGGAGATGATCGAGATCCTGCGCACGATTGCCGGCACGCCGGCGCAAGCCATGGTGCGGTTGGTCTGGAACGATCCCGTGTGGCTGAAGCGCGTGCTCGACGGTGGCGCGCAAACGGTGCTGTTGCCGTTTGTGCAGACCGCGGAAGAGGCCCAGCGCGCGGTCGCGGCAACGCGCTATCCGCCCGACGGCATTCGTGGCGTCGCCGGCAACCATCGCGGCAGCCGCTTCGGCACCGTCCCCGATTACCTCAAGAATGCCGCGAGCGAACTGTGCGTGATGGTGCAGATCGAAACGGTGAAGGGTTTCGAAAACCTCGCCGCCATCGCCGCGGTGCCCGGCGTGGATTCGATCTTCATCGGCCCCTCCGACCTCGCGGCGTCGATGGGGATGCTGGGCGACGTCGGCAACCCGGCCGTGCAGGAAAAGCTCAAGGAAGCCGCGAAGAAGCTGCGGCAATTGCGCAAGCCCTGCGGCATCCTCGGCATGAATCCCGAGATGACCGCGCAATTCATCGGCTACGGCTACGACTGGATCGCCATCGGCTCCGACATGGCGTTCATGGTCGGCCGCGCGCAGGAAGTGCTCGGCAAGGCGCGCGCCGTGCCTTCGGCAGCGGTCGGACGCGGCGCCGATTGAACATGCCGGCATCGCCATTCACCTGTGTCCTCGACGTCAAGGCCAGCCTCGGCGAATGTCCGGTGTGGTCGGTCAAGGAGCAGGTGCTGTACTGGGTCGACATCAACGCGCCATCACTCAACCGCTTCGATCCGGCGACCGGACGCAATACGGCCATGCCGATGCCCGAATCGATCGGCTGCTTCGCGCTGCGCCGCGCGGGCGGCTTCGTCATCGCGCTGCGTGGCGGGGTGTGGCTAGCCGATGCGGACGGCAGCCTCACCCGCAAGGTGGCCGACTCGCCCTACGCACCGGCCCACCACCGGTTCAACGACGGCCGCTGCGATGCAGCCGGGCGCTTTTTCGTGGGTTCGATGAACGAGAAGCGCGACGCGAATTCCGCGACGCTGATCCGTGTCGATCCGGACTTCCGCACGACTGAAGTCTTGCGCGACTTCATGATCAGCAACGGACTCGCGTGGAGCCCCGACGGCCGCACGATGTACCACGCCGATACGCCGGCGCACGTCATTCGCGCGTACGACTACGACGCCGCTGCAGGCACGCCTTCACGGCCCCGCGTGTTCGCGCAGTGGACCGGCGAAACCGATCGGCCGGACGGCGCCGCCGTGGACAGCGACGGCAACTACTGGAGCGCGTTCTATCGCGGCGGCAGAGTGGTCAAGCTGTCGCCGCGGGGCAGCATCCTTGGCGAATACGCGACGCCGGCAATGTGCCCGACGATGTGCGCATTCGGCGGCGCGGACCTGCGCACGCTCTACGTTACCAGCGCGCGGCAGATGCGCGAAGCGGACGAGCTCGTCCGCCTGCCGCAATCCGGCGGTATCTTCGCGCTCGCCGTCGATACCCCGGGACTGCCCGAACCTCAATTCGCCGGCTGACGCCGCGCGCACCGACAATACGATGCTTCTCGACCCGACTGCCTACCTTCGCCTGGAAGCGCTGAACAGCCTGGGCTCGACATCGACAGGCGTTTCCTTCGCGACGTCCACCGGTGACCTCCTCGAAATCACGGCCTATGGCAACGGCACGTTCAGGCTGCGGCTCGGCCCCAATGCACGTCCGGACTATGGATTGGTCGTCGGCCGCGCCAAGCCTTGCACCGTCGCGCAATCTGCGCCGGGCCGGTGGACGGTTTCCGCCGACGACGCGGTGCTGGAGATCGTCGGCGCGCCGCTGCGATTCCGATTGCTATGGAAGGGTGCGCCATTGCTCACGTCCATCACGGACGAGCATTTTCGCGGCTGGACGCGTCTGCCGTCGTTTGGGCGCGTGAAGCGCGGCGGACTCTGGACCGCGGCGGTCGCCCTTGCGTCGGGCGAACCCGTCTATGGACTCGGCGAAAAATTCGGCCCGCTGAACAAGCGCGGCCAGCTCATTCACTCGCAGGTGGAGGATGCGCAGGGCGTGAATACGGGCCTCTCGCACAAGAACACGCCGTTCGCGTGGGGGCCGGGCACCGGCAGCGGCGCGTGGGGAACCTGGGTGCATACGCCGGGCATGGTGACCCACGGCGTGGGACACCCGGACTGGTCGCATCGCAGCTATGCCGTGGTCGTCGACGACGAAGCGCTCGACCTGTTCCTGTTCGCCGCGGACACGCCGGCGGGAGTGCTCGATGCATACACCAACATCACGGGCAGATCGCCGGCGGTCCCGCGCTGGAGCCTGGGACTGTGGGTGTCGCGCCATTTCTACAAGACGCCGGGCGACGCCATTGCCATCGCGACCAAATTGCGGCAGAGGCGCATCCCTTGCGACGTGCTGACGCTGGACGGTCGTGCCGCATGGGACGTGCAGACGCGCTTCAACTTCCAGTGGGACCCGGAGCGCTTCACCGACCCGGCGGCGTTGCTCGCCCAGATCCGTGCGCTCAACCTCAAAGTGTGCGTATGGGAATACCCGTACGTTTCGATCCACGACAAGCTGTTCCAGCAGCTTGCTCAGCGCGGCTATCTGTTGAAGACGTCCGACGGCGACCCCTACGTGTTCTTCTGGGACACGTCATCGCAACTGAGCACGACCGGCAATGCGCCGACGCCGCTTCCCGAAAGCGGGATCGTCGACTTCACGCATCCGGAAGCATTCGCATGGTGGCGCGACGCGCATCGGCAACTCTTCAAGGACGGCGTCGACGTCATGCTGTGCGATTACGGCGAACAGGTCCCCGACGATGCGATCGCGGCCAATGGCGATCGGGGCCGGCGCCTTCACAACGTGTACCCGCTGCTTTATAACAAGTGCGTGTTCGAAGCGACGCGGAAATTCCTGCCCGAGGAATCGCTGCCGATGGTCTGGGGCCGTTCCGGCTGGGCCGGCAGCCAGCGCTATCCGCTGGGCTGGGGCGGACTGCCGCAAAGCGATTGGGAAGGACTCGCCGCAAGCTTGCGCGGCGGCCTGTCGTGGGGCATGAGCGGCAATCCGTATCACAGCTCGGACATCGGCGGCTTCTACGGCTCGACGCAGCCCTCCGCGGAGCTCTACGTGCGCTGGCTGCAGGCGACTGTCTTCTGTTCCCACATCCGGATGCACGGCCTGGGCGAGCGCGAACCCTGGATCTACGGTCCCGAAACCGAAGCGATCTGCCGCAAATGGCTCGCGTTCAGGTACCGGCTCATTCCGTATCTCGAAACCGTGATGGCGCAAGCCACGCACCAAGGCTTGCCCGTCATGCGCGCGATGCCGCTCGCATTCCCCGGCAACGCGCTGGTGCGGGATTTCGAGACGCAGTTCATGTGCGGCGACGCGCTGCTCGTCGCGCCGATCCTGCGCGATGGCGGCGACGTGGAAATCGCGCTGCCGCCTGGAAACTGGTACGACCTCAACACACGCCAGCGCTTTGCGGGAAGGCAGGTGCTCCGGTATCGGGCCAAGCTGGACCAGTTCCCGGTCTTCGGACGCGAGGGCCGGGCGCTTCCCCTGGGCCGCGCCGTGCAGCATACGGGCGAAATCGACACCGCCAAGCCGCTGGAGATGCTGTGGGTTTTCGGCAAGCCCGCGCACGACATGACGGATTTCGCGCAGGTGAAGATCGCCGATGGCGTCCGTGCGTGCGGACGCCAGCGTCAAGGTCGAATTCTTCGGCGACGCGGGGCAGGAAGCGCTGCCATTGTGACGCGATCGCCTCGATGAACCGGCCCGCGCTGGCGATAACCTCCGGGGAGCCCGCGGGGATCGGCCCCGAACTGGTCGCACTGCTTGCGCAACGCCATGCGCGAACGCCGTTTCCGGCGCGCCTCGTCATCCTCGGCGACCGCGCGTTGCTGGAAGCGCGGGCGGCGCGCATCGGCGCCCAGCCGCGATACGCGGAATTCGATGCGCTGGCGTACCCGCCCGCGGGCGGCGTGGTCGAGATCTGGCACCAGCCCCTCGCCGCGCCGGTCACTCCCGGGCATCCCGATCCGACCAACGCCCGCAGCGTGGTCACGCTGCTGGAGCACGCGTGCGACGCCTGCGCGACAGGCGCTTTCGCGGCGCTCGTCACGGCGCCGGTGCAGAAGAGCGTCATCATGGATGCAGGCATTGCGTTTTCGGGCCACACCGAATTTTTCGCGACCCGCACGCACACGCCGCGCGTCGTAATGCTGCTGGTCGGCGGCGCGAAGGACGCGCCGTTGCGCGTCGCGCTGGCCACCACGCACATTGCGCTCAAGGACGTGCCCGCCGCGCTCACGCGTTCGGCGTTGGCCGAAATGCTGCTCATCGTCGGCCGCGAATTGCAGTCGAAGTTCGGAATCGCCGTGCCGCGCATCGCGGTGTGCGGGCTGAATCCCCACGCCGGTGAAGGCGGACATCTGGGCCGCGAGGAAATCGACGTGATTGCCCCGGCCATCGCCGACGCGCGTGCCAACGGGTTCGGCGGCATCGCCGGTCCGCTGTCCGCCGACACCTTGTTCGTCCCCGACCAC
Organism: uncultured beta proteobacterium; assembly: GCA_963782625.1. Classification (GTDB taxonomy): domain Bacteria; phylum Pseudomonadota; class Gammaproteobacteria; order Burkholderiales; family Casimicrobiaceae; genus VBCG01. The sequence goes on along the minus strand of CAWAKN010000023.1, from coordinate 52,003 downwards.
GTTCGCCGCTACGACGCCGTGCTCGCGATGTATCACGACCAGGGCCTGCCCGTGCTGAAAGCGGCGAGCTTCGGGCAGGGCATCAACGTCACGCTCGGCCTGCCGTTTCCGCGCACGTCCGTGGATCACGGCACGGCGCTCGATCTCGCGGGCGATCCCGCGCTCGCCAGGACAGCCGATCCGGGCAGCCTGATCGCAGCGGTCGATCTTGCCATCGAGCTTGCCAATCGCGCCGCGGGCGACTAGCGGTCCCATGCAAGGCCACGTCGCCCGCAAGAGATTCGGCCAGAATTTCCTCGCCGACCCGCACTACACGGCGCGCATCGTCGCCGCCGTCGATCCGCGAGCCAGGAGAGAACGTGGTCGAGATCGGTCCGGGCTTGGCGGCGATCACCGGCGGGCTGATCGAGCGCGCGGGACATGTCACGGCGATTGAAATCGATCGCGATCTCGCGGCGCGCCTGCGCGAGCAGTTCACGCCGGCGCAACTCACCTTGCACGTGGCCGACGCGCTCCAATTCGACTTTGCGTCGCTGCCGGCGGACCTGCGCATCGTGGGCAACCTGCCGTACAACATCAGCTCTCCGCTGCTCTTCCATCTCGCGTCGTACGACGAGCGCCTGCGCGACCTGCATGTCATGTTGCAGCGGGAAGTCGTGGCGCGCATGACGGCCGAACCGGGCACCGCCGACTATGGCAGGCTGACGGTCATGCTTCAGGTGAAGTTCGCGATCCGGCGCCTGTTCGTCGTGCCGCCCGGCGCGTTCCGGCCCGCGCCCAAGGTCGAATCGGCCATTGCGCGGCTGGTCCCGCTTGGTGCGGCCAAGCCGCGCATTGCCGACCCGCCGCTGTTCGCGCGCGTCGTCGCCGCCGCATTCGGGCAGCGCCGCAAGACGCTGCGCAATGCGCTCTCGGCGCTGTGCGACGAAGCAGCGCTGCGGCGTATTGGACTCGACCCCGGCTGTCGCGGCGAAACATTGCCGGTCGGTGAATTCGTGCGCATCGCCAACGCGCTTGCCGAAGCCTAATCGACCGGCGGCGTTCATTCCCATTCCACGTCCGGCCGCATCCGCGGACGAGCGATGCGCACGACCTTCTCCCGCGACGCGACGCCGCGCACCAGCGTCACGTCGCGGCGCGTCACGCCGAAGACCTTGGCCAGGAAAGTGAGCAACTCCGCATTCGCCTTGCCGTCGACGGGAGGCGCCGCCAGGCGGATCTTCAGCCTCATTTGCGTCCCTACGCCGTGCGTTCCGGCCACTTCGGTGCGCCTGGCACCCGGCTGCACGTGCAGCGTCAACACGATGGCCGACTCGCCGTCCGCCGTTTCCTCGCGCCGCCACGCAACGCGCATGTCAGAGGAACAGCCGCGTCAGCGCCGATTCGAGCCAGGGAACGACCGTCATCAGCGCAATCTGGGCGATGACGATGACGACCAGCGGGGAGAGATCGAGCGTGCCCCCGATCGGCGGCAGGATCCTCCGCACCGGACGCAGGAACGGAAAGGTGAGCGCGTTGAGCGTTCCCGACAGCGGTCCGTCGGGCGCGACCCAGGACAGGATCGCCTGGGCAAACACGACGATGATGAACAGCCAGATCGCGGCCTTCAACACGGCGATCAGCGTCGCGGCGAGCAGGAACGGCACACCGGCGCCGGTCAGGCTGAATCCGCCGAACACGAGGTTGTACGACAGCAGCCAAAGGAACTGGAAAACGAACAGCGCCAGCAGCGACGCCCAGTCGACACCCTTCCATCCCGGCACGATGCGGCGCAGCGGCTTGACGATCCAGTCGGTCAGCGCGATGACGGCCTGGCCGAGCGGATTGCGGAACGGCGCGCGCAGCAGCTGCATGGCGAATCGCAGCAGCAATGCGTAGGTGAAAAGCCCGAACACGACATCGAGCAGATACCGGATCACTTGTTCGGTCATGATTGCCGCCGCGAAACGCTAGCTCTCGGATCCGAGCGCATCGCCCAGCTCCTTCGCGCGCACCGCGGCCGCCTTCACCGCCGCGATGAAATGGGTCTTTACCGATTCCGTTTCGAGCGCGGCGATGGCGCGCTCGGTGGTGCCGCCCTTTGACGTGACCTGCGCGCGCAGGATTCCAGGCTCCAGTTCCGAGCCGGAGGCCAGCTTGATCGTGCCGGCGAATGTCGCGTACGCCAGTGTGCGCGCTTCCTCCTTGGTAAAACCCAGTTCCTGCGCGGCCTGTTCCAGGCCCTCGAGAAAATAGAACACGTAGGCCGGTCCGCTGCCGGACACGCCCGTGACGGCGTCGAGCAGGTCTTCGCGGACGACCCACAGCACCGTGCCGACGCCTTCGAGAACACGCTGGGCAAGCTTGCGCCCGCGCGCGCCCGCATCCGGCATCGCGAAAGCGCCGCTGATGCCTTCACGGATCAGCGCGGGCGTGTTGGGCATCGCGCGCACGAGGCGCGGATAGCCGTTCATCCAGCGCGACATGTCGGCCAGACGCACGCCGGCCGCGATGGACATCACCACCGGCACGCCGGTGATGTGGGCGGCGACGGACTGCGCGGCCCCGCGCATCTGCTGCGGCTTGACCGCCAGGACGACGATGTCCGCCCCGTCGATCGCTCCCGCCGAGGCCTCGCCGAAGATTCCGATCCCGGGGAACCTCCCGACAAGCTTGTCCTGTTGTGAGGCAAGTGATTCGACGACGCGGAATTCGCGCGCATCGGACCCGCCGCTGATCAGTCCGCCGATGATCGCGGTGGCCATGTTGCCGCCGCCCATGAAAGTGATGTTCATCGCCGCATTCTCGCGTCCACCCGCTCACCTCGCTCCAAAAATGGCCGTACCCACGCGCACCTGCGTCGAACCTTCGGCGATCGCTGCTTCGAGATCCGCAGACATGCCCATCGAAAGCGTGTCCAGCGGCAATCCCGCCTCGACGCAATCTTCGAGGCATTTCCGCAGGCGGCGAAATTGCGTCCGCAGTTGCGCCGGATCGTCCGTGGGCGCGGGGATGCCCATGATTCCGCGAACGCGGATTCGCGGCAGATCGGCGACGGCCAGCGCAAGCGCCAGGGCCTCGTCGGGGGCGACACCGCTTTTCGACGCTTCGCCGCTGACATTTACCTGCACACACACGTCCAGGGGCGCGCGATCCGCAGGTCGCTGCGCCGACAGCCGTTGCGCAATTTTCAGGCGGTCCACGCTCTCCACCCAATCGAAGGTTTCGGCCGCCAAGCGTGTTTTATTGCCCTGCAGCGGCCCGATCAGGTGCCACGCGACGTCACGCAGGTCGGCAGTCGCCTGCCGCTTGGCCGCGCCTTCCTGCACGTGGTTCTCGCCGAAAGACCGCTGACCCGCTGCATGCACGGCACGTACCGCATCGGCAGGAAACGTCTTCGAAACCGCCAGCAACCGCACCGATCCGGCGGCGCGGCCCGCAGCCCGAACAGCCTTTTCGATGCGCTCGGCAACGGCTTGCCACGCCTTCTCATAGTGGCTCATAATCGTTTGGACCCATCGTCGCAGGGCCGTGGCACGCGGTTTGCATGCCAAAACAGGTCAATGTCGCAGGAAAAAGGGATTATAGATGGACATTACCGAACTCCTGGCATTCGCCGTCAAGAACAAGGCGTCGGACCTCCACCTATCGGCGGGCCTGCCGCCCATGATCCGCGTCCACGGAGACATCCGCCGCATCAACTTGCCGCCGATGGAGCACGAGGACGTGCACGCCATGGTGTACGACATCATGAGCGACGCGCAGCGCAAGATGTACGAGGAACACCTCGAATGCGACTTTTCGTTTGCCGTCCCCAATCTTGCGCGCTTCCGCGTCAACGCGTTCGTCCAGCAACGCGGCGCGGCGGCCGCCTTCCGGACGATTCCGGCGAAAGTGCTGTCGCTCGAGGAGCTCAACGCTCCCAAGGTGTTCGCCGAACTGACCGACCGGCCGCGCGGGCTCATCCTGTGCACGGGTCCGACGGGCTCCGGCAAATCGACCACGCTGGCCGCGATGGTCAATCACGTCAACGAGAATGAATACGGCCACGTGCTGACGATCGAGGATCCGATCGAATTCCTGCACGAGTCGAAGAAGTGCCTGATCAACCAGCGCGAAGTCGGTCCCCACACGCTGTCGTTCGCCAACGCACTGCGAAGCGCGCTGCGCGAAGACCCCGACTACATCCTCGTCGGCGAAATGCGCGACCTCGAGACGATCCGGCTGGCGCTCACCGCCGCCGAGACGGGCCACCTCGTGTTCGGCACGCTGCACACCAGTTCGGCCGCCAAGACCATCGACCGGATCATCGACGTGTTCCCCGCGGCGGAAAAGGAAATGGTGCGCGCGATGCTGTCCGAATCCCTCGTCTCCGTCGTTGCGCAGACGCTGCTCAAGACCAAGGACGGCCAGGGCCGGATTGCCGCGCACGAAATCATGATCGGCACCGCCGCCATCCGCAACCTGATCCGCGAGAACAAGATTGCGCAGATGTACTCGGCGATACAGACGTCGCAGTCGATCGGCATGCAGACGCTCGACCAGTGCCTGGTGGACCTCGTGAAGCGCAACCAGGTGAACGTCGCCGAGGCGCGTAACCGGGCCGTGAACAAGGAACTCTTCTTTGGCGGCTGATCCAAGCCTCTTATCGTCCGACTCGAACCCGACCTCATCTTTCTCGCCCGCCGCACCCTAGGGCAGGAGCCGCACCATGGAACGCGAACGCGCCACCAAATTCATCCACGAACTGCTCGACTTGCTGGTCAAGCAGAAGGGGTCGGATCTTTTCATCACCGCCAATTTTCCGCCGGCGATCAAGGTGGACGGCAAGATCACGCCGGTATCGAAGACCCAGCTTTCCGCGCAGCACACGATCGAGCTGGTGCGCAGCGTGATGAACGACAAGCAGGCGGCGGAATTCGAAGGCACGAAGGAGTGCAACTTCGCGATCAGCCCGCCGGGCATCGGCCGCTTCCGCGTCAACGCCTTCGTGCAGCAGGCCCGGGTGGGCATGGTGCTGCGCACGATCACGATGGAAATTCCCAAGTTCGAGGACCTGGGCCTGCCGCCGGTGCTCAAGGACATCATCATGTCCAAGCGCGGCATCATGATGTTCATCGGCGCCACCGGCGCCGGCAAGTCGACATCGATGGCGTCGCTGCTTGGCTACCGCAACGAGAACAGCTACGGGCACATCATCACGATCGAGGACCCGATCGAATTCGTCCACGAGCACCGCAATTGCATCATGACCCAGCGCGAGGTGGGCGTGGACACTGACGCGTGGGAGACCGCGCTTAAGAATTCGCTGCGGCAGGCGCCCGATGTCATCCTGATCGGCGAAGTGCGCGAACGCAACACGATGGACTATGCGGTCGCGTTTGCCGAAACCGGCCACCTGTGCCTGACCACGCTGCACGCCAACAGCACCAACCAGGGTCTCGACCGGATCATCAACTTCTTCCCGGAAGAGCGGCGCGCGCAGCTGCTGATGGACCTCTCGCTCAACATCCGTGCCTTCGTCGCGCAACGGCTGATCCCGCGCCGCGATGGCAAGGGCCGCGTGCCGGCGGTGGAAGTCATGCTGAACTCGCCGCTCATCTCCGACCTGATCTTCAAGGGCGACGTCTCCGGCATCAAGGAAATCATGAAGAAGTCGCGCGAACTCGGCATGCAGACCTTCGACCAGTCGCTGTTCGAGTTGTACGAGGCGGGCCTCATCACCTACGAGGACGCGCTGCGCAACGCGGATTCGCTGAACGACCTGCGCCTCGAGATCAAGCTGCACGGCAAGGAGGCGAAGAATCGCAACGTGTTCGCCGGCATCGGCAACTTGGACGTCGTGCCGGAGACGACGAACAATCAAATATAGGCAAGAGCGGACGCGAGGGGCCGCGGCGCGAGCAGCCGGCGAGGGGCCCCATGCGGAGCAAGGGGATCGACGGCAATTGCGAGTCGACGCGCGAGGGCGACACGCCCAGTTCTCACCCTAACTTGACGGTACAAAGAGCCCGAGGCCCTTCGCCTTTCGTGCCGTAACGGCGGAAGCGCGCCGATCACAGGTCGCTTCGCTCCCCGCTCGGTTGCGCGCAGATGACGTGACAGCCAATTCCAGCCTTTCAGCGGGTTGGCGCTCCAAACGGTCCCGGTAGCGGCTTGTGCTACGCTGTTCCTCCCCCACATTCGTGATATCCGCTGCCCGGATTCGCCATGGCCGGCCTAGACGCCAAGACCCCGCTGCCCACCGAGATCAAGCTGCATCAGGCTTCGCGCGTGCTCGAACTCGTGTTTCCGCGCGGTGTCGTGTTTCGCCTGCCGTGCGAATTCCTGCGCGTGAACTCGCCGTCGGCCGAAGTGCGGGGACATGGCCCAGGCCAGGAAACGCTGCAGGTCGGCAAGCGTGACGTGACGATCACCGGCCTCGAGCCCGTCGGCCACTACGCGATACGACCGACGTTCTCGGACGGGCACGATACCGGCATCTACTCGTGGGACTATCTCTACGACCTCGGCGTGCGCCAGGACGAGTTGTGGCAACGCTATCTGGCCAGGATGGAAGCCGCCGGCGCGAGCCGGGACCCGCAGGGCAAAGGTTGAGGAGATGGACGAACCGCGCATGCAATTCGGCTTCGATGAAGTCTCGCCCGAGGAGAAAACCCGCCGGGTCCGCGGCGTGTTCGATTCGGTGGCCACCAAGTACGACGTGATGAACGACGTCATGTCCGCCGGCCTGCACCGGCTGTGGAAGCGCTTCGCAGTGGATCTGACCGGGGCTCGCACCGGTCAGCGCGTGCTGGACCTGGCGGGAGGCACCGGCGATCTTGCCAGGCTGTTCGCCACCTGCGTCGGTCCGACCGGAACCGTCGTGCATACCGACATCAATGGCGCGATGCTGGCCGAGGGCCGCGACAAGCTGCTCAATCTGGGGCTCGCGCTGCCCACGATCCAGTGCAATGCGGAGGCGCTCCCGTTCGCGGCGCGCGGATTCGACATCGTCTCCATCGCCTTCGGCCTGCGCAATGTCACGCGCAAGGACGCTGGCGCTCGCCGAAATGCGCCGCGTGCTCGCGCCCGGCGGAGTCGCGGTCGTGCTGGAGTTTTCGCGCGTGAATGCCGCACTGGCGCCCGCCTATGACTGGTACAGCTTCAATGTCCTGCCGAGGCTGGGCAAGTTGATCGCCAAGGACGAGGCGAGCTATCGTTATCTCGCGGAATCCATTCGCGTCCACCCGGACCAGAGAACGCTGAAGCAGATGATGCGCGACGCCGGATTCGACCGCGTCGAATTCCACAACCTGACGGCGGGCGTTGTCGCCGTGCATGTGGGCTGGGTGTATTGAGCCCGTGCTGAAACCTGGAGGCATGATATGAAGGGATTCCTGATTCTCGCGCTCGCCGCGATCGCCGCGACGGCCGTCGTGGCCACGGATACGGCCGAGGCCGGTCGCTTGGGCGGAGGACGCAGCCTCGGCGCACAGCGGCAGGCGACGCCGCCGCCTGCCGCCGCGCCCAACGTTGCGCCCACGAATCCGGCCGCCGCTGCGCCGGGCATTCCACCAAAGGCGGCACCCGCCGCGTCGGGTGCGTCGCGCTGGCTGGGACCCCTCGCGGGGCTCGCCGCCGGCATCGGCCTCGCCGCACTGCTGTCGCACTTCGGATTGTCCGAAGGCTTTGCGAGCATCCTCATGCTCGCACTGCTCGTGATCGGCGGCCTGTTCCTTGTCCGGATGTTCCTCGGGCGCCGCAGGACCCCGCCCGCGCCGATGCAGTATGCCGGCGCAGCAGCCGCTGGTCAGGTGGCACCGATGACGCCCGCGAGTTCGGAACGTTCCCGCGTATTCGAGCCCGCTTTCGGCGGGAACTCGGCGGCAACGGAAACGGCGGCGGGCGGCAGGTATCCACCCGGATTCGACGCTGCGCGCTTCGTGCAGCAGGCGACGCTGCAATTCCGCAAATTGCAGGCCGCCTACGATGCCGGGGACCGCAAGGCGCTGGCCGATGTACTCACGCCCGAGATGTTTGCCGAAATCGCCAAGGAAATCGCCGAGCGGGGCGCGCATGTGCCCACGGAAGTGACAGCGCTCGAAGCCACCGTGCTTGAGGTCACCACGGAGGGCGACAGCCATTGGGCCAGCGTCCATTTCCAGGGCACGCTGCGCGAGGACGGCGCAGTGCTTCCGAAGCCGTTCGACGAGGTCTGGAACCTGGTCAAGCCGGTTGATGGCAAGACCGGATGGCTGCTTGCAGGGATCCAGCAGCCGGCATGAAACTCCCCGATCCGGCGGCCGCGCCAGTGCGCATCGCCAATTCCGTCCTCGAGCAGGAGAGCTGGGCGCGCGAGAAGTTGGCACCCTTCGCCGGACGCGTATTCACGCTGACGGTCGGCCCGGTTTCCACGCGCTTCCGGATCGCCGACGGCGGCACGCTGGAAACGGCCGAGACTTCCGTCCCAGCGGATCTCGCCCTGGTGCTGCCGCCGTTGTCGGTTCCGACGTTCCTGTCCAATCCAACGCGCTGGAACGATTTCGTGCGCGAGGAAGGGGACGCCGAGCTCGGCGGCGCGCTGAAGGAACTCGCCCGCACGCTGCCCTGGTTCGTCGAAGCCGCGCTGGCCAAGGCGCTGGGCCCGGTAGTCGGTCAGCGCGTCGCTGACGCCGGACGCCGGCTGCTCGCATTTCCGGAGTACGCCGCGCAACGTGTCACGGAAGGCGTGACAAGCTACGCGCGCGACGAAGCCGGGCTGCTCGCGCGGAGCGCGCAAATGCGGCAGTTCAGCGAAGGAGTCGGCGACGTCGCAGAGCGAATCGACGTTCTGCAGCGTCGCTTCGACGCGTTGTCCGAGCGCGCCGCTGCCCGCAAGCCGAAACCGCTGCAAGGCTGAAGCGTCCCGGGCGGCCTTCCGCCCGCACGCTGCCGCGCGTGGCAACGGGCCGCAAGCATTCGTCGCCCCTCCCGTAGAATGCCGACATGATGCGCATTGCCCGCTTGGTCCGCATCCACATCGTCGCGATGCGGTTCGGCCTGGACGAATTCGTGCTCGGCCACCACCGCGTCCGTCCGCTGCGGGCGCTGGTCAACCGCGTGCTCTTCTGGCGCGACCTATCGCAGCCACGCGCCGTTCGTCTGCGCGAGGCGCTGCAGGCGCTGGGTCCGCTGTTCGTCAAGTTCGGGCAGATGCTCTCGACGCGCCGCGACCTCCTTCCGCCCGACATCGCGGACGAACTGGCCAAGCTGCAGGATCGCGTGCCGCCGTTTCCCGCGGAGCAAGTGCTGGCGACGCTGGTTCGCGCCTACGGCAAACCGGTCGACGAGGTGTTCAAGAATTTCGACCTGACGCCCGTGGCCAGCGCATCGGTGGCGCAGGTGCATTTCGCGGAACTGCCCAACGGGCGGCCGGTGGCCGTGAAGGTCCTGCGCCCGGACATCCACAAGGTCATCGAACACGACCTGGCGCTGATGCACACGGCCGCCGGTCTCGTGGAGACGCTGTGGGCCGATGGCAAGCGTTTGCGGCCGCGGGCGGTGGTCGGCGAATTCGAAAAGACCATTCGCGACGAGCTGGACTTGACGCGCGAGGCGGCGAATTGCTCGCAACTGCGCCGCAATTTCAAGCATTCGCCTTTGCTGCTGGTGCCGGAAATCGTGTGGGACTGGACGACGCAGGAAGTGCTGGTGATGGAACGCATGGCCGGCATCCCGATCGGACGGACCGACGAGCTGCGCAGCGCCGGCATCGACTTCCGGCGGCTGGCGCGATCAGGCGTGGAAATATTCTTCACGCAGGTTTTCCGCGACGGATTTTTCCACGCGGACATGCACCCCGGCAACATCTTCATCGCGACCGACGGATCGAACCACGGCAAGTACATCGCGCTCGACTTCGGCATCATGGGTACGCTCTCCGAGACCGACAAGAGCTACCTGGCGCAGAATTTCCTGGCGTTCTTCCGCCGCGATTACCACCGGGTCGCGACGGCGCACATCGAATCCGGCTGGGTGCCGCCCGACACGCGCGTCGACGAACTCGAGGCGGAGATCCGCGTCGTCCTGGAGCCGATCTTCGATCGCCCGTTGAGGGAGATCTCCCTCGGCAAAGTGCTGGTTTCGCTGTTCCGCGCGTCGCGACGATTCAACGTCCAGATCCAGCCGCAGCTGACGCTGCTGCAGAAGACACTGCTGAATGTCGAAGGCCTCGGACGGCAGCTCTATCCCGATCTCGATCTGTGGGTGACCGCCAAGCCCTTCCTCGAGCGCTGGATGCAGGAGCAGATCGGGTTGCCGGCGCTGCAGCGCCGCCTGATTGCGGAAGCGCCGTACATCGTCGCCGCACTGCCGGAATTGCCGCGCCTGCTTCACCAGCGGCTGCTGGCGCCAGCTGCCGCGTCGGACACCACCGTCGCCGAACTCGCTGCCGCGCAGAAGACGCGCAATCGCTGGCTCGTCGCCATCGCGGTGCTGCTCGTGATCGTGATTTTCCTGCTGGTCCGCCGGCAGGGCTGACCACCAGCGCCGGCGACTACGCGCGTCGTCCCGGCACGGAGTCCGGCTGTGCGAGGCGCGACAGGCTTGTCGTCGTTGCGCCGCTTGATCAGCGCAAGCGGCGCGCGGCGAAGGAAGCCGCTTTCCTCCCCCAGCATGAACTTGACGAGGTCCTCCAACGCCGGCTCGTCGAGACGCTCCGGCGCAAACTCCAGAACCACCGATTCGAAACGGTCGACATTGCGCAGCGTCACGTCCACGACCTGGCGCGCGTAGTCGGGCTGAAAGCGCACGGACGCAGATACTATCGGCTGCACGTGGAATAGTCCGTAGCGAACGACCTTGGCCGCGTCCTGCTCGGTCTGGTACTGGAACTGCATCGGAGCCGCGCGCAGGCGCTCCTCGATGCCGGACGCCGCCGCGGGGTTGACGCGCAGGATGAACGGCGCCGAGCCGGCGAGTCGGTAGAACATCTCGATGTACGAGAGAACGTCGACGCCGGCGAACGCGCCGCGCCGGAACGCCATGAATCCGCGGTCGAACTGCGGCTGGATCACCGTGAGGATTCCCTCCAGCGGGAACAGGTGCGCGACCTTCGGCCTGATCACTTCGAGGTGGCCCAGCGCCTCGTCCAGCCAGCGAAAGGCACGCCAAAGGTTGCTGTCGATGGCCTGCACCGCCGCTTCGAACGGCTGCCGCGCGGCAGTGTCCTGCGCGCGCAACGCGTCGGATTGCGTGCGCAGCTGTTGCAGCAGTGATGGCTTGGGCGGCTCGGGCATGGCGCGAAAATACCACGCCGCACCGCGCTCTACACGGCTGATACAATTCCGGCGCCGCCCCTCACCCGTAACTCTGACCGCTGCCCCTTAGATGGCGCTGCTCGAAATCCAGGACGTCACGCGCCGCTTTGGCGACTTCACCGCCGTCGACGGTGTCAGCCTTGCCATCGAGGCCGGAGAGTTCTTCACGCTGCTCGGCCCCTCCGGATGCGGCAAGACCACGCTGTTGCGGATGATTGCCGGTTTCGACCTGCCGGACGGCGGGCGCATCCTGTTGAATGGCGAGGACCTGTCCGCCCGTCCGCCCGAGGCGCGGCCCGTGCGCACGGTATTCCAGAGCTACGCGCTGTTCCCGCACATGACGGTCGAGGGCAACGTCGCGTTTCCGCTCAAGATGGCGAAGACCGCGGCCGCGGATATCGAAGGCAAGGTCGCCGAGGCGCTCGAGGACGTGCGCCTGACCGGGTTCGGCAGGCGATTTCCGCACGAACTGTCGGGCGGCCAGAAGCAGCGCGTCGCCATTGCGCGTGCGCTGGTCACCCATCCGTCCGTGTTGCTGCTGGACGAGCCGCTGGCCGCGCTCGACGCCAAGCTGCGCGAGGAAATGCAGATCGAGCTCATCAATCTGCAGAAAGAGGTCGGCATCACGTTCGTCTACGTCACCCATGACCAGAACGAGGCGCTGGCGCTGTCGCATCGCATCGCCGTCATGAACCAGGGCCGCGTCGAACAGCTCGACGCGCCGTCGCGCATCTACAGCTTCCCCAAGACGCGATTCGTCGCCGACTTCATCGGCACCTGCAACCTGCTCGTCGGACCGGTGGCCGCCAACGCGGGAGGCACTGTCGCCGTCGACGTGCGCGGGCTTGGGCCAAGTCAAGGTTGCCGCGGCATGCACGATGGCGGTGGGCGACGAGGGCGCGATCGCGCTGCGCCCGGAAAAAATCAGCCTGCACGGTAGCGCGCCGGACGCCGCGGCGGAGAATCATTTCCGCGGCACCGTATCGGATTTCCTGTACCACGGCGACGTCACGGTCTACATCGTGACCACCGATGGCGGCGCGACGATCGAGGCGCTGTCGGCCAACTCGGCAGCGGGCCGCACCAAATTCCACGAAGTAGGCGACGCCGTCGAATTGAGCTGGCCGTCCGCGGCTGGACATTTCATTTCCGGATGATGCAGCGACGCGGCGAAGCGGCAGGCAAATGGCTGGTCAGCGGGCCGCCGATTCTCTATCTGCTGGTGTTCTTCGCGATTCCGGCATTGATCATGGTGCTGGCGTCGTTTCGCACGCCGGGCGAGTTTGGCGGGCTGGCCCCGCTGGTCGACGAAGCCGGCAAGCCCGATCTCAATGTCGACAGCTATGTCAGGTTCTTCACGGAGCCTGTCTACGCGCAGATCTTCGTCAAGTCGCTCGTCTACGCACTGCTGACGACGCTCATCTGCCTGGTGATCGCGTATCCGCTGGCCACGCTGATCGCCCGGAGCCCGAAGAAGCACCGCGACCTGCTGCTGCTGCTGGTGATCCTGCCGTTCTGGTCGAACTTCCTGATCCGCGTCTACGCGTGGATGATCGTGCTGGGACCGCAGGCGGCGCTTGCGCGCACGGTCAACGGCGTGCTGGCGTGGTTCGGCGCGGGGCCGGTGTCGCTGCTGTTCAGTTCGTTCGCCGTGTTGGTATGCCTCGTGTACGTGCATTTGCCGTTCATGGTGCTCCCCCTCTACGCCAACCTGGAGAAACACGATCAGGCGCTGCTCGATGCCGCGCAGGACCTGGGCGCCAACACCTGGCAGCGCTTCTGGCGCGTCACGTTTCCGTTGTCGCTGCCGGGCGTCTATGCCGGCGCGGCGCTGGTATTCATCCCGGCGCTGGGCATCTTCGCGATCCCCGACATCCTGGGTGGACCGGACGACAGCCTGATCGGCAACGTGATCAAGCAGCAGTTCCTCGAGACGCGCGACTGGCCGTTCGGCAGCGTGCTCTCGATCGTGCTGACGCTGGCTGCGCTGGCGCTGGCCGGATTGGCCGCGTGGGTCGGCTCGCGCAGCACGCGACGGGAGGCGTCCGGTGTCTAGTTCGCAATCCAGGCGATCGGCGTGGCTGTGGGCGGCGGCGCTCGCCGGGTATACATTCCTCTACCTGCCGCTGATCATCGTCGTCGTCTATTCGTTCAACGATTCGCGGCTCAATGCCGAATGGGTCGGCTTCACGCTGGACTGGTATCGCAAACTGGCGCAAAACGGCGAGATGCAGTCCGCGGCGGCCAATTCGCTGATCATCGGCTTCGTGACCAGCCTCGTGTCCACGGTACTGGGCACGATGGCCGGCGTGGCGCTGCACAAGTACAAGCTGCGGCTGCTGCCCATCCTCGTGCTGACACCGATCGCGATACCCGAAATCCTCATGGGCGTATCGCTGCTCATTTTCTTCGTGCTGCTCAATTTCACGCTGGGGCTCGTTTCCGTCACCCTCGCGCATATCGCGTTCTGCATCGGCTTCGTCGCCATCGTCGTCCGATCCCGGCTGGCCGGTATGGACGAGAGCCTCACCGAGGCAGCGCGTGATTGCGGCGCCTCGCCCTGGCAGTCCTTCCGCTTTGTCACGCTGCCGCTGATCATGCCCGGTGTGATCGCGGGCGCGCTGATGGCCTTCACGCTTGTCGATCGACGACTTCGTGATCACGTTCTTCACCGCCGGTGCCGGCACCGTGACGCTGCCGCTGCAGATCTATTCGATGATCAAGATCGCGGTCACGCCCGGAAGTCAACGCCGTGTCAACGCTGCTGATGCTGCTGACGTTGTTCCTGATCATCGTCGCCACCAAGCTGTCCCCAAGTCTGCTCCGCTCCAACGAGGAGTCATAAGAATGGTCAATCGCGCTCTCGCCGTCCTGCTTTGCCTGGCCGCGTTGCCGGCCTTTGCCAAGGACACGCTCAACCTCTACAACTGGAACAATTACATTGCGCCGGAAACCGTGAAGAGGTTCGAGGAGCAGTGCAAATGCGAGGTCAAGCAGACCTACTATTCGGACAACGAGGAACTGCTGGCCAAGCTGGCCGCGGGGGCGAAGGGCTACGACATCCTGGTGCCCACGTCCAACGCCGTTCAGCCGCTGATCAAGGGCGGGCAGCTGCTGCCTATCGACAAGGCGAAACTCACCAACCTCAAGAACATCAATTCCGTCTACATGAACACGCCGTTCGACCCGGACAACAAGTTCTCGGTGCCGTACGCGATGTCGACGACGATCCTGGGCTATAACGCCGAGAAGATGAAGGAGCTGGGTCTTCCGACCGACACGTGGGCGGTGATCTTCGAGCCGAAGTACCTGGAGAAGATCAAGGGCCGCGTGACGGTCCTGGACAGTTCCAGCGAGCTGTTCGCCGCGGCGCTCAAGTATCTGGGCTACTCCGCCAACGACACGGACGAAAAGCACTGGAAGGAGGCGGCTGACCTCATCAAGCGCGCCAAGCCGTACTGGGCAGCCTTCAACGCGTCGTCGTACATCAAGGAATTGACCGTCGGCAACATCTGGCTTGTCCACGGATATTCGAACGACATCTTCCAGGCCGGTCTCGACGCGCAGGCCGCGGGAAGGAAGTTCAAGATCCTGCAAGGCATGCCGAAGGAAGGCGCCGTGCTGGCCGTCGACAACATGGTGATCCACAAGGACGCGCCGCGGCCGGACCTAGCGCTGCAGTTCATGAACTTCATGCTCGAGGGGAAGAATTCGGCGGAATTGACCAACCTCATCGGCTCCGGCAATCCCAACACGGATGCGCTGAAATACATCAACCCCGCGCTCCTCAAGAACGAGGCGATTTTCCCGAATGCCGCGGTGCAGGCCAAGCTCGAGCAGCTGAAGGATCTCACGACGGCGCAGCGCCGGCTGCGCGGCAAGATGTGGACGGAGATCAAGGCGTCGCGCTGACTGCCGCAGGGCGTCCGACGATTTGGACCGGCACGCCCAACGCGCCGACTCGTTCTATGATATCGGGATGGCGGAACCCGTCACCTACCGCATCGAGCGCCTGACCGCTCGCCTGGAAAAAGACTATCTGCGTTTTTTCGACCATGAAACGGGACCGGCGTTCGCCGACAATCCGGAGTGGGCGACGTGCTATTGCCATTTCTATCAGGTCCCGGTGGCGGTTCCCTGGTCCGCATTCGACGGCCCCGCCAACCGCGACGCCATGAGCGCACGCATCGCGAGCGGCGAAATGGAAGGCTATCCTCGCCTATGCCGGCGACGAGATGGTCGGCTGGGTCAATGCGCAGCCGTACCACAAGCTGCAGCACGCATGCGCACGCCTGAAGCATCGCGGCACCCGCGCTACCGGTCGCGCCGCACGAAGCCGCTGCAATCGTCTGCTTCGTGACCTCGCCTGAGTGGCGCCGCCGCGGCGTCGCGCGCGCGCTGCTCGCCGGCGCGATGGAGGATTTCTCCGCACGCGGCATCCGCGTGATCGACGCGTTTCCGTGGAACGTCGGGCCCGAAGACACGGCGCGCGACCGACCACTACCATGGCTCGCCCGCATTGTTCGCCGCCGCAGGATTCGTCGAGCTCGCCCGCCACGAGAATGTCACCGTCGTGCGCAGGTCGCTGCCCTAGCGGCGACATGAACGCCCAACGCCCGCGCACGTTTCTTCCGCACATATTCGGCATCCTGTATGGCGTGGCGATCGCGTACGCGAGCCTGCAGCCGTTCGCGCCGTGGATTCCGCCTGCGCCGGGAACGCCCTTCTGGCCGCTCGCGGCCTGGCCACTCAAGTGGACGCGCTTCGACGTCATCGCCAATGCGCTGGCCTATGTGCCCTTCGGCATATTCACCGCGCTGATTCCGCGCCGCGCTTCGCCGCTGGTGCGCACCGGTGTCGCGCTCGCCGCCGGGGTAACGCTTTCATTCAGCATGGAGACGCTGCAGATGTTCCTCCCATCGCGCGCCGCGAGCCTCGTCGACCTGCTCGCCAATGCCGGCGGCGCCGCCGTGGGCGGCGTGCTCGGCGGGACGCTGGTGCGCGCTGAGCGCGTACGCCGTCTGCTGTCCGGCGCGCGCGCGCAGGCGTTCATCGAGGGGCGCCTGGGCGATACGGGCATCGCGCTGCTGGCCCTGTGGCTGACGGCGCAGATCAATCCGGGAATTCCGCTGTTCGCCGTTAATTTCGAACCCGGGCTGGCGCCCGCGGCCGCCGTGGCGGCTCCGGATATGGCCGCGGCGATGCTCGAGGCCGCACAATCCGCGTTCCAGCTCGCCGGCGTCGGACTCTTCCTCGCGCTTCTGCTGCGCGAGCGGCGTCATGTCGGCGGCGCAGTGCTGCTGCTGATCGGCCTCGCTCTCGTGCTGAAGGGCCTGGCCGCATGGCTTCTGCTCAAGCCTGCCGCATGGGAGGCGTGGCTGAAGCCGGGCGTGGCGATCGGCATCGCCGCAGGTTCGCTCGCTCTGCTGCTGGCGGCGTTCCTGCCGCGTCCGGCCCAGGTGGCGGCGTGTGCCGTCGCGCTCTTGTCGTCGCTTCTCCTGCCTCTCGCTGCGACCGACGCCACCGCGATGACCGCGCCGTTGACGCTGTTCAACTGGCGTTACGGCCACCTGCTCAATTTCAACGGTCTTACGCATTCCGTGCTGCTGGTCTGGCCGATCGCCGCGGCAGCCTGGCTGTTTGCGCTCGCCGGCAAGCCGGCCTGGGGGCGACCGGATTGACCGGCGCGGCCGCGGATCGTCCCGCGCGCTCCGTTATACTTGGCGGCTTGCCATTCGCCTGAATGATTCGCGGCGCGGATCTGCCGCGTGAAGCACTCGCCGCGCGTTCGGCACTCGCCATGAGCTATTACGCCAAACACGTCTTCTTCTGCTGCAACAAGCGCGACGCGCCGGAGAAGTGCTGCGCCGACAGCGGGGCGATGGACATGCAGCAGTATGCAAAGGGCCGCATCAAGGCGCTCGGCCTGAACGGTCCCGGACACGTGCGCATCAACAAGGCCGGATGCCTCGACCGGTGCGAGGAAGGACCGGTGCTCGTCGTCTATCCCGACGCCGTCTGGTACACCTACGTCGACCGTGACGACATCGACGAGATCATCGACCGCCACGTGGTGGGCGGCGAAGTCGTCGAGCGACTGAAGATTTGACGCCACGCACCACCGAGCGATTGACAGTCGATGGTCCGGCGGGGGCGCTGGAGGTCGTCTGCAACGTGCCGGACGTGCCGCTCTCCGGCATCGCGCTCATTGCCCATCCGCATCCGCTGCAGGGCGGCACGCTCGACAACAAGGTCGTGCAGACACTGGCCAAGACATTTTTCGCGCTTGGGCTTGCCGCGGTGCGCTTCAACTTTCGCGGCGTCGGCGGTTCCGCCGGCGCGTTTGACGACGGCATCGGCGAAACCGACGACGCCCTCATCGTGCTCGCGCAGGCCAAGGCAAAGTTCGGCGACGCGCTGCCCGTGGTCCTCGCCGGATTCTCGTTCGGGTCGTTCGTCCAGACGCGAGTGGCCCGGGCCATGGACGCGAAACGCCTGGTCCTGATCGGGCCCGCCGTGCGCCGCTTTGCCGTGGAGGAAGTCCCTGCGGACACGATCGTCGTACATGGCGAAACCGACGATGTCGTGCCGCTCGCCGACGTGCTGGCCTGGGCGCGGCCCCAGGAATTGCCCGTCACCGTGTTTCCGGGCTGCGGTCATTTCTTTCACGGCCGGTTGCCGCAGTTGCAGCGCGTGATCACCGGCATGTGGCAGCGTCCATGATGCGTGATCGCCGCCGCGGCTCTCGACGACGACGCCACGCTGCCCGCCGGGCTGTCGCCGAACGTCATTCTGAAGGTCGCGCTGCTGCGCAAGAAATACGGCGCGACCGAGGTGGTGCGGGGCTTGAGCTTCGACATCCGTCGCGGCGAGTGCTTCGGCCTCCTGGGTCCCAACGGCGCCGGCAAGACCACGACGCTGCGCTGCTGCCTGGGTCTCATCGATCCCGACGGCGGCACCATCGAGATGGTCGGCGTCCCGGTACCGAGGGCCGCGCGCGAGGCGCGCGTGCGCGTCGGCGTCGTGCCGCAAATGGACAACCTGGATCCGGATTTCACTGTCCGCGAGAACCTGCTGATCTATGGCAGCTACTTCGGCCTTCCACGCGCGGTGCTGGAGAAGCGCATTCCCAAACTGCTGGATTTCGCGGGGCTGGGGAACAAGCGCGACGCGGGCATTCGCACGCTGTCCGGCGGAATGAAGCGCCGCCTGACGCTCGCGCGCGCGCTGGTCAACGATCCCGAGCTGCTGATCCTGGACGAGCCGACCACCGGGCTCGACCCGCAGGCGCGCCACCTGATCTGGGACGGCCTGCGGCAGTTGCTGGCCGCGGGCAAGACCATCCTGCTGACGACGCACTTCATGGACGAGGCCGAGCGCCTGGCGACGCGGCTGGCGGTCATCGACCACGGCATGCTGATCGCCACCGGTGCTCCGCGCGACTTGCTCAGGCACCACGTCGAGCCGGAGGTCGTGGAAGTCTTCGGCGACGAGGTCCGGACCTGGGCAGACATGCACGGCCGCAAGCTTGGCGCAGCGCGTCGAGGTCGCCGGCGAAACCGCGTTCTGCTATGCGGCGGATCCGCAGCCGCTGCTCTCGGACCTGGCGACGCGGGCCGGCGTGCGGTACCTGCACCGGCCCGCGAATCTCGAGGACCTGTTCATCAAGCTCACCGGCCGGGAATTGCGGGACTAGCGCGATGCGGGCAAGCCAGGCAGCAACGAAGATTTGGGCGGTACCGGCGCTGTCGGCGCGCTTCGCCCCGGTATGGCGGCGCAACCTGCTGGTGTGGAAGAAACTCGCGGTCGCGAGCATCCTCGGCAACATCGCCGATCCGCTGCTCTACATGCTGGCGCTGGGATACGGAATAGGATCGCTGGTCGGAGAGGTCGGCGGCATGAGCTACGTCGCGTTCATCGGCACCGGCATGGTGTGCCAGAGCGCGATGTTCACCGCGAGCTTCGAAGGCATGTATTCGGCGTTCTCGCGCATGCACATGCAGCGCACGTGGGACGGCATCATCAACGCGCCCGTTTCGCTCGACGACGTGATGCTGGCGGAATGGCTGTGGACGGGGACGAAGGCGGTGATGTCGACGACGGCGATCCTGGTCGGTGATCATGATCCTGGGCTACGGCCACACGTGGCTCGCGATCTGGATCCTGCCGCTGGGCTTCGTGGTCGGACTGACCTTCGGCGCGGCAGGCCTGGTGATGAACGCGCTGGCGCCCAACTACGACTTCTTCACCTATTTCTTCACGCTGGTGCTGACGCCGATGCTGCTGTTCTCGGGCGTCTACTTCCCCGTCGAGCAGATGCCGGCGTGGCTCGCGACGATCGCGGGCTTCCTGCCGCTGAAGCATGCGATCGACATCGCGCGGCCGCTGATGCTGGGCCGCGTTCCCGATGCCATCCTGCTGCACGTCGCGGTGCTGCTGGCCTACGCGGCGGTCGCCTACTACGTCGCGCTCGCGCTCACGCGGCGGCGATTGCTGAAGTAGGCTCGGGATGACCGAGCACTTCTTCGCCCCCTGCCCGCGCGGACTGGAAGGCGTGCTCGCCACCGAGCTCGCCGCGCTGGGCGGCACCGCCATAGCGCCAACCGATGGCGGCGTCGGCTTCGAGGGCGATTGGAACCTCGTTTACCGCGCCAATCTCGAATCGCGCATCGCCAGCCGCATCCTGTGGCGCGTCGCCACCGGCAGCTATCGCGACGAGTCGGACGTCTATGCGCTGGTTCATGCGGTCGACTGGAAGCGCCTGTTCCTCCCCACGCGCACGCTGCGCGTCGACGTCGCCGCGACGCGTTCGCCGCTGCAAAGCCTCGAATTCGCCACGCTGCGCGTCAAGGATGCCGTGTGCGACCGGTTGCGCGCCGACCTCAACGTGCGGCCTTCGATCGACAAGCGCGCGCCGGACGTGCGGGTCCACGCCTACCTGACCGATCGCGACGCGACGATCTACGTCGACACGTCCGGAGAGCCGCTGTTCAAGCGCGGCTATCGGCGCGACGCCGAGGAGGCGCCGCTGCGCGAAAATCTGGCTGCCGGCCTGCTCGCGCTTTCCGCGTGGACGCCGGGAACGGCATTGCTCGATCCGATGTGCGGCAGCGGCACGATCGTCGCCGAGGCGGCGCTGATGGCGGCGGACCGCGCGCCCGGGTTGACGCGTACCTTCGGCTTCCAGAAGCTGCTCATGTTCGACGGTCCGGCGTGGCAGCGCATCAAGCAGTCGGCGCGCGACCGCATTCGCGCCGCGCCCGCGGCACCCGACGATCTTCGCCAGCGATTCAGCCCCGGGCGCCGTCGGCAAGACGCAAAGCAACCTGAACGGCGCGCAGGTCGGCGATTTCGTCGCCGTCGAGTGTGCCGACCTCCTCGCCCGCGCCGCGCCGGCCGACGCGGGCATCCTGCTCGCCAATCCGCCTTATGGCGTGCGCCTCGCCGACCAGCAGAAGATGGCGGCGTTCTATCCTTTGCTGGGCGACGCGCTGAAGCAGCACTTCGCCGGCTGGACGGCGTTCTT
Source organism: uncultured beta proteobacterium (assembly GCA_963782625.1). Lineage (GTDB taxonomy): Bacteria > Pseudomonadota > Gammaproteobacteria > Burkholderiales > Casimicrobiaceae > VBCG01. The sequence continues at coordinate 31,219 of CAWAKN010000023.1, read as the reverse complement.
CTTCACGGGCGACCTGCGGCTGCCCAAGCTGATCCATCTCAAGGTCGCGCGCAAGACGCCGCTCTTCAACGGCGCGATCGAGTGCCGGCTGTTCGAATTTCCGCTGGTCGCCGGCCGGCATGCGCCGCGCGGGCAGTGATAAGATCGGCTTCCTCCAGTGCGATTGCAGCCGCGCGTTTCCCCGAGCCGACCATGCCGATGCTTCCCTCCCGCCACTACGTTTCCGATCACACGCGCTTCATGCGCGAACTGATCGACAGCAAGCCGGACCTGCCGGGAAAGCAGCGCGAGGGCCGCGCCCTCTGGTGGGACAAGACGCCGGAGGCGCTGAGGCAGACGCGGCAGATGGACGAGGGCCGCGTGCCGATGACGCCCTACGTCTACCAGACCGAATAACGGCGCGGTTCCGCGCTGACGGCGCGATGGTGGACCGGAACGAACCCCGCAAGCGGCGACGCCGGAGCACCTTCCGCCTCGTTCTCATCTTCCTCGCGGTCGTCGCGGCGCTGGCCGGCGCTCGAGTTTTACGCGCTGTGGTCGAGCAATCGCGCGCATCCCCCGGTTCGGGTCAGCGCAGGAATTCCAGCGCCACCGTCAGCAGCATCGCCCACGCGAGCAGAACCAGCAGCGGATCGACGCGATCGAGCAAGCCGCCATCCCGCGCCAGCCGCCCGTGCTGGCGCCATGCGCGACGACGTTGAAACGGCTGCTCGATCAGTTTGAACGAGACGTAGCTCACGAGCAGCACGAGCGGCAGTGCACCGACGAGCAGCAGCGGAAGACCGAGCGGGATCGCGGCCAGCGCATCGAGCCTGTCGCGGTACGTGATGAACAGCTCCAGGACCGGAACGTGGAAAAGGTAGATGCTGTAGCTGATCAATCCCAAACCCACGCTCACCCGGTTGCCGAAGATCGCCACGCCAGGATGCCGTTCGCCGGTCATCCCGAGCAGCATCAGCATCACGCCGGAGGCGATCCACAGCGGCCGGACGAATCCCTTCAGCGAGTAGTAGTGATTGCCGGTCGGCAGATCGAAGAAGACGAGCGGCGTGCACAACAGCACCAGCAGTCCCGCGTAGAACGCGACGGGCGCCAGCCGCCCCTGCAGCGGCGTGCGCGCGGCGAAACGACCCGCGCACATGCCCAGCACGAACGCATCGAGCCGGATCGGCAACTGCGCGTGCATCGTGCCGTCGCCGGTGATCATGACGTAGGCCTTCGCCGCAAATACGAGGGAGAGGCCCACGATGGCCAGCGTCCAGGGACCGGAGCGCACGAGCAGGACGAACAGCAGCGGAAAGAACAGGTAGAACTGCCATTCGAACGGCAGTGTCCAGAACACGCCGTTCAGCGTCGAGACGTACGCGTCGACGGCGTTGTGAAACATGCCCAGGTGCAACAGCAGTTCCAGCCGTCCCGGCAGGCGCAGGTAGAGATGCGTCGCCGCCAGCGCCATCAGCAGCGTCAGGCAGCCGTAGTAGGCCGGATACACGCGCAGGATCCGCTTGCGCAGGAATGTCCCGCAGAACGCGAAGAACGGCCGGAGCCGGCGCACTTCGTCGTCGTTGCCCTTGCGCTCGAGTCGAATCCACTCCTGTCGCGTCAGCAGGAAGCCGGACAGCACGAAGAAGATGTCGAGACCGAGCCATCCGAAGGCGAACCACGGCGTGAGGTCGACCTGCAGTCCGCCCAGCGGAATCACGACCGGCTTGGCGCCGCTGGCCAGCCATGCGTGATAGGCGAACACCCACAGCGCGGCGAGCGCGCGGACGCCGGTCAACGCATCGAGATGCGCGAGCGTCGGCCGCGCGGGCGCCATCAGCGGCGGAATCCGCGCTTCGGTAACGGCGTTGGCCCGCGGATACAGCGCAATGCGATCGATGCGCGCCTGTTCGGTCCCGGGACGGAACTTGAGCACGATCCTGAAGGACTCGGCTATGACCGCGCGCGTGCGCCAGTCCGCCGGCCAGGCAAGCGGAACGGCAAGTCCAGGCGTCGCGCGAACGAGCGACCCGGCGGCGGTCGCCGGAACGATTTCCTGCCATGGCGACGCCGGATCGATGCGCGCTTGCACCTCGATGGTCTCCAGCGAGTCGGTCTCGCGCAAGCCAAGGTAGAGCGTCTGCAGCGACTCCGAGCGAAGGACCTGGTCGGGTGGAGAAACGAGCTGGGCTACCGCGTCATCGAAGCGCAGCGTGAGGAACCCTCTGCCCGCTGACCAGGCGCCCTTCGCCAGCGTCCAGCCGTCGTCGGACGCGTGCCGCGCCGACCCGAACGTCCACAGCCGCGCGCCCCGCGGCAGGTCGGCATGCGACACGAGGAAGTCCTTCATCGCGTCCTCCGCCAGCGTGTTCCGCCACGACGTGTACGCCACGTAGTCCGGCTGGTCCGCGAAGAGGCCGTTGGAGCCGTTCCAGGCCATCGGCGACACCATGCGCGCGTCGTAGTTGAAGAGGTCGCGAAACGAGCGGTACCCCTGGTCGTAGGTCGGAAGGATCTTGGGCAGCTTCAAGTTGGTGTTGTTGAACTCGACCACGCCCCACTGCGGATCCATGCGCGCGAACTGCGCGAAGAGGCTGTGCGGGCCTTCCATCGGCGTCTTGTTCTCCGCAGTGTCGCCGTAGATCACCGCGCCCAGGTGACCGTAGCGCGGGATCGACCCCTCGAGCGAGACGCCGGAAGTATCGGTGTTCTTGCCGCGGCTCGTGATCTTGATCGCGATCGGCTTGTTGCCGGGATCCGGCGAAATGAATCCCTGCGCCGAGAAAATGCGGTCCTTCGGGATGCCGACCTCGTGCACCCACTTCGACAATTCGTCGTAGTGGAGCCCGACCACATGCTGGCGGAACACCTGCCACTCCTCGTACCAGTGGTCGTCCCAGATGTTGACGTCGCCGGGCTTCATCGGCCGATACAGCGAGCCGGGAAACTTGCGCGGCGGCTCGACCTCATCCCACGAGGTCCAGTTCCGGCGCGCCATGCGGTTCACTTCGTCCAGCGTCAGCGGCTGCGCGCGCCGGTACGATGACAGGTCCGGCACGCCCGGCGATGTCCGTCCGGCATAGGGGCCGCTGCCGCGCAGCCATTCGCGGAACTGGCGGATCATGCCGGGATTGAAATCGAAGTATTCCACCTGCTTGAAGAACGGATTCATGTAGGTGTCGGAATCCAGGACGACGCCGATGAAAAGCTCCGGGTGCTCGCGCGCGAATTCCTTGATGATCCGCGCCGCCGCCTGCAGGTTGCGCTTCTTGTAGGCGCGCACCGCGGTCGCGTGGACATTGTAGGTGAGCGTGCGCGCAAGCTCGGGCGAGTCGGTGGAACCGGCCAGTCCCTTCAGGTAGTCGTCGGGAAACGTCTGGTCGTCCTGGCTCCACTGCACGTTGTAGTCGTCTTCCTCCAGGTGGTCGTTCAAGTCCCACTCCGGCGTGTTGCAGCTCGCGTCGCCCCAGATGCCGCCGTTCAGGATGAATTCGACGGGCACCTTGTGCTCGATCGCAAAGCGCATGATGCCGCGAAGGTTGTCCTCGGCGACGAGGCGGTCGCGGCACTTGTGCTTCAAGTCGAAATCCGGATCGAACACCCAGTCGTGCGCGGCGCCCCGCGTGTTACGCATGTACAGCAGCGGCACCGCCATACCCACGCGCTGCGTGCGCGACAGATAAGGCGCATAAGCGGTGTCGGTCTCGTCGGCGCCGCCCATCGACGCGCCGGAAGTCATCATCAGGAAGTTGAAGTGCCTGCCGGCCAGTTCCGGATTTGCGTCGAGCAGGCCGCTCCACATGCGCATTGCCGCGGGCGGCAGCAGGCTCCGGCGCGCCAGCACCGTGGACACGCCGGCGCGGTTGGTCGCGACCACGGTCACCTCGTGCCGCTGAGGGGAGAGGTGCGCAAAGTCGCCCTCGAACGCGAACCCCGCGCGCGCCGAATCAGGAAACCCCGGCTTCGCCCCCGCGACGTCCGGCCGCGCGATGCCGATGGTCGCCGCATGCGGCACGCCGTCGACGTGCACGGCGACGCCGCCGATTCCCGTGGGGTCGAGCGCCCAGCCGGTGATCGCGATGCGCGTTCCGACCACGGCCTCGGCCTCCGGCTTGTCGAGAAAACCGATCGTCGTCGGCGTCGCTACCGGCGCGGGCGCCGCGGCGGGCGCCGGTGCTGAAGGGGTAACCGCCGCCGCGTCTTCCGGCACGGGAGCGCGGCCGTGCCGGTAGAACGCGTAGCCGGCGCCGACGCAGAGTGCAACCACCAACGACGCGATCGCGGCAAACGCGAGCGTCGTCCGGCCGGCGGCGCGAGCGTGATGGTATTTCAAGGGCAAGCCCCGGTTCGCGCGAATGCGGAAAGGCCCGCGCGTCGCTTACTTTTCTTCGGTCTTGTATTCGACGTAGGCCCTGTCGCGCATTTGCCGCACGAATTCCGAGAACTCCTCGTCGGACTTGCGCTGCCGGATGGCGTTGCGCGCGACGTCGCGCCTGCGGTCCGCCGTGATGTCCTGCGTGCGGCGGCCATCGACGACGATGATGTGCCACCCGAACGTGGTGCGGATCGGCACGGAGAGTTGGCCGATGGCGAGCTTGCTCATCGTCTGCTCGAATTCGGGCACAGTGTCACCGGGGTTGACCCAGCCCAGGTCGCCGCCCTTGGCCGACGATGCATCCTCCGAATTGAGCTTGGCCTGGTCCTCGAACTTCGCGCCGGTCTCGATGCGGTCGCGGATCCGGTCGATCTTGGCGCGCGCCTCCTTGTCCCCCGTGATTTCGTTGACGCGTATCAGGATGTGCTTCGCATGCGTCTGCTCGACGACGGTGGGCGCATTGCGGCTGCGCGAGTCGACGAGCTTGATCACGTGGAAGCCGCCGGGGCTGCGCAGGACGGGGGACACGTCGCCCTTGTTCAGGTCCTTGGCTGCCTCGACGAACACGACCGGAAGCCGCGCCGGCGTCCGCCATCCGAGGTCCCCCCCTTTGATACCGTCCGGCGCGTCAGAGAACGCCGCCGCGACTTCCTTGAAGTCCTTGCCCCCCTTGATCTGCGCCAGCGCGTCTTCCGCGCGTTTCCTGCGCGCGTTGATCTGGTCGGGCGACGCCTGCTCCGGCACGCTCACCATGATGTGGGAGACCTGGTACTCCATTTCGCCGCCGGCCTGCGCGGCGACGGTCGCCAGGTAGGCATCCACCTCGGCGTCCGACACGGACACGCGGCTGTCGACCTCCCGCTCGCGTATGCGCTGGATCGTGACTTCGCGGCGGATGTCCTCGCGGTATTTCGCGTACGGGATCTTCTCCCGCTCCAGCACCTTGCGGAAATCCTCCGGGGAGAGCTTGTTTTCCTGCGCGATCCGAAGGACTGTGCGCTCGACGGTCTGGTCGTCGACGCGAATGCCGTTTTCCTTCGCGTATTGGAGCATCGCGCGCTCGGTGATCAGCCGCTCCAGCACCTGCTTTTCAAGCACGTCGGGCGGAAGGGCCTGCACCTTGGCGTCGCGCATCTGTGCCGTCACGAGGCGTTTCTGCTCGTTGACGTCGAACTGCGTCACGGCCTCGTTGTTGACCACGGCAACCACGCGATCCAGCGGGACCGACGCGACGGGGGCGCGTGCAGCGGGCGCGGCTCCAGGGCGCGGCGCGGGCGGGCGCGTCTGTGTCGACGGCGGACCGATGCCCGGAGACGTCACCTGCGCGACCGCGATGCCTGCGGCCGACGCATGCGCCAGCGCGGCCATTGCGATGATTGATGCGAAACGACGGGCCATCGGGATTCGTCCTCAATAATCGGGCAGCGGACTAAATGTGGGGTCGCGCGACGAGTTGGGCTCGTTGGTGCGCAGGTAACCGGGCACAGTCCGGCGCAGCAAATCAAGTGGACTGGTGCCGACTCGTGCCAGGCCGTTCAACTCGAGCTGGACGAAAATCGAACGGGTCGTCTGCTCGGAAGTGGTGGTCAACTGCTGGCCCACAACCCGAACGACCCAACACCCTCCATTGTACTCCAGCCCCAGGACCGCCTCCAGCGTCTTGTGGTCGGGAATATTGTAGTTCCACGCGCCGACGACGCTCCAGTTGTCGGAGATCGGCCACTGGCCGGACAGGTAAGTCTGGTTCAGCTCCGATTGACCTCCGGTCTGGTCGACGAGTTCCTTCGAATAACGGTAGACGAGCGACAAGGCCCGCCCGCCGCCCGGCGTGTAGCGGACACCGGCATTGAAGCGGTCGAAGTCGCTGCTGCCGAAGTTGTATTGCATGAGCCCGTTCAACGCCCAGGTGTCCGACAGGCGCCCTTCGACGCCCAGCAGGAAGTCCGATGATCCGGCCTTCTGCGGCGGTTGTCCCAGCGTGACCTGCTGGTCGTAGAAATAGAAGAGTTGCCCGATGCCGACGCGCAGCCGTTCGGCGCCGGTCTCCGGATCGAGCAGCCGCGACGTCACCGCGAGTGCGAGCTGATTCGCGTCGCCGACGCGATCGTAGCCGATGAACCGGTTCTCGATGAAAAGCTGCGCGAAATTGAAATCGTCCTGCACCGTGTCGAACACGGGAAGCTGGCTTTGCTGCCGGAACGGGATGTACGTGTACATCGCGCGCGGCTCCAGCGTCTGCACGAAGGACGTGCCGAAGGCGGTCCAGTCGCGCTCGAAATACAGACCCGCATCGACGCTGCTAATCGGCACCACGGCGCTCGGCCGGAGCGACGGCACGCTCGCCGTGGCCTGGTTGAGATCGTATTGCCAGAGCTGGACCGCGGCGTGGGCATTGATGAACCAATAGCTGCCCTGCCGTATCCAGCGCACGGATGGATACAGCACGGCGCGATCGCCGGTGGGGACGAGCGAGGATTGCGCGAAGTGCGTGTATTGCGCGCTCCCGCTCCACGTGAGACCGGCCCAGTCGGTCTCATTCATCGTCGCCTTGATCTGCGGCAACATGTTGTACGGCGGCGTCACGGGCGCCGCGGGATCCTGCAGCGTCTGGAAGGACTGCACCACCACCGATGCGCCGAAGGGCCCGTAATTAGCGTTGAGACCGGCCTCCTGCGGCAGCGTCTTCTGCGACGTCACCGCAATGCGGTCGGAGAAGTCGGCGAAGTAAGTCGAGTCCGACACGCGGTTGTAGTTGAAATAGCCATTGAGCCAGGGCTCGAACTGCTGGTTGTGCTTCCACGAGAATGCCCAGCGCGACGTGTCGGCGACCCGGTCGTAGGGAAGGATTTCCGCGATGATCTGACCCACGGAAGGCTCGAACAGGTAGCGGCCCTCGCCGCCGAGCATCAGGCCGCGCTTGGTCATCAGTCGCGGCGTGACCGTTGCGTCGTAATTGGGCGCGAGGTTGAAGTAGTAGGGCGTGGCGAGCTCGAAGCCGCGGATCTGCGACGACCCGGCGATCGGCGTCAGGAATCCGGACTTGCGTTCGTTGGTCAGTGGAAACTCGAGCCACGGCGTCGCGAGCACCGGCGTATCCAGAAAGAACACCCGGGCGGTGTGCGCGGTGCCGACCGAGCGCAGGCGGTCGACCTCGATCTCGTCGCCGATGAGATACCAGTCGTGATTCGGCGCGACGCACGTCGTGTAGGTCGCAGCGCTGGCCTCGAAATTGTTGGGGCCAAGAAACCGGATCTCGGACGCTTCGCCGTGGGCGCCGGACTCGCCGATGGAGTAGCGCGGTGACTTGAAATATCCCGTCTCGGTATCGCGCTGGAATTTCATTTCCGGACCGGAGATCGTGTCGATGCCGCGGCGCAGCGTGACGTTGCCCTTGCCCCAGATCTCGTCCTCGATCAAGTCGTATTGCAGCCAGTCCGCGAGCACCGTCTCGCGTCGCGCGCGCAGCTCGACCTTGCCCGAGGCCTGCACTCTCTCGTTCGCCTCGCCGTCGACCCGGTCGGCGCGAAGGAAGATGGCGCCGCGGTCGTCGTCGTCGCCATTCGCTCGTGGTGCGCCGGGCGCCCGCTGCGATGGCGCCGCGATCTTGACGCCCGGAAGCGGCGTCAGCTGCGCCGGAGCCCGTCGCGGCAGCGGGCGTTGCCGGGGCCGGCGCCGGCGATGCCGACGACGCGCGTTTCACCGGACTTTCGATCTCGCGCGACAGCGTCAACTGGGGATCCGGCAACTCGCCTTCCGCCGCGCTCGTGGCCGTCGCGAACGTCGCGCCAATGGACGCGACCAGCACGGACAGCGAAAAGGGGCGGGATTTCATGAATGCAGCCACAACCAGTTTGCTAAAATGACGCATTCTAGCCCGACACTCTGCCGGCGCCCGATGCGCCAGTGTCCGAAGTGATGCTGGTGCGGGGATTTGCGTCCCGGCTTGTCGCGCCTTCGCAGCTCAAGCCCACTTCATTCGATGAACCTTCCCGACGCCGACTCGCGCTTCCGCCTCCTCGCCGAGTGGCTGGCGAAGGAGCTGCATTCGCAGGCGTTCACGCTGGCGCCCGCGTCCGAGGATGCAAGCTTTCGCCGCTACTTCCGCGTGACGCTGGGGGCGTCGCATGCGCTGGCGCCGGGAGCGCAAACGCTGATCGCGATGGACGCGCCGCCCCCGCGCGAAGACTGCCGGCCATTCGTGCACGTCGCAGGACTGATGCACGATGCGGGAGTGCACGCGCCGAAGATCGTGGCGCAGGATATCGAGCGCGGTTTCCTTCTGTTGACCGACCTGGGACCGACCACCTACCTGCGCGCGCTCGACGCCGACAACGCGAACGAATTGTTTCGCGACGCGACCGACACGTTGCTGCTGTGGCAGCTCGCGACGCGCCCGGGCGTGCTGCCGCCCTACGACGAAGCCCTGCTGCGGCGCGAACTGGAATTGTTCCCCGAGTGGTACGTCGGCCGCCACCTGGGCCAGGAATTGTCGCAGGACGAACGCATCGCGCTCGACGGGATCTTCCGGACCATCATCGCATCCAATCTCGCGCAGCCCGTTGTCTTTGTTCATCGCGACTACATGCCGCGCAACCTGATGGTGTCGGCGCCGAATCCGGGCGTGCTGGATTTCCAGGACGCCGTGTCCGGTCCGATCACGTACGACGTCGCATCGCTGTTTCGCGACGCGTTCCTGAGCTGGCCGGACGAACGCGTCCTCGACTGGACCATCCGCTATTGGGAAAAGGCGCGGCGCGCCGGCCTTCCGGTCACCACCGATTTCGCGGAATTCCATCGCGACTGCGAATGGATGGGGCTGCAGCGTCACCTGAAGGTGCTCGGCATCTTTGCGCGCATCCGCCATCGCGACGGCAAGGCAGGCTATGTCGAGGATACGCCCCGCTTCCTTGCCTATGTCCGGCCGGTCGCGGAGCGGTATCGCGAATTGGCGCCGCTGGCGCGGCTGCTGGACCGCCTCGAGCAGCGCGTGCCCGCGGTCGGCTACACGTTCTGATGTACGGAGCGATGATCCTGGCCGCCGGGCGCGGCGACCGCATGCGGCCGCTGTCGGACGCGACGCCGAAGACGCTGCTGCCTGCGGGCGGCCGACCGCTCATCGTCTGGCAGATCGAAGCGCTGGCGCGCGCCGGATTCCGCGACATCGTGATCAACGCCGCATGGCTCGCACCGCAACTGGTCGCGGCATTGGGGAACGGCGAAGCGTTTGGCGTGCGCATCCGGTGGTCGATGGAACCCCATCCGCTGGAAAGCGCCGGCGGCATCGCGACGGCGCTGCCGCTCCTTCCGCCCGGGCCGGCGCTGATCGTCTCCGGCGACGTGTGGACGCAGTTCGACTATGCGACGCTCGCGGCCCGCGCCGACGCCATGGCGCGAAGATCCCGAGCCGCCGCGCGTCCATCTCGTGATGGTACCCAATCCCGAATTCCATCCGGAGGGCGATTTCGTCCTTAATGCCGATCGCCTCGCGCTGGACGGCGAGCGTAAACTGACGTTCGGCAATATCGGGCTCTACGACACCGCGCTGTTCCGCGAACTGCCGCGCGGCGTGAAGCTCAAACTGCTGCCGCTGTATCGCGACTGGATCGCGCGCGGATGGGTTTCCGGCGAACGCTTCGACGGCCCCTGGGCCAACGTGGGAACGCCCTCCGATCTGGAAGCGCTCGACCGGCGGCTGTCGGACCTGCGCCGCTGACGCCGCGCGTTCCCGCACAAGGAGACGTTCATGGATGCACCCGCCAACCCGCTGCTCGACTTCGACGGCCTGCCGCGCTTCGACGCGATTCGCCCGGAGCACGTCACACCAGCCGTCGATGCGCTGGTCGCGCAAGCGCGCGCGGCGGTCGAGCGCGTGGCGACGGACCCTCGTCCCGCAACGTGGGAATCCGTGGTGGAACCCGTCACGGACGCGTTCGACCACCTTGGCCGCGCGTGGGGAACCGTCGCCTATCTCAACGCCGTGGTGAATACGCCGGAGTTGCGCGATGCGTACAACACCAACCAGCCGAAGCTCGTGGACTTCTATACCGACGTTGCGCAGGACCTGCGACTGTACGCCCGCTATCGCGCGCTGCGCGAGCGCACCGTCGTTCGCCACGCTCGACGCCCCTCAACGCAGGCTGATCGACAACGAATTGCGCGATTTCAAGCTGGGCGGCGCCGAGTTGTCCGATGCCGAAAAAGCGCAGCTCAAGGCGCTGAACGAGGAAATGGCGGACCTGTCGACGCGGTTCGAGGAGAACGTGCTGGACGCGACCAACGCCTGGTCGCTGTTCGTCACGCGCGAAGAGGAGCTGGCCGGCATTCCGGCCGATGTCATGGCTGCGGCACGCGAGGCCGCCGAGGCCATTGGCGAGCCCGGCTGGAAACTCACGTTGCGCATGCCGTGCTACCTGCCGGTGATGCAATACGCACAGAACCGCGAACTGCGGCGACGAATGCATCGAGGGCTACGTCACGCTTGCATCCGAGCTCGGCGCGAACCCCGAGTGGGACAACGGCCCGGTCATCGAGCGCATCCTCGTGCTGCGCCGCGAAGAGGCGCGGCTTCTCGGGTATGCCAATTACGCCGAGGTTTCGCTGGTGCCGAAGATGGCGCAGACCGCGGCGGAAGTGGCGGCGTTCCTGCGCGACCTGGGTGCCCGCGCCCGGCCGTTCGCGCAACGCGACTACGCCGAGCTCGTGGCCTTTGCGCGCAGCGATCTCGGGCTTGCCCGATCTCGCCGCCTGGGACCTGGCCTTCGCATCGGAAAAACTCAAGGCGAACCGGTTCGCCTATTCCGAACAGGACCTGCGGCCAGTACTTCCCCGAGGACCAGGTCCTCGCGGGCCTCTTCCGCGTCACCGAGACGATCTACGGCGTGCGCATACGCGAATCAAGCGCGCCGAAATGGCATCCGTCGGTACGATTCTTCGAAATCACCGATGGCCGGGGCGCGCTCGTCGGCCAGTTCTACCTCGACCTTCATGCGCGCGAGAACAAGCAGGACGGCGCATGGATGGACGATGCCATCAACCGCCGCCGCAGCGGGACCTCGCGTGCAGCATCCGGTCGCCTACATGACCTGCAACCTGTCGCCATCGGTCGGTGGCCGGCCCGCGACGTTCACGCACGACGAAGTCATCACGCTTTTCCACGAGTTCGGTCACGGCCTGCACCTGCTGCTGACGCGCGTGGATACTGCGGGGGTTTCCGGCATCCAGGGCGTGGAATGGGACGCCGTCGAGCTGCCGTCCCAGTTCATGGAAAACTTCTGCTGGGAGTGGGAGGTGCTCTCGCCACATGACCCGCCACGTCGACACGGGACTGCCGCTGCCTCGCCCGCTGTTCGACAAGATGGTCGCGGCGAAGAACTTCCAGAGCGGCATGGCAACGGTCCGCCAGATCGAAGCGGGGCTTTTCGACATGCTTCTGCACGCCGAATTCGACCCGGTCGCGCGCATGCCATGGCCATCGCCGCAGGCGCTGCTAGAGGCGGTGCGGCCGGGAGGTCGCGGTGGTGCCCCGAGCCGCCTACGACCGCCTTTTGCTCAGTTTCAGCCATATTTTCGCCGGTGGCTACGCGGCCGGCTATTACAGCTACAAGTGGGCCGAAGTCCTATCGGCTGACGCCTACAGCCTGTTCGAGGAAGCCGGCGTGCTGTCGCCGTCCGTCGGCGCCCGGTTTCGGGACGAGATCCTCGCCCGGGGCGGCAGCCGGCCGGCCATGGAGTCGTTCGTCGCCTTCCGGGGCCGCCCGCCCCAACTCGACGCCTTTCTGCGTCATAATGGGATGACAGCGTCATCTTGAAGGAGATTCCCCGTGGCCACGCTCATCTATCGGATTGCATTCGGGATTGCGGCCATCACCGTCGCAGGCGGCGCGTTCGCGCAGGCCGCAGGTGTACCGATACACGGATGCCGATGGCCGGGTCGTCTACTCCGACCGGCCTCCCACGGCCGCCGTCAAGAACCTGCAGACCAAGAAGCTGGGTTCCAACTTCATTTCCACCAGCGAGCCGGGCTACGCGGCGGCGCTCGCAGCCGAGCGCTTTCCAGTAACCCTCTACACGTTCCAGTGCGGCGAGGTATGCCAGAACGCGGAATCGCTGCTCAACAAGCGCGGGGTGCCGTTCACGATCGTCAATGTGAGCGAAGCGGAAGGCCAGACGCGCCTGCAGGCCGTGGCCAGCGAAGGCGTCGCGCCCGTGCTCACCGTCGGCGACAAGCAGGTCGCGAAGGGGTACAACGAAGCCCGCTGGCAAGCGATGCTGGACGAGGCGGGCTATCCCAAGACGCCGCCGCCGCGCAAGTCGGCACCGGTCGGCCGGATCAGCGATGCGACGCCGGCGACGGTGCAGGAAGGGACCAAGGCGGTGGGCGCGCCCGTTCGCGGCGGCGATTATCCAAAGTAGATCCCGGCCGGCCCAGCCTCGCTTTCCTTGAATTGACTCCATGCTGTCGGCGGGCGCTGCCCGCCGATGGCGCGACCCTGCGCGCCCGACGGTCCGGGTCTTCGGTACCCTGACGCGGTCATCCCGCGGCGCTCGCGCGTGCTCCGCTCGGCGATAATGCGCACCGACCCGCCTGCCCGGAATGCCCGATGATCCTCGCCGCCTGGAATGTCAATTCGCTCAACGTCCGGCTGCCGCGCCTGCTGGCGTGGCTCGCCGCGAACAAGCCCGACGTCGTCTGCCTGCAGGAAACCAAGCTCGAGGATCACAAATTCCCTGTCGTGGACATCGCCGCCGCCGGCTATGCCGCGCACTTCTCCGGGCAGAGGACCTACAACGGCGTGGCCATCCTCGCTCGTGAAGGTCTTGCGGTCACCGACGTCGCGACGGGCATTCCCGGATTCGCGGACGAGCAGAAGCGCGTGATCGCCGCGACCGTCGCGGGCATCCGCGTGATCGACTTCTACGTCCCCAACGGACAGTCGGTCGACTCGGACAAATATCGCTACAAGCTCGACTGGTGCGCCGCCGCCGCGGCTTATCTGCGCGACGAACTGGCGCGCCACGCGAACGTCGCGGTAATGGGCGACTTCAATGTCGCGCCGGAAGATCGCGACGTGCACGATCCGGCGCTGTGGGCGGGCCAGGTGTTGTGCACCGTGCCCGAGCGGGCGGCATTTGGCGCGTTCCTCGCGGCCGGCCTCGCCGACAGCTTTCGCATGTTCGAGCAGCCGCCCGCGACGTTCAGCTGGTGGGACTACCGGATGCTCGCCTTTCCCAAGAATCACGGCCTGCGCATCGACCACATCCTGCTGTCGCCGCCGCTGGCCGCGCGATGCACGTCGAGCCGCATCGACCGCAACGCGCGCAAGGGCGAGAAGCCGTCGGACCACGCGCCGGTGCTCGTCGAGTTGCGCGATGCGTGAGCGCGCGGCGGTGGAAGCCGCCGCGTAATGGTCTTCGCTTCACCGATCTTCCTGTTCCTGTTCCTGCCGCTGACGCTGGCGGCGTACTTCGCGTTTCCGCGCGCCTGGCGCAACGGCGTGCTGCTCGTCGCGAGCCTCGCGTTCTACGCGTGGGGCGAGGCGCGCTACCTGCCGCTGATCGTGGGCTCGGTCGCGTTCAACTGGATCATGGGCCGCGCGATCGGCGGCAGCGACCGACCCGCGGCTGCGCAGACGCTGGCTGGCCGCGGCGGTCGCCGGCAACCTGGCCGCGCTCGCGCTGTTCAAGTACGCGAACTTCGCGGTGGCCAATGTCAACGCGCTGGCGCCGGTGCTTGCGCCGATTTTCCACTGGCCGCTCGCCGTGGCCGCGATTCCGCTGCCGCTCGGCATCTCGTTCTTCACGTTCCACGCCATCTCCTATGTCGTCGACGTGTACAAGCGCAACGCCGACGCCGAGCGCAACATCCCGCGCTTCGCGCTGTACATCCTGCTCTTCCCGCAGCTGATCGCCGGGCCGATCATCCGCTGGCGCGACATCGCGGCGCAGCTGGGCAGCCGCGAACAGCGCATCGCGGACTTCGCCTACGGCGTGCGCCGCTTCGTGCTGGGCCTGGGCAAGAAGGTGCTGATCGCCAACACGCTCGGCCGCACCGCGGATGCCATCTTCGGCCTGCCGGCGACCGAATTGACGCACGCCGCTCGCCTGGCTCGGACTCGCGTGCTACACGCTGCAGATCTACTTCGATTTCTCCGGCTACTCCGACATGGCGATCGGGCTCATGCGCATGTTCGGCTTCCGCATCCTCGAGAACTTCAACTACCCGTACATCGCGCGCAGCATCCGCGAGTTCTGGCGGCGCTGGCACATCTCGCTGTCGAACTGGTTCCGCGACTACCTGTACATCCCGCTGGGCGGCAACCAGCGCGGCGAACGCCGCGCCTACGCGAACCTCGTCATCGTGTTCCTGCTCTGCGGGCTGTGGCACGGCGCGAGCTGGCCGTTCGTGCTGTGGGGCGCCTGGCACGGGCTGTTCCTCGTCGCCGAGCGCGCCGGCGTCGACCGTCTGCTGCGGCGCGCCGGACCCGTTGCCCGCCTCGTTTCCCACGCCTACGCGCTGCTCGCCGTGATGGGCGGCTGGGTGCTGTTCCGCTGCGACACGCTGGCGCATGCCGTCGATTATTTCCAGGCGCTGGGCGGATTTGCCGCTGCCGCCGGCGTCGCGCCATTCCGGTCGCCGAATACCTGGATCCCCAGGTCCTGTGCACGCTGGTGCTCGCCACGGTGTTCGCGACACCGCTCGCGCGGCGCATCGGCGCATGGCGCGATGGCGTGGCGGCGACGCCGGGCGTGGCGGCCACCGGCGTGCTCGCCGCCGATGTCGCCTGGCTCAGCGTGCGTCGGCGTCGTCGCGAGCGCGTTCCTCGCCGCGGGAACCTACAATCCGTTCATCTACTTCCGCTTCTGATGCCCGCGACCCGCGATTCCCTGTCGTTGCCTCCGGTACCGCCGCCCGCGCCGGCTGTGCATGCGGCGCGCGATCGCATCGTCGCCGCATTGTTCGCGCTGGCGCTTGCCGCTGCCGCTCGCGGCGCTGGCATTCACGTGGTCGCGAACCACGACGCTGTTCGAGAAGCGGCCGATGGCGCCGTGGCCGGCATTCGCGCTGTCGACGACGTTCCCCCCGGCGTTCGAGAGCGCGTTTGCCGATCGCTTCGGCGGACGCGACCGGTTGATACGCTGGCACCATGCAACGCTGCTGGAATTGTTCGGCGTATCGGCGCTGACGACGGTGATGCACGGCAGCGGCGGCTGGTACTACTGGCTGGGCGAGGATGGACTCTCGCTCGACCGCCACTATCGCGGCGTCGCGGCGTTTCCCCAGTCCTACGTCGACGCCACCGTCGCCGAACTCGTCCGCCGGCGCGATTGGCTGGCCGCGCGGGGCATCGCCTACGTCGTCGCGATCGTCCCCGAGAAATTCACGATCTACCCGGAGTATCTTCCCGCGTGGGTCGGCCCGCCGGTGCGGCCGTCACCGCACGATCGCGTCGTCGCCGCTGCGAGCGGATCCGGCATCGCGTTGCTCGACCTGCGCCCGGCGTTGCGCGACGCGAAGACGCGGGAACGCGTCTACTACCAGACGGATTCGCACTGGAACTATCTGGGCGCCATCGTGGGTTACGAGGCGATCATGCGCGAAGTGCAGCGCGCGTTGCCTCCCGGCCGCTTGCCCGCGATCGTGGCGCGCGCGCAGGCCCGCGTATGTTCCGGGCGTCGACTTCTACAGCGGCGACCTGATCGGCATGCTCGGCCTGCCGGGCCGCATTCGCGAAGACGACGTCGCGCCGCTCGGGAAGATCCTGGCGGACAGCGCGAGCCGCTGCGCGCGCCGCGTCGAGAATCCCGACGCACCCGGCAGCGAAACCTTTGTCTGCGACCGCCCGGAGCTGCCGCGCGCGGTCGTCTATCGCGACTCGATGGCGATCCCGCTGATCCCGCTGCTGGCGGAGAATTTCTCGCGTGTCGTGTTCGTGAGCAGCCGCGGCTTCGACCCGGCGCTGATCGAACGCGAGAAGCCGGACATCGTCATCGAGGAAATGGTGGAACGCACGTTGCACGCGCCGGGCGCGCTGCCGATGAGTTCCTCCGGGACGCTAGCGGCCCGTCAGCCGCGCGGCGTCGCCGCGCTCGCCCTTGCGCAATTCCGCCTCGAGGCCGAGTTCCTGGATCTTGCGCGTCAACGTGTTGCGGCCCCAGCCCAGCCACGCGGCGGCCTCCATCCGGTGGCCGCCGGTATGCGTCAGCGCGCGCCGGATCAGCGTTCTTTCGAATTCCTGTTCCAGCCGATCGCCGACATTGCGTTCCCCTCGCGCCAGCGCCTGCGCGAGTTCGCGGTCGAGCGATTGCTGCCAGCCGGTGTCGCCGGCGACGTCCGCGCGCCTTCGGCTGCTCGCGGACTTCGGGCGGCAGGTCGGCCACGTCGACGCGCTGGCCCGGCGCCATCACGGTGAGCCAGTGGCAGATGTTCTCCAGCTGCCGGACGTTGCCCGGGAATGCAAATCCCGCCAGCGCACGCAGCGCCTCCGCCGACAGCGCCTTCGGCTCGACCGCCAGATCCCGCGCGCTCTTCTGCAGGAAGTGCCGCGCCAGCGGCGGGATGTCGTCCGGGCGCTCGCGCAGCGGCGGCAGGCGCAGGCGCACGACGTTGAGGCGGTGCATCAGGTCTTCGCGGAACAAGCCCGAGCCGCACCCGCTCCTCCAGGTTCTGGTGCGTGGCCGCGATGATGCGCACGTTCGACGCGCAGCGGCGAATGCCCGCCCACGCGGTAATACTCGCCGTCGGCCAGCACCCGCAGCAGGCGCACTTGCAGGTCGGGCGGCATGTCGCCGATCTCGTCCAAGAACAGCGTGCCGCCGTCCGCCTGCTCGAAACGGCCGCGGCGCAGCGCCTGCGCCCCCGTGAACGATCCGCGCTCGTGCCCGAACAACTCGGACTCGAGCAAGTCCTTGGGGATGGCCGCCGTGTTGATGGCGACGAAAGGACCCGCCGCGCGCGGACTGTGCCGGTGCAGCGCGCGGGCGACGAGTTCCTTGCCGGTGCCGGACTCGCCGGTGATGAGCACCGTCGCGTTCGATTGCGACAGGCGTCCGATCGCGCGAAACACCTCCTGCATCGCCGGCGCCTGGCCCAGGATCTCGGGCGCCTCCGACGTCGCCGCCGGAGCCGCCGCCGCCACCGGCGTTTCATTCGTCGCGCGCCGGATCAGCGCCAGCGCGTGGTCGATGTCGAACGGCTTGGGCAGGTATTCGAACGCGCCGCCCTGGAATGCGGCGACGGCGCTGTCCAGGTCCGAATACGCGGTCAT
The DNA here is from genome assembly GCA_963782625.1 of uncultured beta proteobacterium. Classification (GTDB taxonomy): domain Bacteria; phylum Pseudomonadota; class Gammaproteobacteria; order Burkholderiales; family Casimicrobiaceae; genus VBCG01. Next base: position 13,597 of record CAWAKN010000023.1, on the reverse strand, counting down.
GATGATGATCGGGATCTGCGGGTAGCGCTCCTTCACCTTGTTGAGCAGCACCAGCCCCGATTCTCCCGGCATGCGGATGTCGGAAACCAGGACCTGCGGCTGGCTGGTGCCCAGCGCCTGCAGCACCTCGTAGGCGGTGGCAAACGTCTTGAACGGAATGCCTTCGCGCGCGAGCGCCTTTTCCAGCACCCAGCGTATCGAACGGTCGTCGTCGACGATCCAGACGTCCTTCAAACCGTCGGGGCGCGGCGCATCATAATCGTAGGCGTGCATCGCGTGGCTATTCCCTATGCAAAGGCCGTGTCATTTCCAGCGGCAGCAGGATGGTGAAAACGGTGTGCCCCGGCGCGCTTTCCCATTCGATCGTGCCGTTGTGCTGCGTGACGAATGTCTGCGCGATCGTGAGCCCGAGCCCGGTGCCGCCTTCGCGGCCGGACACCAGCGGATAGAAAATGCGGTCCCGGATGTCCGCCGGGATGCCGGGGCCGTTGTCCTCGACCGACACGGCGAGCGCGAGGCGATAGCGCTTCTTCGACAAGCGTCACGCCGCGCGCCACGCGCGTGGTCAGGCGGATCTCGCGGATTCGGCGTCGCCGCGGACAGCGCCTGCGCGGCGTTGCGCGCGATGTTGAGCACGACCTGCGTCAGCTGTTCCGGATCGGCGTCGAACTCGGGCAGGCTGATGTCGAAATCGGAGACCACGTTGATCGCGGGAAACTCGGCCTGCACCACGCTGCGCACGCGCACGAGGATCTCGTGGATGTTGGTGCGCCGGTACGCGGGCAGCCGATGCGGCGTCAGCAGGCGGTTCAGCAGCGACTGAAGCCGGTCCGACTCGCCGATGATCACCTGCGTGTATTCGATCAGGTGCGGAGCGGTCGAGTTCGCCTTCGAGCAACTGCGCGGCGCCGCGTATGCCTCCCAGCGGATTCTTGATCTCGTGCGCCAGGCTGCGGATGAGGTCGCGATTGGCCTGCTGCTGTTCCTGCAGCCGCTCTTCGCGCGCGATCTTGAGCTGCTGGTCGATGTGACGGAATTCGAGCAGCAACGCGCCGTCACTCGAATCCACCGGCGAAACGGTGCAGGTGAGATGCAGTTTCGGCTTTCCGCTGACGCCGAGCTCCAGCTCCTGCTCGGTATAGGAGGCGCCGCGCAACACGGCCCTGCCGATCGCCGCCAGCAAGCGCCGGACATTCGCCGAACAGTTCGCGCGGCGTGTGCCCGACCAGCTTCGGCCGCGACAGCTCGAACAGGTTCTCTGCCGCGGGATTGGCGTAGCTGACGCGTCCGTCGTTGCGCATCAGCAGCACGGCGGTTGCCAGGAGCTCCAGTCCGGAATACGCCGGCGGCGATGCGGCGGCGGACAGCGGGAAGAAGCGCAGCTTCATGGCAACACAGCGCGCGGATGCAGTTCGCGTTCACGACGCAGCACTGCTGGATTAGCAAATTCCGCGCCGGAGACGACCCCCACGCTCACTGCTCGCTGCCCCCAAGGGGGAGCAATTCACGCCTCGGGGCGGCCCTTCGGCGTGCACACGACCGCCCACGCACGCTGGTTCGCAGCCGACGACGCGCTACTTCGTGTTGCCGAGTTCCTTCTTGAGCGCTTCGATGTTGCGCTCGTGCAGTTGCACCGCCTGGCGATAACGCGCGATGCGTTCGCGATATTTCTCGGCGTTGGCCGGCTCCTCGGGCAGCGGGACAGGCGCGCCGTTGGCATACGCGGCGCGCGACTCGGCCAACATCTGCTCCTCGGTGGCAAGCTCCTCGCCCAGCACCTTGCGGCGCACGTCGTCGCGGCCTTTTTGCGTGCCCGAATCGACGCGCGGAAAATCGCCGGCGTCGGCGTGCCCTTGACCCCGCTGCTCGCAGTGCCGCCGGAGCGCTTCGGGGCTTCCTCGCCGGACATGCAGGAGATCTTGCGCATTCCCTTGTCCGGGGGAAGGTTGGAGAACACGATGTTGCCGTTCGCGTCCATGTACTTGCACACCGAACCCTGCGCCACCGCCCCCGCGGAAAAGACCGAGGAGGAGGCACCAGGCAAGTGCAAGCGCGCACTGTTTTCCGACATGGGCATCATTTCTGTGCATAGCGGCCGAGTGTACCTATCGCGAACGGGAAGCAAAAGGGGCGGGATACGGCGCCCGCCCCTCGCACTGCCATTAACGTTCGCGCCGGACTCGGCGCCGACGTCGCCTAGAGGCTGTAGTACATGTCGTATTCGACGGGATGCGTCGTCATCCGGAACCGGGTCACTTCCTCCATCTTCAACGCGATGTAGCCGTCGAGCATGTCGTTGGTGAACACGCCGCCGCGAATCAGGAATTCGCGGTCCTTGTCCAGGTGATCGAGCGCCTCGTCGAGCGACGCGCACGGGTGCGGCACCTTCGCGGCTTCCTCGGGCTCGAGGTCGTACAGGTTCTTGTCCATCGGGTCGCCTGGATGAATCTTGTTCTGGATGCCGTCGAGGCCCGCCATCATCATCGCCGAGAACGCGAGATACGGATTCGCGGTGGGGTCCGGGAAGCGGACCTCGATGCGGCGGCCCTTCGGATTGGAAACGTACGGGATGCGGATCGCGGCCGAGCGGTTGCGCGCGGAATACGCGAGGTTGATCGGCGCCTCGAAGCCCGGGACCAGCCGCTTGTACGAGTTGGTGCCGGGATTGGTGATCGCGTTGAGCGCCTTCGCGTGCTTGATGACGCCGCCGATGTAGTAGAGCGCCAGTTCCGACAGTCCCGCGTAGCCGTCGCCGGCGAACATGTTCTTGCCGTCCTTCCAGATCGACTGGTGGACGTGCATGCCCGATCCGTTGTCGCCGACGATGGGCTTCGGCATGAACGTCGCCGTCTTGCCGTAGGCGTGCGCGGTGTTGTGCACGCAGTACTTGAGGATCTGCAGCCAGTCGGCGCGCTTGACCAGCGTTTCGAACTTGGTGCCGATTTCGCATTGCCCCGCGTTGGCGACCTCGTGGTGATGCACCTCGACCTCGACGCCCATCTGCTCCATCGCCATGCACATCGCGGAGCGGATGTCCTGCAGCTGAGTCGACCGGCGGCACCGGGAAATAGCCGCCCTTGACGGACGGACGGTGCCCCATGTTGCCGCCCTCGAACTTGTCGGCCGACGACCACGAGGCTTCGCTCGAGAAGATCTTGCAGTAGCTGCCCGACATGTCGACCGACCACTCGACTGCGTCGAAGATGAAGAATTCGGGTTCGGGGCCGAAGTAGGCGGTGTCGCCCAGGCCGGTGGACTTGAGATAGGCCTCGGCGCGCTTGGCGAGCGAGCGCGGGTCGCGTTCGTAGCCCTTGCCGTCCGATGGCTCGACCACGTCGCAGGTAATGAGCAGCGTCGTCTCGTCCATGAACGGGTCGATGTTGGCGGTGCCCGGGTCCGGCATCAGCAGCATGTCGGACGCCTGGATGCCCTTCCAGCCGGCGATCGACGATCCGTCGAACGCATGGCCCGATTCGAACTTGTCGTTGGTGAACTGCTTGGCCGGCACCGAGACGTGCTGTTCCTTGCCGCGGGTGTCCGTAAAGCGGAGATCGACGAACTTGACCTCCTTGTCCTTGATCATTTTCAGCACGTCGGCAGGTGTTGCCATGCAAATCTCCTGATGCGTTTGACGAAAGAGAGGGGGATGCGATGCCAATCAGCAGCACATTTAGCGAGAACCATGCCATGCGTCGCCGCACTGCAACCTGCGGTTTTCAGACAGTTTCCCGTTCCTGAGGACGCCCGCACTGACCATTTTGCACCAATACGATGCGTCTTGTCAGCCTTTTGATCCTTATTGGTGCGCGTCGAATGCGCAGCCGCAGGCGCGCGCTCCGCAATGCAGCATTCTACGGTGCCGGACGATTCAGGGATAGAACGCGTAGAGCAGATAGCCTTCCTGCGTGGTCGCACTGGCGTCGATGAACACCTTGACCTGCATCTCGCGGTTCGGCGGCATTCCGGCGGCCAGGTCGATCGTGCCGCCCGCGTAGTCGGCCGGCGCCAGCACGCGCCGGGCAACGGTCGGGACCATGCCGCTGGCTTCCTGCACGCCTGTGAGCGACAGCGCCAGATGCGGATACGCGATCGCGTAGCGCGCGCGGTTGCGCAGCGTCGCGGTCAGGATCAGCAATCCCTGATGCGCCGGGTCGGCCTGGAGTTCGGAGCCGTCGATGGTCAGCGCAGTCGACATCGTTGAGCGGCCGGATCGCGCAGCCCGCGACGAACAAGCCTTCGTCAGCAGCGGCTTGGCGCCGGGCCAGTTCGCGGCGATGGCATCGCGAAAGTGGAACACCGACTGCAGGAACAACGTCAACACGAGCACCGGCACCAGCGCAGCATAGAGCCTCGACCGCGAGCGCTTCGGCTTCCTCTTGTCCCAGGCGAACCGGTTTTCATAATCGACTTCCGCGCCTCGGCTCAGGCTCGCTCTCGCGATCGGTCTCGTTCGGTCGCGCGGAAGTCGGCTCCGGCGGCGGCGGCGGGTCGAGGGACCGCGCACTGCGCAGTGTTACCGTGGGCGGACCCTGCGCCAGTTCGTCGTATTCGGGCTCGCCACCCACCGGCGGCGCAAGCGATATCAGATGCTCGCGACCGTTGAATACGGTGCGGCAGTGACCGCAGCGAACCTGTCCGTCGCGCAACGCGAGCTGCGGCTCCGTGACGCGAAAGATGGTCTTGCAACCCGGACAGCGCGTGTAGAGTTCTTCGGCCATGATTTGCGCCGGGTCAGGCGGCCAGTCGACGCCTGCATCCGGAACCGCATCCCCCAATCGATTGCGCAGCACTCCGATTCATCGCGACTGCCCCAATTCACGCATGCGGCGAGTCCGCGTCCGACTCGTTCGCCGGCGAGTACCCATCCGTCACGGGCGTTCCAGGGGCCGATATTAAACCAGCGCGCATAGGCCGCGGCGACCGCCGCTGCCTGCGGCTCGAGAATGCCCGATAGCGCGATGCGTCCGCCGAGGCGCACGCGAAGCGCGAGCGCGGGCGCGAGAAGCGTCAGCGGGTTGGCGAGGATATTCGCGACGACGACATCGAAGCTGCCAGGTGGAAGCGCATCGGGAAGGACGAACGTCGCGGCGACGTCGTTGGCGCGCGCATTGTCCTCGCTCGCCCGTATGGCCTGGGGATCGACATCGGTTCCGACCACGCGGCCCGCGCCCAGTCGCGCGCCGGCGATCGCCAGGATGCCCGAGCCGCATCCATAGTCGAGCAGCGATTCGCCGCTCGCGAGATGCAGTCGCATCCATTCGAGGCACAGGCACGTGGTTGGATGCGAGCCGTGCCGAAGGCCAGGCCGGGATCGAGGCGCAGGTTGAGCGCATCGGGGTGCGGCGCCTCCGCCCAGGTCGGCACGATCCAGAATCCGTCCGCGATCCGGATGGGTCCGAATTGCGCCTGCGTCGCGCGCACCCAATCCTGTTCCGCGACGACATAGGTTTCATGCGCGGGAGCGGCCATGGCGACAAGACCCGCAGCGGCGCGCAGCACTGCGAGCGTGTCGGTGTCCGGCGCGAACAACGCCGCGAGACGCGAGATGGGCCAGAGCTGCTCGCCCGGTTCGCCCGGCTCGCCATACTGGGGCGTTTCTTCGCGGCGTGCCCGCGGCGGGATCGGAAATGTCGACCGACAGCGCGCCCGCGGCGAGCAGTGCGTCCGACCAGGCTTCGGCGTCCGCCGCAGGCGCGTCGAAGCGGACTCCGCCGCTAGCTCACGTGTCTGCGGCGCCGCACATCAGGATGCGATCTTGCGCTTCGCCATCCGCTCTTCCAGGAAGTGGATCGACGTGCCGCCGCGCAGGAATTTGTCGTCGAGCAGCAATTCCTGGTGCAGCGGGATGTTGGTCTTGATGCCCTCGACGACCATCTCGGACAACGCGATGCGCATCCGCGCCATCGCCTGTTCGCGCGTGTCGCCGTACGCGATCACCTTGCCGATCATCGAATCGTAGTTGGGCGGCACGAAGTAATTCTGGTAGACGTGCGAATCGACGCGGATGCCGGGGCCGCCCGGCGCGTGATACGAGGTGATGCGGCCCGGCGACGGCACGAACGTATACGGATCCTCGGCATTGATCCGGCACTCGATGGCGTGCCCTTTCTTCACCACGTCGCGCTGGCGGAACGCGAGCTTGCGCCCCGCCGCAATGAAGATCTGCTGCTGCACGATGTCGATGCCGGTGATCAACTCGGTCACCGGGTGCTCGACCTGGACGCGCGTGTTCATCTCGATGAAGAAGAACTCGTCGTTCTCGTACAGGAATTCGAACGTGCCAGCGCCGCGATAGCCGATGCGGCGGCAGGCGTCTGCGCAGCGCTCGCCGATGCGGGTGAGCGCGCGCTGGTTGATTCCCGGCGCGGGCGCCTCCTCGATGATCTTCTGGTGCCGCCGCTGCATCGAACAATCGCGTTCGAACAGGTACACGGCGTTCTTGTGCTCGTCGGCGAGCACCTGGATCTCGATGTGGCGTGGATTGGTGAGAAATTTCTCCATGTAGACGGTCGCGTTGCCGAAGGCCGACTGCGCCTCGTTGCGCGTCAACGCGACCGCCGGCAGCAATGCCGCTTCCGTGTGCACGACGCGCATGCCGCGCCCGCCGCCGCCGCCGGCCGCCTTGATGATCACCGGATAGCCTGTGGCGCGGGCCATGCGCACCACTTCCTTGGGGTCCTCGGGCAAGGCGCCCTCCGAGCCCGGCACGCACGGCACGCCCGCCTTGATCATCGCGGCCTTGGCGCTGACCTTGTCGCCCATCAGGCGAATCGTGTCCGCGCGCGGCCCGATGAACACGAAGCCGGATTTCTCGACCTTGTCGGCGAAATCGGCGTTCTCGGACAGGAAGCCGTAGCCCGGATGGATGGCCTGCGCGTCCGTCACCTCCGCCGCGGCGATGATGGCCGGAACATGCAGGTAGCTTTGGGCGGACGGCGCGGGTCCGATGCAGACGGACTCGTCGGAGAGCCGGACATACTTGGCATCGCGATCGGCTTCAGAGTAGACGACGACAGTCCTGATCCCGAGCTCGCGGCATGCCCGCTGAATGCGCAGCGCGATCTCGCCGCGGTTGGCGATCAGGATCTTGTCGAAGAGCTTGTCGGAGGCTTTCTTCGCCACGGTCTTGGTGAGGGCCATTCAGTGACCGATCACAGCGCGCTTTGGGCGCGGGCGAAATCTTGCACGCGACCCAGCAGCGGCAGCGTCCATCGGCCATCCCCGCCGCCAGGCGATTCACTCGATGAGAAACAGAGGTTGGCCGAATTCGACGGGCTGGCCGTTCTCGGTCAGGATGGCCTTGATCACGCCGGCCTTGTCCGACTCGATCTCGTTCATCAGCTTCATGGCTTCGATGATGCACAGCGTGGCGCCTTCCGCCACGACATCGCCTAATTCAACGAAAGGTTCGGAACCGGGCGTAGCGGACCGGTAGAAGGTGCCCACCATCGGGCTTTTCACCTGGTGCCCTTCGGGTTCCGCAGGCGCCTCCGGCGTCGGCGGCGCTGCAGCCGGCGGTGCGGCAGCCGGAGGCGCCGCCGCATGGTGATGCGACGTATGCAGCGTGAGAGGCTGTCCGCTCGCGGGCGCGGCGGTGGCGCGGGTGATGCGCACGCGCTCCTCGCCTTCCTGGATCTCGAGTTCCGCTATCCCGGAGCTCTCGACCAGCTCGATCAGCGTTTTCAACTTGCGCAGGTCCATCGCGCGCAACCTTTGGTCTAGATGTGGGCGGAGTTTGACGGAGTTAGCTAGTAAATGTCCAGTGTTAACCGAGAAAGACGATCGAACGATTGCCCTCACGCCGTCTTGTCCCCTCATTCATGCGAGACCTATCCGATTGCCCCCGGCTTTCATATCAGTGCCAAATTAGAATTAGTCCATTTTAAAGCGTTTTATAAGAGATTATTGCATATTTCAGAGCAGTTTGCCTACGATAGCGTCCAATTTTTCCGGCTTCAGGGGGCCCAACTGGGTGTGAACTACCCGGCCCTGACGATCGATGACCAATGAAAAGGGGAGCGCCATCAATCTGTTGCCAAGCGATTTCGAAAGCTCCAGGGCGCCGTAGCCGCCAACCAGCGACGGGTAGTTGAGTCCCATTTCGCTGGCGAATTTGCGTATCTTGTCGGGCTGGTCGATGGCGATGCCGACGAATTGCAATCCCTTGTCGCCCAATTTCGCCTGCGTCTTGACGAACTCAGGCATCTCCTCCCGGCACGGCTCGCACCACGTGGCCCAGAAATTCACGATCAGGACCTTTCCGCGCCATTGCTCGAACGGTTGGTCGCGACCATCGATATCCGGCAGCGTCAACGCCAGCAAGGGGCGGCCGGCGTATTCTCCGGGTGCGACGTGACCGAAATAGAAGCCGCCGGCAAGCGCCGCCAGAGCAACCACCGCGGCGGCGGTCCATCGGACGAATGCCTTGGTAGTTGTCATCGGAATAGTGTGTGTGCGCTCACACCATTGTCGAGGTGCGGCCTTCGGAGTAAGCGACGATAGCTACTGGAACCAGCGCTTCTTTGGCGGGATCGCATCCACCTGCGCCGCCGGTCCCATGCCCAGCCGCAGGCAGTGCCAGCGTGAGCTTTTGCCGGGTCGGCGGATAGCAGACGCCGACATCGGCGCAGCCCTGCGAGTCGGCCGTCAGGACGATGGACTGCCCGGGCGCGGCGCCTCCCAGCGGCAATTTCACGACCACCGTTCCCCGGTAGGTTTCGACATTGCCGAAGAACTGGTCGGACTTGATCTTGCCGGCCGGCATTTCCGGGGCGCCCAGACGCGGTGCCGTCCGGCGCAACCGCGAAGCTGAACTTGTCGCGATACAGGTAATAACCGTCGGCGATGACGAATCGCGCCTCGAGCGTCCGGCTGTCCAGCGCGCGGGCGGAATAGCGGAATGCCTGCTCGGGAGGCAGGAGTTCGGCGTCCGCGGCAGCCGCGGCGGCTGTCGCCAGCCAATAGCACGGCGGCGACCGTTCCGCACCGGCCGGATCGCCCGGTTCCTACGCAGCGGTTTCGGCATCGAGCCAGGCGAAATAGGGGCGCAATCCATCGCTGAAAGGGACAGCCACGATGTCCGGAAGTTCGTACGGGTGGTTGGCGAGGATGGCGGCCTCGACTCGCGGATACAACGCAGACCGGGTCTTGATCGCCACCGGAACTTCCTGCGCAGTTTCGATTTGTCCCTGCCAGTGATACATTGATTGCACGGGCGCGCCGACGTTGACGCAGGCGGCCAGTCTTTCCGTCACCAGCGCCCGCGCCAGTTCCACGGCGGCGGCGTGATCGGGAAGATGCGTCAGCACCAGAATTGGCAAACGAGCGGCGGTCGCGGCCATGGAGGACTCCATGCGTTTCATCGTTCTGACGATTGTACTGGCATTCCCGCTGGCAGACCTTTACCTCACGGCGCGCGTCGCGCGCTGGAGCGGCATTCCGCTCTGGGTCTGGCTGGGCGGCTCGCTGGTCGCGGGCGCGCTGCTCCTCAACAACGAGCGCAACGAATTCCGCATGAAGACGGTCGCGGCGCTGCATGGCGAACAGCCCGTGCTGCGCGGCCTGCTCGACAGCGGACGCACGCGTGCTCGCCGGACTGCTCTTGATGCTGCCCGGCATCGCCAGCGACGTGGTCGCGCTGGTGCTGTTGGCGCTCCCCCTCAATGTGGGCCGGTCGCACGAGCCGCTCGCCGCCGGCGCGGCGCGCTGGGCGCGCCACAACGACTTCAATGCCATCGACGGCGATTACCGCCGCATCGATTGACTCGCGGCCGCGATAGCGCGATCGTCGCGCACGCCGACGTTCACTTCAGCCTGTCCATGATCGTCGGCTGCGCCTTGCCGGCACGACGGTAGGCCATCAGCATCAGCAGGATTCCGGCGCCGACCATCGGCAGCGACAGCCACTGCCCCATGGTCAGGCCGCCGGCCAGGAAGCCGAGGAAGTTGTCCGGTTCGCGGGCGTATTCGGCGATGAATCGGAAACTGCCGTACCCGATAAGGAACAGCCCGGACACCGCGCCCATCGGCCGTGGCCTTCCCGCATACCACCAAAGCAACGCGAACAGCAGCAGGCCCTCCAGCCCGAACTGATAGAGCTGCGACGGATGGCGCGGCACCGCGTCGACCTGTGGGAACACCATCGCCCATGGCACGTCGGTCGCGCGGCCGACCAGTTCGCCGTTGATGAAATTGCCCAGGCGGCCCGCGGCCAAGCCGAGCGGCACCAGCGGCGCGACGAAGTCGGTGACATCCAGCCAGCGCTTGTCGCGTGCGCGCGCGAAGAACCACAGCGCGACCAGCACGCCGAGGAACCCGCCGTGGAAGCTCATTCCCCCCGCCCAGACCTGGACGATTTCGACGGGATGCGCAAGGTAGTACATCGGCTTGTAGAACAGCACGTAACCCAGGCGCCCGCCCAGGATCACGCCGAACACGCCGTAGAACAGCATGTCGTCGACGTCGCGCGGATGCCAGCCGGTCAGCAGGTTGCGGCGCGCGCGCAGTTTCCCGAGCCAGACGAAAAGCACGAACGCGAGCAGGTACATGAGACCGTACCAGCGCACGGCGACGGGCCCCAGTTGCAGCGCGACGGGGTCGAAATTGGGATGAACCAGCATTAGGCGTCGAGTCGCGGCGGTGGTGTGGAGTAGTGGGATGCTTCGCGGCGCTGCGCTAGAATGGGCGATTATACAAAGTGCGTTCGTTAAGCCCGCGTTCCGTCCGAGGATAACCGAATGTCGTTCAATCGCCGCTCCAGGCTGATCACGCAGGGCGTTGCCCGGTCGCCCAACCGCGCCATGCTGCGCGCGGTGGGTTTCCGCGACGGCGACTTCGACAAGCCCATCGTCGGCGTGGCCAACGGCCACAGCACGATGAATCCGTGCAATGCCGGCATTCAGCCGCTCGTCGACCGCGCGATGGCAGCGCTCAAGGACGCCGGCGCGATGCCGCAGGTGTTTGGCGTGCCGACGGTGACCGACGGCATCGGCATGGGTACCGAGGGCATGAAGTACTCGCTCGTCTCGCGCGAAGTGATCGCCGACGCGATCGAGACCTCGGTCAATGGCCAATGCATGGACGGCGTTCTCGTCGTCGGGGGCTGCGACAAGAACATGCCCGGCGGTGTCATCGCCATGGCGCGAATGAACGTGCCCGCCATCTACGTCTACGCGGGAACGATCAAGCCGGGAACATGGAAGGGCCAGACGCTGACCATCGTGTCGCCGTTCGAGGCCGTCGGCGCCTTCACGGCCGGCACGATGTCGCAGGAAGACTACGACGGAATCGAAAGGAATGCCTGCCCGAGCGTGGGTGCATGCGGCGGCATGTACACGGCGAACACGATGTCCTCGGCCTTCGAGGCGCTCGGCGTGAGCCTGCTGGGTTCGTCGCAGATGGCGTCGCCCGATCCGGAAAAGGCCGACTCGGCGGCGCAGTCCGCGAAAGTTCTCGTCGACGCGGTCAGGAATGACCTGAAGCCGCGCGACATCATCACGCGCAACTCCATCGAAAACGCAATCTCGCTGGTGATGGCCACCGGAGGGTCGACCAACGCCGTGCTACATTTCCTGGCCATCGCTTCGGCCGCGGAAGTCGCGTGGACCATCGACGACTTCGAGCGCATTAGGAAGCGCGTTCCGGTGCTGTGCGATCTGAAGCCCTCCGGGAAGTATGTGGCCGTCGATTTCCATCGCGCCGGCGGCGTGCCGCAGGTGCTGAAGATGTTGCTGAAAGCCGGCCTGCTGCACGGCGACTGCATGACGATCACCGGCAGGACCATGGCGGAGGAGCTCGCCGGCATTCCCGACGCGCCGCGCGCCGACCAGGACGTGATCCGCCCGATGGAGGCGCCGATGTATGCGCAGGGTCACCTGGCGATCCTGCGCGGCAACCTTTCGCCGGAAGGATGCGTGGCCAAGATCACCGGCCTCAAGAACCCGACCATCACGGGACCGGCGCGAGTGTTCGACTCCGAAACCGAGGTGATGACCGCCATCATGGCCAAGAAGATCGTGCCGGGTGACGTCATCGTCATCCGCTACGAAGGTCCCAAGGGCGGACCCGGCATGCAGGAGATGCTGGCGCCCACCTCCGCGCTGATCGGTCAAGGACTCGGCGAATCGGTGGGCCTCATCACCGACGGCCGCTTTTCCGGCGGCACATGGGGCATGGTCGTCGGGCACGTCGCGCCCGAGGCCTACATGGGCGGCACGATCGCGCTGGTGCACGAAGGCGATTCGATCACCATCGACGCGCACCGGCTGCTGCTGCAGCTGAACGTGAGCGACGAGGAAATCGCGTCCCGCCGCGCGCAATGGCAGCGGCCCGAAGCCGCGCTATACACGCGGTCTCATGGCGAAGTACATGCGACTCGTCTCGACGGCGAGCAAGGGCGCAATTACGGACGGCGGCGATAACTAGCGGCGCGCCGGAATAGTCCGGACGCCGTCGTGTTCGCCCTCGCGGCAACGGACGGAGAGGTCGATGGATCGCCGAACCTTCATGTTCGCCGCGGCTGCGGCAACGCTTCCCGGCTGCGTCATCGTCGGCGGCACTGCCGGGCCGCCGGCACCTGCGCCGGTCTACCGCGTCGGCGATCGCTGGATCCTCAGCGCGCGCGACGGCTTCCGCGCGCCCGTAATCTGGGACGAGACGCACGAAGTGATCGCCATTGATGCGAAAGGCGGCATCGCGGTGCGAATCACCCAAAAGGGCCCGACGGTCGACAACACGCGGACCGAGCAATGGCTGACTCCCGGCATCGTTTCCGTGGGCGCGGTGTTCGACGACGAGACCCGCCGGTTCGACCCGGTGCCGTTGACGCGCTTCCAGTTCCCGCTCACCGGCGGCGAACGCTGGAATCAGCGTCTCGAAAACTTCAACGAGTCCACCCAGCAAAGGGGACAGATCACTCGCTTCGTGCAGGTCGGCGGATGGGCGAAGGCCCAGGTACCGGCCGGCGAGTTCGACGCGATCCTCATGCGGGTGATCATGCGCCTCGACGACGAAACGTTCTGGCGCTATGCCACCGAGTGCAACTACGAGATCTGGTGGTCCCCCAAGGTCGGCGGCGTGGTTCGCGAATCGAAGATCGCGGACTACCTGGAGAAGGGGGATGCCTTGAACGCGGTCCGGCATCGGAGCCAGAACGCGCTGCTCGAACTCACGTCGTTCCGGCCGGGCGGCTGACGCTTCAGGTGGGACGGCCGCGCGCGCGCCGCAGTGCGGCGGTGCGTGGCTTCTTCTGCGCACTGCGCAGCGCCGCGCCCATCGCAGGGCGCAGCCAATCGCGCATGGCATCCGGCCCTTCGACGGCCTCGTCCGGTGCCCGGAAATAACTCATCGCGTGGGCCTTGCCTTCCCTGGTCGTGTAGCAGAAAGGTTCCAGCGCGCGCTTGACGTAGGCACCCCGCGTCTCGTCGTCGGTCTTGAGATAGAGCACGTCCTCGACCACGATGCCCACGATCAGCCCGTCGAGATAGAGTCCGTGACCGCCGAACATCGCCCGCGCGCTCGCGCGCCCGGCCGGACGCATCAGTTCCAGGACGTGCGCAATGAAATCGGGTGTGTTGGCCATGGCGGCGATTCTACGCCC
>CAWAKN010000022.1:0-69954 GCA_963782625.1 uncultured beta proteobacterium | reverse complement strand
CGCGCGTCGTCCTGCCGGGGATAAGGCGGGCGAACAGGCGGCGGATCATCGGGTCGGAAAGGTCATCGACGCTGGCAAAAGTACGCGGCGGCGGAAGGCGGGGCGGGTCGGAAAATCCGTCGCGAAGCCACTCTGCGGAAAGCGCGCGATCATAGCATGCCGGGTGCGATCGCCTCGTGGCGCCAGGTCGCCCGGCGCGAGGCCCTCCAGCGTCCACGGACCGACGGCCCAACGGACGAGGCGCAGCGTGGGCAACCCCACGGCCGCGGTCATCCTGCGCACCTGGCGATTGCGTCCCTCGGCGATGACGAGTTCCAGCCACGCGGTGGGAATCGACTTGCGCACGCGAATAGGCGGATCGCGCGGCCACAGGCCCGGCGGCTCCGGGATGGCGCGCGCCGATGCCGGGCGGGTCGGCACGCCGTCGATATCCACGCCGCGCGCCAGTCGTTCGAGTTGCGCGTCGGACGGACTGCCTTCGACCTCGACCCAGTAGGTCTTCGCGAGCTTGTGCTTCGGATGCGCGATGCGCGCCTGCAACGCGCCATCCGCGGTCAGCACCACCAGTCCCTCGCTGTCGGTATCGAGCCGCCGGCGGGATAGACATGCGGGACGTCGACGAAGTCCTTCAGCGTCGGGCGCGTGCCGTCGCCGGTGAACTGGCACAAGACGCCGTACGGCTTGTTGAGCAGGATCACGCCCGAGTTTGATGCAGGCCAATCCCGGAGATGCGGGCGCGTGGCAGGATTTGTCGGTTTCACGGATAATTATCGGTTTGGCGAAACCGGGGGCCGCCTCCGGTCGCAGACACCTCAGCTGCACCTATCCCGGAGTCCCCATGCCCACGTTTCAGCACGTCAAGGTCCCCGCCGGCGGCCAGAAGATCACCGTCAACAAGGATTTCAGCCTCGACGGTACCGGACAACCCGATCATCCCCTACATCGAGGGCGATGGCACGGGGTTCGACATCACGCCGGTGATGCTCAAGGTGGTGGACGCCGCGGTGGCCAAGGCCTACGCCGGCAAGCGGAAGATCCACTGGATGGAGATCTACGCCGGGGAGAAGTCGACCAAGGTCTACGGCCCCGATGTCTGGCTGCCGGACGAGACGCTGACGATCCTCAAGGACTACGTCGTGTCCATCAAGGGGCCGCTGACCACGCCGGTCGGCGGCGGCATCCGCTCGCTCAACGTGGCGCTGCGCCAGCAGCTCGATCTCTACGTCTGCCTGCGCCCGGTCCGCTATTTCAAGGGCGTGCCCTCGCCGGTGAAGGAGCCCGAGAAGACCGACATGGTGATCTTCCGCGAGAACTCGGAGGACATCTACGCCGGCATCGAATGGGAAGCCGAATCGCCGCAGGCGAAAAAGCTCATCGACTTCCTGATCAAGGAGATGGGCGTCAAGAAGATCCGCTTCCCGGACACGTCCGGCATCGGCATCAAGCCGGTGTCGCGCGAAGGCACCGAGCGCCTGATGCGCAAGGCAGTCCAGTACGCGATCGACAACGACCGCAAGTCGGTGGCGATCGTGCACAAGGGCAACATCATGAAGTTCACCGAAGGCGGCTTCCGCGATTGGGCCTACGCGCTGGCGCAGAAGGAATTCGGCGCCAAGCTGGTCGATGGCGGTCCGTGGTGCTCGTTCAAGAATCCGAAGACCGGCCGCGAGATCGTCGTCAAGGACGTGATCGCCGACGCGTTCCTGCAGCAGATCCTGCTGCGGCCGGCCGAGTACGACGTGATCGCGACGCTCAACCTCAACGGCGACTACGTCTCCGACGCGCTGGCGGCGCAGGTCGGCGGCATCGGCATCGCGCCGGGAGCGAATCTCTCCGACACCGTCGCCATGTTCGAGGCAACGCACGGCACGGCGCCGAAGTATGCCGGCAAGGACTACGTGAATCCCGGTTCGGAAATCCTGTCGGCGCAGATGATGCTGGTGCACATGGGCTGGAAGGAAGCGGCGGCGCTCATCGAGACCAGCCTCGAAAAATCCATCCTCGACAAGGTTGTGACCTACGACTTCGCGCGCCTGATGCCCGGCGCCACGCAGGTGTCGTGTTCCGGCTTTGGCCAGGCGATGATCGACCGGATGTAGGACGGTCCCGCCGCTGTTGCAAAAAAGCCCGCCGACCGGCGGGCTTTTTGCTTGGGAACAACCGACGAGCGGTTGCTGCCGGCACGGGCATCATCCCCGCACAATGTAGGGTCAATCCATCAATTGTCGGGCCGGGGTTTGCATTCGGTCAAGATCATCGCCACATCTATGGTCGCCCACTTGATAAAACCGTTGCAATCATCAAACATTGACCCCAAATTGATCCGGAGTATCGTAGAAGGACATGTCCAACCAGGAACAGCACGGCACCGTACTCGAGGCGCTGAATGTCAAGGTCAAGCCGCCACCGCTGTTCAAGGTGCTGTTGCTGAACGACGACTACACGCCAATGGACTTCGTGGTCGTCGTCCTGCAAACTGTATTTGCCATGAGTCGGGAAAAGGCCACACAGGTCATGCTGCAGGTACATCGGGAGGGGATGGGCGTCTGCGGCACGTATACGCGCGAAGTAGCCACGGCGAAGGTCGAACAGGTGGTCAACATCGCGCGCAAGCACCAGCATCCATTGCAGTGCACGATGGAGGAGACATAAGCGTTAAGAGGTCGTTCAGGGCCGGGAATCGTCCCGGCTTTAGATCGAATCG
Source organism: uncultured beta proteobacterium (assembly GCA_963782625.1). GTDB lineage: Bacteria > Pseudomonadota > Gammaproteobacteria > Burkholderiales > Casimicrobiaceae > VBCG01. The sequence goes on along the minus strand of CAWAKN010000022.1, from coordinate 67,250 downwards.
GCGTGAAGGAAGGTCGATGATTGCGCAGGAACTGGAAGTCTCCCTCCACATGGCCTTTGTCGAGGCCAGGCAGAAGCAGCACGAGTTCATCACCGTCGAGCACCTGCTGCTCGCGATGCTGGACAACCCGTCCGCGGCCGAGGTCCTGAAGGCCTGCGGCGTGGACCTGGACGAGCTCCGCGGCGTCCTGTCCGACTTCATCCAGGAACACACGCCGCGCCTGGCGCCGCACTCGGACGCCGACACGCAGCCCACGCAGGGCTTCCAGCGCGTGATCCAGCGCGCCATCCTGCACGTCCAGTCGTCGGGCAAGAAGGAAGTCACCGGCGCCAACGTGCTGGTCGCGATCTTCGGCGAGAAGGAATCGCACGCTGTCTATTTCCTCAACCAGCGCGGCGTGACCCGGCTGGACGTCGTCAACTACATCGCGCACGGCATCACCAAGACGCCGCAGCAGAAGCAGGACAAGCAGGAGCCCAAAGGCACCGACGAGGAAAACGGCGGTGAAACCCAGGGTGCGCTCGACGCCTACACGGTCAACCTGATCGCGCTGGCCAAGTCGGGAAAGATCGATCCGCTGATCGGCCGCGAGCACGAGCTGGAGCGCGTCATCCAGGTGCTGTGCCGCCGGCGCAAGAACAATCCGCTGCTGGTCGGCGAAGCCGGCGTGGGCAAGACCGCCATCGCGGAAGGGCTCGCCCGCCGCATCAACGAGGGCGACGTGCCCGAGCTGCTCAAGGAGTACCAGGTCTATTCGCTCGACATGGGCGCGCTGCTGGCCGGCACCAAATACCGCGGCGACTTCGAGCAGCGGCTGAAGGCGGTGCTGAAGCAGCTCGCCGACAATCCCAAGTCGATCCTGTTCATCGACGAGATCCACACGATCATCGGCGCCGGCGCCGCGTCGGGCGGCACGCTCGACGCGTCGAACCTGCTCAAGCCCGCGCTGTCGACGGGCGCGTTGAAGTGCATCGGCGCCACCACGTACGGCGAGTATCGGCAGATCTTCGAAAAGGACCACGCGCTGTCGCGGCGGTTCCAGAAGGTCGACGTGCCGGAGCCTTCGATCGCCGAGACCATCGAGATCCTGAAGGGTCTCAAGACGCGCTTCGAGCAGCATCACGGCGTCAAGTACGCGCCCGCGGCGCTGACCAGCGCCGCCGAACTGGCCGCGCGCTTCATCAACGACCGTCACCTGCCCGACAAGGCGATCGACGTGATCGACGAGGCGGGCGCCGCGCAGAAGATCCTGCCCAAGTCGAAGCAGAAGAAGGTGATCGGCAAGGTCGAGGTCGAGGAGATCGTCGCCAAGATCGCGCGCATCCCGGCCAGGAATGTTTCGTCGGACGACCGCAATGCGCTGAAGACGCTCGACCGCGACTTGAAGAACGTGGTGTTCGGCCAGAACAAGGCCATCGACGCGCTGGTGTCGGCGATTCGCATGGCGCGTTCCGGCCTGGGCAATCCGCGCAAGCCGATCGGCAATTTCCTGTTCAGCGGCCCGACGGGTGTGGGCAAGACCGAGGTCGCGCGGCAGTTGGCCTATTGCCTGGGCGTCGAATTGCTCCGCTACGACATGTCGGAGTACATGGAGCGCCACGCGGTGTCGCGGCTGATCGGCGCGCCGCCGGGCTACATCGGCTTCGACCAGGGCGGACAGCTGACGGAAGCCGTCACCAAGCATCCGTACAGCGTGGTGCTGCTCGACGAGATCGAGAAGGCGCACCCGGATGTGTTCAACATCCTGCTGCAGGTGATGGACCACGGCACGCTGACCGACAACAACGGGCGCAAGGCCGACTTCCGCAACGTGATCGTGATCATGACCACCAATGCAGGCGCGAGCGAACTGGCCAAGGGCTCGATCGGCTTCACGCAGACCAAGCAGGCGGGCGACGAGTCGGCGGAGATCAAGCGCATGTTCACGCCGGAGTTCCGCAACCGGCTGGACGCGACCATCTCGTTCGGGTCGCTCGACCACGACATCATCCTGCGCGTCGTCGACAAGTTCCTGCTCGAGCTCGAGGCCCAGCTGCACGAGAAGAAGGTCGACGCGTCGTTCACGCCCGAGTTGAAGGAGTTCCTGGCCAAGAAAGGCTTCGACCCGCACATGGGCGCGCGGCCGATGGCGCGGCTCATCCAGGACACCATCCGCAAGGCGCTGGCGGAAGAGCTGCTGTTCGGCCGCCTCACCGGTGGCGGCAAGGTGACGATCGACATGGGCGCGGACGACAAGGTCAAGCTGGTATTCGAAGAGGCGCCGGAAGAGGCGCCCGTCGTCTAGCTGCGAAAGTCCGAAGTGCGAAAACGGCGCCTGACGGGCGCCGTTTTTTTGTTTCACGGACGTGGAACATGCAACGCGGCGAACTGTCTCACGGTAACGGAAGCTGCGTAGGCGCGCGTAGCTGGCCAACTTGCGCGCGCGATTGCAGTGCGCCGTCCGCGTGCGGCGATTTCCTGTGATAACCTGCCGCGGCACCGGCTTTCGAGCCGGATGTTCCAGAGACCATTGGCACCGTGACGGCGGTCAGCGCGTCGGCGGCAGCCACGGCACAAACTGGATGAGCACAATCGATATTTTAGGAGACCTTGAATGCATCGCGTTCCAATCAGTGTATGTGGTCTGTTATTAGCCGGGGCCATCGGCTCGATGCCCGCCCTGGCCGAGCAACCAGTTGAATGTCGGGATGGCGAACACGCCGAACAACTACCCATCCTTTCTCGTCGCCGGCTCGGACCGCGCGGCCTACTACAACGGCACCGCTGACGACCTGTTGACGGCCGGGCTGGGAAAGACCGGCCTCACATTGGCCGCCCCGGTCGTGAGCGACCCGCAGGACGTGACGCAATTGCGTCGCCTGGCGATCTATACGAACTATCGGGCACTGGTGGACATCGCTGCCGCCGGTGGATACGGCACCTTGTACGGTCCGAACGTGACCAATAGCGGCGTCGTCACGGCAAGCGAAGGCAAGATTCCCGGGCTGGGAATACATTGCGACGGTCGACGACGGATCCGGACGCCAGAATGTCACGGTCATGGTCCAGATTCCGGACTCGTTCGATCCCGCCAAGGCATGCATCGTGACCGCGACATCGTCCGGCTCGCGCGGCATATACGGAGCGATCAGCGCCGCCGGCGAATGGGGGCTGAAACAGGGCTGCGCCGTCGCGTATACGGACAAGGGCACCGGTAACGGCCTCGACGACCTGCAGGCCAATCTCGTCAACCGCGTCGACGGACGGCTGACCGATGCAGCGATCGCGGCGACGGACTCCCTGTTCACGGCGAACTTGAGCGATGCCCAACGCGCCGCCTTCAATGCGCTGACCCCCAACCGGGTCGCCTATAAACATGCGCATTCGCAGCAGAACCCTGAGCAGGATTGGGGCCGCAACACGTTGCAGGCGGTTGTCTACGCGTTCTACCAACTCAACGAGAAATTCGGAACGCCGGGACCGCAGGGCGGCAAGCGGATCACGCTGGATCGTCGCAACACGCTGGTCATTGCGTCGGCGCGTCCAACGGCGGCGGCGCCGCAATCGCAGCGGCCGAGCAGGATCAGCACGGCCTCATCGACGGCGTCGCCGTTGGCGAACCGAACGTGAACACGCCGCCCGATGCCCGGCTGACGATTCAGCAGGGTGCGCAGACTTTCCCTGTCTTCGGTCGCACGCTGTTCGACTACTTCACTTATGCCAACCTGTACCAGCCCTGCGCGCGAATGGATCCACGCGCGGCGGCAGGACCCTTTTCCGCATCGCTGTCGTCGGTCAACGCCACGAATCGCTGCACGGCGCTGCACCAGGCAGGCTTGCTTACCGGCACCACGCTTGCGGCACAGGCCGCCGAGGCGCTGGACAAGCTTCGCGCCTACGGCTATCTGGCCCAAAGCGATCTCCTGCACCCGACGATGTACCGCTTCGCGACCAATGCCATCGTGGTGACGTACGGCAATGCCTATTCGCGGTCCAGCGTCGCCGATAACGTCTGCGGGTACAGTTTCGCGAATACCAACGCCGCGGGCGCGGTGATCCCGCAGGTCCTGTTCAACGAGGAGCGGCATCTTCGGAACCGGCAACGGCGTTCCGCCTTCGACCGGCATCAATATCGTCTACAACGATTCGGTGGGCGCCCCCACGCTGGACCTGTTGGCCGTTTCGCCGTCGTCGGGGCTCGCGGACCTCGCGATGGACGGCGCGATCTGCGAACGCAGTCTGTTCGAGGGCAGGAACATCGTCACCGGCGCAGCCGCTGAATGCCACGGCGCAAGCGGTGGCCGACCGCCTGCAGCAGGGCCTGGACGAAGTGCAACTCACGGCGCGGCTCAACAACATCCCGGCGATCATCGTCCACGGACGCTCGGATACGCTCGTTCCGGTCAATCACTCGTCGCGCGCGTATTTCGGCAAGAATCAGCTCACGGCGAAGGGCGCCACGCGAGCTGCGCTACATCGAAGTGGAAAACGCGCAGCATTTCGATGCGTTCATCGATGCGTTCCCGGGCTACAACGAGCTGTACATTCCACTGCATGTCTACCTGCAGCGGGCGATGACCGCGATGTACGATCATTTGACCAACGGCACGGCGCTTCCGCCAAGTCAGGTCGTTCGCACCACGCCGCGCGGTCCCGGCGCACCGGCGATCACCGCGGCGAACGTGCCGCCGATCTCGGCAAATCCGGCAGCGGGGAATCGCATCCTGATGAACAAGTCGACGCTGCAGATTCCTGACTGAGGTCGCGTCTCACCGAATCGTTTGCAGGATGTAGTGCGAAAACGCCGCCGATTGGCGGCGTTTTCGCTTCGCCAGCTGTTTGCTTACCTCACCAGGCGGCCGCCGTCGATCGGCAACACATGTCCGGTGGTGAACGACGCTCCTTTCGAACACAGCCACATCACGGCTTCCGCCACTTCCTCGGGTTTGCCGACGCGCCCCATCGGATGCATTGCGGTGACCTGCGCGCCGAGCGCTTCATCGTGGAAGAAAGCGCGCTGCGTCATGTCGGTACGGATCACCGCGGGCGCGACGGCATTGATGCGGATGTCCTGTGCCGCGTATTCGATCGCGGCCGCGCGCGTGAGACCGACCACGCCGTGCTTGCTCGCGAAGTATGCCGTCCCGACCCGCCCGCCGGTGAGGCCGGCCACCGAGGCCATGTTGACGATCGCACCTTTGCTTTTGAGGATGTGCGGGATCTCGTGCTTCATGCACAGGAACACCGCCGTCAAATTGACCGCGATCACCTCGTCCCACGTCGCCTCGGACAAATCCACCAACGGAACGAATGGATCGCCCTCGATGCCGGCATTGTTGAATGCATAGTTCAGCTTGCCGAAGTGCTGGACGGTGCGGGCGACGAGCGCCGCAATCTCCGCCGGTACCTTCATGTCGGTCCGGACGAACAGCGCTTCGCCGCCGGCGGCCTTGATCAGGCGCACCGTTTCCTCCGATTGATCGGTCCGCCGGCTGGCCACCACGACCTTGGCGCCGTCGCGCGCGAACGCAAGCGCCGTGGCGCGGCCGATCCCGGAGCTGCCTCCGGTAACGAGCGCGACGTCGCCCTTGAACTTCGAGTCCATCGAATTCCTTCCGGAGACAAGATCGGCGCCTGCCTCAATGGCGACGCGAAAGAGTGAAACGGCGATTTTTGAATCGCCGTTTCCGATTCTCGGTGTTGCGTGCTTCAAGCCAATGTATCGGCCCAGATGTTGCGCGCCCACGCGAACGCGTAGCTCCCCTCGAGCTCGCTCATCGCCGTCGAGACGCCGCCGGCGCCCGCCACCGGGACCACCGTCTTCTTGTCCTTGTCCCATTGGTGCACCGAGCAGACGTGGATCGAATCCTTGTCGGTGACCATGCTGTAGCACGTGTTGTTGAGCACCGGTGTCGAATTCGGCGGCTGTCCGGCCAGCAGCGCGACGACCGCCGCGGCACAGACCTTGGCATGCTGGTTCGCCATGTGGCCGGACTTGGGCATGCCCGTCGCGACCTGGATCGCATCACCGAGCACGTGGATGTTCTTGACCTTCACCGATTCGAAGGTCTGGAAGTCGACGTCGCACCAGCGGTCGTTGGCGGTGACCACGCCCGCCGACCGCGCGATCGCGCCCGCACGCTGCGGCGGCAGGACGTTCAGCACGTCGGCCCTGACATCGTCGTTGACTTCGAACTTCGCGGTTCGGGACGCGACGTCGACGTCGGTAAGCACGTGATTGGCGCGATACTCGACGATGCCCTTGTACTCGTCGGCCCACGCCTTCTTGAACAGCGGTCCCTTCGAGGTCACGTCGCCGTTGCCATCCAGGACCAGCACCTTCGACCTGGGCTTCGCGCGCTTGAAATACCACGCGACCTGGCAGGCGCGCTCGTAGGCTCCGGGGGACAGCGATACGGCGCAACCGGAATCGACAGGACATAGACGCCGCCATCGGGCATCGCCTCGAGTTGCTTGCGCAATGCCACGGTTTGTGCACCGGCCTTCCATGCGTGCAGCACCTTCGCCTGCGCGTCGGCATTGTTGAGCGCGGGAACCTTGTCCCACATGAAGTCGACCCCCGGAGAGAGGATCAGCCGATCGTAGGAGAGATCGCCGCCGCCCGCGAGCTTGACCGTGCGCTTGTCGGCGTCGATGGCCGTCGCCGTGTCACGAACGATTTTCACGCCATGGCGTCGCGCCAGGTTGTCGTAGCTGACCGTGAGGAACGCCATGTCCTTGCTGCCGCCCAGGACCAGGTTCGACATCGGGCACGAAATGAATTCCGGAGCGGGTTCGACGACCGTGACGTCGATGCCGCCGTTGCTCCACATCCGGATGTATTTCGCCGCGGTCGCGCCGCCGTAGCCGCCGCCGACGACGACGACCTTTCCCGACGCGCCGCCACCGGTCGTCGCGCAGCCCGGCAGCGCCAGCACCGCCGCGCTGCCGCAGCCTGCCGCCGCAAGCTTCAGGAAATCCCGACGCTGCAATGTCATGGTCGACCTCCGTTGCGGCTCCTTGTGGCCTCATTTGGGACCTTCTGTTCAGCGAACCAGCCGGCGATGAGCGCGAGCTGCTCATCCGAATAGCCCTTGGACAGCTGGTGCATGATCGACGCGGGCCGGGCGCCGCTCTTGAATTCCTGCATCTTGCTGATCATGGTTGCCTTTGCCATGCCGGCAAGGGATTCGGTGCCGCCCTGGCTGACGCCTTGGGTGCCATGGCAGTTCGCGCAGGTCGCGGCGAGATTTCGGGCGAGATTGGGATCGGGCGTCTGCGCGGCGGCCGCTGCGACGACCACTGCCGCCAGTGCAGCCACACCGAATGGAACATGCGCATGATGGATTCCTCCTTGATGCGATGCGGCGGACGGCGCGCGGCGCGCACCGACGCCGCCCGAAGGCCGTTCGCGATCGTTCTTACGCTGCGTCAAATGGCGCCACGACCGCACATAGCATAATTGCTGCCGCAGGATTTCACCATGCCGCGCAAGCGAAATGCCGCAGTGACTGCCCCGGACGCCGGGGCGGAGCGGGGCCTGACGCGCCGCGAAGCGGCGGCACGACTCGCCGCCGCCGGCCGCAACGAGTTGCCGTCCAAGGCGCGGCGCACGCTTTTGCGCATCACGCTCGGCGTGTTTCGCGAGCCGATGTTCCTGATGCTCGTCGCCGCGGGCCTGCATCTATCTGCGTGCTCGGCGACGCCGGCGAAGCGCTGCTTCTTCTCGCGTTCGTCGGTCATCGTCCTCATCGCGATCACGATCGTGCGAGGAGCGCAAGACCGAGCGCGTTCTCGAAGCGCTGCGCGACCTGTCCAGCCCGCGCGCGCTGCGTGATCCGCGACGGCGAGGCGCAGGCGCATCGCCGGGCCGCGAGGTCGTCGTCGGCGACTGTCGTGCTGCTCGAGGAGGGCGATCGCGTCGCGGCCGACGCGGTGCTGCTGGCGTGCGCACGACCTGTCGCGTCGACGAGTCGCTGCTCACCGGCGAATCGGTGCCGGTCGCGCAAGCGCGCCCGTGCGACGACGCGCGGCCGGACGCTGCGATGCGTCCGGCGGCGACGACCTGCCGCGCGTCTACGCGGGCACGCTGGTCGTGCAGGGCGGCGGCACGGCGCAAGTGCTCGCGACCGGCGCGCGCGTCGGCGATCGGGCAGATCGGCCACGCGCTCGGGCCACGGCGTCGAGCCGACGTCCGCTGCAGGCGGCAGACGCGCGGCGCTGGTGCGCTGCGTTCGCGACGCTGGCGCTGGTCGCTGTCGCTGGCGGCTGATCGGGCCTCTACGTCGTTCGACGCGCGGCGATCTGGCTCGAACGGCGTGCTCGCCGGCTGACGCTGGCGATGGCGATCCTGCCGGAAGAGTTTCCGGTGGTGCTGACCGTGTTCCTCGCGCTCGGCGCCTGGCGCATTTCGCGCGCGCAGCGTGCTGACGCGGCGCATGCCGGCGATCGAGACGCTCGGCGCCGCGACGGTGCTGTGCGTCGACAAGACCGGCACCCTCACCGAAAACCGCATGGCGGTGCGACGGTTCGTGACGCGGAGGGCCGCGCACGCTCGGCACGGTGGGCGACGCCGACGCGGCGCTCACCCGAGCCGTTCGCGAGGCGATGCTGGCGATCGGCGTGCTGGCGTGCGAGCAGCGGCCGTTCGATCCGATGGAGCGCGCTGCATGCGCTCGCGCTCGCACGGTGCGCCGCACGATCCGCGGCAGGCCGGACGCTCGTGCACGAATATCCGCTCTCGGCGCGGCTGCTCGCGATGACGCACGTCTGGCGTCACGACAGCGCGGCGCGCGTGACGTGGTCGCCACCAAGGGCGCGCCGGAGAGCGATCGCCGAGCTGTGCGGACTTCGACGCGGCCGAGCGCGGCGCGTGCTCGACGCGCGGGCGCGATGGCCGCGCGCCGGGCCTGCGCGTGCTCGGCGTCGCGCACGCGCGACGGGATGCCGGCCGCGCTGGCCCGCCGATCCCGCGCGACTTCGGCTTTGCGCTGGTCGGGCTCGTCGGCCTTCGCCGATCCGCTGCGGCCCGACGGTGCCGCAGGCGATCGCGCGAATGCCGCGGCGCGGGCATCCGCGTCGTCATGATCACCGGCGACTTTCCCGGCGACCGCGCGCGCCATCGCCGCGCGAGGCCGGCCTCGCCGAGCGGCCGCGGCTGGTCACCGGGCGCCGAGCTCGATGCGATGTCGCGACGACGGCGCTGCGCGAGCGGCTCGCGCGACGTCGATGTCTTCGCGCGCGTCGTCCCGGAGCAGAAGCTGCGCATCGTCGAGGCGCTCAAGGCGCAGCGGCGAGATCGTCGCGATGACCGGCGACGGCGTGAACGATGCGCCCGCGCTCAAGGCCGCGCACATCGGCATCGCGATGGGCGGGCGCGGCACCGACGTCGCGCGCGAAGCGGCGGCGCTGGTGCTGCTCGACGACGACTTCGTCTCGATCGTCGCGCGCGGTGCGGCTTGGCCGGCGGATCTTCGACAACCTGCGCAAGGCGATGTCGCTACGTGCTCGCGGTGCACGTGCCGATCGCGGGCATGTCGCTTGCTGCCGCGTGCTCTTCGGGCTGGCCGCTGATGCTCGTTCCCGGTGCACATCGTGTTCCTCGAGTTCGATCATCGATCCCGCGTGCTCGATCGTGTTCGAGGCCGAGCCTCCGAGCACGATGCGATGCGCCGGCCGCCGCGGGATTCGCACGCGCCGCTGTTCAGCGCTGGCGACGATCGCGCTTTGCCTGGTTCAGGGCGGGTCGGTGCTGGTCGCCGTGGCGCTGCTCTACGCGTGGCTGCAAGCGACCGGAGCGACCGCGCCCGTCGCAAGGACGATGGGATTCATCGCGTTGGTGGCCGGCAACCTGGGCCTCATCTTCGCGCACCGCTCTCCCAACGCGCCGTTCAAGCGAGTTTTCCGCGGCGAGAATCCGGCGTTGTGGTGGGTCGTGGGCAGTGCGCTGGCGGCGCTGGCGGTGACAGTCTACTGGCCGCCGCTGCAAGCGCTTTTCAGGTTTGCGCCGATCGCGGCGCGCGATCTGGCGATGGCCTTTGCTGTCGGCATTGCCGCGGTGATCCTCTTTTCCGCGATTCGCGTCGTTGCCACGCGCGGCCCGGTGCGGCGCGCCGCGTGATCCTCCGGAATTGGAATCAATTTTCAGCCGGCTGCGGCCGGCGCAGCGCGGGCTGGCAACGAGTCGCAGCCACGTATTCAAGTAAATCAAAGGGTTGAATCAGTTTTGCCGCGGCGCGGCACGATTCGCGCTGCACTGTTCGAGTGCAACGCAGCAACAAGCGGGCTAAATATCGAGCATTTTGTTCCGTCAGACGGAAAGCATTTTTAAGTGACTGATAAATAGCGCTAATTATCATGATGCGTTGCGCAAATATCGCTTGAAACCTGTTCGTCACTTTGCTAACGTGAACCCGTCACGAGTCGCGGTCCGCAGCATCACGCGGGACGCGGCGAAGAGGGGTGTGGTTCACCCATCCACGCCCGCCCGACCGCCAGAGCGATCCTCTCCGGTCCGTGCAGTGAATCTTCATGCGGCAATGGCCGCCGGAGGATTCGCAACGCAGGTGCCCTCGCGCAAGGCGCGTATGGGTGCCGCTGACCAACGTGCCGTCGCCTTCGCGGCGGCTTGGCCGACACGAGATGGGAGCACGCATGAACTACGACCTCGAAGCAGCAAGGCTCAAGAAGGACTGGGCGGAAAATCCCCGCTGGAAGGGCATCAAGCGCGGTTTCTCGGCGGAGGACGTCGTACGCCTGCGCGGATCGGTGCACATCGAGCACACGCTGGCGCGCCGCGGCGCGGAGAAGCTGTGGAAGCTCGTCAACGAGGAACCGTTCGTCAATTCGCTGGGTGCGATGACCGGCAACCAGGCGATGCAGCAGGTGAAGGCCGGCCTGAAGGCCATCTACCTGTCCGGGTGGCAGGTCGCCGCCGACGCGAACATCGCCGGCGAAATGTATCCGGACCAGTCGCTGTATCCGGTCAACTCCGTGCCGAACGTCGTGAAGCGGATCAACAACACGTTTGCGCGCGCCGACCAGATCCAGCACATGGAAGGCACCGGCGACATCGATTTCTTCGCGCCGATCGTCGCCGACGCCGAGGCCGGTTTCGGTGGCGTGCTGAATGCGTTCGAACTGATGAAGGCGATGGTCGAGGCAGGCGCCGCCGGCGTGCACTTCGAGGACCAGCTGGCATCGGTCAAGAAATGCGGGCACATGGGCGGCAAGGTGCTCGTTCCCACGCGCGAAGCGGTCGACAAGCTGGTCGCCGCGCGGCTCGCCGCCGACTGCATGGGCGTGCCGACGATCATCCTGGCGCGCACCGATGCCGAGGCGGCCGACCTCGTGACGTCGGACATCGACGACAACGACAAGCCGTTCCTCACGGGCGAGCGGACCATCGAGGGCTTCTACAAGACGCGCAATGGCCTGGACCAGGCGGTTTCGCGCGGCCTGGCGTACGCCGCGTACGCCGACATGATCTGGTGCGAGACAGGCAAGCCCGACCTCGATTTCGCCAAGGCGTTCGCCGAAGCCATCCACGCGAAGTTCCCGGGCAAGCTGCTCGCCTACAACTGCTCGCCATCGTTCAACTGGAAGAAGAACCTCGACGACGCCACGGTAGCCAAGTTCCAGCGCGAACTGGGCGCGATGGGCTACAAGTTCCAGTTCATCACGCTGGCCGGCTTCCACAGCCTCAACTACTCGATGTTCAACCTCGCGCACGGCTACGCGCACGAGCACATGACGGCGTTCGTCGAGTTGCAGGAGGCCGAATTCGCCGCGATGAGCAAGGGCTTCACGGCGATCAAGCACCAGCGTGAAGTCGGCACCAGTTACTTCGACGCGGTCACCACGACGATCCAGGGCAGCACGGCGTCGACCACTGCGCTCAAGAACTCGACCGAGGACGAGCAGTTCTTCGACAAGCCGAAGACGGAGCTGCACGTCGCCAACGGCTAAGGCCCGACGCCCGCCACCGGTACGACCGCGCCGCGCCATCCCGTCCGGGGTGGCGCGGCGCTTGTCTTTGATGCCCCGCCCGCGGGTCGGGTTGGCGCGGACTACCCCGTCCACCGAACTACCGTCGCCGAAGCAGGTCGGATACACCATGGCAACCATCGCATCATCCGATCCGCGGCCGCAGGCAGGCGTCGACGCCCCGCGCGCCGTGCGCGCGTTCTTCGCGCTTTCGCCCGACGCCGAAGTCCGGGAATCCCTGGCGGCGCTCGGCCGCGACGTGGCGCGCCGTTGCCGTGGGAGGGCCGTGTCCCCGGAGAACGCGCACCTGACCCTCGCCTTCATCGGCGACATCGACAAGTCCGCGTTGCCGGTGCTGCAGCGCGTCGGCGACGGCGTTCCCAAGTCCGGATTCGACGTGAATTTCGATTCCCTGGGCGCTTGGCGAGCTTCGGGGGTGGCGTGGATCGCGCCGTCCGTGTTGCCTCCGCCGTTGCAGAGGCTGCACGCGGCGCTCGCCAAGGCGCTCGCGGAAGTCGGGTTCACGCTCGAGTCGAGGCCATTCCGGCCGCATGTCACGCTCGCTCGCCGCTGCCTGCAGCCGTTGCCGCGCGCCCGCAGCGCGCCCATCGTCTGGCACGCGGACAAACTGCATCTCGTCGGTTCGGAATTGCGCGCGGACGGGCCCGTCTACCGCGACCTCGCTTCCTGGGAACTGGCAGCGCGCTAGATCCCCGTCACGACAGGAGCCGGGATCAGCCTCCGCGTTCGACCGGCAGCGCCGGATCGGCGGACCATTCGCTCCACGAGCCCGGATACAGGCGCGTGCCTGGCAATCCGGCGAGTTCCATCGCGAGAATGTTGTGGCAGGCGGAAACGCCGGAGCCGCAGCTATGCACGACGGTCTCGTGCGACGCGCCGTCGAGCAGCGCCGTGAATTCGGCGCGCAGGAACGACGGGTGCTTGAACGTGCCGTCGGCCTCGAGATTCAGCGGGAATGGCCGGTTGTGTGCGCCAGGAATGTGGCCGGCGACGGGACCGAAAGGCTCGACTTCGCCGCGAAACCTTTCCGGCGAACGGGCGTCGATCAGGAACAGCGTGTGACGATGGATGCTCGCGCGCACACCCGAAGCGTTTACCGTGGGCGTCACGCGCCGGATGCCGAAATTCGCCGGTCGCGCTTCCGGCACGTCGGCGTTCACCACGCGGCCTTCCTTCGCCCACTTGGCGAAGCCGCCGTCGAGAACGGCGACGGCGTCGTGCCCAAGCCAGCGCAGCATCCACCACAGCCTCGCCGCGTACATGCCGTTGGCCTGGTCGTACGCGACGACCTGTTTCGTCTCGTCGATGCCGAGACGCGAGAAGAGCGCCGCGGCCGTTTCGGGCGTGGGCAGCGGGTGGCGACCGTTGCGGCCGGTCTTGGGTCCGGACAAGTCGCGCTCGACATGAACGAACTGCGCGCCGGGCACGTGCGCCTTCGCGTACTCGGTCTCGCCCCATGTGTCCTGCTGCACGAGGTCGTGGCGGACGTCGCAGATGACGATGTCCGGCCGAGCGAGCGCGTCAGCCAGTTCAGCGGTGGAAATCAGCGTGGTGAACAAATGCGAACCCCTTGGTCACCCGCGCACTAGCGCGCAGCGAAGTTACAGGTGCGCGATGTGCGCTTCCATTTCACGGCGGTAGAACTCGTGGAAGTGCTGCATGCCGTCTTCCATCGGCGACTGGTAGGGGCCGATCTCGCTCCTGCCCGCGCGGTAGAGCGCGAGCCGGCCCGCGTCCATCCGCTCGGCGATCTCGTCGTCTTCCCTTGCCGTCTCCATGTACGCGGCCTGTTCGGCCTCGACGAACTCGCGCTCGAACAGCGCGATCTCCTCGGGGTAGTAGAACTCGACGACGTTGAGCGTCTTGTCCACTCCCTGCGGGATCAGCGTGCTGATGACGAGCACATGCGGATACCACTCCAGCATGATGTTCGGATAGTACGTGAGCCAGACTGCGCCGTGCTGCGGAATCTCGCCGCGATAGAAATCGAGCACGGCCTTGTGCCAGCGCTCGTAGGTGCGCGACCCGGGCTTGGACAGGCTGTTGTTGATGCCGACCGTCTGCACCGAGTACCAGTCGCCGAATTCCCACTTCAGGTCCTCGCAGGTGACGAACTGACCCAAGCCGGGGTGGAAGGGTCCGACGTGGTAGTCCTCGAGATAGACCTCGATGAACGACTTCCAGTTGTAGTTGCACTGGTGCATCTCGACGCGGTCGAGCATGTAGCCCGAGAAGTCGAAGTGCTTGACGCCCAGCGCGGCCAGGTCCTGCGCGACATTGCGGGGACCGTCGAACAGCAAGCCGTTCCAGTGCTGCATCGGCGTGCGGCCCAGGTTCAGGCAGGGCTTGTCGGCGAAGTGCGGCGCGCCGAGCAGTTCACCCTTCAGGTCGTAGGTCCAGCGGTGCAGCGGGCACACGATGTTGCGCGTGTTGCCGCGGCCGTTGTACATGAGCGCCTGCCGATGCCGGCAGATGTTCGACAAGAGTTCGACGCCGTTCGCGTTGCGCACGAGCATTTGCGCCTCGCCCCGCGCGGCGAGCGCCTGGAAGTCGCCGACATTCGGCACCATGAACTCGTGACCCACGTAGCCTGGCCCGCGGGCGAGCAAAAGCCGCTGCTCGATTTCCAGCACACGGGGATCGCAATACCAGGAAACGGGGAACTGCGTGCTGGCCTGACGCAAGCGTCCGGCCGTTGCGAGGTCCGACATACGGGCCAACCCTTTCGCGAAATTCGGTTGCTAGCAACCAACCCAACCCAACAACCCGGGACGACGGCTTTCTACGACTGCGAACTTCTATGAAAAAGCCGCCCCGGACCGCTTTGCTAAGTCGGCCGCGCGAAAGGTGAATTCGCTCTGGCCGCGTCGTCAAAAGATGTTAGTATATTGTGCTTTACGTAAACAGGTCAAGACCTTAGCGCGCTTTTCCTGGCGCCCAAACCATGCCTACGCCTGCCGACTCTCCCCAGACCTTCGAAGCCGCGCTCGCCGAGTTGGAGGAGATCGTCGCCCGGATGGAAAGCGGCCAGCTTCCGCTCAAGGAATCCCTGGCGGCGTACAAGCGGGGCGCCGAGTTGCTGACCCTTTGCCAGGCATCGCTCAAGGATGCGCAGCAGCAAGTCGAAGTCCTCGAGCAGGGCGTGCTGAAGGCGTTCGCGGCGGAAGGCGATGCCGATGCATCCTGACCTTGCGTTTCCGGTCTGGACCGGGGAGCGGCAACGCCGTATCGAGGACGTCCTCGACCGCGCGCTCCCCCGCGCCGACGCGCTGCCTGTCAAGCTGCACGAGGCCATGCGCTACGCCGTTCTGGGCGGCAGGCAAGCGAATCCGTCCGTTGCTGGCCTATGCCGCCGGCGAGTTCGCGGACGCCGATCCGGCCGTCGTCGATGCGCCGGCCGCCGCGGTCGAACTCATTCATGCCTATTCGCTCGTCCATGACGACCTGCCGTGCATGGACAACGACACGCTGCGGCGCGGCAAGCCCACGTGCCACGTCGCGTTCGGCGAAGCCGAGGCCTTGCTCGCCGGCGATGCACTGCAGTCGCTTGCGTTCGGCCTGCTGGGTGAAAGCGCAATGCGCGCGTCCGGCTCGGCCTGCGCGATCCTCGCGACCGCGGCGGGCGCGCCCGGCATGGCGGGGGGCCAGGCGATCGACCTCGCGAGTTCCGGCACCGCACTGACGCTTGCCCGAGCTGCAGACGATGCATCGGATGAAGACGGGCGCGCTCATACGCGCGGCAGTGCAGCTGGGCGCAGCGAGCGGACGGCCGTTGACGGACGACGAATCGTCGGCGCTGGATGTGTACGCGCGCGCGGCGGGCCTCGCGTTCCAGGTCGTCGACGACGTCCTCGATGTCGAGGGCACGGATGCCGCGCTGGGCAAGACCGCGGGCAAGGACGCGGCACAGCAGAAACCGACCTACGTGTCGTTGCTGGGACTGGACCGGGCCAAGCGCCACGCGGAAGCGTTGCGTGCCGAAGCCAGCAGCGCGTTGGCGCCGTTTCGCGGCAGCGCCCGTCGCCTGATGGAGCTTGCCGACTGGATCGTGTTGCGCAACCATTGATGCCGACATCCATGTATCCGTTGCTCGAACGCATCAACAAACCCGCCGATTTGCGCGCACTCGACCGGGGTGAACTGCGCGACCTCTCGCGGGAGCTGCGCGCGTTCCTGCTCTCCACCGTCGCGCAGACCGGCGGGCACTTGTCGTCGAACCTGGGCACGGTCGAGCTAACCGTGGCGCTGCATTACACGTTCGACACGCCGTACGACCGCATCGTGTGGGACGTCGGCCACCAGACCTACGCGCACAAGATCCTGACCGGACGGCGCCAGGCCATGGCGAAATTGCGCCAGGCGGGCGGCCCGTCGGGCTTTCCGCGCCGCGTGGAAAGCGAATACGACACGTTCGGCACCGCGCATTCGTCGACGTCGATCTCCGCGGCGCTCGGGATGGCGGTCGCGGCGAGACTTAAAGGTGAGGACCGGCGCGCGATTGCGGTGATCGGCGACGGCGCGATGACCGCGGGCATGGCGTTCGAGGCGCTGAACAACGCCGGCATCAGCGGCGCCGACCTGCTGGTGATCCTGAACGACAACGACATGTCGATCAGCGAGCCGGTCGGCGCGCTCGACCAGTATCTCGCGAAGGTGCTCTCTTCGCGTCTTTACAACTCGGTGCGCCGCAGCGGCAAGGAGATGCTGGCCAAGCTGCCCCAGCCCGTGCACGAAATCGCCCGCCGCGCGGAAGAGCACGTCAAGGGCATGGTGCTGCCCGGTACGCTGTTCGAGGAATTCGGCTTCAACTACATCGGCCCGATCGATGGCCACGACGTGGATGCGCTGGTGAAGACGCTCGCCAATGTCCGCGAGCTGAAGGGTCCGCAGTTCCTGCACGTCGTCACGCGCAAAGGCTACGGATATCCGAAGGCGGAGGAAGATCCGATCCTCTATCACGGCGTGGCGAAGTTCGATCCGGCCGTCGGCTACAACGTCAAGCCTTCGTCCAAGCCGAGCTACACGCAGGTGTTCGGCGACTGGCTGTGCGACATGGCGGCGAAGGATTCCCGCATCGTCGGCATCACGCCCGCGATGCGCGAAGGCTCGGGGCTGGTGCGCTTTTCGCAGGAGTTTCCGCAGCGCTACTTCGACGTCGGCATCGCGGAACAGCATGCCGTGACGTTCGCCGGCGGCCTCGCGTGCGAGGGCATGAAGCCCGTGGTGGCCATCTACTCGACCTTTCTGCAGCGCGCCTACGACCAGACGATTCACGACATCGCGCTGCAGAACCTGCCGGTGGTCTTCGCGATCGACCGGGCCGGCGTGGTCGGCGCGGACGGCGCGACGCACATCGGCGCGTTCGACCTGTCTTATCTGCGGTGCCTGCCGAACATGACGGTGATGGCGCCCTCCGATGAGAACGAATGCCGCCAGATGCTCTACACGGGCTGCACACTCGATTCGCCGTCCGCCATTCGCTATCCGCGCGGCAGCGGGCCCGGCGCCGCCATCGAAGCCGAGATGCGGGCGCTCCCGGTCGGCCGCGGCGAGTTGAGGCGCGAGGGCAAGCGCCGGCCGCACCGCATCGCGATCCTCGCGTTCGGTTCAATGCTGCATCCGGCACTGGCCGCGGCGGAGGCGCTGGATGCCACCGTCGCCAACATGCGCTTCGTCAAGCCGCTCGATGGCGAACTCATCCTGAAGCTCGCGCGCGAGCATGAGGCGCTGGTCACGGTCGAGGAGAACGTCGTCGCCGGCGGCGCCGGCAGCGGTGTGGCGGAACTGCTCGCGGCCGAAGGCATCAGCTTGCCGATGCTGCATCTCGGTCTCCCGGACCGGTTCGTCGATCACGGCGACCCGGCGATGCTGTTGGCGCAGGTCGGCTTGGATGGCAAGGGCATCGCGGCGTCGATCGAAGCGCATTTCGGCGCTCACGCCGGCTCCAATTTTGGTCAGCACAAGGCCGATCCCCGGGTCAAGCCGGCTGCCTAGCGCCAGCCGTTACAATGCCGGAACCATGAACCGTCCCGAACAACCCGATCTGCTGATGCCGATCCCCGACGTGCAATCGGGGACCGACGAACGCAACCTGGCGATCGATCATGTCGGCATCAAGGGCATCAGGTTCCCGCTTGCCTTTGCCGACAGCGACGGCGTCGCGCAGCCGACGGTGGCGCTGTGCAATGTGTACGTCGCGCTGGCCGAGGACCGCAAGGGCACGCACATGTCGCGGCTGGTCATGCTGCTCGAGGAGCGGGCGGGTGCGGCGCCGCTGACGGTCGCGGGGTTGCGCGCGATGCTCGACGACCTCGTCATGCGCCTCGATGCGCCCGCTGGGCGGATCGAGATCGCCTTTCCGTACTTCGTGCGCAAGATTGCGCCGGTATCGGGAATCGCCAGCATGATGGACTACGAGGTAAGGCTTGCCGGCGAGCTGAAGGACGGGCAATACCAGATGACCGTCGCCGTGGCCGCGCCGGTCATGTCGCTGTGCCCGGCTTCCAAGGAAATCTCCGACTACGGCGCGCACAATCAGCGCTCGACGGTCACGATCACGGTGCGGCCGACTCAGCCGGTGTTCGTTCACGAGCTCCTGCGCATCGCGGAGGAAGAGGCGTCCTGCGAGCTGTACGGCATCTTGAAACGCGCCGACGAGAAATACGTCACCGAGCGCGCCTACGACAACCCGCGGTTTGTCGAGGATTTGGTGCGCGGCGTCGCGGCGCGGCTCTCCACCGACCCGCGCTTCGAGGCATTCCGTGTCGAAGCCGAGAACTTCGAGTCGATCCACAATCACAGCGCCTACGCGCGCATCGCGCGCGGGATGTAGTCGTCACTCATCGCGCCGGGCGACCGTTCCGTCCGGCCCCGTCGCTGCTCGTCCGAGTTGAAGCCGTCCCGCGACGGCCCCGCGACTACAATGCGCGCTGACCCGCGACCTTGCCCGGGGACTAACGCGCTCGCACCGCACCGCATGCCACGCTCGCTGAAGACTCGCTACGACGCGTTCGCCGAACGCATCCTCGCCTCGCTCTCGGAAATCGAGCGGCGAGAAGTGCGCACGTTCGACCAGTGGCTGTACCAGGGCGGCGGATGGACCTGGCTGGCCGGTACCGTCCTGGTGACCACGGGCGTGGCGTGGATCGCCTCGCGCCTGCCGTGGAACATGTCGTTCCTCGAAGCCGCGGTGCTGTTCAACGCCTTTGTCTTCGTCACGCTCTTCGCGGGCCTGTCGGCGTGGTTCGGTTACCGCAGGTACAGCGGCAAGGCGTTCCGCATGGTGGTGTTGAGTCCGCTGCTGGCGCTGCTCGGCGCTTTCATCGGCGCCAGCATTGCCGGCCTCATCAAGGGCGTCAATCCCTTCGACTGGCTTCACGACAGCGCGACGCTGCGGCACATCGTGACCGGCGCGCTGGTGCTTGGTTTCGTGTACACGATCCTGGTCGCGCTGATCGCGAACCTGCGCAACCGCGAATACCGCGCGCTCGCCGCCAATCTCGAGGCGGAAGCGCGGCAGAGCGAACTGTCGCGGCAACTCGCGGAATCGAAGCTGAAACTGCTGCAACTGCAGATCGAGCCGCATTTCCTGTTCAATACGCTGGGCAGCGCCCAGCAGCTGGCCGAGAAGTCCGCGCCCGACGCTGCGCGGCTGATCAGCGACCTGATCCGCTTCCTGCGCGCGACGACGCCGACGCTCCGCGACGACGCGACGACGATCCGCCAGGACGCGCTGATGGTCCGTGCCTATCTGCGTATCATGCAGACGCGCCTGGGCGGGCGGCTGCACTGGACGGTTACCGTCCCGGACAGGCTCGAAGACGTGGCCATACCGCCCGGCATGCTGATCACGCTCGTCGAGAACGCGATCAAGCACGGCATCGAACCGCTGCCGGAAGGCGGACGCATCGATGTGACCGCAACGCACGAGACGCACGCGGACGGCGCGCGCGTCGTGTTGTCGGTCGTGGACACCGGCATCGGATTGACCGGCTCGCCGGACGTGAACGGCATCGGCCTTGCCAATATCCGGGAACGGCTCGCGCTGCTGCATGGCGAACGCGCCGCGCTCCAAACGGACGCCAACCAGCCGCGCGGATTCGTCGCGCGTCTCGTCCTGCCGCTCGGCGCAGTGCTTGAACGCGCAACGCCGGCACCGCCCATGGAAAATGCTCTCAGATGAACCGTCCGACCGCATTGATCGCCGAGGACGAACCGCTGATGCTCGAGCGGCTGAAGGAAAAGCTGGCTGAGGCATGGCCCGAACTCGACATCGTCGCGGAGGCGGCCGACGGTAACCAGGCGGTCACGCTGTTCGGGGATTGGCAGCCGCAGGTTGCCTTCCTGGACATCCGGATGCCGGGCATGAGCGGACTCGACGTCGCTGCGGAAATCGGCGGCGCTTGCCATGTGGTGTTCGTCACTGCGTACGACCAGTACGCGCTCAAGGCCTTCGACGCCGGCGCGGTCGACTATCTGTTGAAGCCGGTGGAAAGCGACCGCCTGACCGCCACGGTGGAAAGAATTCGCCGTAAGCTGGACTCGCCGCCCGCTGATCTCTCCGCGCTACTCGCCGAGTTGCGCGCGACGGTCAGTCCCCACGCGACCCGCATGCAATGGATCAGGGCCGCGGTCGGCAAGCAGGTCAAGTTGATCCCCGTCGCCGACGTTGTCTACTTCCAGGCCGACACCAAGTACACGCGCGTCGTGCTTGCCAGCGGCGAGGCGCTGATCCGCACGCCGTTGAAGGATCTGCTGGCCGACCTCGATCCGGAGAAGTTCTGGCAGGTGCACCGGGGAACGATCGTCAACCTCGACGCGGTCTCCGGTGTATTGCGCGAGGACGCCGAGCGCCAGTTCATCCTGCTCAAGAACCGGCAGGAGAGGCTCCCCATCTCCCGCCAGTTCACCCATCTCTTCAAGCAGATGTAGCCATCTTCAGAACAGCGCGGTGACGCGCACGGTGGATCCGTTGGGTTCGATGGAGACGTTGGTGGACCCGGCCTGCGCCAGGCGAATCATGTTCGCATTCGTGGACATGATCTCGGCCACGAATCCGCGCACGCGTCGCGAGACCGCGTGTTCGGTCATCCGCCGCTGCAATGCCGCGCCGAGGCCGCAACGCTGCCACTCCGGCCTCACCATGAAGGCTGTTTCCGCCAGGTTCGTGGACGGGTCGATGAAGTAGCACGATTGGGCGACGATCTGCGGATCCTCGCGCGTCCCCGTCACGGCCACGAATGCGACCTCGTTCTCGAAGTTGACGTTGCAGAGGCGCTGCACGTCGTTGGCGGACAGCGCGCGCACGGTGCGGAAGAAGCGGGTGAACACGTCTTCCTCGGAAAGGCTGTGGAAGAGGTCGCGGATGCTGTCGCCGTCCGTCGTCATCGCCGGCCGCAGCAGCACCGACCGCTTGTCCTTGAGCACGACGTTGAACTCTTCCTCGACGGGATAAGCGCGCATGTTCTGGAGCGACTGCGCGGCGGTCACATAGCCGAGTGCCTGGGCTTGCGCGAACAGTTCAGCGCGGAATTTCGGATGCGCCACCTGGATCAACGCGATGGTGCGTTCGCGGATCGACTTGCCGAACAGGTAAGCGATGCCGTATTCGGTGATCACGTAATGCACGTCGGTGCGGGCGATCGAGACACCTTCGCCGGCTCCGAGCGTGGCACGGATGCACGACACGCTGTCGCCGTCGGACGTCGAGGCGAGGCAGATGATGGCCTTGCCGCCCTCCGAGCGCGCCGCGCCGCGCAGGAATTCCCCCTGCGCCGCGAGGCCGGCGTAGAACTCGCCATGGAGCTGGTCGACGCACACCTGCCCGGTCAGGTCGATGGCGAAGGCCTGAGTGACCGAAACCATTCGATGCTGGGCGGCGATGATGGCCGTGTTGCACACCTGGTCGATCGGCTGGAAGCAGAACAGCGGATTGCGGTCGATCAGGTCATAGAGGCGCTTCGTGCCTATGGCAAGACTGGTGACGATCTTGTCGCGCTGGCTGGACTTGCGGCGGCCCGTCAGCACGCCCTTTTCGAGCAGCGGAATGATCGCGTCGGTGATCACATCGGAGTGAATGCCGATGTCCTTGCGATCGGACAGGTATTTGAGCGCCGCGCTGGTCACTCGCCCCAGGCCTATCTGCAAGGTCGAGCCGTCCTCGATGATACTGCCGATATACCGCGCGATCTGCTCGACCACGCGTTCTTCGGTTGCCGGATGGACGTATTCGAGGATCGGGGCGGCGACGGGTACGAGGTGATGGATCTTGCTCACGTGAAACGTCGAATCGCCCATCGACCGCGGCATGGCAGGGTTGACTTCCGCAATGACGAGCTGGGCCTTGGCGATCGCCGCCGGAATCACGTCGACCGATACGCCCAGGCTCACGTAGCCGAATTCGTCGGGCATCGACACCTGAATCAGCGCCACGTTGACGGGAATGCGGCCCAACTCGATCAGCTGCGGCACGCGGGCGATCGACAGCGGCACGTAGTCGGCCAGCCCTTGCTTGACTGCGGCACGGATGTCCGAGCCGACGAAGAACGTGCGGTGCCGGAAGCGGGTCGTGGCGCGGCCCTGGTCGTCGTGCGGAAAGGCGCTGCTGGTGATGTAGTGCAACAGTTCCAGGCCCGCCGGCGGCGTGCTCATCGTTTCCAGCGTGGCGACCAGCACTCGCGGCGTGGCGCTGGCCGTGCCGACGAACACGTGGCTGCCGCTCTTGATATGCCCGACCGCCGCTTCCGCCGTGGCAACTTTGCCGGCATACGGCAGCAGGCGCGGGTCCAGGACGGCCTGTGGCAGCGGCTGCGCCGACTCACCGTGTTTGAACAGATTCTGCAGGCCGGAAGTAATGCTGCTGAAAAAACCCGGATCCGTCGCGCCCTCGGGTAATGGTGACTCCACCTCAAATTCCTCAAACAAGCCCGTCTCCCCGTTTCGCCGGGCACATGGCTTTCCGCGCGGCTGGCCGAATATACCTGACACTGAAATGCCATGCGCAGGCGGCGCTGCGCGCAGCTCTCGGTGCGTGACTGTTAAAATCGGGGAAAGGGCGCCGGCTTCCAGACGCCGGCGCGCACGCCATTGACCATGCGCCCTGTTGCCATCTTTCGTTTCTCGCCGTCCGAAGGCCCTGGCCGGTTCGGTGAATGGCTGTCGGAGCAGGCAATTCCGACGGAACTCATCGAGCTGGATCAGGGCGCCGCGGTACCGTCGGACCCAGGCGCCTACGCCGGCATCGGCATGATGGGCGGGCCGATGTTCGTCAACGACTCCCTTCCCTGGATTGCGCCGATGTGCAGCCTGCTGCGCGACGCCATCGGCGACGGCGTGCCGGTGATCGGCCACTGCCTGGGCGGGCAGCTGATGGCCAAGGCGCTCGGTGCCCGCGTCTCGAAGGCGCCGACGCCCGAGATCGGCTGGCTGCACGTCGAGGTATGCGATCGCGGCGCGCGCCGCGAGTGGTTCGGCGGCCTGCCGCGATTTGCGGCGTTCGAGTGGCACTACGACCGGTTCGACCTGCCGCCGATGGCCACGCGCGTGCTCACGAATGCGTTCAACACGGACCAGGGCTTCATCATCGACGACCGGCACATCGGCTTGCAGTGCCACATCGAGATGACGCGCGAACTGGTCGAAGCGTGGTGCGCCAGCAGCACCGCGGAGTTGCCGACGCGCTCCAACGCCCACTTGCAGACCGCCGCGGACCTGCTCGCCGACCTGCCCGCACGCATCGCCGCGCTGAATCAGGTGGCCGATAGCGTATACGCGCGCTGGTCGCAGGGGCTCAAGCGCTGATGGGCGCGATCCGGGCCCTGCCCGACCTGCTCATCAACCAGATTGCCGCGGGCGAGGTGATCGAGCGACCGGCGGCGGCGCTGAAGGAACTGCTCGAGAACGCGCTCGACGCCGGCGCCACGCAGATCGACGTGGAACTCGCCGCGGGCGGCATCAAGCGCATCCGCGTGTCCGATAACGGCGGCGGCATCGCACGCGAGGACCTCGCGCTGGCCGTTGCGCGCCACGCCACATCGAAGATCCAGTCCGTGCTCGACCTCGAGGCAATCGCCTCGCTGGGATTCCGCGGCGAGGCGCTGGCGTCGATCGCGTCAGTGTCGCGCCTGGGACTGGCATCGCGCGCAAGGGAAAAGCCGCACGCCTGGCGCATCGAAGTCGATGGCGGCACCGTGAGCCCGATTTCCCCGGCCGCATTGGCGGCGGGCACCAGCATCACCGTCGAGGAACTGTTCTTCAATACGCCGGCGCGGCGCAAGTTCCTGCGCGCCGAACCAACGGAATGGGCGCATTGCGAGGAGGCGTTTCGCCGCGTCGCGCTCGCCCATCCGGCGACCGGATTCACGCTTACGCACAACGCGCGCGTCGTGCATCGGCTCATCGGCGCAGGACGCCGCGTGCGGGTCGAGCAATTGCTGGGAGACGATTTCGTCGCGCATGCGGCGGCCGTCGACGCCGACGCCCCGGGCATCCGGATCTCGGGTCTGGCGGTGAGGCCGGCCTATGCCGCGCAACGGGGTGGACAGTACCTGTTCGTCAACGGCCGCTACGTCCGCGACCGCATGCTGCAGCACGCGCTGCGCGAAGCGTATCGCGACGTGCTGCACCACGACCGCCAGCCGGTGTTCGCGTTGTGGCTCGAGCTCGATCCGCGGCGTGTCGACGTCAACGTCCATCCGCAGAAGACCGAGGTACGCTTTCGCGATTCGGGGACCATCCATCAATTCGTGCGGCACGCGGTGGAACGCGCGCTCGCGGCCAGCGCCGCGGAACAGCCCGCTGTCTCCGCCGCGGAACGGCTGGGCGTCGCGGCGGCGCACCTGCCGCCGCTCGCGCCGATGCACGCAACCGAGCGCGATGCGTTCGGCGTGCGGCTTGCCGGGACGCCCCCCGAGCTTTCGTGGCAGCAGTCCCAGTCGCCTCTTGGTCTGGAAGCGGGCGAGCCTTCCCCGTTCTACGCCCGCCTGTTCGGAGCACGCGAGGAAGGCGATGCCGGTCCGCCGGTACTGGCCGCCGATGACCCGCACCCGCTGGGCTTCGCGCTCGCGCAATTGCATGGCGTGTACATCCTCGCGCAGAACCGCGCCGGCCTCGTGCTGGTCGACATGCACGCCGCGCACGAGCGCATCGTCTACGAACGCCTCAAGGCGGCGTCCCACGCGCGCATGCCGGTGCAGCCGCTGCTGGTTCCCGCGACGTTCGCCGCCGAGCCGCTCGAAGTCGCGACCGCCGAGGAAAACGCGGAGGCACTCGACACGCTGGGATTTGCGATGTCGGCGCTGGGTCCGGCCACGCTTGCGGTGCGTGGCGTTCCGGCGCCGCTGCGCGACGCCGATCCCGCGGCGCTGGCCCGTGCGGTCCTGCATGAAATTCGCGAATTCGGCAGCACGCAGGTGTTGACCGCGCGCCGCGACGAACTGTTGTCGACGATGGCCTGCCATGGGTCGGTGCGCGCGAATCGCAGCCTGACGCCGACCGAGATGAACGCGCTGCTGCGCGAGATGGAAGCCACCGAACGCTCGGGCCAGTGCAATCACGGCCGTCCGACGTGGTACCAGTTGTCGATGCCCGATCTCGATCGCCTGTTCATGCGCGGTCGCTGATCGCGAACCGCCGCCCGCCCGCATTTTTCGTCCTTGAAGCGTCCCGTGATCCCGGCCATCCTGTTGATGGGTCCGACGGCATCGGGGAAGAGCGCGCTCGCGCTCGACCTGGCGGGCCGATTCGGCGGCGAGATCGTGGCCGTCGATTCGGCGCAGGTGTATCGCGGCATGGACGTCGGCACCGCGAAGCCGACCGCTGCCGACCGGGCACGGATACCGCATCACCTGCTCGACATCATCGATCCGACGACGGCCTATTCGGCGGCGGCGTTCGTGCGCGATGCGCTGGCCGCCGTGGCGGACATTCGCGCGCGCAACCGGACGCCGATACTCTGCGGCGGCACCATGCTCTACTTCAAGGCCCTCACCGAGGGCTTGTCGGCACTCCCTCGCGCAGACGCCGGCGTGCGCCAGGAACTCGACCGGCGGGCGGCCAACGAAGGCTGGCCGGCGCTGCATGCCGAACTTGCACGGGTCGACCCGGCGACTGCTGCACGCCTGGCACCCACGGACTCGCAGCGAATCCAACGCGCGCTCGAAGTCCACCGGTTGAGCGGACAGCCCATTTCATCGCTGCAGGGCCGTCGCGACACACCTGCCAATTCGCTCGGTCCCAGCATCGCGATGGCACTCGTTCCCGCCGATCGCGCGCAGCTGCATACGGCCATCGCGCGGCGCTTCGAGGCGATGCTCAACGCTGGCCTCGTCGAAGAATTGCGCGCGTTGCGCCAACGGTTCTCGCTCGCTCCGGCTCTGCCCTCGATGCGCTGCGTGGGGTATCGCCAGGCATGGCAGTACCTGGAAGGCGCCATCGACCTGAAGCAGCTGCGCGACGAGGGAATCGCCGCGACGCGCCAGCTTGCGAAGCGGCAGCTCACCTGGCTGCGCGCGACCCCGGCAACGACCTTCGACAGCGCGCTGCCGGCGCTTGCCGATTTCGTTGCCGACTTCGTCCAGGAACGCGCCGCCCGAATGTCTGACTGATTCCCTCCCGCCGAGAGTCCGTGACCAATTCTGGGGCCTGCGACGACCGGGCCGCAAGGGCCGCTCCAAGCCCCGGCTTGCCCGTGCCCGGCGCGCCGGTCGAAACGGCCGTGCTGCTGTGCAATAATCGCACTTCGCCGCCCGCGAAATCCCGCGACGGCGGATACGCGAAAATCATGACGGCACGGACACTCTACGACAAGCTGTGGGACAGCCACGTTATCCGGGAAGAAGCGGACGGCACGGCGCTGCTCTACATCGACCGGCACCTGGTCCATGAGGTGACGAGTCCGCAGGCGTTCGAGGGGCTGAAACTGGCCGGCCGCAAGCCGTGGCGGATGCAATCGGTCGTCGCCACCGCCGACCACAACACGCCGACCAAGGACTGGGGCCGCGGCATCCAGGACCCAACGTCGCGCACGCAGGTCGAAACGCTCGACAGGAATATCGCGGAGCACGGCGCCAAGGCCTATTTCCCGTTTCTCGACCGCCGGCAGGGCATCGTCCACGTGATCGGGCCGGAGCAGGGCGCGACGTTGCCGGGCATGACCGTGGTCTGCGGCGACTCGCACACGAGCACGCACGGGGCATTCGCGGCGCTTGCGTTCGGCATCGGAACGTCCGAGGTCGAGCACGTGCTCGCCACGCAATGCCTGCTCACCAGGAAGTCGAAGTCGATGCTGGTGCGCGTCGACGGCCGCCTGGCGCAGGGCGTCACGTCCAAGGACCTCGTGCTCGCGATCATCGGCCGCATCGGCACGGCGGGCGGCAGCGGTCATGCGATCGAGTTCGCGGGCGAGGCGGTGCGCGCGCTGTCCATGGAAGCGCGGATGACGATGTGCAACATGGCCATCGAGGCCGGCGCCCGCGCAGGCATGGTCGCGGCCGACGAGCGCACGTTCGATTACATCAAGGGCCGCGCATTCGCGCCCACCGGCGAACAATGGGATCGCGCGCTGGCGCAATGGCGCAACCTGCGCAGCGACGACGGGGCCCGGTTCGACACGACGCATGTGTTCGACGCTGCAACCGTCCGGCCGCAGGTTACGTGGGGCACGTCGCCCGAGATGGTGGTCAGCATCGAGGACCGCGTGCCGGACCCGGATCGCGAACGCGATGCGACTCGGCGCGACGGCATGGAGCGCGCGCTGGCCTACATGGGGCTCCAGCCGAACACGCCGATGACCCAGATCAACATCGACAAGGTGTTCATCGGCTCGTGCACCAATTCGCGCATCGAGGATCTGCGGCAAGCCGCGGCAGTCGCACGCGGGCGCCGGGTCGCTGGGAACGTCAAGCTCGCGATGGTGGTTCCTGGATCCGGTCTGGTGAAGGCGCAGGCCGAAGCGGAGGGCCTCGACCGGGTCTTTCGCGACGCGGGATTCGAGTGGCGCGAGCCCGGATGCTCGATGTGCCTCGCCATGAACGACGACAAGTTGGAACCCGGCGAGCGCTGCGCATCGACGTCCAACAGGAATTTCGAAGGCCGCCAGGGCAATGGTGGGCGCACGCATCTCGTCAGTCCGGCCATGGCGGCGGGGGCCGCGATCGCCGGGCATTTTGTCGATGTCCGGCGGCTGTTCTAGTTCAAGGGGAGAACGAAATGATGAAGAAGATGGCAGTGCTCGTGGTGATGATTGGATTCGCATACGGCCTGGCGGCGTGCAACACGATCGAGGGCGCGGGCAAGGACGTCAAGGCTGCCGGCGCGGGAATCGAGAAGGCCGCCGAGAAGAGCAAGCCTTACTGATCGTCTGCAACCATACGCCAGCCGCCATGCAATCCTTCCGCGTCCACACCGGTCTCGTCGCGCCGCTCGACCGCGCCAATGTCGACACGGACGCTATCATCCCGAAACAGTTCCTGAAGGCGATCAAGCGGTCGGGATTCGGCGTGAACCTGTTCGACGAGTGGAGATACCTCGACCACGGCGAGCCCGGACAGGACCACTCGCGACGGCCGCGCAACCCCAATTTCGTGCTGAACGAGCCCCGATATCAGGGCGCGTCCATCCTGCTTGCGCGCCGCAATTTCGGCTGCGGCAGTTCGCGCGAGCATGCACCGTGGGCGCTCGCCGATTTCGGCTTCCGAGCGTTCATCGCGCCGTCCTTCGGCGACATCTTCTTCAACAACTGCTTCAAGAACGGCCTGCTGCCCATCGTGTTGCCGGAGTCGCAGGTCGACCGCCTCTTTGCCGACACGCTGGCCTTCCCTGGATTCAAGCTGACGATCGACCTGGACCGGCAGATGGTATCGACGGCAGATGGCTCGCTGACGTGTGCATTCGACATCGAGCCGTTCCGCAAGCAATGCCTGCTGGACGGCCTGGACGAGATCGGACTGACGCTGCAGCACGCCGACGAGATTCGTGCCTTCGAGACGAAACGACTGGCAGAACAACCCTGGATATAAGACTTCTCCACGAGAAGCGGCGCCAGGGTAAATCGGCGCCGCCTTTTTCTTTTATGGATCTGGGAAACGCATGAAGATCGCAATCCTGCCAGGCGACGGCATCGGCCCCGAAATCGTGGGCCAGGCGCAGCGCGTGCTGGAGGTGCTGCGCGGCGACGGATTGCCGATCGAGACGGAGACGGCGCCCATGGGCGGCGCCGGCTACGACGCGGCGAAGGACCCGCTCCCGCCGGCGACGCTCGCAATCGCGCAGGCGTCGGACGCGATACTCATGGGCGCGGTCGGAGGGCCGGCGTACGACACGCTTCCGCGCGAGCTGCGGCCCGAGCAGGGCCTGCTGCGCATCCGCAAGGCGCTTTCACTCTTTGCCAACCTTCGGCCCGCGCTTCTCTATCCGGAGCTCGCGGCGGCGTCGACGTTGAAGCCCGAGGTCGTGGCGGGCCTCGATCTCATGATCATTCGCGAGCTGACCGGCGACATCTACTTCGGCCAGCCTCGCGGGCGGCGCAAGACCGCCGCAGGCGACGCCGAGGGCTTCGACACGATGCACTACAGCGTGCCGGAAGTGCAGCGCATCGCGCGTGTCGGCTTCGAGACGGCGCGCAGGCGCGGCCGCAAGCTGTGCTCAGTCGACAAGGCCAACGTGCTGGACACGAGCATCCTGTGGCGCGAGGTCGTGAGCGCGATGGCGGCCGACTATCCCGACGTGACGCTCACGCACATGTACGTCGACAACGCGGCCATGCAGCTTGTCCGGAACCCAAAGCAGTTCGACGTGATCGTCACCGGCAACATCTTCGGCGACATCCTGTCCGACGAGGCATCGATGCTCGCCGGCTCGATCGGCATGTTGCCGTCGGCCTCGCTCGACGCCAAGCAGAAGGGCCTCTACGAACCGATCCATGGTTCGGCACCGGACATCGCCGGGCAGGACAAGGCCAATCCGCTGGCGACCATCCTGTCGCTGGCCATGATGTTCCGCTACACGTTCGGGCAACCTGCCGTGGCGGCGCGCATCGAGGGCGCGGTCCGCGGCGTTCTGCGGCAGGGTCATCGCACAGCCGACATCGCCATGGCGGGTGAGAGGATCATCGGCACACGGGCAATGGGCGATGCCGTCATTGCAGCATTGCGGGCGGCATGATGGCAGCGCGTCGCCCCGCGATCACGATCCGCCGCGCCTCCGTCAGCGACGCGGAAGCGATCCAGGCGACCTTTTCCTCGCCCAAGGCGATGGCCGGCACGCTGCAGGTGCCGTTCCCTTCGCTCGAGAAGTGGCGCAAGTGGCTCGCCGATATCTCGCCGGACGACCATGTCCTCGTGGCGGAAGTCCGCGGCGAAGTGGTGGGCAATCTGGGACTGCACGTCGCGTCGAAATCGCCGCGTCGCCGCCATGCGGCCGGCCTCGGCATGTCCGTGCGCGACGATTGGCATGGCCGCGGCGTCGGAACCGCGCTGCTCGCCGCGGCGATCGACCTGGCCGACAACTGGCTCAACTACACGCGGCTCGAATTGACCGTGTACACCGACAACGACGTGGCGCTCGCGCTGTATCGCAAATTCGGGTTCGAGATCGAAGGCACGCTCCGGTCTTATGCCTTCCGCGGCGGACGCTTCATCGATGCCTACACGATGGCGCGCATTACGCCGTCGCGGAGAGGAGCCGCTACGAAGACTGCCACCAGGGCGGACAAGCGAAAACCCCCGTCCTGACGCGAGGAATTGCGCAGCCAATGCGGCCCAATTTTCAGAAATGGAAGACATCATGCGAGTCGGATTTGTAGGTTGGCGGGGAATGGTGGGTTCGGTCCTCATGCAGCGAATGCGGGAGGAGCGGGACTTCGATTTGATCGAGCCGGTGTTCTTTTCGGCGTCGAATACGGGGGGCGCGGGTCCGGCGATCGGCCGGGATACCGGTCCGCTCAAGGACGCCAACGATACCCGGGCGTTTGCCGGCCTGGACGCCATCGTCACCTGCCAGGGAGGCGACTGGACCACGGCGATGTACCCCAAGCTTAGAGACAGCGGATGGACCGGGTACTGGATCGATGCCGCCAAGACGCTGCGCATGAAGGACGACGCCGTGATCATCCTGGACCCGGTAAACCGGCCGGTGATCGATGCCGCGATCGCCGGAGGGATCCGCAACTACATCGGCGGCAACTGCACGGTCAGCCTCATGATGATGGCGCTGGCGGGGCTGCTGGAGCGCGACCTGATCGAGTGGATGACGTGCATGACCTACCAGGCGGCGTCGGGCGCGGGCGCGCAGAACATGCGCGAACTGCTGCATCAAATGGGCGACGCGCATCTGGCCGCCAAGAGCCTCCTGGACGACCCGAATTCCGCCATCCTCGACATCGACCGCGAGGTCGCGGGCATCCTGCGCGACGACAGCTTCCCCACGCAGCACTTCGGGGTGCCGCTGGCGGGCTCTCTTATACCCTGGATCGACAAGGACATGGGCAACGGGATGAGCCTGGAGGAGTGGAAGGGCGGTGCCGAGACCAACAAAATCCTGGGGCGAGGCGCGCACGACGCGATTCCTGTGGATTCGCTATGCGTGCGCATTGGCGCCATGCGCTGCCACAGCCAGGCGCTGACGATCAAGCTCCGGCGCGATGTGCCGCTCGCCGAGATCGAGACCCTGCTGGACGACGCCAACGAATGGGTGACGGTCATTCCCAACCGCCGCGAGGAGAGCGTCCGCGAACTGACGCCCGCCGCCGTTACCGGAAAGCTTTCCATCCCGGTCGGACGCCTGCGGAAGCTCGCCATGGGTCCGGAATACCTGGGCGCATTCACGGTCGGCGACCAGTTGCTTTGGGGGGCGGCCGAGCCGCTAAGGCGCATGGTGCGAATCTTGCTCACGTAGCAGACTGGATAACGCCATCTGGCTCGGGAAAGCGGACCGCGACTTGCCGCAAGCGAGGCAAGCGCGCTGAACCCGCGCCAGGCGCCGCCTTTTCCGAAGCTTCATGCAGTATTGACGGGGCTTCGGGCAGGTGTCGGTCGCCGGGACGGCGGCAGGAACGCAACACCGCGGCATGCTGCGCAGTGCCACTACATCTTGTAGAGTCGGCAATCGCGGTACGCTAGCGCTAGCGCTCCCCGTTAGAACGATGGCATGAATCTCGTGTGAATCCGCGTAGGCGCACGAGGGAAAATCCAAGCTAATACTGAGGTTTAGCTTGCACCGCTAAATCCATGATGTTATGTTAGCTTGAGCCAAACAGCATTCCCGAAGGGGTCGGCATGCGAGTAAAACCAATCGTCACGTACGGCCTGGTTGCGGGCACGCTTTTGCTGCCCCTGTCGGCCCATGCGCTCGGCTTAGGCAAACTGACCGTCGAGTCGGCGCTGGGACAGCCGCTTTCGGCCAAAATCGAGCTTCTGCCCGGGTCCAAGGAAGAACTCGATTCCGTCGTCGCCAAGGTCGCCGACCCCGCGCTCTATCGGCAAAACAACCTGCAGTATCAGGCCGCACTTTCCCGCGCGCGCATCACGATGGAGCGCGGCGCGAACGGCGAGGCCTACCTGCGCATTTCGTCGCCCGCGCTGATGAACGAACCGTATCTCGATCTGATGGTCGAGGTGAACTGGTCGTCGGGCCGCGTGGTGCGCGATTACACGTTCCTGCTCGACCCGCCGGGCACGCCGACCGATGTCGCCCAGGTTGAACCGATTACCCCATCGCGCGCTGGAACTCCGGCGCCGCGCGCACAACCCGCTGCCACCGCCGCTGCGCCGATGGCGCCTGCCGCGCCTCGCGCTACCGGAGACGAGTACACGGTCAAGCGTGGCGACACGCTTTCGAAGATCGCCAAGGACTACAAGCCGGAAACGGTGACCATCGACCAGATGCTGGTCGCGCTGTTCAAGAGCAACCAGGGCGCGTTCGAAGGCGCCAACATGAACAGGCTGCGCTCGGGCGCGATCATCACGATTCCCAGCGCGGCCGACACATCGTCGACGCAGCCCGGCGAGGCATCGAAGATCGTCAAGGTGCAGTCCGCGGATTGGCGCGCCTACCGCGACCGTGTTGCTGGCGCCGCACCCATGGCCGACGAGGCCGGCGGTCGCGTCGCCGGCGGAAAGATCGGTACGACCGTCGAGGACAAGACGCCTGCCGCGCGTCCGGGCAGCGACCAGCTGAAGCTGTCGAAAGATGCCGGCGTGGGCAAGGGTTCGGGCACCGCGGAGTCTTCGGTTGCGCAGGCCGCAGCCCTCAAGGACGCGCAAAGCCGCATTGCCGATCTCGAAAAGACGCTGAAGGACCTGCAACGCGCGGTCGAACTGAAGAACCAGACGATGGCGCAGTTGCAAACGCAATCCGATGCCACCAAGGGCAAGGCGCCAGCCGTTGCGCCGGCGCCGCCCACGACCGCGGCTGCTGACGCAAAGGCAGCAGCGGATGCCAAGGCAGCAGCGGATGCGAAGGCAGCAGCGGATGCGAAGGCAGCAGCGGATGCGAAGGCAGCAGCGGATGCGAAGGCTGCAGCCGATGCGAAGTCGGCGGCAGACGCCAAGGCCGCCGCGGATGCAAAGGCAGCAATGGATGCGAAGGCGGCGGCGGATGCCAAGGCCGCGGCGGATGCAAAGGCTGCAGCGGACGCAAAGGCCGCTGCGCCTGCGGTGGCGCCACCTGTCCAGGAGGTGAAACCGCCCGAAACCAAGGCTCCGCCGGCAAAGGCCACGCCCAAGGCCGCGCCCAAGGAAGCGCCGGGAATGTTCGATGACTTCCTTGCCAATACGCCATCGTGGGCGATCGGCGGAGGCGCGCTGGTCATCCTTGCGGGCCTGGGCGCATTGATCGCCTCGCGCCGGCGCAAGACCACCAAGTTCGAGGACAGCATCATCTCGGGAACGGACATCAAGACGAACACGGTGTTCGGCTCCACGGGTGGCGGCGTCGTGAATACCGGCGACAACTCGCTGGCCAGCGACTTCAGCCGCGAGGGCTTGGGCAACATCGACACGGACGAAGTCGACCCGATCGCCGAAGCCGAGGTCTACCTTGCGTACGGTCGCGACGCGCAGGCCGAGGAAATTCTGAAGGACGCGCTGAAAAAGGATCCGCAGCGGCAGGAAATCTATCTCAAGCTGCTCGAGATCCACGCGCAGCACAACAAGCCTTCGGCGTTCGAGACGGTTGCGTCCGAGCTGTACGCGGTCTGCAACGGCCAGGGCGAGACGTGGCACAAGGCCGTCGCGCTGGGACGCCAGCTCGACCCCAACAACCCGATGTTCGCCGAAGGCGGCGCGCCGGCCGCGGACGTGCATCCTCTCGCAATGGCCGAAAGCGCAGCGCCGGCGGCAACGAAGGCAGACGACGGCGGCGTGGAATTCCAGATGGACGAGGAAATCTCGATCTCGCCGACATCGGGCGCCACGCCCAAGACACCTGCCGACATCCTCGCCGGCGCGGAAAGCGAACTCGAGAAGACGGCCAAGCACACGGGCGCCACGGTTGCCGCCGGCGTCGCGGCGGCAGGCGCCGCTATGGCGGGCGCGCTGGGCGTGGGCAAGTCCGCCGCGGAGACACGCGCGGAAAGCCTTGCCGAAAAGGTCGAGGCCGCGCGGGAAAGCTTTGACGAAGGCCCGAAATTCGATCTCGATTTCAAACTCGACGACACCGACAAACCTGCGCCAATGGGCAAGCACCGCGCCGAGCCAGAACTGGTCGGCAGCACGTCCGAAGGTCCGCCCAGCGGCATGGCCCCACAATTGACACGGCCGGCGGCGGCACTGGAACTGGACAAGCTCGACCTTTCCTTCGACCCGGATCGCTCCACGTTCGAGGATCCGACGCCGTCGGTCCTGGACGGCCAGTGGCACGATGCGGCGACCAAGCTCGACCTGGCCAAGGCCTATCAGGAAATGGGCGACGTCGAAGGCGCGCGCGAGATCCTGCAGGAAGTCCTCCACGAAGGCGACGACCAGCAGAAGACGGAAGCCAAGACGTTGCTCGCGAAGCTGGCCTGACGCGACTCCTCAAGTACCATCCACGGGCGGCGGGTCGTTTGATCCGCCGCCCGAATTTTTTCCGATTGCCGATTCCTGAATTC
Source organism: uncultured beta proteobacterium (assembly GCA_963782625.1). Classification (GTDB taxonomy): domain Bacteria; phylum Pseudomonadota; class Gammaproteobacteria; order Burkholderiales; family Casimicrobiaceae; genus VBCG01. The sequence goes on along the minus strand of CAWAKN010000022.1, from coordinate 32,182 downwards.
CGATCCCGCCATGCGCTTCGCTCTTGCCGTCGAATATTCGGGCCATGCGTTCTGCGGCTTCCAGTCGCAGCCGTCGGGCTGCGGAGTGCAGGACGCGCTCGAGCGCGCGATTCGCCAAATCGCCGGCCATGATGTCACCGTGACCGCTGCCGGCAGAACCGACGCCGGCGTGCACGCCGTGTCGCAAATAATCCATTTCGAAACGGACGCGCAGCGTCCGGATTCGGCGTGGGTCCGCGGCGTCAACACGCACCTGCCGGCCGCGGCCGCGGTGCTGTGGGCGCATGCCGTTCCCGAGGACTTCCATGCGCGCTTTGCCGCGACGGCCCGGCATTACACGTATCTGCTGCTGGTGCGCGCGGAACGGCCGGCGCTGCTCGCCGGCCTTGCCGGCTGGTACCATCGTCCGCTCGATGTGTCCGCGATGGACGCCGCCGCACGCCAGTTGCTGGGCACGCACGATTTCTCGGCATTTCGCGCAGCCGAATGCCAGGCGAAATCGCCCATCAAGACGCTGACGCGCATCAATGTGACGCAACAGGGGCCTTTCGTGCGCTTCGAATTCTCCGCCAACGCCTTTCTGCACCACATGGTGCGCAACATCGTCGGTGCGCTCGTCCGCGTGGGGGCGGGCAAGGACAACGGGGAGTGGCTCGCCGGCGTGCTGGCCAGTCGCGACCGCACACGCGCTGCGCCCACGTTCGCCGCCGAGGGGTTGTATCTCGCCGGAGCGGACTACGATGCGCGGTTCGGCCTTCCGCCCACGGTGCGGGCAGTGACGCTCGCGGGTGCCGTCGGTCCCAAATGAGCGCAATGCGCACGCGGATCAAGATTTGCGGCATCACGCGGATCGCCGACGGCGTGGCGGCGGCGGAGGCGGGGGCCGACGCGGTCGGCCTGGTGTTCTGGCGCGGCACGCCGCGATTTGTCGAGATCGCGCGCGCGCGCGCGATCGCCGATGCGCTGCCCCCATTCGTGACCCGTGTCGCGCTGTTCGTGAATCCGGATCCCGGCGAAGTGCGGTCGGTGCTCGACGCGGTGCCCATCGATGCCCTGCAATTTCATGGCGACGAGCGCCGCGAACTGTGCAGCGCATTCGGGCGGCCGTACCTCAAGGCAGTGCACATGAGAGAAGGTGTCGATTTGCTAGAATACGCGGAGCGCTACGGTGACGCGGCGGGCTTCTTGTTCGACACGTTCCGGGCGGGCGATCTTCCCGGCGGCACCGGCCACGCTTTCGACTGGTCGCGACTGTCCCCGGCGGTGCGTGCAGCTTTGCCCGCGCCGCTGGTCCTGTCCGGTGGTCTCGATCCGCAGAATGTAGGCGACGCGATTCGCGCGGTGCGGCCCTGGGCGGTCGATGTGTCGAGCGGCGTCGAGGAGCGCGGCCCTGACGGCAAGCCGCGCAAGGGAATCAAGGATGCCGCGCGCATTGCCGCGTTCGTCAAGGGAGTGCGTGATGCGGATGGAGAAGATGCCGATGCTTGACCTTCCGGACGCGCGCGGCCACTTCGGCCCCTATGGCGGCGTGTTCGTCGCGGAAACGCTGATCCGCGCGCTCGATGATCTCAAGACACAGTACGCCCACGTCCAGAAGGATCCGGGATTCCGCGCCGAATTCGAGCGCGAGTTGAAGCACTACGTCGGCCGGCCCTCGCCGGTTTACCACGCAGAGCGCTGGTCGCGCGAACTGGGCGGCGCGCAGATCTGGCTGAAGCGCGAGGACCTCAATCACACCGGTGCGCACAAGATCAACAACGTGATCGGGCAGGCGCTGCTTGCCCGGCGGATGGGCAAGCCACGCGTCATCGCCGAGACAGGCGCGGGCCAGCACGGCGTTGCCACGGCGACCATCGCCGCGCGCTACGGCATGGAATGCGTCGTGTACATGGGGTCGGAGGACATCAAGCGCCAGGCGCAGAACGTGTTCCGGATGAACCTGCTCGGCGCCAAGGTCGTTCCGGTCGAATCCGGCTCGAAGACGCTGAAGGACGCGCTGAACGAAGCGATGCGCGACTGGGTCACCAATATCGAGAACACGTTCTACATCATCGGCACGGTGGCCGGCCCGCATCCCTATCCGATGATGGTGCGTGACTTCCAGCGCGTGATCGGCGACGAGTGCGTGGTGCAGATGCCGGAATTCGCCGGCCGCCAGCCCGATGTCGTCATCGCCTGCGTGGGCGGAGGCAGCAACGCGATGGGCATCTTCTACCCGTACATCCCGTTCGCGGACGTGCAATTGATCGGCGTCGAAGCCGGCGGCGAGGGTATCGCCTCCGGAAAGCACTCGGCATCGCTGACCGCGGGGCGCCCCGGCGTGCTGCACGGCAACCGCACCTATCTGCTGCAGGACGCCAACGGGCAGATCACCGAGACGCATTCGATTTCCGCGGGCCTCGACTATCCCGGCGTCGGCCCGGAGCATGCATGGCTCAAGGATTCCGGGCGCGCACGCTATGAGGTCGTCGACGACGACGAAGCGCTCGCGGCGTTCCACCAGTGCTGCCGCATCGAGGGCATCATTCCCGCGCTGGAATCGGCGCACGCGCTGGCTTACGCGACGCGGTTGGCGCCCACGCTCGCGAAGGACAAGATCCTGCTGGTCAATCTTTCCGGCCGCGGCGACAAGGACATGAACACCGTGGCCGAGCGCGATGCCATGGGCGGTCGGCCTTGAATCGCATCGACGCGACGTTCGCGCAGCTCAAGTCGGCCGGCCGCACCGCGCTGATTCCGTACGTCATGACCGGCGATCCGTCGCTTGCCGCGACGCGCCCGATCATGGACGCGCTGGTCGCCGCGGGGGCGGACGTGATCGAACTGGGCGTGCCGTTTTCCGATCCGATGGCCGACGGGCCGGTGATCCAGCGCGCCGGAGAGCGCGCGCTGGCGCAGAGAGTCGGCCTCGCGGACGTCCTCGACATCGTGCGCGATTTCCGCCGCGCCAATGCTGAAACGCCGATCGTGCTCATGGGCTACGCCAATCCGATCGAAGCGATGGGCGTGACGGCGTTCGCGGATCGCGCGAAGGCGGCCGGCGTCGACGGCGTGCTGGTCGTCGACTACCCGGCGGAAGAGGCCACCGACTTTGCCCAGTTGCTCGCTGCGCGCGATGTCGCGGCGATCTTCCTGCTGGCGCCGACGACGACGGACGCGCGCATCGCGGCGATCGCCAAGGTGGCGCGCGGCTACGTCTATTACGTGTCGCTGAAGGGTGTGACCGGCGCCGCACACATCGATGCGGCCGATGTCGCGTCGAAGCTGGCGCGGATACGCGAGCAGGTCAGCCTGCCCGTGGGCGTGGGTTTCGGAATACGCGACGCCGCCAGCGCGAGGGCCATCGCGGCGCACGCGGACGCGGTGGTGATCGGCTCGCGTATCATCGAAGAAATCGAGACCGGACCGCCGGCGGAAGCCGCGGCGCGCGTCGGCACCTGGTTGCAATCCATACGCCAGGCGCTCGACGCCATGGCCGACAAGCGTGCGGCATAGACACGCGGCAGTTGCAGTACACTTGGCGCAGATTTTGGGGGGCAACGCACGATGAGCTGGTTGCAGAAACTGCTTCCTCCGCGAATCAAGAGTTCGCCGGGTGAGCGAAGGACGCCCGTCCCGGAAGGGCTGTGGGTCAAGTGCCCGTCGTGCGAGGCCGTCCTCTATCGCACCGACCTCGAAAAGAACCTGAACGTGTGCCCCAAGTGCGCGTACCACTCGCGGGTGGGCGCGCGCGAACGCATCGACCAGTTGCTCGACCCGGAAGGGCGTTTCGAGATCGGACTCGAGGTCGTGCCGATCGACAGTCTCAAGTTTCGCGACCAGAAGAAGTACCCTGACCGCCTCGCGGCGGCGCTGGAGGAAACCGGCGAGACCGATGCACTCGTGGTCATGCAGGGCAGCGTCAAGAGCGTGCCGCTGGTCCTCGCCGCGTTCGAGTTCGGCTTCATGGGCGGTTCGATGGGGTCCGTGGTCGGCGAACGCTTCGTCCGCGGCGTGCGTGTCGCCTACGAGAACCGCATCCCCTACGTGTGCATCTCCGCCTCGGGCGGCGCGCGCATGCAGGAAGGCGTGAATTCGCTGTTCCAGATGGCCAAGACCACCGCCGTGCTGCAGGAGCTGACCAAAGCCCGGCTGCCGTTCATTTCGATCCTGACCGATCCCACGATGGGCGGCGTGTCCGCGTCGTTTGCTTTCGTCGCCGACGTGGTGATTGCGGAGCCGGGCGCGCTGATCGGCTTCGCCGGACCCCGGGTCATCGAGCAAACCGTGCGCGAGAAACTGCCGGAGGGTTTTCAGCGCGCCGAATTCCTCGTGGAAAAAGGTGCGCTCGATCTCATCGTCGATCGCCGCCAGTTGCGCGACGAACTTGCCAGCCTGCTGGCGCTGCTCACGCGCCAGCCCGCACCGGCGAGCTGATTCGCGAAGCAATCCCTCGGGTGCGCGGGTCCGCGCCTGACTTCATGAGCCGCCCGGCCACTCTCGACGCCTGGCTCGCGTACCTCGAAACGCTGCACCCGAAGGCCATCGCGATGGGTCTCGATCGCGTTCGGGCGGTGGCGACCCATCTGGATGCTGGCATCGCCTGTCCCGTCGTGACGGTTGCCGGAACCAATGGCAAGGGCTCGACGTGCGCGATGCTCGAATCCGTCCTGCGCTGCGCAGGCTACGCGTCCGGCGTGTATACGTCGCCGCATCTCACGCGCTACAACGAGCGTGTGCGCATCCGGGGCAGTGAGGCCCTCGATGCGGACCTGCTGGCCGCATTCAATGCCGTCGAGGACGCGCGGGTGGCGACGCCGGGCGACGGCGGCGCGCCGACGCCGCTCACCTATTTCGAATTCGGGACGCTCGCCGCATTGTGGCTGTTCGCGCGCGCCGGACTCGACGCGCTGGTACTCGAGGTCGGCCTGGGCGGACGGCTCGACGCGGTGAACATCGTCGACCCGACGGTTGCGGTGCTGACGAGCGTCGCCATCGATCACACGGACTATCTGGGTTCGACGCGCGAGGACATCGGCCGCGAAAAGGCGGGCATTTTCCGCGCCGGGCGAGCGGCGGTCTGCGCCGATGCCCATCCACCGGCGAGCGTCGTCACACACGCCGAGAAGATCGGGGCCAGGCTCGTGCGCATCGGCCGCGATTATGGTTTCGTGAACGAAGGCACGCAATGGAAGTATTGGGGTCCGGGAGGAGAGCGCTTCGGTCTGCCATTCCCTGCGCTGCGCGGCGCCTACCAGCTGAACAATGCCGCGACCGTGCTCGCCGTGACCGATTTGCTGCGGGACGTGCTGCCAGTGCGTGGTGGCGCATTGCGCGAGGGCCTGCTGACCGTGGACCTGCCGGGGCGTTTCCAGGTATTGCCGGGCCGCCCGACGGTGGTGCTCGACGTCGCCCACAATCCGCATGCGGCGGGTGCGCTCGCGGAGGAACTCGGGGCCATGGGCTTTTCCTCGAGCACGACCGCCGTGTTCGGCATGTTCGCCGACAAGGATATCGCCGGCGTCGTCGCCGCGATGAATCCGCGCATCGACCGATGGTTCGTGGCGTCGCTTCCCGGCCCGCGCGGGGCCGGCGCCGATGCGATCCGCGAAATGCTGTTGGCGTCCGGCGTCGCGGCGAGCGCCGTACGCGTCTTTCCCGATATCGGCTCTGCGTACGTCGCTGCGCGGGAGACTGCCGGCGAGGCTGATAGAATTGTAGTTTTCGGCTCGTTCCTCACGGTCGCCGCGGTGCTCGCGGCAACGAAACGCTGACGAATCCACGGAATATCTCCATGGCCGAAGCCCCTGATCTCAATGTCGACGAGTTGCGGCGCCGCGCGCGCCGGCGCCTCATCGGAGCCGTCGTCCTGGCGCTTGCCGCCGCCGTGATCGTGCCCATGCTGCTGGAAAGCGATCCCAAGCCCCTCGGCGAAGACGTGTCCGTGAAGATTCCGCCGCAGGACAACGACAAATTCGTCAATCGCCTGTCGGACAAGAGCGCCAAGACTGGCACGGCCGCGCCCACGGGAACAAGCGACCCAATGAAGGCGCCGCCCACACCGGATGCCGCGCCACGTGCAGGATGCCGCGCCCGAGGCGAAGACAAATGGCTCCAATCTGCCGCCGCCAAAAAAATCCATCGCGACGGCGGAACAACAGATGCTCGGCGGGGGGTCAAAGCCCGCAGGCACCAGCCCCTCCGCCACTCCGAGCGCAGGCCCGGCGGCCGCGGCGACGCCTGCCGCGCCCCCCGCCTCGACAGGAAGTGCGGCGACACCGGCACCCGTCGACGCGGCGAAGCCCGCGACGGTCGATGGCTATTCGGTGCAGCTCGCCGCATTTGCCGACGACAAGGGCGCCAACGCACTGGCCGGCAAGCTGAAAAAGGCCGATTACCCCGCGTATACGGAGCCATTGACGACAAGCAAGGGGACGCTGTGGCGAGTGCGCGTGGGTCCCTATCCCTCGCGGGAGTCGGCCATCGACGTTCGGGACAAACTGAAGAGCGAGGGTTACAGCGGCATCGTTGCGGCGCCGAAGTAGCGGACGATCGCCACGATGAACACCTTCGACTGGATACTCATTGCGGTGGTTGGATTGTCGATGCTGTTCGCGTTCTTCCGCGGCGTGACGCGGGAATTGATCGCGCTGATCGCCTGGGTGCTGGGATTCGTCGCCGCGGTCGCGTTGACGCCCCTTCTCGGCGGAATGCTGCCGGAAATTGGCGGCAATCCGGTGATCCGGTACCTGATAGCGTTCAGCATCGTGTTCATCGGCTGCCTGGTGCTTGGCGCTCTGGTCGCCTGGCCCCTGGCGAGCGTCATCCACAAGGCCGGACTGGGGTTCGTCGACCGCTTCCTGGGCGCCGTCTTCGGCGCCGCGCGAGGCGTGGTGCTGGTGGTGGCATTCGTGCTGGTCGCCGGATTGACGACCCTGCCGCGCCTCGATTGGTGGCAGAATTCCGCCCTTGCCCCGCCGCTGGCGGTTGCCGCGCTGGGACTGAAGCCGTGGCTGCCGCCGGAGTGGGCCGGACGTCTCGATTACTCCCGCGCGGGCCGCGCGGCGCCGGAGGCACCGGTGGAACGAAAGGCTTAGACCCTCCCATGTGTGGAATCGTCGGCGTCGTCGCTCATACCGCCGTGAACCAGATGCTGTACGACAGCCTGCTGCTGCTCCAGCATCGCGGGCAGGACGCGGCCGGCATCGTCACGAGCGAGGGCCCGATCTTCCATATGTACAAGGGTCCGGGCCTGGTGCAGAACGTGTTCCGCACGCGCAACATGCGCGACTTGGTGGGCTATGCGGGAATCGGCCACTGCCGCTACCCGACCGCCGGCTCCGCGTTCTCGGACCTCGAGTCCCAGCCGTTCTACGTGAATTCGCCGTTCGGCGTGACGCTGGGTCACAACGGCAACCTCACCAACAGCGAGGAACTCAAGCGCGAGCTCTTCCAGCTGGACTTTCGCCACGTCAATACCAACTCGGACAGCGAGGTGCTGCTCAACGTCCTGGCGCTCGAGCTCGAGCGCGCGGCGCAGCATCATCGGCTGGATCCCGACGCGATCTTTCGCGCCGTTGCCGGCGTGCACAAGCGCTGCAGAGGCGCGTACGCGGTGGTCGCGATGATCGCAGGTTACGGCATGCTGGCGTTCCGCGATCCCTTCGGCATCCGTCCGCTCATCGTTGGCAAGAACGAGGCGATGGGGGGCACCGAATACATCGCCGCATCGGAATCGGTGGCCATCGAGCCGCTGGGCTTTCACGTGCTGCGCGACGTGGCCCCCGGCGAGGCGATCTTCGTCGACAACGCGGGCGTATTCCATTCGCGGCAGTGCGCGGAGAATCCGACACTGAATCCTTGTATCTTCGAGTTCGTCTATCTGGCGAGGCCGGACTCGGTGATCGACGGCACGTCGGTGTACGAAACCCGACTCAACATGGGCGGCGAACTCGCCAAGAAGATCCGCGGCATGCCGGAGGCCCAGGATATCGACGTGGTGATCCCGATCCCCGATTCGAGCCGGCCGTCGGCGCTGGAGCTCGCCAACCAGCTGGGCATCAAGTACCGCGAAGGCTTCGTCAAGAACCGCTACATCGGCCGCACGTTCATCATGCCCGGCCAGGCCATGCGCAAGAAGAGCGTGCGCCAGAAGTTGAATCCCGTGGGCATCGAGTTCAAGGACAAGGTAGTGCTGCTGGTGGACGATTCCATCGTGCGCGGCACCACGTCGCGCGAGATCGTCATGATGGCGCGCGAGGCCGGCGCCCGGAAAGTTTACTTCGCGTCGGCGAGCCCGCCCGTGCGTTTTCCGAACGTCTACGGCATCGACATGCCGAACCAGAGCGAACTCGTCGCGACCGGACGCACGGATGCCGAAATCGCGCGCGAAATCGGCGCGGACCTTCTCGTCTACCAGGACCTCGAAGCGCTGAAGCGCGCGGTGCGTGCGGCCAATCCCGCGCTCAGGAATTTCGAGGCCTCGTGCTTCGACGGCAAGTACATCACCGGCGACATCACCGCCGATTACCTTTCCCAACTCGCCGTCGAGCGCGACGAGCAGCGCGGCCAGGCCGACGCGGATCTGCTGGAAGAGGAAAAGCAGCCCGGGTAGGACGCCAGCAAGCCTAATGCGGAATCATCGCGTTGTGGGCGAGCAATGCTTGTGAGGTAATTTCACCGTGGCCGATCCGTACCTATGCCAAACGCCTTGAGCGGTGTGTGGGCTTCGGTGTGGATCGGTGGCGACGCGTCCCCCTAAGATCTTCGCTGCCGTCGCGCGCCGACCCTTGGCAGCGCAATTCCCTACCCCTCGCTTTCCAATGCGCCTCGCGTCGGTGGGCGTCGCCCATCAAAGTTGGACGACTAATCGCGTCTCGCGCACGCAGGCGTCGCCCGCAAAAGTTGGAAGACTAATCGCGTTGCCTGCGCGGCCGCGCGGTGATGCAATCAATCCAGGGCGACAGCAAGGGCCTCGTGAGCGGTAAATCCGAGCGCGCCCGCGATGGAACAAACAAGGCTTGCGAGGCATTGGGGAAAAGGAGATGACCATGTTCACGAAACGAATGTTGGCCGCGGCGCTGGTCGCGGTCTTCACCGTTGTCGCTGGCGCATTTATCCAACAGGCCAGCGCGGACGTCGTCAGGGCTGTCGAGTACTATCATCCGGGGATTGATCACCTCTTCGTCACCGCCAACCCGCTGGAAGTCGATGCGCTCGACTCCGGAACGGTGGACGGTTGGCTGCGCACCGGGCAACGCTTCCGCGTCGACGATGCGGCGGCCCCTGGCTTGGCGCCGGTGTGCCGTTTCTACACGTCGGCGTATGCCGGCAAGGCGACGCACTTCTTTACCGCTTCGGCGAGCGAGTGCGATCAGCTGAAGGCGGCGTCCGATTGGGTCTATGAAGGCGTAGCGTTCTATGCCCGGCTTCCCGACGCGGCCGGAACCTGCGGCGCCGACGCCGTTGCGGTAAACCGTCTGTTCAACGGCGGCCAGGGCGGTGCCCCCAACCACGCCTACACCGTGTACGACGGAACTCGGGAGATGCTCGCGCAGTCGGGCTGGATTCCTGAAGGAGTTGCGTTCTGCGCGCCGTTGGCTGCCGGCAATCCGATCGTCAACACTCAGGCGTTGGCCGGTTCGGACTGGAATCTGCCGCGCGACTTGCCGACGGACGACCCCCGTCCCGCGAATCAGATCAGGTTCCAGCCGATGGTCCGGCTGGGCGAGAGCAGCAATGCGCACGAACCTGTCGCCTTTGTACCGTTCGAGGCGCGGGGTGACGGCTTTGCCTACGGAAGCGGAACATGGGATCCGATCGCGGGTTCCTACAGCGTGGTGGTCAGCGACGTTTTCGGTTTGGGCAAGGAAGTAACCTTCGATGACGCCGTCGGCCCGAACGTTCCTGTCTGCACGATGCACAAGGTCGGTGGCGCGGTCGGCTGGAACCCGTCCGTTGCGCAGCGCTATCCGGTCGAACTTTTCACCGGCTGCGAGCCCGGCCTGGCGCACAGGCTATGACTCTGCGTCGACGCCGCCTGGATCCCCGAATTGACGGCAAGGTGCGACAAATGTAAACTCCTACCTGCGCCGATTTGAAGCTTCAGCTTGCGGGCGCATAATAAATTCCGCTAAAGCGAGGTTCGCCTCAGCCAGGAGATACTTGGCGGGGCACACAAAACCCGTTCGGCGGCCCGCCTGACGGGTTTTTTGTTTTGCCCCGGCCGAATGGCAGAGGGCACCAAGGTGACGCGATGAGCAACAACAAGCCAAAACGCGGATTCACGACTGCGATTCTCCACTCCGACCGCGACGACGCGATCGAGCACGGCGCGCTGCACAAGCCGCTGCATCTGTCGGTGGCCTACGGCTACAAGGATGCGCGAGAACTTGCCGCCGTGTTCCAGGGGCGCGCCAAGGGCTACGCCTACGGCCGCCAGGGCAACCCGACGTCGACGGCGCTGGAGGCTAAGGTCAACGCGATGGAAGGCGGTGTGGGCACCATCACGTTTGCCACCGGCATGGCAGCCATCGGCGCGATCTTCCTCGCGTTGCTGAAGCGCGACGACCACATCGTCGCCAGCCGGTTCGTGTTCGGCAACACGACCAGCGCGCTACTGACACTGGAAGCGCACGGACATCCGGTGACGTTCGTCGATGCGACGGATGTGCGACACGTCGAGGCCGCGCTGACGCCTGCCACGCGTGCCGTGTTCGTGGAGACGATCGCCAATCCGCGCACGCAGGTGGCGGACCTGAAGAAGATCGGCGACCTGTGCCGCGAGCGCGGCATCCTCTACATCGTCGACAACACGATGACGTCGCCGTGGCTGTTCCAGCCGAAACACGTCGGCGCGGGGCTCATCGTCAACGCGCTGACCAAGTACATCGGCGGACACGGCAACGCGCTCGCGGGAAGCGTCACCGATACCGGTCTCTTCGACTGGACGACGTTTCCGAACATCGCGGATGCCTACAAGACGCAGCCGCCGCCGATGTGGGGACTGCAGCAGTTGCGCAAGAAAGGGCTGCGCGACTGGGGAGGCACGCTGGCGGCGGAGCAGGCGCATCACATCGCGGTCGGTGCGGAAACGCTCGCGTTGCGCATGGACAGGATTTGCGCCAACGCGCAGGCGCTGGCCGAATGGCTGCTGGACCAGCCGCAGGTGCACGCCGTCCACTATCCCGGACTCGTCGACCATCCGCAGCACGAACTGGCCGGCGAATTGTTCCGCGCCTACGGCGGTCTGCTGTCGTTTGAGCTGGCCGACGGAATCGACACGTTCGATTTCCTCAATCGACTGAAGATTGTCGTGCTGTCGTCGAACCTGGGCGACAACCGCACGCTCGCGATTCCCGTGGCGCACACGATCTTCTACGAGATGGGTGCCGAGCGCCGGGCCGCCATGGGCATCGCGGATTCGCTGATCCGCATCTCGGTCGGTATCGAGGACGGCAACGACCTCATCGCCGATTTCCGGCAGGCGCTGCGCTGAACGGCGACGCCCTGCGAGGTCGCTGGTGCTCTGTTCGCCGGCGCGGAATTCGGGCGGCGCCCGGGGGTAGGCGCGATCGGGGTGGCCAGCGTCGACGCTGGCGCGGTTACTACTGCTTGCGGCGCGCAGAACCAAGCCCTGCGAGTCCGAGGGCGAGCAGCGCGAGTGACAGTGAGCCCGGTTCGGGGACGGCGAAGGCTTCGAACTCCGAGATGGCGTAATAGTTGTCGCCGGACGTCGCTGTCAGGCGCAGGCGATCGGTCGAGATGGGCGCAAATACGCCGCTGTCACGGGTGACAAGACCGAACGAGGGAATTGCAGGTACGTCCCAAGCGATCTGCCAAGCGGCGCCGTCCCACCATTCCACTCGATAGGTGTCGTTGTCGTCGGCCTGCATGATGAAATGGTCCAGCGTGAATACGCCGTCAAGCTGGATGGTGTAGTGGACCGGCGTGCTGGGGTTCACACTTGGATCCTCGTCCCACCAGTAGGAGCCGTTGTTCCACTGTTGGGTCTCCGGCGCGAAAACGCCATCGACGGGCGCCCCAAGAGCTGACGGCGTGGATCCGGGCCCCCATGGCGAGCCGGCGCGCAGGACCCCGTGGAGCCCATCCGAGTTGATGATTGACCAGTGAGGCGGGATGATATTGCCCGCCTCCGCGGCACCAGCAGTCAGGAGTGCAGACACCAGCAATAGTGTAGCCATGCGAAGCTTGTTCATCGAGGCCCTCGGATTCGTGTACTGTCTCGTCGCGAAGAGCATGATGCGCGCCAACAACCGCAACCCCCTGTTTGCATTGAAGCAAGGGGAAAAACGTCACAGTCCCCATGGACAATATGTAAGGTCGCCCGACATAGTGGCGTACGGCGGCAACCGCACGCTCGCGATTCCCGTGGCGCACGCGATCTTCTATGAGGGTGGTGCCCCGGCAGTAAAACGCGCAAGTACGCGGCGACGCAGCCACAGGGCGGGCGGAATCCACCCCGCCCAGCGCACGAGGTCGATGAGGTCGTCGTCCCAGTGCCATACCTCGATGAGGTCGAAATGCATGCCGTAGCGCTGCTCGACCCAGCCCAACGCCACGATCCACGGCACCGCGACGATTGGCAGGACGATGAACGCGCGGTGTTGCGGCGACAGCGACCGCCAGAGCGGAATCGCGACCAGTCCGCCGACGATGGCGATCTGCAGCAAGGGACGCATCGACGGATTCGCGGCCAGCCACGGCGCCAGCAGCGGCTCGGTCACGATCATCTTCACCGCGGTCCAGCCCAGGACGCCCGCGCCCAGCCAGATGATGGCGGGAAAGCGCTCGACCCACCGCAATACCAGCGTCGACCCCCAGACCACGATGGGAACCGACACGGCCAGCCCGACCACGACGAGCAGCATCGACCCTTGCGCGGCGCCGCCGACGGCCAGCACGTTGTCGACGCCCATCACCGCGTCGGCGATGATGATCGTCCGTACAGCGCCGCGGACGGACGTGGCCGGCGCGATTTCATGGCCACCGGAATTGTCCTGCGTGAGCCTCCAGCCAATGTAAATGAGCGCGATGCCGCCGATGACGAGAAAGCCCGGAATCTTGAGCAGGTAGACGACGACCGCGGTGAGCACTGCGCGAATCGCGATGGCGCCGAACGTTCCCCACAGCACGACTTTTCGTTGCATTTCCGGCGGCACGTTGCGCGCGGCCAGCCCGATCACGAGGGCGTTGTCGCCGGCCAGCACAAGGTCGATGAGGATGATCGCCCCCAGCGCGGAAAACCAGGCGGGCGTGAAGAGCTCCGGTGTCATCCGGCGATCTCGCGTTCGTGAACGCCGCGCGCGTCGACCTCGAGGTAGTGGCCTCGGTCGTGCCAGTCCGCCATCACCCAGCGCTCGCGCGATGCGCCGTCGACATCGTGGTGGTGGCGGTTCGGCCGGTGCGTGTGGCCGTGGATCATGCGTTGCGCATCGTGCCGGCGAAACGCGTCGGCAACCGCGTCGGCATTGACGTCCATGATGTATTCGGGCTTCAGGGACTTGTCATTGCTGCTCTTGCGGCGCAGCCACGCGGCCACAAGCCGGCGCACGAAGTAGGGGAGGCGCAGCAGCCGGCGCATCGCCTCCGGCGTGCGTACGCGCGCGCGATAGGCCTGGTATTCGACATCGTCGGTGCACAGTTCGTCGCCGTGGGAAAGCAGCGTCGGCACACCATGAAGGTCGAGGCGCAACTGCTCGGGCAGCAACGCCGCGCCCGATGCCTCTTCGAATGCTGCGCCCAGCATGAAATCGCGGTTGCCCCGGGCCACGAACAGCGGCACGCCGGAGTCGGCCAGCGCGCGCATCGATTTCACGATGGGTGCGATGAACGGCTCGCGCAGCTGGTCGTCGCCGATCCACCAGTCGAAAAGATCGCCCAGGATGTAGACCGCCGCGGCCGCGCGCGCCGGGCCGGCCGCGAACGCGTGAAACGCTGCGACCGCCGCTGGCCGGTCGGGCGACAGGTGAAGGTCCGAGAGGAACAGCGTCGGCCGCGGGGACCCCGTTTCCGCCATGCCCTTAGCCGGCGACTTCCTCGGCTTTCAGGATCACGACATCCTGTTGCGGCACGTTCTGGTGAAAGCCGCTGGTGGCCGTCGGCACTGCCTTGATCTTGTCCACGACGTCGCGTCCCGCGGTGACCTTGCCGAACACGCAATAACCCCAGCCATTGGCGCTGGGCGCCGTGTAGTCGAGGAAATCGTTGTCGGCGACATTGATGAAGAATTGCGCCGTGGCCGAATGCGGCTCCGACGTGCGCGCCATCGCCACCGTGTAGTTCTTGTTCTTCACGCCGTTAGTCGCTTCGTTGGCGACCGGCTTGCGCGTCGGCTTCTGCTTCATCCCCGGCTCCATGCCACCGCCCTGGATCATGAATCCGGGGATCACGCGATGGAAAAGGGTGTTGTCGTAGTGGCCCTCGCGGACGTATTGCAGGAAATTGGCGGTGGAAGCCGGCGCGTTCTCGGCGTCGAGCTCCAGCGTGATGTCGCCGTGGTTGGTGTGCAGGACTACGGACATGGTCTGGCTCCGGGACTTAAGGCGTGATCAATTTGGCCGACTTGATGATGACCTTTTCGGCCGGCACGTCCTTCGGGAACGGGCCGCCGCTTCCGGTCGCGGACTTGGCGATCTTGGTCACGACGTCCATGCCTGCGACGACCTTGCCGAACACGGTGTAGCCGGGATTGGTCGGTGAATAGTTGAGTGACTTGTTGTCGTTGACGTTGATGAAAAATTGCGACGTCGCGGAGTTGGGATCGCTGGTGCGCGCCATCGAGACCGTGCCCGGCACGTTCAGCAGTCCCGCCTTGCTCGACGACTCGGCTTCGATGGGCACGGGCGGACGGGTCGGCTTCTGGGAAAACTCGGGCGTGAATCCGCCGCCCTGGATCATGAAGCCGTCGATCACGCGGTGGAACTGCGTGCCGTCGTAGAACTTGTCCTTCACGTACTGGGTGAAGTTGGCGACGGTCTTGGGCGCGGCGTCAGGGTACAGCTCGATCTTGATGACGCCGGCGGACGTGTCGAGCTCGACCTGCGGGTTGGCGGCGAGGGCCGTCGTCGCGGCAAGGGCGAAAGCTGCGGTGGCTACGAAAATTCGATGCAACATGGATTGGCTCCTGACGTTGGATTTGTGAATGCGTGTCTACTTGGGCGCGTCCGCAGTTGCTGCGGGCGCGGTGGGTGGTGGGGCCGGAGCCGTTGCCTCCGCTGTGCCTGGGGCCGAGGGCGGCACCGGCGGCGTCGCACGCATGCCGAGCACTTCGCGCACGAGATTCAGCTTTGGCGGGGCAGTCTTGTTCTTCGCGTCGCGCGCGATGGCCTTTTCGTAATTCACGCCGGCCAGCCGCGCATATACGTCGCCCAGATTCTCGTACGCGATCGTGTAGTCCGGCGCCGCCAGCAGAGCCGCTTCCAGCTCGTCACGCGCACCGGCGTAGTTACCCTTCTGCGCGTAGAGGACGGCGAGATTGTTGCGCACTTCGGGCAATTCCGGAAAGTCGGCGAGCAGCGCCAGGTACAGGCTAATCGCGGCGTCGGTCTTGCCCGAGTCCGCGAGCGCCACGCCTTTCATGAACCGCGCCTGTGGTTCGCGCGGACGTTCGGCCGACAGCGCATCGAGAATCGCGATGGCCCCGTCATAGTTCTTCTCGGCGATGAGACCCCGCGCATCCTTCAGTCCCTTCGCGTACGCCTTGCGCGCTGCCTCGGACATCTCGCGCGGATCGGAGAGCGGAGGCGACTGCGCCGTGACCCATTGCGAGCACAACGCCACGACGACGGCAAACAATAGGGAAGCAGGGCGCATGCGCAGCAATGGAGATCCGGACGAGAGTCGCGCGACCGCGGCGGTCAAACGTGGATTCTAGCAGCCTCGCTCCGCGGGCTGTCCGGGGCCACGCTCAACCGCGCAGGCGGGCCACCGTGGCGTCGATAAGCCGCCGGGCGATCGAGACATTGGGGGGCAATGGCGGCAGCGCGTCGAGCGAAAACCAGCGCGCGTCGGCGATCTCGGCGTCCTCGAGGCGGATTTCGCCTCCGGCGTGCTCGGCGGTATACGCGATCATCAGCGAATGCGGGAACGCCCAGGATTGGCTGGCGAAGTAAGTGATGTGGTCGACTTCGACGCCGACCTCCTCGCGCACTTCGCGGCGCACGCAGTCCTCGATGGTCTCTCCGGGTTCGACAAAGCCGGCCAGCGCGCTGTAGACGCCGTTCACGAAACGATGCGAGCGCGCCAGCAACAGCTCGCGGCCCCGCGTGACCAGCGCCATCATCGCCGGCGACACGCGCGGGTAGGCGACGTAACCGCAGGCGGGGCATTCCTTGGCACGTTCATCGGCCTTGTTGCGCGTGGGCGTGCCGCAGCGGCCGCAGAAGCGATGCGTACGGTCCCATTCCACTACTTGGAAGGCGCGACCGGCCAGAGCGAGGAGGGACTCGGGAACGCGCAGGAACAGCGAGCGCAGCCCGACATAGCGCATCCCGGCGGGTTCCGGCGCGTCATCTGGAAGCGCCACCGCGATGCACGCGGCGTCGCCCAGGTGTCCCAGGAAATGCGGTGTCCCGGCCACGCCCGCTGCGTCCAGTGCCACGAGCGAGGGAATCAACGGCGCGTCGTCCGTGCCACCGACGAGTATCTTTCCGTCGCGGTAGGCGAAGGCGTGCGACACGGCCCCGACCACCGCGGGCATGACATGGAGCGGCGTGAAGCCGGCCGGTGTATGCATCGTCAGCGCAGGAAGCGCTCGTCCTTTCCAATCACCGTGAGCTCCACGAAGCGCGACCCGCTGTGGCTGGTCGGCGTGAACGTGATCAGGTAGCCGCCGACGTCGACGTCACGCATGTTCTCCATCGCCGCGATGAACTTCTCTCGGGTGAGGTCGGGTCCGGCGCGCCGCAGTCCCTCCACCAGCACCTTGGCCGAAATGAAACCCTCGAGGCTGGTGAACGAGTAGTCTTCCTTCTTGGTCGACGCCGTGTACAGCGCCTGGTAATCCTTGACGACCGGCGTGGCGACATTCCACGGGAACGGCACGACCTGCGTGATGCCCACGCCGCGGCCCGCGGGGCCGGCTTCCGCTGCCAACGCCTTGCTGCCGACGAACGACACATTCATGAATTGCGGGCTGTACCCGGCCGCGCGCATCGCCTTGATGAACGCGGCCACCGACTTATACGCCGAGATCATCACGACGGCCTGAGCGTCGGCCTTGCCGATCGCCGCCACCGCGGGGGCGACGTCGACGGTGTTGCGCTCGACAGTGCCGGTCGCGACGACCTTCAGGTTGCGCTTCTGCATGGCGCGCTCCACGCCTGCCAGGCCCGCCTTGCCGTAGTCGTCGTTCTGGTAGAACACCGCGATGCGGTCGAGAGTCTGCCCCACCAGCTGGTTGACGATCTTCTCGGTCTCGTCGAAATAGCTGGCGCGGACATTGAAGATGTAGCGATTGACGGGATTGCGCAGCGATTCCGCCCCGGTGAAGGGACCCACAAACGGCACCCGCGCGGCGGTGAAGATCGGCTTGGAGGCATTGGATGTCGGCGTGCCGACATAGCCGAACAGCAGGAACACGCCATCGTCGATCAGCTTCTTGGTGTTGGCTGCGGCACGATCCGGCTCGTAGCCGTCGTCGAGCGTGCGCAACTCGATCTTGCGGCCGTTGACGCCGCCCGCCGCGTTGACTGCCTGGAAGTAGGCCAGCGCTCCGGCGCGCATTTCGTTGCCGAGCGCCTGCGCGGGCCCCGAGAAGGCCGCCGACTGGCCGATGACGATCGTCGTCGGGGTAACCCCTGTTTCCGCTTGTGCGACCGCGGCGGCCGCGGCCAGCACGAAAATGGCCAGGCCCTTGAGCGCTGTTTTCATCCTCTGTTCTCCCCAAATCCGCTAAATCTGCCGCACCGACGTCCGTCTGCCTGGCTTGGCAGCGACATCATGCGCCCTCGGAACCCGCATGCAAATATCGTGCGCGCGATTCGGCCCGGATGCGGAAGCTAGCGGAAACCCGGGACCTTGGGCAGGACCGACCTGCGTGGCTCGCGTATAATTCCCTGTTTCGCCAAAGGATTTCGCCATGGAAGCCGAGCAGCTCAACGCCCTCGCCAACACGCTCGCCGACCTGTCCACGCGCACGCGTGAACTGCGGAGGTATCTTTGACTTCGACGTCAAGGCGGAGCGGCTAGGGGCGGTATCGAAGGAACTGGAAGACCCGAAGGTCTGGGACGACCCCGCGCGCGCGCAGGAACTGGGCCGGGAAAAGAAGCAGCTCGAGGGCGTGGTTCACTCGCTGACCCAGCTTACCTCTGACCTGTCCGACAGCACCGAGTTGTTCGGGCTCGCGCGGGCCGAGGGCGATGACGCGACGGTACGTTCCATCCTGGGCGATGTCGCGAAGATCGCCCATGCTGTCGACGACCTGGAATTCCGGCGGATGTTCAACCAGCCGCTGGACCCCGCCAATTGCTTCATCGACATCCAGGCGGGCAGCGGTGGCACCGAGGCGCAGGACTGGGCGTCGATGCTGATGCGCATGTACCTGCGCTATTGCGAGCGCAAGGGCTACCGCACCGATGTGCTGGAAGAGTCCGACGGCGAAGTCGCGGGCATCAAGAGCGCGTCGATCAAGGTCGAGGGCGATTACGCGTACGGTTTCCTGCGCACCGAGGTCGGCGTCCATCGGCTCGTCCGCAAAAGCCCGTTCGACTCCAACGCGCGGCGGCACACGTCGTTTGCCAGCGTCTTCGTGTACCCGGAAGTCGACGACTCGATCGTTGTCGACATCAATCCCGCCGACCTGCGCATCGACACCTATCGCGCGTCGGGCGCCGGCGGCCAGCACGTCAACAAGACCGATTCCGCGGTGCGCATCACGCACCTGCCGACGAACATCGTCGTGCAGTGCCAGAACGACCGCTCGCAGCACCGCAACCGGGCCGAGGCGATGGCGATGCTCAAGTCCAAGCTGTACGAGCACGAATTGCGCAAGCGCCAGGCCGAGCAGCAGAAACTCGAGGACTCCAAGACCGACATCGGCTGGGGCCACCAGATCCGCTCCTACGTGCTCGACCAGTCGCGGATCAAGGACTTGCGCACCAACTATGAAGTCGGGAACACGCAGGCCATACTCGACGGCGATCTCGACGATTTCATCGCCGCGAGCCTGAAGCAAGGGGTGTAGTTGGGCAAATGCGGGGCAATGAGGGGGAAATGAGGATGTCCGATAACAAGAACACGCCGGAAGCGCCGGTCCCGGTCGACGAGAACCAGATCATCGCCGAGCGCAGGGGCAAGCTCGCCGCGCTGCGGCTGAAGGGACAGGCCTATCCGAACGACTTCCGGCGCGATGCGCTCGCCGCGGATCTGCACGCGGCGCACGACGCGAAGTCGAACGAAGAGCTGGAGTCCGCCGCCAGGACGGTCACCGTCGCCGGCCGCATGATGCTGAAGCGCGTGATGGGCAAGGCGTGTTTCGCGACGGTGCAGGACATGTCCGGCCGCATCCAGCTCTACGTGACGCTCGACGCGCTGGGTGCGGAAGCGCTCGACGACTTCAAGCACTGGGACCTGGGCGACATCGTCGGCGCGACCGGGCAGCTGTTCAAGACCAAGACCGGCGAACTTTCCATCAAGGTTGCTTCCGTCCGCCTGCTCGCGAAGGCGCTGCGCCCGTTGCCGGAGAAGTTTCACGGCATGACCGACCAGGAGCAGCGCTACCGCCAGCGGTACGTGGACCTCATCACCAACGCGACGGCGCGCGACGTGTTCGTCAAGCGTTCGCAGATCGTGCAGGGCATGCGCGAGTTCTTCGTGCGCCGCGGCTATCTCGAAGTCGAGACGCCGATGATGCATCCGATCCCGGGCGGCGCCACGGCGCGGCCGTTCGTCACGCACCACAACGCGCTGGACATGCAGCTGTTCCTGCGCATCGCGCCGGAGCTGTACCTGAAGCGGCTCGTCGTCGGCGGCCTCGAGCGCGTGTTCGAGATCAACCGCAATTTCCGCAACGAGGGCATCTCGACCCGGCACAATCCCGAGTTCACGATGCTCGAGTTCTACGAGGCCTACCAGGACTACAACTACCTGATGGACCTGACCGAGGAACTGCTGCGCGAACTCGCGCACAAGGTGCTGGGCACGACGACGGTCGATTACCAGGGCGCGACGATTGAACTGGGCAAGCCATTCGATCGTCTGACGATGGCGCAGGCGATCCACAAGTACAACCCGCAGTATCCGCTGGCGGATCTCGACCGGCGCGAGTTCCTTGCGTCGGCATTGGCGCCGTTCAAGGTCGAGGTCTTCGCCACCGATGGCGTCGGCCTGCTGCAGCTGAAGCTCTTCGAGGAAACGACCGAGGCCAAGCTCATCCAGCCGACGTTCATTGTCCAGTACCTGACCGACGTGTCGCCGCTTGCGCGCGCGAACGATGCCGATCCATCCGTTACCGACCGGTTCGAGCTCTTCGTCACCGGCCGCGAGCTGGCCAACGGTTTCTCGGAACTGAACGATCCGGAAGACCAGGCCGCGCGCCTGCAGGCGCAGGTCGACGCGCGCGAGGCGGGTGACGAGGAGGCGATGTACCTGGACGCGGACTACCTGCGCGCGATGGAATTCGGATTGCCGCCCACCGCGGGCGAAGGTATAGGCATCGATCGCCTCGTGATGCTGCTGACCAACTCACCGTCGATCCGCGACGTCATCCTCTTTCCGCAGCTGAAGCGGGAATCCTGACGCGGCGCGCATCATGGAACGGCGTTTCGCCACGTTCGCCGAGTTCTATCCGTTCTATTTGTCCGAGCACGCGGACCGGACGTGCCGGCGCCTGCATTTCGTGGGTATTTCGCTGGCGCTTGGCTGCATGGTGGCCGCGTTCACCACGGGCAACTCGTGGTGGATCGGCGGCGCGTTGCTGGCCGGGTACGGTTTCGCGTGGATCGGCCACATGTTCTTCGAGCACAACCGGCCGGCGACCTTCGCCCATCCGCTGTACAGTCTCCGCGGCGATTTCGTCATGTTCAAGGACATCCTCACCGGCCGGATTCCGTTCTGATCGGCTCCTCGACGCTCGCTTGACGGCGGCCTTGACTTATACCCCAGGTGGGTATATGTTGCCTCGATGGAAGCACAAGCCGTCGTTCCCGCTCGCTCCGGCACCGCGGAAGTGGCGCCGATGGCCCAGGATCGTATCGAATTCGGCCTGACGGGCATGACCTGCGCGGCCTGCGCGGCGCGCATCGAAAAGGTGCTCAATCGCGTTCCCGGCGTGCATGCGGCGGTCAATTTCGCCACGGAGGTTGCGACGGTCGGCTTCGACCCGGCAACGGCGACGCCCGCGCAGTTGATCGAGGCGGTGGCGCGAGCAGGCTATGGCGCGAGTGTCCGGCGCGAATCGGAAGCGCAGCGGGCCGGCGACAAGGCGCGCAAGGAGCGCGACTACCAGGCGCTGAAGCGGGACTTCGTCGTCTCGGCGATCCTGACGTTGCCGCTGCTGGCGCAGATGGTGCCGATGCTGGCGTCCGGCGGCTTGTTCGATCCGGCGCACGCCGACGTCATTCCGCGCGGCTGGCAATTGGCACTCGCAACGCCGGTGCAATTCTGGATCGGCCGCCGTTTCTATGTCAGCGCGTGGCACGCGCTGCGCGGCGGCGGCGCGAACATGGACGTGCTGGTGGTTCTCGGCACGACCATGGCATGGGCGTTCAGCGCGGTGGTCACCGTGTTCGGGCTGAACCAGCACGTGTATTTTGAAGCCGGCGCGGCGGTGATCACGCTGGTCCTGCTGGGCAAGCTGCTCGAAGCGCGCGCCAAGGCCGGCACGTCGGCGGCTCTCGAGGGCCTGGTGCGCCTGCAGCCCAAGATTGCCCATCTGCTGCGCGACGGCGCCACGATCGACGTTCCGCTGTCGCAGGTCGTTACCGGCGATCGGCTCGTCGTTCGGGCCGGCGAAAGCATTCCGGTCGACGGCGTCGTCCGCGAAGGCAGTTCGAGCGTCGACGAGAGCATGCTGACCGGCGAGAGCCTCGCGGCGGCGAAAACTGCCGGCGCCAAGGTGTTCGCCGGCACGCTCAACCAGGAGGGCATGCTGACGTGCGAAGCCACGGGCGTCGGCAATTCGACGCTGCTGGCCGGCATTGTCCGGCTGGTGGCGGAAGCGCAGGGGTCGAAGGCGCCTATTCAGCGCCTCGCGGACCGGGTCAGCGGCATCTTCGTGCCGGTGGTCGTGGTGATCGCCGCGTTGACGTTTGCGCTGACCTGGTGGGTCGTCGGCGATGCGGCCCGTGCGCTGGTCCATGCGGTTGCGGTGCTCGTCATCGCCTGCCCATGCGCGCTGGGACTCGCGACGCCGACCGCAATCATGGTGGGAACCGGCCGCGGCGCGCAGTCGGGCATCCTGATCCGCAACGCGTCGGCGCTGGAACAAGCGGGGCGGCTGCAGACGTTGATCGTCGACAAGACCGGCACGCTGACCGAAGGGCGGCCGGTGGTGACCGACATCGTGACATTCGGCGGCGCGTCGCGCGCGGAATTGCTGCGCACCGCGGCATCGCTGGAGCAGGGGTCGGCGCACCCGCTCGCGAAGGCGGTCCTCGCCGCGGCGAGCGCGGAGGGAATCGTTCCGGCGCCGTTGACGCGGTTCGCGTCGGTTCCGGGCAAGGGCGTGCAGGGGGAGGTCGCGGCTGCCGCAGAAATCTCCTTGCTGGGTTCGCTCGACTACCTGGCCGACAACGGCGTCGTCGTTGCGCAGGCGGAATACGCGGCGATGCAATCGGCCGGCAAGACGCTGATCGGCGTCGCAACGGGTGGCCGTCCGCTCGGTCTGCTGGCGCTTGCGGATGCGGTGCGCGCTTCGTCGTCGGATGCTGTTGCGCGATTGAAGGCGGCCGGCATCGCCGTGGTGATGCTCACCGGCGACAATGCCGTGACGGCGCAGGCGGTCGCGCGGGCGGTGGGCATCACCGATTTCCGTGCGGGCGTGCTCCCCGCCGACAAGGCCGAAGCCGTGCGCGAGTTGAAGTCGCGAGGCGTGGTCACGGGCATGGTCGGCGACGGCGTGAACGATGCGCCGGCGCTGGCGGCGGCGGACGTGAGCTTCGCGATCGGCGCGGGATCGGATATCGCCATCGAAGCCGCCGACATCACGCTCGTGCGCAACGATCTCGGCGCGGTGGTCGACGCGATCCTGTTGTCGCGCGCGACGCTCTCCAAGATCCGCCAGAACCTGTTCTTCGCCTTTGCCTACAACGTCCTCGGCATTCCGCTGGCGGCGGCGGGCCTGCTGAGTCCGGTCATCGCCGGTGCGGCGATGGCGGCGAGTTCGGTCTCCGTCGTCGGCAACGCGTTGTTGCTCAGGCGGTGGCGGCCCGGTTCATGAATCTCTCGAAGGAGACAACGATGGAAAGCATCACATTGAACGTGAAGGGCATGACGTGCGGAGGATGCGTGGCGAGCGTGACAAGGGTGCTGAAAGCCGTTCCCGGTGTCAGCGACGTCGCGGTGACGCTGCAGCCGGGTGTGGCCAGCGTGACGTTCGATCCTGCCCGCACGCAGGTCCCGGCGCTGCGCGCGGCGATCGAGATGGCGGGCTATGACGTCGTCGCTGTAACTAAGTTGTCAACCAAGTTGTCAACCAAGGTGTCGACTAAGGCGTCAACCAAGTCCGGCACGACGCATGCGCATCCGGTGGTGGCGCGCAAGGACGGGAGCGCGCTCACGAAACGCATCAACCGCATCGAGGGCCAGGTCCGCGGCATCGGCAAGATGATCGCCGACGACCGCTACTGCATCGACGTCCTGACGCAGGTCAGCGCGGTGCAGGCGGCGCTAGACGCGCTGGCACTGCAGCTGCTCGAACATCATCTGCACGGCTGCGTGCAGCACGCCGTCAGGTCGGGCGACGGCGATCGCGCCATCGACGAGGCGTTGACGGTGATCCGCAAGTTCGCCCGCTGAATCGCCGCGCGCGGCGCTGCCGTCAGTGCGCGGCGAAGCGCTCGATCCATTGCGCAAATGCGGCCAGGAATTTCTGCATGAATGCGCGCGTGGATTCGTCGACCAGCGCGCCCTTGTCGTCGAACAGTTTCGCGGCATCGCCGACGTAGGCTTCGGGCTGCGGCATGGTCGAAACATCGACGGCCATCAGCGACTGGCGCAGCGCGTGATTCGCGCCGAACGCCGCGAGCTTTCCGGGAGAAACGCTGACGATGGCGCCCGGCTTGCCGCCCCACGAGTTCTTTCCGCGCGGCCGCGATCCGATGTCGATCGCATTCTTCAGCACGCCCGGCATCGAGCGGTTGTACTCCGGTGTGACGAACAGCAGCGCGTCCGACGCCGCAATGCTTTCCTTGAACGCGATCACCGCAGGAATGGGATCGTTCTCGAGGTCCTGGTTGAAGAGGGGCAGCTGGCCGATGTCGACCATCGTCAACGCAAGCGGCTGCGGCGCCATTGCGATCAGCGCGTTGGCCATCTTGCGGTTGAAGGACTCCTTGCGGAGGCTGCCGACGACGACGGCGACGTTGCGAGTCGTGCTCATGAGTGTCCTTTCGATGCCGTCGTGCGTAGAGGTCGCCTTGCGGCCGGAGACGCCGATTATGGGCCCCGAAGTCCCGACGACGGAAAGTCGTTCAATCTATCGCCCGCCGTCGGAGACGCTCAAGTCGCGGGCCATCCCTTCTTTCTGTAGGATCGATGCCCGAAATGGCATAATCCGTCCCAAGTCGGGGTGTAGCGCAGCCCGGTAGCGCGCTTGCTTTGGGAGCAAGATGTCGGAGGTTCAAATCCTCTCACCCCGACCAGAATTGCGATGGGAATTGCTGCATGCTGGATTTCGACGCTGGTTCATGGCGCGGTGGCGGGCGCGGCCGGCGCTGATGGCGTGTGCGATCGGCGGCACGTGAACAGCGCCGATCGCGGCGGCTCGCAAGCTCGATGACTCCGACCGATCGCTCACCTCTTGGCCGGCGCGACACCTGGCGGATGGGCGTGCTGATCGCGCTGGCGGCGATCGCCTGCCTGTGGGTGTCCTTCCAGTTTCTCGAACCAATCCCACCGCGGCAGATCGTCATCGCGTCGGGCCCCGAGAGCAGTCTCTACCACCGCCATGCATTGCAGTACAAGGCGGCGCTCGCGCGTGAAGGCGTGACGCTCGTCGAGCGAATGACCGAGGGCGCCGGGGAAAATCTCCGCCTCCTGGGTGATCCGTCGTCGGGCGTCGACATTGGCTTCGTGCAGGGCGGCCAGGCGGACGCGCCGGAGGCGAAGGGCGTGGTCATGCTCGCGAGCCTCTACTACCAGCCGCTGTGGGTCTTCGTGCGCCGCGGCGAGGGTGTCGACACGCTCACAGCACTGGCCGGCAGGCGGATCTCCACCGGCATGCCCGGCAGCGGCAGCCGCGCGCTCGGTGAGCCGCTCCTGACAACGAGCGGCGTGACGGCGGACAACTCGAAACTCGTGCCGGTGCCCACCGACCGCGCGCAAGGGGCGCTGACGGCGCGTGAAATCGACGCAGCGTTGATGGTGGGCGGCGTCCGCACGTCGGCCATACAGGCCGCGCTCGCCGATCCGGCGCTCGAGCTTGTGAGCCTGGGCCACGCGGACGCCTTCGCGCAGCGCTACCCGTTCCTGACCCGGCGCACGCTGCACGCGGGCGCGGTCGCCTTCGTGCCGCTGCTGCCGGCGAAGGACATTGCGCTGGTCAGCACCGAGGCCATGCTCGCGGCGCGGCACGACATCCACCCCGCGATCGTCAACCTGCTGCTCGAAGTGATTCGCGACCAACACGACGATCAGGGATTTTTCGAATCGCCCGCCGAATTCCCGAACGTCGAACAAGTCGACCTTCCGGTGTCGCCGGATGCGATACGCCACCGGCGGTTCGGCCCCAGCCTGCTCTATCGCTACCTACCGTTCTGGGTCGCGACCTTCGTCGAGCGATTCATCGTCGTCGTCTTGCCGCTGCTCG
The DNA here is from genome assembly GCA_963782625.1 of uncultured beta proteobacterium. Taxonomy (GTDB): domain Bacteria; phylum Pseudomonadota; class Gammaproteobacteria; order Burkholderiales; family Casimicrobiaceae; genus VBCG01. The sequence goes on along the minus strand of CAWAKN010000022.1, from coordinate 6,215 downwards.
TAGTGCTCATCCCGCTCGTCCGCTACTTGCCGCAACTCTTGCGCTGGCGGGTGCGCTCCCGCATCTACCGGTGGTACGGCGAACTTGCACTGCTCGAGCGCGACGTACGCTCGCGCACCGGCACCCCGCCGATCGAACGCTGGCTTTCGGACCTGGAACGAATCCAGCGATCTGCGGAGCGCGTAACTACACCGGCCAGCCTCGCCAGCGAGGCTTATACGCTGCGCGAGCACATCGATCTCGTACATCGCGCCGTAATTGCGAAGGCGGCGGCATCGGCGGAGCCAAGACCGTCATGAACCATTGCCTCTGATTCGCGCGCATCCTCGCCCGGCCGAGGACAGGAGCGCCTTGTCGGGCGAAAGCGAGCGGCCGGCGCCGCGGGCGCCGGCCCCGACGCACTTGCCGGTTCCTCAGGCGTACTTGACGACTGCGAACTTCAGTGCCGCGCTTCGTTGGTCAAGAGCACGCTGGGCGAGGAGCGAACGACTCCTGGGAACGACGTGTTGTTGTTGATCTGGATTGCAGCGTTCCCGCCCATCTCCTTGACCTTTCCTGCGACCGCCGAACGAACGGCTTCTTCGTTGGTGAGCCGGCGCCAATCGCGATGGTCGCAACCCCCAGGATCGAGAACTTGCTGGGAGGGGTTCCCTCGGCCCAAAGATCAACGTTGTCAACGGTCACTTTTGTTCCGCCTTCCCCTTGATACACGTTCGTCTTCCCCGCGTAGGGCTGGTAGTCGACGCCAGCGAGAGATGCGCAACCGGCAACCAACAGTGTAAGGATGGCAATTTTCGATCTCATGAGAAGCTCCTTATGAGTATTTGGCCGGAGGGCTCGCACGGACGCAGACCCGTCTCCTGCCGACGGCCGCTTCAGTAATATCACCGCGCGCAAGACCACACGCATCGGACAGCGCCTGATCCTCGTGTAGGAGCGACGTCATGTGGATCGGATGCCCTTCGGGCTGCGGCGATCCCGCATGCAGCAGGGTTTCGCGAGGCGGCTAGCGCACGGGCCTCCACGTAATCCGGACCCGCTGCGCCGTGATATTATTTCCCTCACAGGATGAGGGGTTATTGGCAGGTCATTGCCTCTCTGATTGCTTTACTTCCTATGCAAGGCAAACGGACCGCGCCCAGCCGGCGCGGTCCTTATTTCTGGAGGTCATGGATGACGTTTCGAAAGCCGGCATTGGTTGCGACCGTCGTTGCGGCGTTCTTCGGCACGATGCAGGTCAGCGCGCAACAGGTTACCGGGACGCTGGGCTCGCCCGGCGCCACCACGAGCATCGGCGGCAAGCAGCTGCCACCGCCCGATCCGGCGTTCGGCGGCGTCATCAAGAATGACGCGCTGCAGTCGAAGCCCTGGTGGGCGCCGCGCGTCGTGCCGCCCAAAGGCGCACCCAATGTCCTGCTGATCATCACCGACGACGCCGGCTTCGGCGTGCCCAGCACGTTCGGCGGCGTGATCCCGACGCCGACGATGGACCGCATCGCCAAGGAAGGCCTGCGCTACAACCGGATGTTCTCGACCGCGCTGTGCTCGCCGACGCGCGCCGCGCTGATCACCGGCCGCAATCATCACTCCGCCGGCTTTGGCGTGATCTCCGAGCAGTCGACCGGGTTTCCCGGCTACAACAGCATCATCGGCAAGGACAAGGCGACCATCGGGCGCATCCTGCTCGACAACGGCTATTCGACGTCGTGGTTCGGCAAGGACCACAACGTGCCCGCATTCGCGGCCAGCCAGGTCGGTCCCTTCGACCAGTGGCCGACCGGCATGGGCTTCGAATATTTCTACGGATTCGTCGGCGGCGACGCCAACCAGTGGCAGCCGAACCTGTTCCGCAACACGACGCAGATCTATCCCTTCGAAGGCAAGCCGGGCTGGAATCTCGTGACTGGCATGGCCGACGACGCCATCGACTATATGACCCGGGTGCACCAGATCGATCCGTCCAAGCCGATCTTCATCAAGTACGCGCCCGGCGCCACGCACGCGCCGCACCATCCGACCAAGGAGTGGGTGAACAAGATCAGCGCGATGCACCTTTTCGACGACGGCTGGAACAAGGTGCGCGAGCGCATCTTCGAAAACCAGAAGCGGCTCGGCGTGATCCCGAAGGACGCCAAGCTGCCACCTTGGCCGAAGGACGTGCTGAAGGAGTGGGATGCGCTCTCGGCCGAGGAGAAGAAGCTGTACATCCGGCAGGTCGAGGTCTTCGCCGCCTACGCCGCCTACAGCGATTCCGAGATCGGCCGCGTGGTCCAGGCATTCGAGGACATGGGCAAGCTCGACAACACGCTCATCATCTACATCAACGGCGACAACGGCACCAGCGCCGAAGGCGGCCCGCAGGGGACGCCGAACGAGGTCGCCTTCTTCAACGGCCTCAATCAGCTGCCCATCGACGTGCAGATGAAGTTCTACGACGTCTGGGGCACCGAGCTCACCTACAACCACATGTCCGCCGGCTGGTCGTGGGCGTTCGACACGCCGTTTTCCTGGTTCAAGCAGAACGCCTCGCAGCTGGGCGGCGTCAACCAGAACATGGTGGTGTCCTGGCCTGCGCGCATCAAGGACAAGGGGGCCCTGCGCGAGCAATTCGTGCACGTCATCGACGTCGTACCCACGATCCTCGAAGCAGCCGGCATCCACGCGCCCGACGTGGTCGACGGCATCAAGCAGGCGCCGATCGAGGGCACCAGCTTCGCGTACACGTTCGACGCGACGAACGCCAAGGTGCCTTCGCGCCACAGGACGCAGTATTTCGAGATGATGGGACAGTGGGCTCTGTACCACGACGGCTGGTTCCTCAGCACCAAGGTGAACCGCGCGCCATGGGAGGCCTTCGGTCCGGCCAACCCCAACCCGCTCGACAACCAGGTGCTCGAACTCTTCAACCTGACCACCGACTTCAACCAGACCACCGACGTCGCGGCGAAGAACCCGCAGAAGGTCAAGGATCTGAAGCAGATGTTCGTCGCCGAGGCGAAGAAGTATCAAGTGTTCCCGATGGATGCCTCGGTCGCGGCGCGGATCGTCGCGCCTCGCCCGAACATCACCGCCGGGCGCAGCGAGTTCACCTACACGCGGCCGATGGTCGGCCTGCCGCAGGGCGACTCGCCGTTGCTGCTCAATACCTCCTACACCGTCACTGCCGACGTCGACGTGCCGCAAGGCGGCGCCGAGGGCATGATCCTCACGTCGGGCGGGCGCTTCGGCGGTTATGGCTTTTACCTGCTGAAGGGCAGGCCGGTGTGGTTGTGGAACATGGTCGACCTCGAGCGCATCAAGTGGGAAGGTCCCGACGCGCTGTCGCCGGGCCGGCACTCGGTCGAGTTCGACTTCAAGTACGACGGGTTGGGCGCCGGCACGCTCGCGTTCAACAACTTCAGCGGAGTCGGCCGCCCCGGCGTCGGTACGCTCAAGGTCGACGGCAAGGTGGTCGACACCAAACAGATGGCGCGGACGCTGCCGATGATCCTGCAGTGGGACGAAAGCTTCGACATCGGCTCCGACACGCTCACCGGCGTGAACGATGCCGATTACAAGCCGCCGTTCGCGTTGACCGCCAAGCTCAACAAGCTGACGATCAAGCTCGATCGCCCGCAGTTGTCGCCCGCGGACATCAAGAAGCTGCAGGCGGCGATGCAGGAGAAAGCGAAGGCCGACTGATCCGGCAAGGCGTTCTCACGGCGGTCCTATAGTCGGAAGCCCAGCGCGGCCAGTTCGGCGCGCACCTGGCTGTCGTCCAGCAATGCGCGGAACGCGCGTACCGCCGGACGCTCGAGCCGCGCTGCGGGAACGATGAAGTCGTACTGCTCTTCCTGCAACGGGATGAAGCCCAGCCCGTAACGCGCGGCGACGGTGTCTATCGCCACGCCCCAGTCCGCGCGCCCTTGCGCCACGGCCACCGCGACCGCGTTGTGCGACTTCGTCTGCGTTCCATGGCCGGCGGGCCGCACGCTCGCCCAGCAGCTTGTCGATGAGCACTCGCGTGCCGCTGCCCGCGTTGCGATTGACCATCACGAAGTCCGCGTCCTGCCTGCACGCGCGCGACGACTTCGTCAGGCGACTTGCCCTCGAAGCGCGCGTCGTTGCGCCTGTACACGATCCCCTGCATGCGGCCATAACCCGGCACCAGCGACAGCGTGGGGGTCAGCAACGGACGGTTGTAGTCGCCCGTCGCGGGATCCATGAGGTGGACGCCGGCAATATCGCACTCCTCGCGCTTGGCGGCGGCCAGGCCGCCCATGCTTCCCACGTACAGCGACTTGACGCGGATGCCCTCGCGCATCAGCTTGCCGATCAGCAGGTCGATGCCCACGCAGTGACTGCCGATGATGACGAGGTCGGCGGGCTCCAGTCCCTGTCCCAGCAGCTGCACCGACACGGCGCTTCCCGAGTCCAGGATCTCCGTGTGCTGGTCGATCGTGATGAAGCCATCGGCGCCGCTGAACGTGGTCACGGAGCCCGAGCCCTTGCCCATCGGATACGCCGCGAGTCCGTGCTGTCCCTGCACCAGGCCGACCAGCAGGTATTCGGTTCGCCCGCGCTCGGAATTCACGCGCATCGGCAGCGTGGCGGCAACCGTTTGCCGTCGTTCCGCGGGCAGGCCCGCGTACGCGCGCAGGACCGGTGCCACGAATTCGTGAAACGTGAAAATGGCCGACGTCGGAAATCCCGGCAGCACGACGACGGGCTTGCCGCCGGTGACCGCGAGGCAGATGGGCTTGCCGGGCTTGAGCGCCACGCCGTGGGCGACGACGCCGGGATTGCGCAGCCCGTGCACCGCGCGGTAGGAGAGATCGCCCGCACCCTTGGAGGTGCCCCCCGAGAACACGACGATGTCCGACTGCAATCCCTGCGCGAGCGCGCGGGCCAGCGCCTCTTCGTCGTCGGGAATGACGCCGAGGTGCACGGGCGTCCCGCCCAATTCCTCGACCGCCGCGCCGATGATCGCGGCATTGGAATCGTAGACCGCGCCGGAACGCAAGGGGATTGCCGGGCGCGACGATCTCGTTGCCGGTGGAGAAGATGGCCACGCGCGGCCGCCTGTACACGCTGATCGCGGCAATGCCGAGCGCCGCCAGCACGCCGATTTCGCGCGACGTCAGCTGCTGCCCGGCGCGCAGCACCGTCTCGCCGCGCGCGATGTCGGTGCCCGCATAGCTCACGTTCTCGCCGGACGTGAGCGGGCGCCCGATCTGCATGCGCTGGCCGGATTCCGTTTCGACGAGCTCCGAGTGCTCGACCATCAGCACCGCGTCGGCTCCGCGCGGCAACATGCCGCCGGTGGCGATTGGCGTCGCGAAGCCTCGACCACATCGATGCCCGGCACGATGCCCGGCGCGAGAACTTCCGCGTTCGTGCGCACGCTGCGCGGCGTCTCCTCCATGGCGCCGAACGTGTCCCGGGCCTGCACCGCGAAGCCGTCGACATTGGAACGGTCGAAGCCGGGAACGTCCACTTCCGCGAGCACATCGTCGGCCAGCACTCGGCGCAACGCGTCCGCGATCGGTACGACTTCCTTGCCCAGCGGCGCGAGCCGCAAGTGTTCACGAAACCGCGCCGTGGCCTCGTCTCGCGTGACGACGTTCAGGAACTGGGTCTGGCCGGAATTCGCTTCCGCGCTCTTGCCGGCAGATCGATTGGGATTGGACATGTGGCGTCGAGTCTATTCGTACAGGTAGACGGTGACTTCGGTTCCCGGGCCGTAACCCTCGCTTTCGGCGGGCACGAGCACGAAGCCGTCGGCGCGCGTCGTCGACGAGAGAATGGACGCGCCGCTGAGCGCAATGGGTTCGACCTTGTCATCTACCAGGCGGACGCGGCAATAGTCCACCCGACCCACGGCGGAAGCGATCTTGCGCGCGACGACGCTTTGCCGAACGCGGTGCGGCCATTCGGGCGGTCGTCCGCCGCGCAGTCGAATGGCGCGGCCGGCGAAGAAATCGTACGCGCACAGGCAGGCCACGGGATTGCCGGGCAACAGGAAGACGAGCGTGTCTCCGATGCGTCCCAAGCCCGCGGGACTCGATGGCCGCATCGCGACGCCATGAACGGCCAGTTCTCCCAGTTCGGCCAAGAGCTGCGGCGCATAGTCCTCGCGTCCGACGCTGGAACCGCCGGACACCAGGATCACGTCGGCGCCGGGAACGAGCAGCGCGTCGCGGATCTGGTCGGGAAAGTCGCCGAGCCGGCGCGTG
>CAWAKN010000021.1:0-23088 GCA_963782625.1 uncultured beta proteobacterium | reverse complement strand
ATGGCGGCGTGATCCTGGCCGACCGGGCGCTGTCGAGACTCCTCCACAAGAGCTGGCCCAGTCGATCGACGCGCTGGATAATGAACTAAAACCAGCGCGTAGGAGCGGAGTTGTCCCCGCGCCGGCGAACGTGCTAGTTTAGTCGTCCCTGCAATGTCCAACCACACGTGCACGCCATGCCTACATTCGACATCGTTTCGGAAGCCAATCAGGTCGAAGTCAAGAACGCGGTCGACCAGACCAACAAGGAAGTCTCGCACCCGGTTCGACTTCAAGGGCTCGGACGCGCGCGTCGAGCACGGCGGCAAGGTGCTTACGCTCTACGCCGACGACGACTTCAAGCTGTCGCAGGTCACCGACATTCTGGCCGGCAAGCTCACCAAGCGCGGCGTCGACATCCGGCGCTCGAGTACGGGGACGCGAGAAGGTTTCGGGCAACAAGGTGAAGCAGGCGTCACCGTGCGCGTGGGCATCGAGCCGGAGCTCTCCAAGGCGATCGTCAGATAGTGAAGGACAGCAAGCTGAAGGCGCAGCTCGATCCAGGGCGACACGGTGCGCGTCTCGGCGCCGAAACGCGACGAACTGCAGAGCGCGATCGCGCTGGTCAAGCAGGCGGTCACCGACTTCCCGCTGCAGTTCAACAACTTCCGCGACTGACGGGCGCCGCCCGGACGGCCGTCCGCGCGCTCAGGCGAGATCGGCCGCCAGCGCGTCCGCGTCGCGGCGTCGACGCGCGGAATTGCGCCTGGTATGCGGGATGGTCGACGCCGATGCCGAGCGCCGGCGCCGCGCTTTCAGCGCCGCGACCATTTCCGGTGCGAGCTCGAAGCGCAGGAAGTGCACGGCCGAGGTCTTCACTTCGTTCTCGCGCGGCAGGTCCTCGTCCGCGATCGCCTTAGACCGCTGGCGCAGCCGGCGACTTCGACCCAGACGCGGTCCTCGATGCCTTTCAGCCGCGTCAGCGCCGCGCGCCGCTCCTCGACGTCGTCGTACTCGATCAGCATCGTCGCCTTGAAGTTGCTGCCGTCGGGCACGAGCGGGTTGTAGACGTCGAGCTCATCCTGGATGGCTTCCTCCTCGAACGCCTTCTCGCTCAGCAGCATCTCCTGGATCTGGTACCGCATCGTCTGCTCATCCTCGAACATCAGCGTGACGTGCTCGCCCAGATGCACCGTTCGCGTCTTCTTGTGCGGAATGACGCGCGCCCGGTACTCCTTGCGCGCCTTGGCGTAGGCTTCAAGCGTCATCAGGCTGTCGCGCTGGATGGCGGGCATCGGTCACTCCAATCCGTAGGCAATGCGCAGCAGCGTCAGCGGATGCGCGCGGCGGGCGCGCGGCGGCCCGTCCCGCTCTTCGATGCCCTGCATGATCCGCCGGCTGGCGATCGGGCAGTCGGAACTGATGAAATCGGGGTCGCTGCCGCTCATTCTGGCAAAGACCGGCTTGCCGATCTTCATCGATTCGGCAAAAAATTCCGCCTTCACGCCAAATGTGCCGTCGTGGCCGGCGCAGCGTTCGACCGTGTTCACTTCGGTGCCCGGCACCCATTGCAGCACTTCCCGCGTCTTCTGGCCGACGTTCTGCACGCGCGCAGTGACACGGTATGTGATAGCTGACCCTGCCCAGCGGCTGCGCGAATTCCTTCTTGAGCAGCCCGTCCCTGTCGCGCAGCACCAGGTACTCGAACGGATCGAACATCGCCTCCGCGACCGCGGCGACCTCGGGATCGCCGGGAAACAGCAGCGGAAGCTCCTGCTTGTACATCAGCGTGCAGGACGGAACCGGCGTCACGATGGCATAGCCCTCGCGCGCCAGCGCCGCCAGCTGTGGAATGTTCACATCCTTCAATCGCTCGACCGCGGGCAAGTCGCCCAGTTCGAGCTTGGGCATTCCGCAGCATGCCTCCTTCGCGACCACGCGGTAAGGTATTTCATTGTGCGCGAGCAGCTTCAGCAGGTCGTGGCCGATGCCGGGCTCGTTGAAGTTGACGTAGCAGGTGGCGAAGACCGCGACCTTGCCGGGCGTGCGCTCGCCGTTGCGGACGGGCCACGCCAGCGACGGTTCGGGATGCGCGAGAAAACGCTGTTCGGCGTAGGGAGGGAGCCTCGCCGCTGCCGCGATCCCCAGTACCTTTTCGCCGATCTTGCGCAGCGCGCGGGTCGTGCTTGCCGCATTGACCATCTGCACGACCACCGGAATGGTCGCCAGCGTTCCCACGCGGTCGGTGGACGTAAGCAGGCGGTCGCGGAACCGGGCGCCGTCGTTCTCGAATTTCCGTGCCTTGGCGCGCAGCATCAGGTGCGGAAAATCGACGTTCCACGGATGCGGCGGCACGTACGGGCACTTGGTCATGAAGCAGACGTCGCACAGATAGCACTGGTCGACCACCTTCCCGAACTCGGACTTGGGCACGCTGTCGAGTTCGCCGGTCTTGCTTTCGTCGATGAGGTCGAACAGTGTCGGGAACGCACCGCACAGGCTCACGCAGCGCCGGCAGGTGTGGCAGATGTCGAAGACGCGCTCCAACTCGGCGTCGAGCGACGCTTCGTCGTAGAAATCGGGATTGCGCCAGTCCAGCGGATGGCGCGTGGGCGCCTCGAGGCTGCCTTCTCGGGTCATAAGACGTCTCGTGGGCCCGGGCCTCGCTCCTGCCCGCGCCAAAGGCGCGGGCCGAGGCCGACCCGAACATCAATCAGTGAAGGCGTCGAGGGCCTTCTGGAAACGGTTCGCATGCGACCGCTCGGCCTTGGCCAGCGTCTCGAACCAGTCCGCGATTTCGTCGAACCGCTCGTCCCGCGCTGCCTTGGCCATGCCCGGGTACATGTCCGTGTACTCGTGCGTCTCGCCGGCGACCGCGGCCTTCAGATTGTCGCGGCTGGAGCCGATCGGCAAGTCCGTCGCCGGATCGCCCACCTGCGCGAGATAATCGAGATGGCCATGCGCATGGCCGGTCTCGCCTTCGGCCGTCGAGCGGAACAGTGCCGACACGTCATTCTGGCCTTCGACGTCGGCCTTGTTTGCGAAGTAGAGATAGCGGCGGTTGGCCTGCGATTCACCCGCGAACGCGGCCTTCAGGTTTTCGTGCGTCTTGGTGCCCTTCAGATTCTTCATGCGGATCTCCTTCGAGGAATGGGCCCGGGAACGGAATCGCGGGGATACCGCGCCGGGTTCTGGCATATTTTGATTTTGCGCTCCGGGCAATGAGGCGTCTAATTGATTATGCCAATATTCGCCATAGGTTTGTCTAATCGCAACGACACCTTCCGGACGACGCGCGGCGACTCCCGTCAACGTGCCCGAACGGCCGTTCCGGGCCTCAACGAAAGCCGATAAATATGAAGCTCGCCGACACAGCCCTCGACCAACTATTTCGCGACGCCCACACGCACAACCAGTTCGCCGGACCGGTCACCGACGACGACCTCCGAAGCATCTACGACCTGATGAAATGGGGACCGACCACCGCGAACAGCCAGCCGGCGCGGTTCGTCTTCGTTCGTTCGCCCGCGGCGAAGGAAAGGCTGCGTCCGGCGCTGTCGCTCGGCAATCTCGACAAGACGATGGCAACCCCGGTCGTCGTCATCGTCGCCTACGACCTCGAGTTCTACGAACAATTGCCGAAGCTCTTTCCGCATACCGACGCCCGAAGCTGGTTCGCCGGCAAGGCCGACGCGCACATACTTGCCAACGCGTTTCGCGGCGGCACGCTGCAAGGTGCCTATTTCCTGCTGGCAGCCCGCGCACTCGGCTTCGACTGCGGCCCGATGTCCGGATTCGACAACGCGCTGCTCGATGCCGCGTTCTTTCCCGGCGGCAAGTGGAAGTCCAACTTCCTCATCAACTTGGGCCACGGCAATCCAGACAAGGTCAGGCCACGCAATCCGCGGTTGACGTTCGATGAGGCATGCCGGATCGCCTAGCGCCCGGTTGGGCAACATCTGCGGATGAGCGCTGCGACGGACACCTATACGCACGACAGGGAGGGTCGCGCCGCGCCGCCGGAAGTGGAGGTCGTGGTCGAGATTCCGCGCGGCAGCTTCCTGAAGCGAGGATCGACCGGCCACATCGATTTCGTCTCGCCGTTTCCCTGTCCGTTCAACTACGGCTCGGTGCCCGCCTACCTCGGACTCGAAGGGGATTTGCTGGATGCGCTCGTGCTTGGGCCGAGACTGCGGGTCGGCACGCGCGTGCAGGTGCCCGCCTGGGGGGCGGTGATTCTCGTGGACCGCGGCATGACGGACGACAAGCTGGTCTGCAGTTCCGGCCCCATAGGCGCACGCGAACGACGGCAAGTCCTGTGTTTCTTCCGTTTCTACGCGCAATGCAAAGGGCTGCTGAACCTTTGGCGTCGCCGGCCAGGGCGCAATGCGTGCGACGGATGGTGCGATGCGGGCGCGGCACTCGCCCGCGCCCGCCTGCGCGGCACGGACTGGCACGGGCCGCCGGTCGACTTTTGAGGACGCCGCGACGCTCAGTCGATCCGCTCGTAGGCGGGCAGTGTCAGGAACTCGACAAACGTGTCGTTGTTGACGAGGTCCGCGAAGATCCTTGCGGCATCGTCGTACTTGCCGGCCCCGAACGTGTCGCCAAGCAGCTCGCGGATCCTGCGCATTTCCTCAGGGATCATCGCGGCGACCATCTCCTTCGTGACCTTGCGGCCGTCCTCCAATCGGCCTTTCGGCGATCGGATCCACTGCCAGACCTGCGAGCGCGAAATCTCAGCGGTCGCCGCATCCTCCATCAGGTTGAAGATCGGCACCGCCCCCTGGCCGGCCAGCCACGCGCCGATGTACTGGATCGCGACGTTTATGTTGAGGCGCAGTCCCTTCTCCGTGATCGGCTGCTCGGGCTCGAACTTGAGGAGGTCGGCCGCGCCGACATTCACGTCGTCGCGGCGCTTGAGGTCGATCTGGTTCGGCGTCGGCATGATCCGGTTGAACGCTTCCAGCGCCACGGGGACGAGTCCCGGATGCGCGACCCACGTGCCATCGTGGCCATAGGTCGCTTCGCGCTCCTTGTCGGTCTTGACCTTGGCGAAGGCCTCGGCGTTCGCCTTCTCGTCGTTCTTGACTGGAATTTGCGCCGCCATGCCGCCCATCGCGTGGATATTGCGACGATGGCAGGTCTTGATCAGCAGTTCCGCGTAGCTCTTCAGGAAATGCGTCGTCATGGTGACCAGCGCCCGGTCGGCCAGACAGAAGTCGCGATTGCTGCGCAGCTTCTTGATGCAGCTGAAGATGTAATCCCAGCGTCCGGCATTGAGTCCGGCCGAATGCTCGCGCAGCTCGAACAGGATCTCATCCATCTCGAACGCGCCCAGGATCGTCTCGATCAGCACCGTGGCCTTGATGGTTCCGGTGGGGATGCCGAGTTCGTCCTGCGCCATGACGAAGATGTCGTTCCACAACCGTGCCTCGAGATGGCTCTCGAGTTTCGGCAGGTAGAAGTACGGGCCGCTGCCGCGCGCGACCAGTTCCTTCGCGTTGTGGAAGAAATACAGCCCGAAGTCGAAGATGCCGCCGGACACGGGCTTGCCGTCGATCTTCACGTGCTTCTCCGGAAGGTGCCACCCGCGCGGACGCACGAACAGCGTGGCCACCTTGTCCTTCAGCGCGTAGGCCTTCCCCTCGGGCGACACGAAATCGATGCGGCGGCGGATCGCGTCGCGCAGGTTGATGTGACCCTGGAGATTATTGTCCCAGCGTGGCGTATTCGCGTCCTCGAAGTCGGCCATGAACACCTGCGCGCCCGAATTGAGCGCGTTCACGATCATTTTGCGATCCACGGGCCCGGTGATTTCGACGCGGCGGTCGGCGATGTCGGCGCCATACGGGGCACAGGTCCAGTCGCCTTCGCGCACGGCACGCGTCCCGGGCAGGAAATCGGGGAGTTTCCCGGCGTCGAACTCCGCCTGGCGATGCGCGCGGCGCGCGAGCAATTCGTCGCGTCGCCCACCGAAGGCCCTTTGCAGCTTTGCAACGAAGGCCATGGCCTCCGGCGTCAGGATCTGCGCAAATTCCGGCGTGATGCGCGCGGAGATTTCGATGCCGGGACCGTAAACGGGGGTGCTCATCGTGTTCCTCGAGGGGGGCGCCGCCCTCGCCGCACCGGCGCGGCGGACTGCCCGCGCGGCGGCGAATGCGAACGTCGTGGGCAAAGCCACAATTCTAACCGATCGGCGGTGTCGCACCGACCGCGCGCTGTGGGTTACGCGTAGGTCACGCGCCGTCCTGCGGGTTGGGGCAGCATGCCCTGCGCGATCCCGCGATTGACCGCGCTCACCACTGCGCGCAGCGTGGCGGTGACGATGTTCGGATCGAGTCCGACGCCATACACGGTCTGCTCGGTGCCGATGCGCAACTGCACATAGGCCACCGCAGTGGCGTCCTCGCCCGCGCCGACGCCGTGCTCGTGGTAGTTCTGAACGTGGATGTCGAAGCCGCCGTCCTCGCGCAGCGCATGGACGAAGGCGTCCACCGGCCCGTTGCCGGAACCGGTCAGCACGGTTTCGGCGCCATCGATCACCAGATGGGCGCTCAGCTGCTCCACCGTGCCGTCGGCGACGTTGTGCTGCGCGCGATGGCCGGCATACGCGACGGGCAGCGTCGCGGCGACGTATTCGCGGTCGAACGCAGCGCGAATGTCGGCCGGCACCAGCTCCTTGCCCGTCGCGTCGGTGATGCGCTGGATCACCTGGCTGAACTCGATCTGCAGAAGACGGGGCAGCGCCAACCCGAAATCGCGCTCGAGCAGGTAGGCGATGCCACCTTTGCCGGACTGGCTATTGACGCGGATGACTGCGTCGTAGGTGCGTCCGACGTCGGCCGGGTCGATGGGAAGGTAAGGCACGTCCCAGATGGGATTGCCCCGGGCCATTTCCGTGGCCCGCGCGGCGAGCCCTTTCTTGATCGCGTCCTGGTGCGACCCGGAAAACGCGGTAAATACGAGATCGCCACCGTACGGATGACGCGGATGCACGGGGAGCTGGTTGCAGTGTTCGACCGTACGGATGATTTCGTTGATGTCGGAGAAATCGATGCCCGGATCGATGCCTTGCGTGAAGAGGTTCAGTCCCAGCGTCACCAGGCATACGTTGCCGGTGCGCTCGCCGTTGCCGAAGAGACAGCCTTCGATCCGCTGCGCGCCCGCCATGAGGCCCAGTTCGGCCGCGGCCACGCCGCAGCCGCGGTCGTTATGCGGATGCAGCGACAGCACGATCGCGTCTCGGCGCGCAAGGTGCCGCGACATCCATTCGATCTGGTCGGCGTAAATGTTCGGCGTGGCCATTTCCACCGTGGCCGGCAGGTTGACGATCATCCTGCGATCGGGCGTTGGGAGCCAGACGTCGTTCACCGCGTCGCAAACTTCCACCGCAAAGTCGAGCTCGGTGCCGGTGAAGCTCTCCGGAGAATACTGGAACGTCCAGTTCGTCTCCGGCTGACCGGCGGCGCAATCACGGATGATCTTCGCCCCGTCGACGGCGATGGCCTTGATGCCGGCGCGGTCCAGCCCGAACACCACGCGCCGTTGTGTCGTCGAAGTCGAATTGTAGAGGTGCATGATGGCGTTGCACGCGCCCTTCAGCGCCTCGAACGTGCGCCTGATCAGCGGCTCGCGCGCCTGCGTCAGCACCTGCACGGTGACGTCGTCGGGAATGAGATCTTGCTCGATGAGCTTGCGCGCGAAATCGAAATCCGTTTGCGACGCAGCGGGAAAGCCGATCTCGATTTCCTTGTAGCCCAGCTTGACCAGCAGCCGGAACATCCGCAGCTTGCGCTCCGCGTCCATGGGCTCGATCAGCGCCTGATTGCCATCCCGCAAATCGACGCTGCACCAGACCGGCGGCGCGTGGAGCACGCGGGAGGGCCAGGTGCGGTCGCCAAGGCCGATGGGGGCGAATGGCTTGTACTTGGACGTCGGGTCGATGTTCATGGAATGCTCTCTGGCTCAATAGCCATGCTGGAATGGATGTCGGCACAATCGCCGCCGGTGCTCCGGTGGACGCTGCGTTGGGCCGTGCTCGAATTGTAGGAGGGGTTTTATGTGCGCGCGGGGCGCAGCAGAAGCAGCAGGCCGCCGCAGACGAGCGCGGACGCGGAACCGGTCCGGGCGCTGGTGGCGGCAATTTGCTGGATGCTCATTCGACAGACGTTAACCGAATTCGTGCTGCACTGCAAGGGGCCCGAACGACCTGGGCAGACGGGCTGGCATAATCGCCCGGCTATGTCCGATTCCGCCCTTGCGTCGTCAACCGTTTCGAACGGGCTAGGGCCCTTCCCTCGATCCTATTGGCCGTGGCTGGCCCTCCTGCTGGCCGTGCATGCCGGCATCGCGACTTGGGCGGCGTCGCAAGCGCTGGTGACGCCTCCGGAGCCCTATCGCCCCGAAGGCTTCCTGAATGTCACGCTCGTTGCGCTGGCCGTCTTCGGCGTCGCCTTCGCGTTGCGCGGGCGCTACACGCGGGCGATCGCCTGGAACGGCGCAATCCTCGTCGCGTCGGCGCTGATGACGCCGGCCGTTACGCTGGTCGTCGGCTTCCAGTTGCTCAACGCCTTCGTCGTCGGCGACCGCCTGCTCGCCCGCGCGCAGCCGGAGGACGCGACCACCCGTTCGTCGCATGCCGCCATCGCGACACTGACCGGGGTTTGCATCTGGATCGGGATCACCGCCGTTACCGCGCCGCTCAAGATCCACTTCGCGTCCGTGTACGCGGTCGCGCTGATCGCGCCGCTGCTGTACTGGCGGCGCACGGCCGCCCTGGCATTGCGCGCGGTGGGCCGGACGCTGGTGCATCGGGGTCCATTGCCGAGCCGTTGGGAACGCGCCTGGATGGTCTTGCTGATGACGATGGTCGTGCTGCACCTGTTCGTCGTCGCCAAGCCGGAGACCGGCTACGACGCGCTGGCGATGCATCTGCAGATTCCGATGCTGATGGCCGAAGCGCACAGGTGGACGTTCGACGTGACGCGCTATGTCTGGGCGGTCATGCCGATAGGTGCCGACTGGACCTTCACTGCGGCCCATTTCCTTGGCGGCGAAGGCGCGGCACGCCTCCTCAATTTCTGCTTCGCCGTCCTCGCCGGCTACCTGCTGTACGAACTCCTCCGTCTCTACGCGCGGCGCGACGTCGCGCTGGCCAGCGTATGCCTGCTCGTGTCGATACCGCTGGCCTTCCTCGAAACCAGCACGCTGTATGTCGAGAACCTGTGGGTGGCGTTCCTGCTGGGTACGCTGCTGCTGGCGCTTGCGTATCTGCGCACGCAGGCGAAGGACTCCCTGGTCGCGCTTGCTTTCCTCGCGGCGGGCGCCATGCAATGCAAGGTCATCGGCGTCATCTGGCTGCTGCCGCTCGTGGCCTGCGTCGCCGCCGTGGCATGGCGGCAGCGCGGCCACCGCGAGTTCACCGTCCGCGATTGGGCGCTGCTGGGGATCGCCATCGCCATCGCGGCGCTGCCCTATGTCAATGCCTGGCTGCGCACCGGCAACCCGGTCTTCCCCTTCATGAACGCGCTGTTCCGGTCGCCGCTGTTCGATATCGAGGCCTCGTTCAACAACCCGCTGTACAACACGCCGCTGCGGCCCTGGAGCCCGTACGAACTCATCTGGTCGAGCGGCCGATTCATCGAAGGTTCGGACGGCGCAGCCGGGTTTCACTGGCTGCTGCTGTTCCCCGTGATTGCGCTTGCGTTCACGCGCCGGCGTCCGGTCGCGCAGTGGCTGTGCCTGGCGCTTGCGGCAATCGTCTTTGTCGGCGTCTACAGTCAGCAATCCTATTTGCGTTACCTGTTGCCCGTCTTCGCGCTCATCGCGCTGGTTGGTGGCTGGGCGCTCGCCGAAATTCCGGACCGGCCATCCACGCGAATAGCGATGCTGCTGATCGGTGGCCTGCTGATGGCCGTCAATGTGCGGCTCATGTACACGGGAAGCTGGGCCAATCTCTCGTTGTGTCCGGCGTGCGGCGTCGACTCGCGCGCGCGGCACGAACATATCGCGCAATTCGCGCCGGACCGGCTGACCGCCGAATACCTCAATCGAGAACTGCCGAATGCGCGCGTCGGTTTCTACATTCTCGGCGGCATTCCGGCCGGCTACGTCGGCTATTCCCGCGCCGCCAACTGGCACGATCCCACGTACCGCACGCTTGCAATGGCGCAATCCGCCGATGAAGTCCTGGCGCATGCGAAGAAGTTCTCGCTGACGCACATCGTCTACCGCGACCCGCCCTACGAGTTCGAAAACGACGCGATGCGGGAATTCCGCGAGATCTACACGGTGCCGGTGCGGCGCGCGAATGGACTGGTCGTCGCGGCAATCCGGCCCGCACCCAAGCCCTAGCCCTGGCCGCGGCTAGGCCTCACGCTGCTGCAACGGCTCCCGCGGCACGTTCTGGATGTCGAATTGCAGCGCGCCCAGAAGGAACTGCACGCCGACCAGCACCGGCAGCGCGGCGATCATCACCTCGCCGGACGTGGCGGCGACGCCGCTTCGGATCGACAGCGCCCACTTGGCGATGCCGTAGATCGCGCCGGCGCCGCCGATCACGATCGCGCCCAGCAGCTGCAGCGTGCCGGCATTGAAATCGCGCAGGAAATACGAATAGAAGATCCGCTTGCACGTCGCACGGAGATATTTCAGCGGAAACGTGAACAGCACCCGGCCCACGTGGAGATTGCTCACTTCATCGCCATAATGCGCCGCCATGGGCACGTCGCGGACCACGGCGCGCAGCGTGTACAGCCGGAGCAGCATGTCCGACTCGAAGAAGTATCCGTGATCGAGCTTGGCCAGCGGCAGGCGGGAGAGCACGGCGCGGTGGATCGCCGTGTAGCCGTTGGTCGGGTCCATCACGTCCCAGTAGCCGCTTGATATCTTGTTCACCAGCGACAGCATCGCGTTGCCCAGCAGCCGGACCCGCGGCATCGTGCGCAGCGACTCGAGGTCGTAGAAGCGGTTGCCCTTGGTGTAATCGGCCTGGCCCTGCGCAAGCGCACTGACGAAACGCGGAATCAGCGCCGGATCCATCTGGCCGTCACCGTCGATCTTGACCACGATTTCCGAGCCCGCGTCCAGCGCGGCGCGGTAACCCGTCACCATCGCTCCGCCCACGCCCTGGTTCTGCGCATGCCTGATCACCGTCACGCGGGCGTCTCGGCATTGCGCATCGACCAGGTCGCCCGTGTGTTCTGGGCAGGCATCGTCGACGACGAATATGCGCGTCACCTCTGGCCCGATTCGCGCAAGGACGCCTTGCACTTGTGCGCTGACCCGGTAACAGGGCATGACCACCGCCACGACGGGCATGGCTTCGGCCACCATTACGGGCGAACGGCGATGATGACGCCCACGACGATGATGGCGCCGCCGGCGAGCGTATTCAGCGACAGCGGTTCGCCCAGGAAAATCCAGGCCAGCACCGGCACGATGAGGAACGCCAGCGAAAACAGGGCATACGCGGACGACAACGGAACGGTGCGCAGGACAAATACCCACAACAGCGTCGCCGCCGCGTAGATGACCAGCGCGACGAGCATGACCGGCGACAGGAATCCGCGCAGCGTGGTCCACGACCAGCCGTCGACGCGCCATTGTCCGGCAGCGGATTTGAATAGCAGCTGCCCGATCGCTATGAGCACGACGCAGGCGAGGGTCAGCAGCAGGGAACGTGCCGGCATGGGTCGCTTAGGGGCTCGCGTCGGGCGGTGTGTCCGCGCTTCAGGGCGACGCGCCGGCCCGCCGCCGGCGCAACAATTGCCATCCCGACACGACGTAGCCGGAAAGGGCGTAGGCGACGAAGCCCGCGAACAGCACGATCGCCGGCTGGTAGGACAGCAGCGCGATAGCGAGCACGATCAGGAAGACTGCCACGAACGGCACGCTCTTCTTCAGGTTGATGGACTTGAAGCTCCAGTACTTGAGGTTGCTCACCATCGTCAGGCCGGCGAATACGGTAACGCCCCACGCCCACCACTTGACCGTCAGCGGATCGACGTTGTAGTCGTCGACGATGAACACGCAGCCCGCCACCAGCGCCGCCGCTGCCGGAGAGGGAATGCCGGTGAACCAGCGCTTGTCGGCGACGTCCAGCATCGTGTTGAAGCGCGCGAGGCGCAGCGCCGTGCCGGCGCAATAAACGAAGGCGGCGATCCAGCCCAGCTTGCCCATGTCGCGCAGCACCCACTCGTACATCACGAGCGCCGGGGCGGCGCCGAATGAAACCATGTCGGCAAGGCTGTCGTATTCGGCGCCGAACGCGCTTTGCGTCTTGGTCAACCGGGCGACGCGGCCGTCCAGGCTGTCCAGCACCATGGCGACGAAAATGGCGATCGCCGCCTGGTCGAATGTGAGGTTCATCGCCTGCACGATCGCGTAGAAGCCGGCGAACAGCGCGGCCGTCGTGAACAGGTTGGGCAAAAGATAGATCCCGCGGCGACGAATGCGGTTCTTCTGCAACGCGCGCTCCTGGGTGTAGTCGTCGTGCATGGCCGGAGGAAGACTAGCAGCTAGCCCTTCGCGCCACAACGGCGGCGCGAAGGCCTCAGGGAAGTTCCGCGAGGACCGTTTCGGTGGCGGACACGACGTCGCCCACCGCGACGCGCGGCGCGGCGCGAGGATCGACGTATACGTCCACCCGCGAGCCGAAGCGTATGAAGCCGTAGCGCTGGCCGCGGGTTAGCGTGGCGCCCGCCTCGACGTAACATAGGATGCGCCGCGCGATCAGTCCCGCGATCTGTACGCAGGTGACGTCCTGCCCGGAAGCGGTGCGCAGATGCAGCGCGTTGCGTTCGTTCTCGAGCGAGGCCTTGGGCAGTGCCGCATTGAGGAAGCTGCCGGGGTGATACCAGCGGTTCGCGACCGTGCCGTCGACCGGACTGCGGTTGGAATGCACATTGAAAACGTTCATGAACACGCTGATCTTGAGCGCCTCCCGATCCAGATAGGGATCGCGCGCGGTCTCGACCAGTACGATGCGGCCGTCCGCCGGCGACAGCACCGACTTCGGGCCCTGCGGAATTACGCGCGCGGGGTCGCGAAAGAACTGCAGGATGAAGGCAAATACGATCCACGCGAGAACCGCCAGCAGGATCCAGCCGAACCAGGTCAATGCGATCGCGACCAGCGCAGCCGCGGCCAGGAAGGGCCAGCCTTCGCGGGCGATGATCGGATGGGGATAGTTTTTGTTCATCGCGGCGCGGGCGCGCGTGGCGCCGGTTGGGTGCCCCCGAAAATACGCGATGGGCAACGACGGGCGAATTATGCCCTAGACGCCATGCACCGGCCCTACTTGGTGGCTTCGTCGATGCGCCGCGACTGGTCCGCCGCCTGCTCCCGCACTGCACTTTCGAGGCCACGCGCCTTGTCCAGCGCATTCACCGGCGCGGGCGTGGCCGTCGTGTCCTCCCGCGAATCGGTGCCCGCGATGCCCGGACCGCGCGCGGGTTCCGCGGCCGGCGCGGATTTGGGTGACGGCCCCACTCCCGACATCACTCCATATTCCTTCAACGCATCCAGGGACAGCCATGCGACGATCAGCAGCGCAATGAGAATCACGATCAGCCCAAGAAAGCCACGCTGCCTGCCGATGCGCCGGTCCATGGAGCCTCCGCTGCGATGTCAGTTCCTGGTTTGATCCACCAGTTTATTCCTTTTGATCCACGGCATCATCGAGCGCAGCTTTTCGCCGACGACCTCGATCGAGTGCTCGGCCATGATGCGGCGGCGAGACAGGAGCGTGGGGGCACCGGCGCGATTCTCCAGGATGAAGTCCTTGGCGTATTCGCCGGTCTGGATGCGCGTCAGCATGGCTTTCATCGCCAGCTTGGTGTCCGGCGTGACGATCTTCGGGCCGCTCACATACTCGCCGTATTCCGCATTGTTGGAGATCGAGTAATTCATGTTGGCGATGCCGCCTTCGTAGATCAGGTCGACGATCAGCTTCAGCTCGTGCAGGCACTCGAAGTACGCCATTTCCGGTGCGTATCCCGCCTCGACCAGCGTCTCATAGCCGGCCTTGATCAATTCGACGGTGCCGCCGCACAGCACGGCCTGCTCGCCGAAGAGGTCGGTCTCCGTTTCTTCGCGGAAATTGGTCTCGATGACGCCGGCGCGCGCGCCGCCGATCGCGGCCGCATAGGAAAGCGCCACGTCGCGCGCTTTCTTCGACGCGTCGTGGTGCACCGCGATCAGCATCGGCACGCCGCCGCCTGCGACGTAGGTCGAGCGCACGGTATGGCCCGGCGCCTTGGGCGCAATCATCACCACATCCAGGTCGGCACGCGGCTTGACCTGGCCATAGTGAATGTTGAAGCCGTGCGCGAACGCGAGCATCGCGCCCTGCTTGATGTTGGGCTCGACGTCGGCGGCGTACGTCGCCGCGATGCTCTCGTCGGGCATCAGCATCATCACGATGTCCGCGGTCTTGACCGCGTCGGAGACTTCCGCGACCTTGAGCCCGGCCTTCTTGGCCTTGTCCCACGACGCCCCGCCTTTGCGCAGGCCGACGGTGACCTTGATGCCGGAGTCGTTCAGGTTCTGCGCATGCGCGTGTCCCTGCGAGCCGTAGCCCACGATGGTGACTTTCTTGCCCTTGATCAGCGACAGGTCGGCGTCTTTTTCGTAGTAGACCTTCATCATTTCCAAATCTCCTGATTCATCCGGTTGGCCTGCGTATTCAGATGCGGAGGATCCGCTCGCCGCGGCCGATGCCGGAGGCACCGGTGCGCACGGTCTCGAGAATCACGCCGGGTTCGATCGACTGGATGAACGCGTCGAGCTTGCTGCCCGTCCCGGTCAGTTCGATCGTGTAGCTCTTGTCGGTGACGTCGAGAATGCGGCCGCGGAAGATGTCGGCCAGGCGCTTCATCTCGTCGCGGTCCTTGCCCGACGCGCGGACCTTGACCAGCATCAGCTCGCGCTCGATGTGGTTGCCCTCGGTCAGGTCGACGACCTTCACGACCTCCACCAGCTTGTTGAGCTGCTTGGTGATCTGCTCGACGACGTCCTCCGAGCCGACGGTGACGATGGTCATACGCGACATCGTCGGGTCTTCGGTAGGCGCCACGGTCAGCGACTCGATGTTGTAGCCGCGCGCGGAAAAAAGGCCCGAGATCCGCGACAGCGCGCCCGCTTCGTTTTCTACCAGGATGGAAAGGATATGGCGCATGGTCAGATCCCCCTCCGGCATGGCGCGCTCATAGTTCCTCCGCCAGGATCATCTCGGTGAGGCCCTTGCCGCCGGGCACCATCGGGAACACGTTCTCGGTCTGGTCGGTGATGAAATCCATGAATACCAACCGCTCCGGCTGCTTGAACGCTTCCTTCAGCGCGCCCTCGACGTCGCCGGGCTTCTCGACCTTGATGCCGATGTGTCCGTACGCTTCGGCCAGCTTCACGAAATCCGGCAGCGCGTCCATGTACGACTCCGCGTAGCGGTTGCCGTAGAAGAACTGCTGCCACTGCCGCACCATGCCCATGTAGCGATTGTTGAGGTTGATGATCTTGATCGGCAGGTGGTATTGCTTGCACGTCGAGAGCTCCTGGATGCACATCTGGATCGACGCCTCGCCCGTGACGCATGCAACCGTCGCGCCGGGGTTGACCAGTTGCACGCCCATGGCGGCAGGCAGCCCGAAGCCCATCGTGCCCAGTCCGCCGGAATTGATCCAGCGCCGCGGCTTGTCGAACTTGTAGTATTGCGCCGCCCACATCTGGTGCTGCCCGACGTCGGACGTGATGAACGCGTCGCCCTTCGTCAGCTCGTAGAGCTTCTGGATGACGAACTGCGGCTTGATGAGCGCGCTCTTGGTGTCGTACTTGAGGCAATCCTTGCGCTGCCACTCCTTGATGTCGGCCCACCAGCTCTTGAGCGATGCCGGGTCCGGCCGCTGTGGCGAGGACTCGATGAGTTTCAGCATTTCGTCGAGGACGTCGGCGACGTAGCCGACGATCGGGATGTCCACCTTGACGCGCTTGGAGATCGACGACGGATCGATGTCGATATGAATGATCTTGCGATCGGTGCGGAAGAAGTGCTCCGGATTGCCGATCACGCGGTCGTCGAAGCGCGCGCCGACGGCGATCAGAACATCGCAGTGCTGCATCGCCATGTTGGATTCGTAAGTGCCGTGCATCCCCAGCATGCCGGTGAACTGCGGATCGGTGCCGGGGAAGCCTCCCAGACCCATCAGCGTGTTCGTGCACGGGAATCCCAGCATGCGCACCAGCCGCGTCAATTGCGACGACGCGTTGTTGAGCACCACGCCGCCGCCTGCGTAGACCATCGGCCGCTTGGCGTCGAGCAGCAGCTGGACGGCCTTCTTGATCTGTCCCGCATGACCCTTGGTCACCGGATTGTAGGAGCGCAGCGACACCGTCTTCGGATAGCTGAACTCCGTCTTCGCCTGCGTCACGTCCTTCGGGATATCGACCAGGACGGGGCCCGGACGGCCCGAAGCAGCCAGGTAGAACGCCTTCTTGATCGTAACGGCCAAGTCGGCCACGTCCTTGACCAGGAAGTTGTGCTTGACGCACGGCCGCGTGATGCCGACGGTGTCGCATTCCTGGAACGCGTCCTGCCCGATCGCATGCGTCGGCACCTGGCCGGTGATCACGACCATCGGGATCGAATCCATGTACGCCGTCGCGATGCCGGTCACGGCATTAGTGACGCCGGGCCCGGACGTGACCAGCGCAACGCCGGTCTTGTGCGACGAGCGCGAGTAACCATCGGCCGCGTGGACTGCCCCCTGTTCGTGGCGGACCAGCACGTGCTTGACGACTTCCTGCTTGAAGAGCTCGTCGTAGATGTTGAGCACCGCGCCACCCGGATAGCCGAAGACGTAAGCGACGCCTTCTTCCTGGAGGCAGCGGATGACGATTTCCGCACCCGTGAGTTGCATGGCTTTGCCCTACCGTTGATGAGTGATGTCCCCGGCACGCGCGCGCGAATGCCTGGGAATGCCTGGAATTGCCTTGCGCACTAGGGTTGGCGTGCGCGAAACGAGCTTTTCGCCGGGTAGAAAGCCGCGGTTCGGAAACACCGGTCGCATTCCAAGGGATTCTCCACGACGCTTGTGGCCTCGTCGGAGGGAACGCGAACGGCTGTTTTTGCAGCACAGCACCGAATCTCTCGATCCGGAATCAGCAATTTAGCGGCAAATCGTCGCCGCGGTCAAGCCTGGGGTGCTGTGCCGCAACATGCGCGCGGCATCGCACCCCGGCATACTTAAGGCCCTGCTCAGGTTCCCCCCTATAATCTTCCCATTTTTACCCTCTGATTGGCCCAAACTGGCCTCCCCTCTGGAAATCTCGGGTTTTCTCGCGGAAGTCGAGCGGCGCGCCTTCAAGCAGGCGATGTTCGCCGTACGCGACGAGGACGCGGCGTTGGACGTCGTGCAGGACGCAATGCTCAAGCTGACCGAGAAGTACGCCGGCAAGCCTGCGGCCGAGCTGCCGATGCTGTTCCAGCGCATCCTGCAGAACACCATCCACGACCATTTCCGGCGCCAGAAAGTGCGCAATACGTGGACGACGCTCCTCTCGGCGTTTGGCAAAGGTGAGGAAAAAGACGACGATTACGACATTCTGGAAACTTTGTCGGCAAAATCGGACTCGAATGCGACGGTCGATCCAGCGAAACAGTTCGAACAAAGTCAGGTTGTAGCGATGATCGAACAGGCGCTTGCGCGCTTGCCCGCTCGTCAACGCGAAGCGTTCCTCTTGCGTTACTGGGAGGAGATGGACGTGGCGGAAACCGCCGCGGCAATGGGTTGTTCCGAAGGCAGTGTAAAGACTCACTGCTCCCGCGCCGTCCACGCCCTGGCCCAGATGCTCAAGGCCAAGGGGTTGAGCCTATGACTTCTCACGACGACAATTTCGCCAAAAAATTAACGGGTTACCTAGACGCCAGCGCCGCGGACCTCAAGGCCGGGACGGTCTATCGCCTGCAAAAAGCGCGTGCGGCGGCGATGGAGCGCCTTTCGCAGTCTGCGGGCGTCCGCGCGTCCGAATCGCGGCTGGCGCATGCCTTTGCCGGGTCCGGCGGATCGGGAACGGGCGGCGGCCGAGGACTTTTGACCAGCGTCCGGCTGTGGCTCGGAATTGCCATCATCGTGGCGGCGGCGTTCGGATACCAGCAATGGCAGGTCTACCAGCAAGTCAACGACCTCGTGGAACTGGACGCCCAGATCCTGTCCTCGGACTTGCCCATCGACGCGTACCTGGACCAGGGATTCCGCAATTGGCTTACAAGCGACGAAAAGTGACGGCAGCGCTCGGGCTCGCCCTGGCGCTCGCCGTTTCCGCTGCGTTTGTCCCGATTGTCGCCCATGGCCAGATCACGATGCGATCGCCATCGTGGTCGCAATTGAGCCCGCAGGAACAGAAGGTCCTGGCGCCGCTGGCGCCCGATTGGGACAAGCTCCAGCCGCAGAACAAGCAGAAATGGCGCGGCCTGGCCCAGCGCTACCCCACGATGGCCCCGGACGAGCAGCAACGCGTGCACCAGCAAATGCAATCCTGGGCGAAGCTGTCGCCGCAGGAGCGGGCAGTTGCGCGGGAGCAGTACAAGTCGATCAAGGAATTGCCTCCCGAGAAGAAGGCGGAAGTGCGGGAGCGCTGGCAGGCCTACCAGAGCCTGCCGCCGGAGACCAAGCGCGAGCTCGCCGCAAAGCCGGCCGCCCCGGCAAGCCGTCCCGCCGCAGCCGCGCCGGGCACCGCCACGCTCCCACCGCCGCCGCCACCACCGCATTCGGCCCCCGCCCCGTCAGGCGTTCGCCCTTGACCGAATCGGCGCCCGCAGCGCCGATCGCACCTCGGCGCGCCGGACTGCTGCCCCGGCTTGGCGCCGCGCTTTATGAAGGGCTGCTGGCGACCGCGCTGGCGTTCATGACCGGATTCGTCACGTTGCCGCTGGTGTCGCCAGGCACGGCCGCGAACGCCACGCGTTTGACCGTGCCTCCGGTGCCCGCGCGCGTCGCACTGTTCTGCATCCTGTTCTCGGTGATCGCGCTCTACTATGTGTGGTGCTGGACGGGAGGGCGCCGCACGCTGCCGATGAAGACGTGGCGGATGCGCATCGCGGACTCCGACGGCCGACCGCCGAGCGCGAGGGCCGCACTGTTGCGCTACCTCGCCGCCTGGATCGGACCTTTGCTGGCCGCCCTCGGTTACGCGCTATTGCGGGAGCGGGGCTTGGGCGTGCTCGCGCTTGGACTCGCGGGAATCAATTTCCTGTGGGCCGCGATGGACCCTGACCGCCAGTTCCTGCACGATCGCATCGCCGGGACGCGCATCGTGCGTGATGCGTAGCCCGGCTCAGGAGCTTGGTCCGACACTGCTCCGCGAACCCACGATTTCAATGGCCGGAAAACGATAAAGCGGCTTTCCGTCCACGTATTCACCGGTGAATACACCGACGTACGGCGCAGCGTTCGCCGGCGCAAGGCTGGCCTTCGGGGTAGGCTCCAAGGCGCACCCAGCGAGTCCGATGATCAGGAGCGCCAACGCAGTCGCCATGCGTTCACGGATCATGTGCTCGACCAGCGGATTACGTGGACCCATGGCGAAACTCCGTCTGCAGGCGCAGACAAGACAAGCGTAACGGACTGCGCTGCCAACGCCAATACGCCATCGCCCACTCCTGATCAGAGGCGCCGCAAGCAAGCGCACCACCTTGCCTCCTTCGTGTTACCCGCATGTTAACAGCAGGCTGGCAGGAGCCGCCCTAGCTGCGTGGCCGCGCGAGCATCACGCCGGTCGCGATCATCGCCATGCCGGCAACGGCCAGCGCATCGAGCGTCTCGCCGAACAGCAGCCAGGACTCGACCGCCGTCACCGGTGGCACAAGATAGAAAAGGCGCGCGACGCCGGACGCGGCGCCGTGCCGCAACAGCCAGTACAGCAGGCTGATGGCGCCCACCGATAACACGACGACCGACCAACCAAGCGCGAACACGAATGGCGGCACCCACTGCACCGCGCGCGTGTCGAGCAGCAGCGCCAGCGGCGCGTAGACGAGCGCGCACGTCGCGAACTGGATCACCGCGCCGCTGCGCAGGTCGACGTGGTTGGCGTGGCGCTTCTGGTACAGCGTGCCGATGCTGATGCCGAGCAGCGCGATCGCCGATGGCAGGAGCCCGTTGTGCCCGCCGCCGAAGTCCACCTTGTGCCGGATGACCAGGTACACGCCCGCCAGGCCCAGCAACAATCCCGCCCACTGCCTCGGCACGACCCGCTCGCGCAGCCACAGGAAGGCCAGGAATACCGTGAGAATCGGCTGCAATCCAACAAGCATCGCGCTGGTGCCGGCCGGCATGCCTGTATCGAGCGCGATGAATACGCCGCCCAGATAGGTGCCGTGGACCAGCAGCGCCGCGATCGCGACATGAACGTAGTCAGACCGCATGCGCGGCCACGGCGCGCGCGTGGCCAGCGCCACCGCCAGCATCAGCAGAGCTACCAACACGAAACGATAGAACAGGAACGCGAACGGCGGCGCATACGGCAGGCCGTATTTCGCCGCGATGAACCCGGTGCTCCACAGCAGGACGAAAAGCGCTGGGAAGAACGCCGCCCCCTGCGGGCGGGACGGCGCCGGATCAGCCACTTCCGGCGAGGTAGATGTCGGGGCGGTTGATTTCCATGAAGCGCTCCGGCCGCGCCAGCGGCGCGAAACCGCAGCGCGCGTAGACGGCGTGCGCGTCCTTCGTCGCCAGCAGCACGCGGCGCATGCCCTGCAGCACCGGATGCGTCAGCGCGGTGGTGACGAGCCAGGCGGCGAGGCCCGCGCCGCGGAAGTCCGGCAGCACGAAGACGTCGGCAATGTAGGCGAACGTGGCGCCGTCGGTGACGACGCGTGCGAAACCGATCTGCAGGCTCTTGCCATGCACATCGCGGTACAACCCGAAATTGAGGGAGCCTTCGATGGCGCGTTCGACTGTCGCGCGCGGAATGCCGGGCGCCCAGTAGCTGTTGGTCAGGAAGCCGTGAATGGCCGCCACGTCCAGCCGTTCGCGCGACGTGTCGATTTCATCGGCGCCCCGGGTCACCCTGAAGGGCACGTCGAGTCCACCCGCGGCCACGGCGCTATCGCGGCTTCTTGGGCTTGAGGGACGCTTTGTAGCGCGCCACGCCGTCGATGATCTCCTGCTTGGCCTCGACGGCGTCGACCCAGATGCCGACGCGCACCCACTTGCCCGGCTCGAGATCCTTGTAGTGCTCGAAGAAATGCGCGATCTGCCGCGTCGTGATTTCCGGCAGGTCGCGCGGCGACTGCACGTTCCGGTAGAGCGACGACAGCTTGTCGATGGGCACCGCGAGGATCTTGGCATCGCCGCCCGCCTCGTCGTCCAGCTTCAGCATGCCGATCGGCCGGCAGCGCACCACGACGCCGGTGATGAGCGGCACCGGCGACAGCACCAGCACATCGCACGGGTCCCCGTCGTCGGACAGCGTATGCGGGATGTAGCCGTAGTTGGTCGGGTAATGCATGGCGGTCGACATGAAGCGGTCGACGAAAACCGCGCCGGTCTCCTTGTCCACTTCGTACTTGATCGGATCCGCGCGCATGGGTATTTCGATCACGACGTTGCAGTCGTTGGGGACGTCCTTGCCGGCCGGAACGCGGTCGAAGCTCATGATTCGGCTTTCGTGGAATGAGACAGCGGAAAAATCACGATATCATAGCCGCCAAAGGACACCTATGCTCTACACGCTGGGAGATCGTTGCGTCGAATTTCGCGGCATGAACCACTACGTGGCGCCCGACGCAACGCTCATCGGCCGCGTCGTGCTCGAGCATGAAGCGTCGGTCTGGTTCAAGACGGTGATCCGGGGCGACAACGATCCGATCATCATCGGCGCGGGCTCCAACGTCCAGGATGGTTCGGTGCTGCACACCGATGATGGCGTCCCGCTCACCCTCGGGTCGAACGTCACGGTCGGGCACCAGGTCATGCTGCACGGGTGCACGATCGGCGAAGGGTCGCTCGTCGGCATAAAAGCGGTCGTCCTGAATCATGCCGTCGTTGGGCGCGAGTGCCTGATCGGCGCCTGCGCCCTGATTCCCGAAGGCAAGGTGATTCCGGACCGCTCCCTGGTCATGGGGACGCCGGGCAAGGTGGTGCGCACGCTGACGGACGAGGAAGTCGCGGGCCTCCGCGCCATTGCCGCCGGCTACGTCGCCAACGCCCGCCGCTATCTGGCGCAACTGGCCCCGGTGACGCCGCCGCGCTAGCGAATCCGCGAAACCGGTTCGGCGCATCTAACCTTCGGTCAACCCGATACCCGAGATCGCCATGCGCCGCCTTTCCCTGCCGTTCGTTATCCTGCTGTCCGTGGTCATCGCCGCCTGCCTCACCGGCATTGCGCTGGCCCAGAGCCCCGAAAAGCGGGACGAAGCCCAGACCGAGACGACCCCGCTGGCGCCGTTCAAGCGCATCGAGGTATCCGGCGTGGCCAACATCATCCTGGTCCAGGGCACGAATGGGCCGCTGGTCGCCAGCGTGCCCCAGCACGCCGATGCCAAGGTCAAGATCAAGGTGCAGAAGGAGACGCTGTTCATCAAGTCCGAGGACGGCGGGCGCTGGTGGGGCAACGTGTTCGGCCGCGGGCCCGGCGGTGCGACCACACTCACCATCAACTTCAAGGATCTGGAGAGCATCGACGTGACGGGTGGCGTCCGGATCCAGGCGAGGGAAATTCGGGTTCCGGCGCTGAGCATCGACGGCTCCGGCGGCACCACGATACTGATCGACGACCTCCGCGCGACCACGTTATCGATAGACGCGTCCGGCGCGCTGAAGGCTGAACTCGGCGGGCAGGTTACCGACCAGAACATTTCGGTTTCCGGCGCGGCCAACTATCAGGCCGGAAAGCTGGTCAGCGACAATGCCAAGGTGGATGTCAGCGGTGCCGGGAAGGTCATTGTCAACGCACGCAAGAAGCTCTCTGCCGATATCTCCGGCGCCGGGATGGTCGAATACATCGGCGACCCCGTAGTGCATGAGAGCATCAGCGGGGCCGGACACATCAAGCGCCGCGACGCGGCGGCGCAGCTTCCACCCATCGCGCTCGCCGACTGACGCGCCAGGC
>CAWAKN010000020.1:0-346902 GCA_963782625.1 uncultured beta proteobacterium | reverse complement strand
CCAACACCAGCCGGTCGGCGTCGCCGCCCAAATTGCTTCAAGCGGTCGTTGATCTTGGTTCTGTTCCGTCGGGAACTGGGGGCGGAGTGAACCGACGTACACCACAGGCGGGCAACACTGAGAGTCACAAAAGGGCGGCTCATTTGGATGCGCGCAGAGAAATTACCTACTTGCGGGTTGGCGACTGCGGCAGCTCAGAGATGACCGACCCCAACTATTTGATTGTGTTTCCGAGAGAACAAGCGTACACGGGTTAACGAGGCGGCAACTTGTAACCGCTGAGCTTTTGGTAGCCAACCGCGACAGATAGGCGCATTGCGCCACGCCAGGGACTTGCGTTTGAAGCGCGCAAACGTGGCGACAATAATGATTGGGGAGGTTCTATGTTTCGCATGCTCGTACGTCCGCTACTCTTCCTCGTTGTCGGCCTTTCGCCCCTTCTGTGGCTTGGGCGATTTCCAACGGTGTGCCGGATGGCAACGGCCATCCCGCCGTAGGAGCTCTCTATATCGACTTCGATGGCGATGGCACGATCACTGGCGACGAACTCTTGTGTTCGGGATCGTACGTCGGGCGAACCAAGGACGGCGCCAACGACGCATTTATGACCGCCGGACATTGTGTCGCATACGCGGTGGCCAATGACATAACCCAGATGTATGTCTCGTTCGACACGAAGGCCTTCGACCCGTATGGTCCAGTCGGCGTCATCGCGTCGGTGGTCTTCTATTTCGACCCGAGCTTCGGCCACGATATCGGCAACTGGTTCGACTTCGGGATCGTTTTGTTGCCCGCGGGTTCCGTCGTCGGGATCCAGCCGGTAACGCTGCCGACGGCGGGATATCTGGAGGCGCTGACCCATGCCGGCGCGATCAAGCAGCTCGATGTCGAGTCGGTGGGGTACGGCGTGGTTCCGATATTCAACCAGCCACACGGCCCGACCGCTACGTACGACGGCGTTCGTCGCGCGGTCAGCACCAACATCAAGGGGCTCACCAAGTCGTGGGTGAAGTACAACGAAAACTATGTCGCCACGGGAGGCGGTGGCACGTGCTTCGGCGATTCGGGCTCCCCGCAGTACATCGCGGGAACGCATACGGTGATTTCGATCACGAGTATCGGCGACATCCTATGCCGCGCCACGGAGTCGAATACGCGGCTCGATACGGTCTACGCTCGCCAGTTCTACGGCCAGTTCATCAACCTTCCGTGATAGACGACACGCCGCGGCCTTCGCGACCGTGACTCGAGCAGTAGCTGGTGATCAACCTCAAGACAGCGAAGGCGCTCGGCCTCACGATCCCGTTCCCGCAATCGCTACGGGTGCAGTCTGAGTTGA
The DNA here is from genome assembly GCA_963782625.1 of uncultured beta proteobacterium. Taxonomy (GTDB): domain Bacteria; phylum Pseudomonadota; class Gammaproteobacteria; order Burkholderiales; family Casimicrobiaceae; genus VBCG01. Next base: position 345,563 of record CAWAKN010000020.1, on the reverse strand, counting down.
TAAAGTGACGAATCATTGCGCATTGCTCACCGGTTCCTTGCGCTCGCTGGTTAACCAGATTCGTCTGCTTTAGAGAAGACCCAACGGCTGAGAAGGGTCGGAAGCGGTCGCCGGAACCCGTCTGCTTCCGGCCAATACCAGTCTCTTAGGCGCCACACCGGAATCTGCCGAGACCGGACATCCGCGGCAAGATTACGTCCGCGGCGGTAGCGCTGCTCTCGTCGGTCTGCCGCGTAATCTCGCGGTCAAGACGGTGCGTTCTTCTCCAAATGTCGTTGACGGCGGTCATATGCCAAGTTTGCCACTGGGCGCATAATTAAATAGCGTCCAGGCGTTGTGGGCGCCGACGGGCGCGGGGACCATCCTGGTCTGGCTCAAAGCCCGCGGTAACCACTCTCGTAGATTTTTTTGGATCAAGCATCAATTGATCGAGGAGAAAAACGTGCTTAAACGCCTGATAGGGATTCTTGCATTCGCGCTGTTCGCGTTACCCGTGTCATCGGCCTGGGCCGACTCGTGCAGCGACACGGCCAACCTCTTCAAGAAGGCCGGGCAGAGCGGTCAGTTGTTCAAGACCGCGTACGGATACGCCGTCTTTCCCACCATCGGCAAGGGAGGCGTCGGTATCGGTGGCGCGTACGGCAAGGGATGCGTCTACGCCAAGGGTAAACACGTCGGCGACACGTCGATGACGCAATTGTCGATCGGCTTCCAGCTCGGCGGGCAGGGCTACAGCGAGATCATCTTCTTCCAGGACGAGCGTTCCTACAAGGAATTCACGAGCGGCAACTTCGAGTTCGGGGCGGATGCCTCGGCCGTGGCGATTACCCTCGCCGCGGAGGCCAAGGCGAGCTCGACGGGCGCATCCGCCGGGGCCAGCGCCACCAAGCATGACGCGACTACCGCGGGCGAGTACCACAAGGGCATGGCGACTTTCACGATTATCAAGGGCGGCCTAATGTACGAAGCGGCCATCGCCGGCCAGAAGTTCAACTACAAGCCTCGCTGACTTTCCGCGGTCAGGCGGGCGCCCCGGAGGCGCCTGCCAACGCCTCGGTGCGCATCGGGGCTCTTAGCGGGAGGACATCCTGCCGCGACAGCAAGGAGCCCCATTTGCCGCGATCTGAACGGCGGCTTCCATAGGACGACCGCTTCGAAGCGGCGCGTGTGGCTGCAGTGGGTCGTAACCGGTCGTTGCAAGCTCGGTGCTGATGAGCCACGCGCCGGCGCCGACGATTCGTTGACCGGGCATACAATATCCCGGATGCCCATGGAGAAGCCGGCGCGAATTGTCTTTCTGGATCGAGGCACACTGCCCGCGGAGATTAACCTGCGGCCGCCCGCTTTCGCGCACGAACTCGTCACTTTCGATGAAACGCCGCCGGCGCAGGTGGCCGACCGCATCGCCGACGCCGAAATCGTAATCACGAACAAGGTACCGGTGCGTGGCGCCGCCATTGCTTCGGCGACACGATTGCGGATGATCGCGGTCGCCGCGACCGGCTACGACAACATCGACCTCCCGGCGTGCGCCGCCAGCGGCGTTTCCGTGTCGAACATCCGCAACTATGCCGTCAACACTGTTCCGGAACATACGTTCGCGCTGATTTTCGCGCTGCGTCGGAGCATCGTGGCCTACCGGCAATCGGTTGCTGCCGGCGTCTGGCAGCGGTCCGGACAGTTCTGCTACTTCGACTATCCGATCAACGACCTTGCGGGAGCAACGCTGGGAATCATCGGCGACGGCGCTCTGGGTCAATCGGTCGCGACGATCGGCCGTTCGCTCGGCATGCGCGTGCTCTTCTCATCGTACAAGGGCGTGGCCGGGATGGGCCCGCTTTACACGCCGTTCGAGGAGGTTCTGCGAATCAGCGACATCATCACGCTGCATTGCCCATTGCTGCCCGCGACCCGCAACATGATCGCCGCGCCGGAATTTGCGCGGATGGAACGCAAACCGCTCATCATCAATACGGCGCGGGGCGGGCTTGTCGACGAGAGTGCCCTGGCCGAGGCATTGACGGAAGGTTCCATTGGCGGCGCGGCGTTCGATGTCGTGACCAAGGAGCCTCCGCCTCCAGATCATCCGTTCATGCGGCTTCTCGACCGGCCGAACTTCATTCTTACGCCGCACGTGGCCTGGGCCAGCCGAGAAGCGATACAAGGGCTGGCCGACCAACTGACCGAGAACATCGAGCTCTTCTGGCGGGGGAGTCCGCGCCATCTAGTTGTCGCCTGATCCGTCCTCGACCAACACTTTCGAAGCACAACTCAATGAAAATTCATCCCTTACTTGTCGTGGCATTCCTGTACGGTTGTGCCACCGGCGGCGACCTGGTTAAAATCGGCGAAAACGCGTGGCGGGTGACGACCACCGACAGCACCGAATCTGGAGCCACCCGCGTGGCGATCAACCAGGCCAGCAAGTTCTGCGGGAATATGGACAAGGCGCCGGTGTATTCGCCGGCGCGCATGAACAACGACATGCCGGCGCGCTACATTTCGACGATGGAATTCCAGTGCACGGCGCGCGGGACGTCGCCCGAGGCGCAGGCCGAAGCGCGCATGCTTGGATTCAGGCGCGATTGCGCCGTCGCCGGTTTCCCGCTGGGTTCGCCGGAAAACCTGAAGTGCGCGGACGACGTGGCGGCGAAAGCGAGGCCAAGGGTGGTTCGGTAGGATTCCGCGAGTCTCGCCGGTTTGCCCGCGACGTACGGCGTTAGAATCGCGCTTCCCTGTTCAACGCCCCGGGTCCGCCAGAACCGGACCCCCTCTATGCCCCCACTACAGTTGCGTCCCGGACGCCTGACGTTGCCCGATCTGCGGCGCGCCTGGTCCGAGCGAGCCACGCTTGCAGTCGATCCAGCCGCCAAGTCGGCGGTCGACGCCGCCGCCGCGACTGTCGCTCGCGTCATTCAGGAGGGGCGCACGGTTTACGGCGTCAATACCGGCTTCGGCCTGCTCGCGCGCACCCGCATCGACAGCGCGCGGCTGAGCGAATTGCAGCGCGCGCTGGTACGCTCGCATAGTGCCGGCACGGGAGCGTTGCTCGATGATGCCGTAGTGCGCCTGGTCATTGCCCTCAAAGCCACATCGCTGGCCTGCGGTCACTCGGGCATCCGCTGGGATGTGATCGAACTGCTCGTCGCCATCAACAATGCCGGCATCGTGCCGTGCATTCCGGGACAGGGATCGGTCGGCGCATCGGGTGATCTGGCTCCGCTCGCGCATCTTTCGGCCGTGCTGATCGGCGAAGGCGAAGCGCGCATCAATGGCGACATCGTGCCCGGCGCGCAGGCGCTTGCGCTGGCCGGATTGCGGGCGATCGACCTGGCGCCCAAGGAGGGATTGGCGCTGCTCAACGGCACGCAGGTGTCGACCGCGCTGGCGCTCTCCGGACTGTTTGCCGCGGAGCGCGCCATGTCCGCCGCGTTCGTCGCGGGCGCAATGACGGTCGACGCATGCCTGGGTAGTGACACGCCGTTCGACGCGCGCATCCATGCGGTGCGCAGGCATCGCGGACAGATCGACGCAGCGGCCGTCTACAGGGACCTGCTGGCCGGAAGCGCGATCCGCGCATCGCACCTTGACTGCGGTCGCGTGCAGGATCCGTACAGCCTGCGTTGCCAGCCGCAGGTGATGGGGGCTTGCCTCGACCAGTGGCGGCACGTGGCCGGCATCCTCCTCGCCGAAGCGAATGCCGTGTCCGACAACCCGCTGGTGTTCGCGGACACCGGCGAGATCCTGTCGGGCGGCAATTTCCACGCCGAACCCGTCGCGTTCGCGGCCGACAACCTGGCGCTGGTGCTCGCGGAAACCGGAGCATTGTCGGAGCGCCGCATCGCGCTGCTGATGGACGCCAATCTCTCGGAACTGCCGCCTTTCCTGGTCGAGGATGGCGGGGTGAATTCGGGCTTCATGATCGCGCAGGTCACCGCCGCCGCACTGGCGTCGGAAAACAAGTCGTTGGCGCATCCGGCATCCGTCGATTCGCTGCCCACGTCGGCCAACCAGGAGGATCATGTCAGCATGGCGACGTTCGCGGCGCGGCGACTAACGCCGATGGCGGGCAACACATCCGCCATCGTGGCGGTCGAACTGCTCGCGGCGGCGCAGGGCATCGAGTTCCGCGCGCCGCTCAAGACTTCTCCGAGACTGGCCGAAGCCTGCGCCATCGTGCGAGCCGAAGCGGCGTTCTGGAAACTCGACCGCGCGTTCGCGCCCGACCTCGCGGCCATGCGTCGGCGCGTCGAGTCGGGCGACTTCCTTGCTTTCGTCGGACCGCTGTTCGACGCGGGATAACGTGGCGATGACGACGGAAAGCGCGACGATGGAAAGCTTCATCCGCGGCCTGCCCAAGGCGGAACTGCATATCCACATCGAGGGTTCGCTCGAACCCGAACTGGTGTTTGCGCTGGCCGCGAAGCATGGCGTCGCGCTGCCTTATCCATCCGTCGAGGCGCTGCGCCGCGCCTACGATTTCCACAACTTGCAGTCGTTCCTGGATATCTACTACGCAGGTGCGGACGTGCTGCGCGACGAAGACGATTTTCATGCCATGACGTGGGCTTATCTTCGGCGCGCGCACGCCGACGGCGTGGTGCATGCGGAGATCTTCTTTGATCCGCAGACGCACACCCAGCGTGGCGTTCCGTTTGGCACGGTGATGGCCGGCATCGGGCGCGCGCTGGCGCAGGGTGAGCGCGAATTGGGCATCACCAGCAGGTTGATTCTCTGCTTCCTGCGTCACCTGTCAGCCGACGACGCGATGCGCACGCTGCAGGAGGCGCTGCCGCACAAGTCGGCCATCCACGGCGTCGGGCTCGATTCGTCGGAGGTCGGGCACCCGCCGTCCAAATTTGTGGAAGTCTTCGCGGCGGCGCGCGCGGCTGGTCTTCGCGCGGTGGCGCACGCGGGCGAAGAGGGCCCGCCCGCCTATATATGGGAGGCGCTCGACCTGTTGCATGTCGAGCGCATCGATCATGGCGTGCGCTGCGAGAGCGACGACGCATTATGCCGGCGGCTCGCCGACGAGCACGTTCCGCTGACCGTGTGCCCGCTGTCAAACGTCAAGCTGGCCGTGTTTCCTCGCATGGAGCAGCACAACTTGAAGCGCCTGCTCGACCGCGGGCTCCGTGTCACGATCAATTCCGATGACCCGGCCTATTTTGGTGGCTACATTGTCGCCAATTATGTCGCCGCGCAGCAGGCACTGGGACTGACCCGCGACGACATCGCGAAGCTTGCCCGCAATTCGTTCGCCGCATCCTTCCTGCCGGAAGGCGACAAGGCGCGCTGGATCGCAAAGATCGACGCCCGTGTGGAGGCGTCGGCACAAACACAAGCACACGCACGAGGAAACTAAAGCGGAGGTTCATCATGCATCGTGACGACCCGAAAACCCTCGCAGCCGCGCAAGGCACGCGCCGCGCCGAGCGGACTATCCGTGCGCCGCGCGGCACCGAATGCACCGCGAAGAGCTGGCTCACCGAGGCGCCGCTGCGGATGCTGATGAACAACCTCGACCCGGACGTCGCCGAGAATCCGCAGGAGCTGGTCGTCTATGGCGGCATCGGCCGCGCCGCGCGCAACTGGGAGTGCTTCGACGCCATCGTCGCGGCGCTGCGCGACCTGAACGACGACGAGTCGCTGCTTATCCAGTCGGGCAAGCCGGTGGGCGTATTCAAGACGCACGCCGACGCTCCGCGTGTCTTGATCGCCAACTCGAACCTGGTGCCCAAGTGGGCGACGTGGGAGCACTTCAACGAACTCGACCGCAAGGGCCTCATGATGTACGGCCAGATGACGGCCGGGTCGTGGATCTACATCGGCAGCCAGGGCATCGTGCAGGGCACCTACGAGACATTCGCCGAGGCCGGTCGCCAGCATTTCGGCGGCGACCTCGCGGACAAGTGGATTCTGACCGCGGGTCTGGGCGGCATGGGCGGCGCGCAGCCGCTGGCCGCGACGATGGCGGGGGCGTCGATGCTCGCGATCGAGTGCCAGCCGTCGCGCATCGACATGCGGCTGCGCACGCGCTATCTCGACAAGCAGGCGAAGAATCTCGACGACGCGCTCGCGATCATCAACGATGCCTGCGCGGCGAAGAAACCCGGTGAGCGTTGGTCTGGTCGGCAACGCGGCCGAGATTCTGCCGGAACTGGTCAGGCGCAGCGTCAGGCCGCACATGGTGACGGACCAGACGTCCGCGCACGATCTCGTCAACGGCTACCTGCCCGCAGGCTGGACGGTCGCACAGTGGCACGTCCGCGCAGCGCGATCCGTCGCAGCACGCGGCGTTGGTCGCCGCGGCCAAGCGTCGTGCAAGGCGCACGTCGCCGCGATGCTCGCCTTCCACGCGCAGGGCATCCCGACGTTCGACTACGGCAACAACATCCGGCAGGTCGCGCACGACGAAGGCCTCGCCAATGCGTTCGACTTTCCCGGTTTCGTGCCCGGCGTACATCCGGCCGCTGTTCTGCGAAGGCAAGGGGCCGTTTCGCTGGGTCGCGCTGTCCGGCGATCCCGAGGACATCTACAAGACGGACCGCAAGGTCAAGGAACTCTTTCCCGGCGACGCGCACTTGCATCGCTGGCTCGACATGGCGCGCGAGCGCATCGCGTTCCAGGGACTGCCGGCGCGCATTTGCTGGCTCGGGTTTGGGCGAGCGCCATCGCGCGGGACTGGCGTTCAACGCGATGGTGGCGAGTGGCGAATTGAAGGCGCCGATCGTGATCGGCCGCGATCACCTCGACACCGGCAGCGTCGCGAGTCCCAACCGCGAAACCGAGGCGATGCTGGATGGCTCGGACGCGGTGTCCGACTGGCCGCTGCTCAACGCGCTCCTGAACACCGCGGGCGGCGCGACGTGGGTATCGCTGCATCACGGCGGCGGCGTGGGCATGGGCTATTCGCAGCACGCGGGCGTGGTGATCGTCTGCGACGGCACCGGATGCCGCGGCGAAGCGCATCGAACGCGTGCTGTGGAACGATCCTGCGACGGGCGTGATGCGACATGCCGATGCCGGCTATGCAAAAGCCGTCGAGGTGGCGAAGGCCAAGCGGCCTGAACCTGCCGATGCAGCGAACCTAGCGCGGCGAAGGACATGCGCCGGGCGGCCATCGCGCTGGGGGTTCTGGTGTCCTGCTGGGCGGCCGGTGCCGGGGCTGCCGACCTCCGGGTGTTGAGCGCCGCCGCGGTGCAAGTCCCCGTGACGGAAGTGGCCGAACAATTCATGCGCGAAACCGGCCACCGCGTCACGTTCGAATTCGCGACGGCCGGGCAGGTGGATGAGAAGCTTTCGGCCGGCGCGCATCCGGACATCGTCATCAGCAGCAGCGGCCGCATCGCCGCCAGGACGAGTGCCAACCCCGCGGACGCTGCGGCCGTGAGCGACCTGGGCACCGTCCGCATCGGCGTGGCGGCGCGCAAGGGCGCGCCACGTCCCGACCTGTCGAGCGTGGTCCGCTTCCGCGACGCGCTGGTGCGCGCCGAGTCGATCACCTACGGCGACCCGGCGCGCGGCGCAACGACCGGCATTCACTTCTCCCGCATCGTCGACCAGCTCGACCTGCGCGGCGTCCTTGCCGGCAAGACCATTCTCGCGGCGAACGGACTGGACGTCGTGCAGAAAGTGGCGCGCGGCGAAGCCGAGCTTGGCATCACGCAGGTGAGCGAAATATTGCACGTGGACGCCGGCACGCTGGTCGGCCCGCTGCCGGACGCGCTGCAATTGGCGACGACCTACGTCGCATGGACGCCCGACCCCGCCAATCAGGCCGCGCGGCAACTGGTCGAGGCGCTGACGGCAAGCAAGGTCGGGAGCGCTTTCGCGCCGCCGGATTCGATTGAGCGCCGGCCCGCGGAGGTCGCGGCTGCGGACTACGCGGCCAACGGCGTCGCCGAAACCAGGATGCCGTCCTCGTCGCTGTAGAGCCAATGCCCTGGCACGAAGTTCACGCCGCCGAAATTGACGGGAACATCCACCAGTCCGTCGCCATTCTTGGTGCTCTTGCGCGGATTGGTGCCGAGCGCCTTGATGCCGAAATCGAGCGCATCGATGGCCACCGAATCGCGGATGGCGCCATGCACGACCGCGCCTGCCCAGCCGCTGTTCATTCCCAGTATCGCGATCATGTCGCCGATCAGCGCGCACGCAAGCGACCCGCCGCCGTCGACCACCAGCACGTCGCCCTGCGAGGGCTTGCTGAGCAGTTCCTTCAGCAGCACGTTGTCCTGGTAGGACTTGACCGTGCGGATGCGGCCCGCGAAGCGCCGGCGCTGGCCGAAGCTGCGGAACGGCAACGCGCACGATGGCGTATCGGGATGCGCGTCGATGAGGTCGGCCGTGGCCGGGAACGTGGCTTGGTTCATCAGAACACCCATAAGCTTTCGCGTGGAACTTCGAGCCAGTGGCGGCCGCCGGCGAGGGGCTTGTCGCCGTAGGCGCGCAGCCGGGATTCGCCGAGCGCGAACAGGTGCTCCCACTTGTCCCCGAGATACATCGATGTCGTGAGGCCGGCTTCCAGGCGATTTTCGCCGGGACCATCGGACAGGCGAATGCGTTCCAGGCGAATCATCCCGGTTCCGTCCGCGCCGGTCTTGGCCCGGGTACCGATTTCATCGGGGCCTGCCGCTGGTGCTCGGGGATCCAGTAGGCCATCTCGTGCTGTCGACGTATCTCTAATAAGACCCTCCTCGTATTCGCAACTCAGTTGCGCTCGGCCTGCGATCGCCGTGACAAATGTCAGGCCACCTTGGTGAGGCGATTATAGACGCGCTCGCCGATTGTTGGTCGTGGAGGCCTTGTTTATGTCCGACTTTAATGGCATTGTGTCGGACATTAAATTGCCCGCGCCTATGAACGTCAAACCCACCCCGCTCGCCCCGTACAAGTCTCGCCGGACGCCGGCATCGGCGACGCCGCGTGCCCGGCTTCTCAAGTCGGCGCAGGTGGTCGACCTGCTCGGCTTCCGGATCGTGTCCGGCGACTTGGCGCCCGGCGCGCTGCTGCCGACCGAGGCCGAACTGTCGACGCAGCTCGGCATCAGCAGACCTTCGCTGCGGGAGGGCCTGCGCGCGCTCGCCCAGAAAGGTCTCGTCGAGGGACGCACGCGCCGCGGGACGACCGTCAACGAACGCGGTCAATGGAATGTTCTCGATGAGAGCGTGCTGCGCTGGATGTCGGTGGCTCCGCCCGATCCGGTGTTTTTCCAGGACCTCCTCGACGTACGTTTGATCGTCGAGCCCAATGCCGCGCGACTGGCCGCCGCGCGCGCATCGCCCGAGCAGATCGCGGCCATCGAAGCCGCGTACAAGGGAATGGAGAGGTCGACGCCGCACGACATGGAAGCGTGCTGCGAGCACGACCTTGCGCTGCACGAGCTCATCATCACCGCGACCGGCAACGCAATGCTGATACGCTTCGCCGCCGCGATACGCACGGCATTGCTCGCGTGCGTCCGGATTGCGAGTGTGGGACGGGAACGCAGCCACGAGCATTCGCTGGGCGAGCATCGGGCGGTCGTAGTCGCCATTCGGCGGCGCAATCCTGCCGAAGCCGAGCAGGCGATGCGCAATCTGCTGGCGGGAACGATCTCGGACCTCGAGCCGGCGTACGCGAAGTACCCGCACGGTTTTCCGCCGCCGCCCGCCGCGAAGCCCGTCCGGAAGACGACGCGCCGCACTTGATCACGGAGACCAAACAGTGTCCACTTCCGCAGTCCCCTCGTTTCTGACATCGCGTCGGTAACTGCCCCGCAGCTTGCAGAAGCGAGAACGTATTTTACGAACCACTGTTTCACAAGCCAGCAGATCGACATGGGAACCAATCCCGGCGAGAACAACCAAGGAGGCAACACCATGACCAGCAAGTATCGGCAACTCAACCGCCGTCAATTCATCCAGGCGCTGGGCGCGACCGCCATGGGCGTGACCGGACTCGCCGCGTTCCCCGGCTTTGCCCACGCGCAGGGCCGCAAGAATGCGCTCCTGATCGGCCTCGATATCGGCGACAGCATCACGTTCGACCCGGCGCGCCTCGCGCAGTATTCGTCGCCGATGACGGTCCACAACGCCTACGACACGCTGGTCACGATGACCCCGGGCGACTACATCAACCTCAAACCGAATCTCGCGACCAGCTGGGAATATCGGCCCGACGGCAAGGCCCTCCGGTTCAAGTTGCTGAAAGGCGCCAAGTTCGCCAGCGGCAATCCCGTCACCGCCGAAGACATCAAGTGGTCGATCGAGCGCGTCATCAATCTCAAGGACCAGCCGGCGCAGTACATCGCGCACGTGGACAAGGTCGAGATAGTCAGTCCCGACACGATCGACATCGTGATGAAGGACCCGACCCAGCCGCTCCTTACGATCCTGGCCGCACCCAGCTTCTCGATCATGGACTCGAAGCTGCTGACGTCGCAGGGCGGCACCGCGGCTGGCGACGCCAAGGAGGCCGACAAGGCCACGCCATGGCTCAACGGCAATTCCGGCGGTTCCGCCCCGTGGACCTTCACGGCCTGGGAGCGCAACCAACAGATCCAGCTTGCACGCAACCCGAACTTCCGCGGCGAGAAGCCTGGCTACGAGCGCGTGGTGATCCGGCACATGAGCGAGAGCGCAGCGCAGCTGCTTGCACTGAAGCGCGGCGACATCGACATCGCCTTCAACCTGATCCCCGAGCAGATCGCCACGCTCAAGGGCGACCCGCAGATCGAGATCATCGGCACGCCGAGCCTCGACTTCATCTACATGGCGGTGGCCGCGAATGCGGAAGCGAATCCGGCGCTGGCGAAAAAGCAGAACCGCCACGCGATTGGTGCAGCGATCGACTACGACGGCATCATCAACTCGCTGATCGGCGGTTCGGCGGTGCGGCCGGCGAGCTTCCTTCCGGTCGGCGTCAACGGCTCCACGGCGGAGACGACCAAGCAGATCGGCTTCCAGCAGGACCTGGCCAAGGCCAAGAAGCTGCTCGCGGAGGCCGGCAATCCCGACGGCTTCGCGTTTGAGCTCACATACGCGAACAACGCGATTGCCGGTGTCTCGTACCAGAACCTCGCGCAGAAATTGCAGGGCGACCTGGCGCGCGTTGGCATCAAGGCGAACCTGAATCCTATCGACCAGGTCAACCTGCGCACGCTGTTCAACCAGGGCAAGCTGCAATCGGTGCTGACGTTCTGGAATCCTCCCGCGGTCGAGAACCAGTTGTGGGCTTCGGCCACGGTAAACCGCGTCGCCAAGCGCGTCCACTGGACGCCGCCGGAAGAGATGATGAAGCTTGTGAATGACGCGTCCGCCGAGCGCGACTTGGCCAAGGCCGCAGTCATGTGGCGCAAGTATCAGGAGGGCATGGTGGACGCGGCCAACCTGTTCGTGCTCATACAGCCGACGTACCAGATCGCGGTGCGCAAGTCGGTGTCCGGCTTCAAACCCACGGCGGCGGGCTGGATGGCCGAGCTCGGCGCAACCAAGCCCGTCTGATGTCGCGGGAGTTGCGAGCAGTCGCGGAACGGTAGGGGGACGTTCCGTTTGCTGAGATATCTGACCAACCGGGTCGTGACGGCGTTCGTCATGGTGCTGCTTGCGACCTTGGTCATTTTCCTGATTGCCAACACCGCGCCGGGTGACCCGGCGTTGGCGCAACTGGGCGACCTCGCGGCTTCCAATCCGGAGTACGTTAAGGCGTTTCGCGCCAAGTGGGGCCTCGACTTGCCGCTGTGGGAGCGGTACTGGATTTTTCTCAAGGGCGTCGCGCACGGCGACTTCGGCATCTCGATCATGTCGCAGCGGCCGGTGCTGGACGACATTCGTGATTTCGCCCCGGCGACGATCGAACTCGCGACGATCGCGTTCCTGCTGTCGATCCTGGTCGGCATTCCGCTGGGCATCCTGGCTGCCGTCAAGCGCGACAGCTGGATCGACCACGTCGCGCGGTTCGTGTCGCTGATCGGTGTTTCCGCGCCAACGTTCTGGCTGGCGTTCATCATGCTCGCGGTGTTCTACGGCTGGCTCGAAATCGCGCCCGGCCGGGGCGGGTCGACCCGATCGCCCTTCTGCCGCCGAAGGTGACGGGGATGCTGCTGATCGACTGCATCCTGGCCGGCGACTGGGAGACGCTGCGCGATGCCGCCGCGCATCTCGTGCTTCCGGCCACAGTGCTTGCGGCCGCCACGCTGGGCCTCATCACGCGCACGACGCGCGCGTCGATGCTGGAGTCGCTGTCGCAGGACTACGTGCGCGTGGCGCGTGCGAAGGGCCTGTCCGAATGGAAGATCGTGCTCGGCCATGCGTTGCCGAACGCGCTCATACCCGTCGTGACGCTGGGCGGGCTCGCCTACGCCAGCCTGCTGACGGGTGCGGTAATGACCGAGACCGTGTTCTCGTGGCCGGGCCTCGGCCGCTACACGTTCCGCAGCGCGGTCGCGGTGGACTTTCCCGCCATCATGGCGATCACTTTCATCGTTGCCGTCGTGTACATCGCCATCAACTTCCTGGTCGACATGTCGTATGCGTTCCTCGACCCGAGGGCCGTCAAGCGATGACCGCGATCGCGATCGCGCAGACGGTTGCCCTACCGGCCAGCGCGCGCCGGCGCTGGTTGCGGCGATATGCGCTTGCGCTAGCCGGGGGCGCGGTAATCCTGTTCTGGTTCGTCGTCGCGCTGTTGGCGCCTGTCATCTCGCCGTACAACCCGGAGTTCGTCGACATCGCGAGCCGCCTACAGCCGCCGTCCCACGCACATTGGCTGGGCACCGATGCGCTCGGCCGCGACGTGCTGTCGCGCGTGTTCTACGGCTCGCGCATTTCGCTGATCGCCGGATTCTCGGTGGTTATGGTCAGCGCCGTGTTCGGCACGGTGCTCGGCGCCATTGCCGCGTATGCGCGTGGCCGCGTCGAAGAACTGCTGATGCGCCTGACCGACCTGGTGCTGTGCTTCCCACCGATCATCCTGGCCATGGCCATCGCCGCCGCGCTGGGCATCGGTACCACCAACACGATCATCGCGATGCTGATCGTGTGGTGGCCGAAATACGCGCGCCTTGCGCGAAGCCTGGTGCTCGTCCAGCGCGCGCAGGAGTATGTCGAAGCTGCGCACGTGCTGGGCTTCGGTCATGGCCACATTCTCTTTCGCCACGTGGTTCCCAACGCCGTGGGCCCGCTGATCGTGCATGGTCACGCTCGACCTCGGCAACGCCATCCTGGTGTTCGCGGGGCTGAGCTTCCTTGGATTGGGCGTTGTGCCGCCGACACCGGAGTGGGGCGCCATGGTCGCGGAGGGCCGTGAATTGGTGCAGCAGTGGTGGGTCGCGACTTTCCCGGGCCTCGCCATCCTGAGCGTGGTGATGGGCTTCAACTTCGTCGGCGATGGAATTCGCGATTGGCTCGATCCCCATGCCGGAGAAGACGCTGACGTCAAGCCGATATTGTCGGTCGAGGATCTGCGCACGCATTTCTTCACCGACCATGGCGTCGTCCGCGCCGTGGATGGCGTCACGTTCCATGTCCATGCCGGCGAGACACTCGGCATCGTCGGCGAATCGGGCTCCGGCAAGAGCATTACCGCCAAATCGGTCATCCGACTGATCGAGGAGCCCGGACGCATCGTGTCGGGCCACATCGGGTTCCGCGGCCGCGACATCCTCACGCTGGAGGGCGGTGCGCTGCGCAAGTTGCGCGGCGGCGAAGTCGCGATGGTGTTCCAGGACCCGATGACTTCGCTCAATCCGGTGTTGAGGATCGCCAAGCAGCTGGTCGAGACGATGGTCGAACACGGGCGTTTCACGCCCAAGGCTGCGCTGGCGCGCGCCGTCGACCTGCTCGGACGCATGGGAATCAACGCACCGAAGCGAGCGGTCGATTCGTATCCACACCAGTTCTCCGGCGGCATGCGCCAACGCGTGATGCTGGCCATGGGATTCTCCAACGAACCTGTGCTGCTGATCGCCGATGAGCCGACCACGGCGCTCGACGTCACGATCCAGGCGCAGATCCTCGACCTGCTGCGCGAACTGAATGCCGACTTCGGCACGGCGATCATCCTGATCAGCCACGACCTCGGCGTCATCGCCAACATCTGTTCGCGCATCGTCGTCATGTATGCCGGCGAGGTGGTCGAGGAAGGGCCGGCCGAGAAGCTGCTTGCCGAGCCCAAGCATCCCTACACCTGGGCGTTGTTGAACGCGGTGCCGCGGCTCGATCGCCACACCTCGGGCGAGAAAAAACTGGTCACCATCGAGGGCACGCCACCCGACCCGGCGCAATGGCCCGATGGCTGCCGCTTCCGTCCCCGCTGTCCGTTCGCCATCGATGCCTGCGACAAGCATCCGGCGTTGCAGGAATTCGAGCCGGGCCGCGCCGCGCGATGCTGGGTGACGCAAGCGGGAGGCGTGCTGCCGGCCGTCGGCGTCGTTGCCGATGCGTCCGCCGCGCAGCAGCCGCGGGCCGCCGCGCGTTCCAACGTCTCCTATGCGGTCGCCGACGCGGCCAGCGCCACGCGCGGCGAAGTGCTGCTCGAAATGCGCGACGTCAAGAAGCACTTCCCGCTGGCCAAGACGTCCTACTTCGGCGCGCCCCGCGTGCTGCATGCGGTCGATGGCGTCGACCTGACCGTGTTCAAGGGCGAGACAGTGGGCTTGGTCGGCGAATCCGGTTGCGGCAAGTCGACGTTGGGCCGCCTGATCGTGCGCCTGCACGAACCGACGGCCGGGACCATCGCCTATGGCGGCGTGGACATCTCCCACGCCAATTCAGCGACTATCCGTCCGCTGCGCCGGCGCCTGCAGATGATCTTCCAGGATCCCTACGCGTCATTGAACCCGCGCATGACCGTCGGCCAAATCCTCGGCGGACCGCTGCAGTTTCACGGCATGACGCAGGATTCTTCGAGTACGTCGGCGCGCGTGCGCGAACTGCTGGACGTGGTCGGCCTGCCGGCACAGGCGGCCGATCGCTTTCCGCACGAATTCTCCGGCGGCCAGCGCCAGCGCATCTCGATTGCGCGCGCGCTGGCGGTCAGTCCCGAGTTCATCGTCGCCGACGAACCGATCTCCGCGCTCGACGTCAACATCCAGGCGCAGATCATCAATCTGCTGATCGACCTGCAGCAGCGATTCGCGCTGACTTATCTTTTCATCGCGCACGACCTGGCGGTTGTGCGCCACGTGTCCGACCGCATCGTCGTGCTCTATCTCGGCAAGGTGATGGAGGTCGCGCCGGCAAGCGCGCTGTTCGCGGCGCCGCTGCATCCGTACACCAAGTCGCTGATTTCGGCCGCACCGATTCCGGATGCCGCCGTTGAGCGTAGGCGCGAACGGCTGCGTTTGACGGGCGAGCCGCCGAGCGCGATCGACCTGCCCAGCGGCTGCCGCTTCCGCACGCGTTGCCCCATCGCCGCCGACGTTTGCGCCAGCGAAGTTCCACCCCTCGTCGAACACCGGCCGGGTCAATGGGCGGCATGCCACTTCGCGGGCAAACTCTGAAATGGAAAACGCCGCGGTGGGCCGCGGCGTCATGGAATTTGGTCGGGGTGAGAGGATTTGAACCTCCGGCCTCTACGTCCCGAACGTAGCGCTCTACCAGGCTAAGCTACACCCCGAATTGTGCTTACAGGCGAATTCCGCGGCGGGACGAGACAAAGTGCGACTCGCGGAAACCCTGCGGCAAGAACGGTATGCAGAATCAATACGTTCGTTGCGCCGCGAAGGTCGTCAATTCTAGCAGATTTTGGCGGTACGCAGAATCGGTAAGTCCGACCAGGCACGCGGCGGCGCGTCGTACCTCGCCTTCGGCGCAGGTCTTGGCATAGGCGAGCGCCCCGGTCCGTTCCAGCGCCGATACCACGGGCGCAAAGTCCGTAAGGCCGCCGCCGGAAATCGCATGCCGAATGAGCGCGGCATCGTCGGCGCTGCCGGTGGTCATGGCCCGGATCAGCGGCAGTGTCATCTTGCCCTCGGCCAGGTCGTCGCCAAGGCTCTTGCCGATGGATTCCACGCTGCCCGAATAGTCGAGTACGTCGTCGACCAGCTGGAATGCCGTACCCAAATGCATTCCGTAGCGGGCCAGCGCATCTTCCTGCTCGGCGGAGGCCTCGCCCAAAACGGCCCCCAGGCGCGCGGCCGCCTCGAACAGCTTGGCGGTCTTGCGCTGGATCACTTCGAGGTACGTATGCTCGGTGAGGTCGGTGTTGCCTGCATTCATGAGCTGCAGCACTTCGCCTTCGGCGATGACGTTGGTCGCGTCGGACAGGATCTGCAGCACGCGAATTCGACCTTGGCCGACCATCATCTGGAATGCGCGCGAGTACAGGAAGTCGCCGACCAGCACGGACGCGGCATTGCCGAACTGGGCGTTGGCCGTGGCGTGACCGCGCCGCATGTCGGATTCGTCGACGACATCGTCGTGCAGCAGCGTGGCCGTGTGGATCATTTCGATCACCGCGGCGAGAACGTGATGGTCGGTCCCACGGTATCCGGTCGCACCCGCCGTCAGCAGCAGCAGGGCAGGACGCAGCCGCTTGCCACCACCGGCGACGATGTATTCGGCGACCTGCCGGATGAGAACGACCTCGGAATCGAGGGCCTTGCGCATGACGCGGTCGACGGCGTCCATATCGGGGCCGATCGTTCGTTGCAGGAAATCGATGATCACGGGTGGGGCGGGATGGGTCGATTGAGGGGGATGGGTGCGGAAACCCACTGATTTTTCGGGAAAAGCGGCCCTTTCCGCCGTCCGTCGCGACCCTCGCCGCGTGGCTTCGGCGGGTTTTGACAAGATCGGCATTTCGGCCTTATAATTCAAAGCTTTTCCCGGTTCTCACGGGCAAAGAAATGCGCATTCAAACCAGGAAGCGGAGTCTCTCATGTACGCGGTCATAAAAACCGGCGGCAAGCAGTACAAGGTTGCCCCCGGTCAAAAACTCAAAGTAGAACAGATACCGGCGGATGTGGGCGCAAATGTGATTCTCGATCAGGTGTTGTTGGTCGGAGAAGGCGAAAGCGTCCGTCTGGGTCAGCCCACCGTCGCCGGCGCGACGGTGACGGCAACGGTCGTCGCGCACGGTCGCGGCGAAAAGGTGAAGATCTTCAAGATGCGCCGCCGCAAGCATTACCAGAAGCACCAGGGCCATCGCCAGAACTACACTGAACTCAAGATCGACGCGATCGTCGGGTAACGAGGAACACTCATGGCACATAAAAAGGCAGGGGGCAGTTCGCGCAACGGGCGCGACTCCCAGGCGAAGCGACTTGGCGTCAAGGTCTACGGCGGTGAAGTGATTCGCGCCGGCGGCATCATCATCCGCCAGCGCGGCACCACGATTCACCCGGGCGTAAACGTCGGCATCGGCAAGGACCACACGTTGTTCGCGCTGATCGACGGCCACGTCGAGTTCCATACCAAGGGGCCGAAGCAGCACAAGTTCGCCAACGTCATTGCAGCGCCCGCAGAGGCGGTAGCGGCGTAACGACGGTTTCCCAGGCGATATGAACCCCGCAGCGCGCGAGCCCTGCGGGGTTTTGTTTTGTGCTTGTCGCCGAAATTCGGGAACGTCGATCATCGCGGCGGCCGGTGCCGCTTTGGCGCGCGGAGGCCGCAACCGCCGGCCTGCGGGTTCCCGGCGCGTCTGCGCTCGTCAAAACAAGACTTCGCTTGCCACGCCACCCGCGACGTCCGGCGCGCCCTACGCGCGCCAAAGCGGCACCGGCCGCCGCGATGTCCGGCGGCGATCGCGCCACGCTGAGCGGAGCCGACGCGATTCGTTCACGGGGCGAGTGTGTCGCCGTCGGCGTCGTGCGTGCGACGCGTGGCGGGTAGTCGTGTGTTGACTGCCCGCCGCGCGGCGAAACACGCGCCTGACGACACGCTTGGCGACACCCGAGCCCGGAGCGAATGGTCGGCTCCGCGCGCGTTGTTTGTTGCTTCCGTTGGTCTAGCGCCGCTCTATATACCACTGCATCGTAAGTGCAATCACCGAGAATGTCGCCAGCGGAAATAGCGCCGAGAACATCGGCGGCCACGCGTTCAGCACGCCCAGGTATTTGAAGAGTTGCCCGACCAGGAAGAACGTGAGGCCGAGCATCGTGCCCGCGAACAGGCGGAATCCCATGCCGCTCTGGCGCCGCTGGAACTGGGCGAACGGGAGCGCCAGCAACATCATCACCAGCACGGTCACCGGATAGAACAGCTTCCCCCAGAGCGCGATTTCGAAGCGCGACGTCTTCTGGCTGCTGCCGAGCACACGGATGTTGTCGTACAGCGTGGCAATGGCCAGGCGTTCCGGCGCGACCTGGTAGACGGTCAGGATCGACGGCTTCAACACCGTCTCCCACATCCACGTCGGCATGCTCGAGACACTGGCGCTGTCGCCTTTGAGTTCGGTCACCTTCACACCCTCGAGTTTCCATTTTCCGTCACCCGAGAAGCTTCCCTGCTCGGCGCTGCGCACCGTCGTCAGCCGCAGTTGCGGGTCGAATTCGTAGATGCGGATGCCGACCAGCTTCATGTCGGCCAGCACGGTCCGGATATTGACGAAGGTCAGGTCCTGCTTGAACCAGAAGCCCGAATCGAACTGTTGCGCGACCATACCGGTGGAGTCGCCCCGCGCGCTCGCGCGCAGAGTCTGCGCCAGGCGTTCCGCAGGCGGCGCGACGAACTCGCCGGCCAGAAAGGTGGCTAATGCCAACGGGATGCCGACACGCACCACGGCCCAGCCGAGCTGCATGACCGACGCGCCCGATGCGCGCATCACCGTCCATTCCGAGTTGGCGACGAGTTGCGCGATGGCGAACAACGTGCCGATCAGTGCAGCCACGGGGAAGAGCTCGTAGAGGCGCGAGGGAATGTTCAGCGCGACGAACAGCACGGCGGCGGTCAGCGTGTAGCTCCCCTTGCCGACGTCCTTCATCTCGTTGATCAGGTCGAAGAACGAGAAGAGCATCAGCAACGCCGTGAAGATCAGCAGCGTCGAGAACAGGACGTCGCGGCTGACGTAGCGGGTGAGCGTGCGCATGTCAGGCCGACTGCGATGCCGGTGGCGCGGAGCGCGGCGCGCGCGCGAAGAGACCGGCGATGGAAAGCTGGTGCCGGAACAACACGAAGACCAGTGACGCGGCGATCACGTGCGGAATCAGGAGCCCGGTCCAGAATCCGATGCGGCCCTGGGCGATCATGCTCTGCACGATGTTGAGGCAGTTGGTGTAGACCATGTACAGGAAAGCCGCGGCGACCAGGTTGAGCGAGCGTCCGATGCGTGGGTTTACATAGGACATGGGAATCGCCAGCAGCGTCAGGATCAGCGCGAGAATCGGCACCGAAATTCGCCAGAAGAGTTCGGCGCGCTCGCTGTTGCCGTCGAGCAATATCAGCGTGGACAACGGCATTGCCTTGTTGGTCGCGGGGATGGCGCGCGCCTCGGCCGGCTCGATCCGGCGCCCGAGCTTGTCGAATGCGATGACCTGGTATTCGGCGGTCCCGGGCTTGCCTTCGTAGCGGCTGCCATTCTCGAGCACCACGAAGCGGTCGCCGTTGGGCATCTCCTCGAGATGGCCCAGCCGGGCGACCGTAGTGGTGTCTTTGGCGTCGTCGACCGAGTGCAGGAACACATTGCGAATCCGGCCGTCGATGGGGTTCAGGCTCTCGACATAGACGACCAGCCCGGCGCGCTTGAACTCCTTGAACAATCCCGGCGCCAGCACACCGACTTCATCGCGCTGCTCCAGCTGGCGCTCGAATTCGAGTTTCCGCTGCTCCGCCCACGGGGACAGGAATAGCGACAGCAGCACGATCGCCACGAGGAACGGCGCCGCGAACAGCATGATGGGCTTCAGGCAGGCGGTCAGCGACTGCCCGGAGGTGAACCACACCACCATTTCGCTGTCCCGGTACCAGCGCGACAACGTCAGCAATACTGTCAGGAACAGCGCCACCGACAGCAAGAGGTTCAAATAGAACATCGCGTTGAACCCGATCAAGGCCAGGACCCCGTCGGCGGCGATGGCGCCGCCCGCGGCGCGCCCGAGGATCCGGATCACGGATTGAGTGAACAGGATGGCCAGCAGGACGAGGAATAGACCGATTGTCGTGGCGGTCAGCTCGCGGACGAGGCTTCTGCGAAAAATCATGACATAAGGAAAAGTTTTGACTTTTTCGGACGAATTTGCCGATAATGCTCGGCAGATCGCCAAACGGCAACAAAATGCCGAGACAGCAGACGAGGGAACGCGATGGAATTTACCATAAAAAGCGGCAGCCCCGAGAAGCAGCGAAGCGCCTGCGTGGTAGTGGGCGTCTTCGACAATCGCAAGCTTTCCCTCTCGGCGGAACTGATCGATAGGGCCAGCAATGGCTACATCAGCGAAATCATCCGTCGCGGCGACATGGAGGGCAAGCTCGGCGCGACCTTGCTCCTGCACAACGTCCGCGGCACGCTGGCCGACCGCGTGCTGCTGGTCGGCCTGGGCAAGGAGCGCGACTTCCGCGACCGCGAATTCCGGTCGGCGATCCGCTCCGCGGTGAAGCTGCTCAACGAAACCGGCTCGTACGAGGCGGTGGTCTACCTGACCGAGGAAAAGGTCAAGCGGCGCGAAGTCGCGTGGCGCGTCGAGCACGCAGTCGTGGTGGCCATGGAGTCGGTCTATCGGTTCGAGCTGATGAAGAGCCAGCCCACCGAAGTAAGGAGGCCGCTGCGCAAGCTGACGCTTTCGGTGCCGCAACGCTCGGATCTCACCGACGGCGAAGCCGCGTCGGCGCGGGGCCTGGCCATCGCGCACGGAATGGACATGGCGCGAGACCTGGGCAACATGCCGGGCAACATGTGCACGCCGACGTACCTTGCCGAGCGCGCGACGCAACTCGGCGTCGAGTTCCCCGACATCAAGGTCACCATCCTCGAGCGCAAGGAATGCGAGGCGCTGGGCATGGGCTCGTTCCTGTCGGTGACCAACGGCAGCGACCAGCCGCCCCGTTTCATCGTTTTCGAGTACATGCAGTCGAAGAAGGCCAATGCCAAGCCGAATGTGCTGGTCGGCAAGGGCATCACGTTCGATTGCGGCGGCGTCTCGATCAAGTCCGCGGCCGCGATGGACGAGATGAAATTCGACATGTGCGGCGCGGCGTCGGTGTTCGGCACGTTTCGCACAATCGCGGAACTGAAGGCGCCGATCAACCTGGTGGGACTCATTCCCGCCTGCGAGAACATGGTGTCGGGCCGCGCCACCAAGCCCGGCGACGTCGTGACCAGCATGTCCGGCCAGACGATCGAGGTGCTCAACACCGATGCCGAAGGCCGGCTGATCCTGGCCGACGCGCTTACCTATGCGGAACGGTACGAACCCGAGGCCGTCGTCGACATCGCGACGCTGACCGGCGCGATGGTGGTCGCGCTGGGGCATGTCGCCAGCGGCCTGTTCAGCAACAACGAGACGCTCGCGCGCGCACTGCTGGGCGCCGGGGACGACGCCTACGACCGCGCGTGGCAATTGCCGATGTGGGAGGATTACCAGGAGGGTCTCGCCAGCAATTTCGCGGACTTTGCCAACATTGCTGGCAAGGGCGGCGGCAGCATCGTGGCCGCCTGCTTCCTTTCGCGCTTCACCAAGAAATACGACTGGGCGCACCTGGACATCGCGGGTACCGCATGGAAGGACGGCAAGGAGAAGGGCGCCACGGGCCGGCCCGTGCCGCTGCTGGCCACGTGGCTGCTCGCGCAGGAGAATCCGCCGGCGTGACGCGGCGGAGCATGGTGGGCATCCGCCAGAGGCACCGATGACCACGATCGATTTCTACACGCATGTGCCGGACCGCCTCGAGGTCGCGGCCAGGATCATCGCCAAGGCGCATGCGGCTCACGGCAGCGTACGGGTTCTTACGCCGGATGCCGCCACGACGGACGCGCTCGATCGCCGGCTGTGGCTGTTGCCGCCGACAGGCTTTCTTCCCCATTGCACGACCGACAGTCCGCTCGCCGCGGAAACGCCGATCTGGATTGGCCACTCACTGGAGCACGACGGGACTGCCGCGGTGCTGGTCAATCTGCACCCGTCGCCCCCGCCGTTCTTCAGCCGCTTCGAGCGGCTTGCGGAAATCGTCGGCACCGACGCCGCCGACGCGGCCGCAGGCCGCGAACGCTGGAAGTTCTACAAGGAGCGTGGTTACGAGCTGCGCCCCCACAACCTTTCCGCGAAAGAATGATCCGTGCCGACGGCGCGTGAACTCCTCGAGCAGGCCGATGCGCTGATGCGCCGCAACCGCGAGCGCGCAAACGACGACATTCCGGTCCTGACCGATGCGGTACCCCAGCACGTGGCCCGTTCCGCCTTCGCGCCGCAGGTGCTTCCCGTCGAGGCACCGCCCGCAGCCGCCGATGTCGGCGACGACGTGCCGCTGCTCACCGACGAAGTCGAGGAAATCGACGCCGTGGCGATCGACGCCGCCGTGCACGAAGGCGAGCCTTCGGCATGGCTCGATTTCGACGCCGCGGAGCCCTCCGTGATCGGCGATGCGCCCGATTCCATTGCGATCGTGCCGCCGGTGGACCTGCGCAGACCCGAGACGCCGTCCGAAATCGACGCGTTCGACGAACTCGACGACGAACTCGCCGCCGCGGTTGCTGCCGCGCCTCCCGAGCACGAAACGTTGCAGCCGTCGCCGTCGGCTACGCTGGTTCCGGAGCGGGCGGTGCCACCGGTACCGCCGGTACCGTCCGTACCGCACACGCAATCCCCCTCGCACCAGCCTTCTGTCATTGCCGGCGGCGCGGCCGCACTGTTGCACGGGGACATGGCCGCCCTCGCTCCCACGCGTCTTCCAGCGATTGAACCTGCGGCTCCGCCGACGCACGTGCCGTCGCTGGCTGATCTCCCTCCCGCGATGGAGATTGCGGACGCGGCGGAGGCACTTCCTGCCGATGCGGCGCCGTGGCCAGAGGTCGCGCCCGACGGCGCGCATGCGGAGTCCGTGCCGCAGACCGACGCGCCACCGGTGCCTGACGCCGCGCACGCGGAGCCCGTGATGCCTGACGCGCCATCCGCGCCCGATGCCGCGCAATGGGACTCGATACCGCCTCCTGTGCCGCTGCCGGCTGCGGCCGAAGGGCCCAATGCCGGAAATTGGGAGGCCATGGCGGAGGAGATTCGCATGCAGGTGCTGCAACGCATCGACCTCTTCACCGACACGGGGCTGCGCACGCAATTGGGAGAACGGCTGCAGCCGATCGTCGACCGCGCCAGCGCCGACCTCGTCGCGACGATCAACCAGCACGTCGGTGAGTTGCTTCGCGCTTATGTGGCGGAAGCTATTGAGCGCGAAATCGACAGCTGGCGGCGCAACCATTGATCCATGGTCTAACTCCCGCGCCCGACCGAACAACCGTGCTAGACTAATCCCATGAATTCGCTGCAGACCCCGTTGTCCCCCATTCTCCGCGCACGGCCTTACGCGTACGCGTATTTTTTCTATTTTTGGGCAAGCGCCCAAGGGGACCGAACGCGAGCGTAGATTTCCAGCAACTCAAGGATTTCACCAGTCGGGCGGCCCCAAAAGGGTCGCCCGATTTGTTTTGTGCGCGTGCTTTCCACCGCAACACCCTGCAAGGAGCCAGACCATGATCATCGTGATGCAACCGGACGCAAGCGAAAGGGAAGTCGCCGCGGTCGAGGCGCGAATCCGCGCCCAGGGACTGGGCGTGCACATATCCCGGGGAACGGAGCGCACGCTCATTGGCGCCATCGGCGATGAGCGCAGTCTCGACCCGGATATGTTCGATACGCTGCCCGGCGTCGAGCGCTCGATGCACATCGTCAAGCCGTACAAGCTCGTCGCGCGGGAGTGGCACCGGTCGAGCACGGTCGTTCGCGTCGGTGGCGTTGCGCTGGGCGGAGAGGCGGTGCAAATGATCGCCGGGCCGTGCTCCGTCGAAACCGAAGCGCAGATGTCCGCAGCAGCCGATGCTGTCGCATCCGGCGGCGCAACGATGATGCGCGGCGGCGCGTTCAAGCCTCGCACCAGCCCATATGCATTCCAGGGCAAGGGGGTCGACGGCCTCAAGCTGCTCAAGGATGCGGCGGCGCGCCACGGCCTGCCCGTGGTCACGGAATTGATGGATGTGCGGATGCTCGACACGTTCCTGGAGCAGAACGTGGATGTCATCCAGATCGGCACGCGCAACATGCAGAACTTCGATCTGCTGAAGGAAGTCGGCCGCGTCGATGTACCGGTGGTGTTGAAGCGCGGCATGAGCGCGACGATCAGCGAATGGCTGATGGCCGCCGAGTACATCGCTGCCGGAGGCAATCACAGGATCGTTCTCTGCGAGCGGGGCATCCGGACGTTCGAGACGGCCTATTGGAACGTGCTCGACGTCACGGCGATTGCCGTGCTGAAGCGCGAGACGCATCTGCCCGTCATCGCCGACCCGTCGCATGCGGGCGGCAAGGCGTGGATGGTGTCGGCGCTGTCGTGCGCTGCCATCGCCGCTGGAGCGGACGGCCTGCTGGTGGAAGTGCATCCGAATCCACCGGAGGCGTGGTGCGACGCCGACCAGGCGCTCACTCCGACGGAATTTGTCGCGCTGATGGACAGGCTCCAAGCGGTAGCGCTGGCCGTCGGCCGGACGCTGGACAGGCACGCGAAATCGACGGTCCGGGACGTCCACGCGGGCGCGACGGCAGCACATACTTGCCACCGCGTAACCGGGTCCGGCCGGCGACGACCCACATCGGCGGGACGCAGCCGTGGGCGCCTGTCCGATGCTGGTGTCGCGGAACCTGCTAGATTGGAACCATGTTCGAACTCTCCGGCATCCTTCATCGCTATGGTGCCGTAACCGCCGTCGAGGTCCCGGAGTGGCGCGCCGCTGCCGGCGACGCGTGGGTGCTCGCCGGACAATCCGGCAGCGGCAAATCCACGTTGCTGCATATCCTTGCCGGACTGACCCGGCCCACGGTCGGCTCGGTGACGGTCAACGGCACCAACCTCGCCGCTCTGTCGGAAGGCGCGCGCGACCGCTGGCGCGGCCGCAACGTGGGCCTGGTGCCGCAACGCCTGCACCTGGTCGGAGCTCTGGATGTGCGCGACAACCTGCGGCTCGCGCAGACACTGGCGGGCTTGCGCGTCGACGACAATCGCGTCACCGCCTTACTCGAGGCCGTCGGCGTCATCGAGCTCTCCGGACGCCTGCCGTCGCAACTGTCGCAGGGCCAGGCGCAACGCGTGGCCATTGCGCGTTCGGTCATCAATCGCCCGGCACTGGTTCTGGCCGACGAACCCACGGCTAACCTGGACGACGCGCATGCGGCGCAGGCGCTGGAACTGTTGCGCGGCCGGCAATCGAGGCCCGCGCGACGCTCGTCGTCGCGTCGCATGACGCACGGGTGAGGTCGCTGCTGCCGAACGTGTTCGCGTTGCCCGCGTGGAACGTGGCCGCAGCATGAGCGGTTTTCGCGCCGCAGGGCCGTCCCAAGGCGCGAATAGCGCCCCCTTTGGGGGCAGCGAACGCAGTGAGCGTGGGGGGTGGTTCATGCCGTACGGCCGCAAGCGTGGGGGTCCATTGAACCTTCTCCGACTCGCCTTGGCCTACGCGCGCCGGCGTCCGCTGTCGACGCTGCTCGTGGTGGTCATGCTGGCATTGGGCGTGGCCACGGTTGCGTTGACGCTGCTCATCGCGCGCGAACTGGAAACACGGCTGACGCGCGACGCCCAGGGCATCGATCTGGTCGTCGGCGCCAAGGGCAGTCCGTTGCAGATCGTGCTGGCCGGCGTCTATCGCGCGGATGTCCCGCCCGGAAACATTCCACTTTCCGCGATCGCGACGCTGCGCAGGAATCCGCTGGTCGCGCAGGTGATCCCGCTGGCGCTTGGCGACAGCTTCCAGGGATTCCGCATCGTCGGCACCGAACCCGAATTGGTCGCGCAGTACGGTGGCATTCTCCGAGCGGGCGAGCTGGAGCCTGCCGCTCGATGCCGTGCTGGGCAGCGACGTCGCGCGCATAGCCAAGCTTCGCACGGGCGACCGATTCGTGGGCTCGCATGGCCTGGCGGAGGGGGGAGGGCAGCATGCCGACGCGCGCTACACGGTGACCGGCGTGCTGGCGCCGACCGGCACCGTGCTCGACCGGCTGGTGCTGACGTCGCTCGCCAGCGTGTGGACCGTGCACGAACATCACGACGACGACGGCGATGCCGCTGCCCGCCGCGAAGTGACGCTCGCCCTCGTCAGGTACCGTACGCCGCTGGCCGCGGCCAGCCTGCCGCGCGCCATCAACAGCGACACGGCATTGGTCGCGGCATCACCTGCGTATGAAACCGCGCGCCTGCTGACGGTCTTCGGCGCGGGCGTCGACCTGATCCGCGCGTTCGCATGGCTGCTGGTCGCGGCGTCGACGCTGATGCTGTTCGTCGCGCTGGCGCAGACATTGGACGAGCGGCGCTATGACCTCGCGATCATGCGCGCGCTTGGCGCGTCGCGCGCGCAGGTGGCGTTTGTCCTCCTCGCGGAAAGCCTGTTTCTCGCGGCCGCGGGAACGCTGTTGGGGATCGTCCTCGCCCACGCGGCCGTGGCGGCCATTCCGTGGTGGATGCCGGAGGTGGCGCCGCTTGCGGACGCGGCCCGCCACTTCATGCCGGAGGAGTGGGCGGTGGTCGGGCTTGCAATGGGGGTGGGTATAATTGCAGCACTGTGGCCGGCATGGAGGGCCTATCGCCTCGATGTCGCCGCCACCCTTGCCGAGGGCTGAATCCATGAAGCGCAAGGCCGTTGTCCTGTCGCTCGCCTTGTTCGCCGCCGCGCCGGCGCAAGCGCTCAATACCGGTGTTGCCGCGCAGGGAATGCCCAGCGCCGCGGACTATGCCTCGGGGATCCTGCCCGAGCGCGCAGGCGTCGTTTCCTGGAAGACGCTGTCGCACGTGGAGCCGATCAAGAAGGACGGCAACTGATCCCGTCGTTTTCCGCGGAAATCCTCGGGCTCGACCGCACCGACGTCAAGGTCCAGGGCTTCATGATCCCGCTCGATATCGGCGAGAAGCAGAAGCGTTTTCTTCTTTCCGCGGTTCCGCCGCATTGCCAGTTCTGCCTTCCCGCCGGCCCCGACGAGATCGTCGAGGTCGAGGCGAGGAATCCGGTTGCCTATACGTTCGACCCCATCGTCATCGGCGGCAAGTTTTCCGTGGTGAAGGACGACTCGTCGGGCATCCTGTACCGGATGACGGGCGCCGTGCGCGTCGACTAACGCGTCGACCGCGGCACGCGGCCCGTGCGCCGCATTCCGCTATAATTTCAGGCTTTGCACGCTTGCTCGCGAAGCGCGCGAACTCACTCTGCACATTCCGCATGGAACTAGCCAAAAGCTTCGAACCCCGCGCCATCGAGTCCAAGTGGTATCCGCTGTGGGAGTCGCGCGGGTACTTCGCGGCGTCCGGCAACGCGGACGCGCCAGCGTTCTGCATCCAGCTTCCGCCGCCGAACGTGACCGGCTCGCTGCACATGGGCCATGCGTTCCAGCAGACGCTGATGGACCTCATGATCCGCTATCACCGGATGCGCGGCGACAACACGCTGTGGCAGGTGGGCACCGATCATGCCGGCATCGCGACGCAGATCATCGTCGAGCAGCAGCTGAAGGCCAAGGGCACGTCGCGGCACGACCTCGGGCGCGAGAATTCGTCGAGCGCGTGTGGGCGTGGAAGGAGGAGTCCGGGTCCACGATCACCCGCCAGATGCGGCGCATGGGCGCGTCGGCGGACTGGACGCGCGAACGCTTCACGATGGACGAAGGCCTGTCCGCGGCGGTGAAAAAGACGTTCATCCGGCTCTACGAGGACGGACTGATATATCGCGGCAAGCGGCTCGTGCACTGGGACCCCAAGCTCGGCACGGCCGTGTCGGATCTCGAAGTGGAAAGCGAGGAAGTGCAGGGCAAGCTCTGGGAAATCCGCTACCCCATCGCCGACTCGGCAGGGAACGACGGGTGATTCGCTCGTCGTCGCGACGACACGCCCGGAGACGATGCTGGGCGACGTCGCGGTGGCGGTCAATCCCGAGGACTAGCGATACACGGCGTTCGTCGGCAAGCAGGTGACGCTGCCGCTGACCGGACGCACCATCCCGGTCATCGCCGACGAATACGTCGAGCAGGATTTCGGCACCGGCTGCGTGAAGATCACGCCGGCGCACGACTTCAACGACTGGCAGGTCGCGCAGCGGCACAAGCTGTCGCCGATCACGATCTTCACGCTGGAAGCGAAGGTCAACGACAACGCGCCGGAGAAATACCGCGGCCTCGATCGCTACGCGGCGCGCAAGGCGGTGCTTGCCGACCTGACCGCGGCGGGCCTGCTCGTATCGGAAAAGCCGCACAAGATGGTCATCCCGCGCTGCGGACGAAGCGGCGAAGTGGTCGAGCCGATGCTCACCGACCAGTGGTTCGTCGCGATGACCACGCCCGCGCCGGCGACGCATCCCTACTTTCCCGGCAAGACGATCCAGGAACTCTGCCTCGCCGCCGTCGGCGACGGCGTGGTGCCGCCGGGGGTGAACCACAATGAGGGCGAACGCGAACACGTGCGCTTCGTGCCCGGGGAATGGCTGTCGACGTACCACCACTGGATCGACAACATCCAGGACTGGTGCATTTCGCGCCAACTGTGGTGGGGGCATCGCATTCCGGCCTGGTATGACGAGGCAGGTACACCTTACGTGGCGGGCAGCGAAGCCGAAGCGCGCGCGTTGGCCACCGCGAAACTGGGCCGCGATCCGGGTCCGCTCACGCAGGACCACGACGTGCTCGACACGTGGTTCTCGTCGGCGCTGTGGTGCCATTCCACGCTGGGCTGGCCCGAGGACACGAAGGAATTGCGCACGTTCCTGCCGTCATCGGTGCTGGTGACGGGCTTCGACATCATCTTCTTCTGGGTCGCGCGGATGATCATGACGACGACCTACTTCACCGGCCGCATCCCGTTTCGCGACGTCTACATCAATGCGCTGGTCCGCGACGAGCACGGACAGAAGGTGTCGAAATCCAAGGGCAACGTGCTCGATCCGATCGACCTGATCGACGGCGTCGATCTCGAGACGCTCGTCACCAAGCGCACGTCCAACATGATGGACCCGCGCCAGGCCGAATCCATCGCCGCGCGCACGCGCAAGCAGTTCCCCAACGGCATCCCGGCGGTCGGCGCCGATGCGCTGCGCTTCACGTTCGCCTCGCTCGCGACGTTCAACCGCACGCTGAACTTCGACATGGACCGGTGCGAGGGCTACCGCAATTTCTGCAACAAGCTGTGGAACGCGACGCGCTTCGTGCTGATGAACGTCGAAGGCAAGGACGTCGGACTGGACGATGCGCAGCCGGTCACGCTGAGTTTCGTCGACCGCTGGATGATCTCGCGGCTGCAGCAAGCCGAAGCCGAGGTTGCAGACCCAGATCGACGCCTATCGCTTCGACCTCGCGGCCAAGGCCGTCTACGAACTCGTCTGGGACGAGTACTGCGACTGGTACGTCGAGCTGACCAAGCCCAGCTGCAGCACGGCGATGAAGCCGCGCAGCGCGGCACGCGCCGGACGCTGGTGCGCGTGCTCGAGGTCATGCTGCGCCTCGCGCACCCGTTCATCCCGTTCATCACCGAGGAACTGTGGCAATCGGTGGCGCCGCTCGCGGCCAAGTCGGGCGACACTATTTCGCTGCAGCCGTTTCCCGAAACCTGACGCAAGCCGAATCGACGCTGCGGCCGACGCGAAGATGGCGCTGCTGAAGGACATGGTCAACGCCAGCCGCACGCTGCGCGGCGAGATGAACCTGTCGCCGGGGCAGAAGGTGCCGCTGATCGCGACCGGCGACGCCGCGCTGCTCGGCGAGTTCGGGCCCTACCTGATGCCGCTGCTCCGGCTCTCGGACGTCAAGATCGTCGCGTCACTGCCTGCCTCCGACGCACCCGTCCAGGTCGTGGGCGAATACCGGCTCATGCTGCACATCGAAGTCGATCCGGCGGCCGAACGCGAACGGATCGGCAAGGAGATCTCGCGGATCGACGGCGAGATCGGCCGGGCCAGCGCCAAGCTCGGCAACGAGAGCTTCGTCGCGCGGGCGCCGGCCGCGGTCGTCGAGCAGGAGCGGGCGCGGCTCGCGGGCTTTGCCGCAACGCTCGAAAAACTGAAGGAACAGTACGGACGCCTCGGCGGCTAATCTTGCCGTTGATGTAGCCCGTCACTTCCTCGCGGTCGTGATACAGCTGGCGGATCCGCAGTTCGACGTTCACGCCTGCGCGCCCGCATATTTCCATGCATGCGCGACGCGCATCGCTGCACTTCATCGTAGCGCTTCTTCATCGGCAGCTTGAGATTGAAGATCGCGCGGCGCGCATGGCCGTCGGCGATCCAGCGCGCGACCAGGTCGGCGATGCGTATCGGCTGCAGCACGATGTCGCAGACCAGCCAGTCCACCCGCCGCCGCGGACGCCACGTCATTCCGTCCTCGCGCAGGTGCGTCACCAGCGGATCGTCCGCGACGCTTCCCTTCATCGGCCCGTTGTCGATTGCCGTCACGCGCACGCCGCGATGCGCGAGCTGCCACGTCCATCCGCCGGGCGCGGCACCCAATCCACCGCGTGCAGCCCCGGACGCAACAGCCGCAATTGTTCGTCGTCGGTCAGGAACGCGCCGAATGCCTCGGCCAGCTTGAGGGTCGACCGCGACGGCACGTCGCGCGGCATCTTCAGGCGCGGGATGCCCATCGGCCATGCGGAATTCCAGCCAGGCGCGCTGGTCGCTACATAGGCGTCTGCTTCGACGTGAACACGACGTGCAGTGCTGCGGCGAGCCGGGTCGTTTTCGTTGGCGGTGAGCACCTGCGCCGCTTGCAGCGCGTCGCGCAGCAGCGGCTCGAGGCGGCGGCACAGCGACGACAGGTGCTTGCCGTCGTTGGTGTCCGGGTATTCGAGCCACAGCGCGCCGCACTGGACCCCGAGACCGCGCGCCGCGGCGACGATCGGCGTGATGCGGTCGCGCTCGCCGAGCGGAATCGGCCCCGCGCCCAGGCTCAACTCGCGCGCAAATATGGGAGGGCGCGCCGCAAGTGCTGCGGACATCCGCGCCGGCGCAAGCGGTCCGGAAAGCGGAAGCGCCACGACGCCGGGCACGATGACGGGATCCGCGGCGGCTGGCTTTGGCCGCCTCGGCCAGCGTCTCGAGGTCGCGCGCGCATTCCGGCTCGAAGCCGGCGCGGCAGAGCGCGACGATCGAACTCGCGCTCATCGTCACGCTTCGGTCGGCAAGAATGCGAACGGCGACAAGCGCTTGTCGCCGCGTTCC
This sequence comes from uncultured beta proteobacterium, assembly GCA_963782625.1. GTDB lineage: Bacteria > Pseudomonadota > Gammaproteobacteria > Burkholderiales > Casimicrobiaceae > VBCG01. The sequence continues at coordinate 314,261 of CAWAKN010000020.1, read as the reverse complement.
GCGTCAGGCGTTCTCGGGTTCCGGCGCGCGCTTCTTCATCAGCAGCGCGGGAATGGGCTTCGACCGGCCGGGACCATGGCGCTGGGCGCCCGTCCCGTTCATCAACGCCGACTTGGCATGCGCCGCATCCGCCGGACGGCTGATCGCGGGCTGATCGGGATTGTTGGCGTAGACCTCGTCGCGCTGGCGTTCGCGCGCACTGCGCCCGTCACCGCTATGGCCCTCGCCGCGGTCGCGCACGCGGGAAACCTTGGCCTCCACCGGTTCGCGCGCCGCAGCAGGCGCCGAGGCGGCAGGACGCGCGCGTTCGGTGCGCGCAGCCGGCCGGCGCTCGCCGCGCGGGGCGCGCTCGCTGCGTTCGCGCGCAGGCGTGCGTTCCGCGGCCGCGACGGGATCGAATCCGTCCACGGACTCCACCGACACCTTCTTCTTCAGCATGCGCTCGATTTCGACCAGGTATTTCTCTTCTTCCGGCGCGACGAACGAGATCGCCTCGCCGGACGCGCCCGCGCGACCCGTGCGGCCGATGCGGTGAACGTAGTCTTCGGGCGTATGCGGCAGTTCGTAGTTGACGACCAGCGGCAGGTCGTCGATGTCCAGGCCGCGCGCGGCGACGTCGGTGGCCACGAGCACCTGCAGCTTGCCTTCCTTGAACTGGGTCAGCGCCTCGAGGCGCGCCTGTTGCGTCTTGTCGCCGTGGATCGCCTCGGTGATGAGGCCATCCTTCTCGAGTTGGCGCGCGAGCCGCGACGCGCCGTGCTTGGTGCGCACGAAACACAGCACCTGCCAGACGTTGCGCGACTTGACGATGTGCGCGAGCAGCGCGCGCTTGGCATCCTGCGGGCACTTGTAGGCGCGCTGCGTGACCGTATCCGCGGCTTCGTTGCGCCGCGCGACTTCGATCAGTTGCGGCTCGTTCAGCAACTGGTCGGCCAGGCGCTTGATCTCGTTGCTGAACGTCGCGAGACCACAGCAGGTTCTGCCGCTTGGCGGTCGCGGGCAGCAGCGCCATGATCCGCTTGATGTCCGGGATGAAGCCCATGTCCAGCATGCGGTCGGCTTCGTCGAGCACGAAGATCTCGACCTGGCCCAAGTTCACGCTCTTGTGCTCGATATGGTCGAGCAGGCGGCCCGGCGTGGCGACGAGGATCTCCACGCCGGCGCGGACGATGGCGAGCTGCTGCTTGATGTCCACGCCGCCGAACACGCAGGTGGAGCGCAGGCCCGTGTACTTGCCGTATTCCTTGATCGCTTCCTCGACCTGGATCGCCAGTTCCCGGGTCGGCGCGAGGATCAGCGCGCGTACCGGTATGGCGGGCGGGGGAGGGGCTGGTGTTGGCGTATTGCTGGAGCCGCTGCAGGATCGGCAGCGCGAATCCGGCGGTCTTGCCGGTGCCGGTCTGCGCGCCGCCCATGACGTCCAGGCCCGCCAGCACGACGGGGATGGCTTGCGCCTGGATAGGTGTTGGCGTGGTGTAGCCGGCTTCGGTCACGGCCCGCAAAATCTCCGGGCTGAGACCGAGCTCAGAGAAGCTCGTGTCGCTCATTGACTGCTCCTGTTGCGGCCTACCGCCGTTGGCGGTTTCCGGTCCAGGCAGCGCAAATGACGTTGCGAGGTTTGGCGGGAAGGCCGCCCTTGTCTGGGCGGCGGCTTACCCGCTTTGGGTTGGGCGGTGACCGGAACGGCCGCCCGAAACAGCATTATAGCCTAAGTCGCGGATTATTCAAAATAATTGTGGCGTGATCAGCGCGTATTTTGTTGTATAATCGACTGTTTTTGCTGCGGTGCCGCATTCCTGCGGGCCACCTTCCGGCATCCAGCGACGCATACTAAGAGAACGGATCGAACCGCCATGACCACGCCGCGCCAGGACCTGCGCAACATCGCCATCATCGCCCACGTCGATCATGGCAAGACGACGCTCGTCGACAAGATGCTGGTGCAGGCGGGAACGTTCGCCAAGCACCAGCACATCGGCGAACGGATGATGGACAGCAACGACCTCGAGCGCGAACGCGGCATCACGATCCTGGCCAAGAACTGCTCGATCCGCTTCGGCGACATCCGCATCAACATCGTCGATACGCCGGGTCACGCCGATTTCGGCGGCGAGGTGGAACGCATCCTGGGCATGGTCAATGGCGTGCTGCTGCTGGTCGACGCGGTCGAAGGACCCATGCCGCAGACGCGCTTCGTCACGATGAAGGCGTTGCAGCAGGGTCTGCAGCCGATCGTCGTCGTGAACAAGGTCGACCGGCCCGGCGCGCGCCCGGAGTGGGTCGTCAACCAGACGTTCGATCTTTTCGACAAGCTGGGCGCGACGGAAGAGCAGCTCGACTTCCCGGTGGTGTATGCGTCGGCGTTGAACGGCTGGGCGACGATGGACGTCAATGTCGCCAAAGCCGGCAAGGCGCCGGAGAATGCGGACATGCGCGCGCTGTTCGAGACGGTCATCAAGCACGTGCCCGCACCCGTCGGCGATTCCGACGGTCCGTTCCAGTTGCAGATTTCCGCGCTCGACTATTCGAGCTATGTCGGCCGGCTGGGCATCGGCCGCATCCGCCGCGGGCGCATCGCGCCGGGCCAGGAAGTCGCCGTGCTGAACGGCCCGCTGGCCGAAGGCGAAATGCCCAAGAAGGCGAAGATCGGCCAGTTGTTCTCGTTCTCCGGCATGGAGCGCACGCCGATCGAAACGGCGGAAGTCGGCGACATCGTGCTGGTGACCGGCGTCGAGGAACTGTCGATCGGCACCACGCTGGCGTCCGTCGACACGCCGGAAGCGCTGCCGCCGATCATGATCGACGAACCGACGCTGTCGATGTACTTCCAGGTCAATACGTCGCCGCTCGCCGGCCGCGAAGGCAAGTACGTCACGTCGCGCAACCTGCGCGATCGCCTCGCCAAGGAAATGCTCACCAACATGGCGCTGCGCGTCGAGGAGACGGGCGACACCGATGCCTTCCTGGTCTCGGGACGCGGCGAGCTGCACCTCACGATCCTGATCGAGAACATGCGCCGAGAAGGTTTCGAGCTGGCGGTGTCGCGGCCGCGCGTCGTGCTGCGCGAAATCGACGGCGTCACCTGCGAGCCGTACGAGTCGCTGTCCGTCGACGTCGAGGAAACGCACCAGGGCGCAGTCATGGAAGCTCTGGGAACGCGCCGCGGCGATCTCGTCAACATGGAATCCGACAGCCAGGGCCGCACGCGCCTCGACTACCGCATCACCGCGCGGGGCCTGATCGGCTTCCAGGGCGAGTTCATGAACCTGACGCGCGGCACCGGGCTCATGAGCCACGTGTTCGACAGCTATGCGCCTGTGAAGGGCGAGATTCCGGAGCGCCGCAACGGCGTGCTGATTTCAGCCGAGGATGGCCCCGCTGTCGCGTACGCGCTGTGGAAACTGCAGGATCGCGGCCGGATGTTCGTGTCGCCGGGCGAAGCGCTGTACGAGGGCATGGTCATCGGCATCCATAGCCGCGACAACGACCTCGTGGTCAATCCGATCAAGGGCAAGCAGCTCACCAACGTGCGCGCGTCCGGCACCGACGAAGCGGTGCGCCTGGTGCCGCCGATCCAGTTGAATCTCGAGTACGCGGTTGAGTTCATCGCCGACGACGAGTTGGTGGAAGTGACTCCGCAGTCGATCCGCATCCGCAAGCGGCACCTCAAGGAACACGAGCGGAAGAAGGCGAGCCGCGAGAGCGCCGCCTGATAACGATGGCGCCGGTCGTCTCGGCGCAGATGCGCTCGAGCTGAAAGCCCGCCCGCGTGTCGGGCGAGCCGAGAGGCCGCCTGATAACGATGGCGCCGGTCGTCTCGGCGCAATGCGCTGAGCTGAAAGCCCGCCCGCGTGTCGGGCGCGCCGCGAGGCCGCGAACGCGCTAGACCAAATACCTCTCCACCGCGCTTTCGTTCCATTCGACGCCCGTTCCAGTCGCGCCGTCCACGCGGGCCATGCCGTCCTCGATGCGCAATGGCTCGCGCAGAACCGGATTCCACCAGTCCGCATATTCCAGCCAATGCGCGGTCGGCGTCGCGCACAACAGCTGCGCGCTGATCTCCGGCCATAGGTGGTTGGAGATGCGGATGTTCCGCGCCTGCGCCATTGCGGACGCGCGCATCCATCCGCTCACCCCTCCGATCTTCATCACGTCCGGCATCATGTAGTCGGACGCCTGCGCGTCGATCGCGTGCTGCATGTCGAGCGGTCCCCACCAGTTCTCGCCGCACTGGATCGGCGTGCGCGCCTCCCGCGCAACCATCGCGTGGCCCGCGTAGTCGTGGGCGAGCGTGGGCTCCTCGACCCATGTGAGGCCCTCGTCGTCGAGGACGCGCATCCGCTGCACGGCCTCGGCGGGCGTCAGGCTCTGGTTGTAGTCGACCATGATCGCGACGCCGTCGCCAACCGCCTTGCGTATGGCGCGGATGACGGCGACGTCTTCCCGCACGGTCGGGTAACCGATCTTGGCCTTTACCCCCGTGAAGCCGCGCTTCGCCCAGTCCTCTCCCGTGCGCGCCGACCCGTCGACCCCGTCGTAGCCGATCGCGCCGTAGGCGGGAACTGGTTTCTCGACGCCGCCCAGAAGGCGCACCAGTGACGTGCGGTGACTGCGTGCCAGCGCATCCCACAGCGCCATGTCGATCGCGGCGAGCGCGATGCCGACCAGTCCCTGCGTGCCGAGCAGCCGGAAGCGCGCGTTCAGTTTCTGCGCGATCTCGGTGGGCGCGAGCGGTTCGCCTTTCACCAGCGCCTCGAAATTGCGCAGCAGTTCGGCGACGGGTTTGAGTGCCGCGGGTGTGTACGTGAACACCATGCCGTGTCCGACTGTGCCATCGTCGATCGATGGCGTCCGTCAGCACCAGCGGCGATTCCGAAACCGTGCCGCTGGCGGTCTGATGGGGATGCTGCATCGGCACGCGAACCGATCGCACGCGCAGGCTTTGAATCCTGGGAATCGAAGTTTGGCTCATCGCTGGTCTATCTCCCCCTGAGCAGAGTCATTCCGTGTCTCAGCTTCGTCGCTGAGCCGTCCCGCGGCGTCCTGCAGCGCCTTGATCGCGTCGGCCGGCCTTTCCCGGTCAGCTTCTTCTGGTCGATGATCAGCAGCATCCCTTCCTGTTCCTGCCGGATGATACGACCGTGCACGCCGGATTCGTCCTGCAATCCCACCACCCTGTGCGTGCTCACGGGCCTCGGAAAGCCCTTGACGGTGATGGTGCCGGTCTCCTCGGCGATGACGACGTCCTTCACCAGCGAATACGTCTCGTGGGCGAGCAGAATGCCCCCCAGGTCGGCGTGCGTCTGCAGCCGCGCTGCCAGGTTCACCTCGTTGCCGATGATCGTGTAGTCGACGCGTTCGTCGCTGCCAAAGTTGCCGACGGTGCAAAAGCCGGTGTTGATCCCGATGCGCAGTTGGAATACGTGTTCCTGGCCACGCTCGCGCCACTCGGCCTGCAGGTCGCGCATTCGTTGCTGCATCGCGATGGCCATCCTGACGCAGGCGATGGCGTCTTCCCGCGCGCCGCTGCGTCTCCGGATCGCCGAAGAACAGCATGATTGCGTCGCCGATGAACTTGTCGATGGTGGCGCCGTATTCGAGCGCAATCGACGACATTTCCCGCAAGTACTGGTTAAGCAGGGTGGTCAGCTCCTCGGATTCCAGGATGTCCGTCGTTTCCGTGAAGCCGGCGATGTCGGAGAAGAAAATTGTCAGCTTCTTGCGTTGTGACGCAACTTCGACATTCTTCTCGCCGCTGAATATCGACTCGTAGATTTGTGGCGACAGATATCTCGACAGCTTCGATGCCAGCGATTCGAGCATCTGTTTCTTTTCCGTGACCAGTCGCGTGGCCTCCTCTGCCTGAAGCTTCGCCGTCGAGCAGGCCCTTCTCGGCGTCCTTGAGTTCGGTGATGTCGGTCATCACCGTCACCGTTCCGCCGCCGGCTACGCGACGGCGGCCGATTCTGAGGACGCGGCCGTCGGGAGTCCTGTCCTCGAACGTTTGGCCGGTGGGATTGCGCAGGCTTTCCACCCGTTTCTTGACGAGCGTCTCTACATCGCCCGTCGCCGTAGTAGCCGTGCGTGGCGAGATAGCGGAGGAATTCGACATAGGGGAGCCCCGGCTGCAGCAATTCCCGCGGCACCGGGTAGATGTCGGCGAAGCGGTCGTTGCAGAATACGACGTTGAGCGCCTCATCAGTGTAGACAAGCGCGCCCGGCATGTTGTCGAGCGCGAGGTGGAGCTGCGCCTCCTTGTGCGCCAAGTTTCGACTCGGCATCTTTGAGTCCGGTGATGTCCGTCATCACCGTGACCGTGCCGCCCGGTGCGGCGCGACGGCGACAGATTTCGTAGATGCGACCGTCGGGAGTGCGATCCTCGAAGGTCGCGCCCGTCGGATTGCGCAGACTTTCCACCCTCTTGGCCACGAGCGCCTCGACGTCGCCGGCGCCATAATAGCCGTGCGTGGCCAGATAGCGCAGGAAGTCGGGGTAGGGGCGCCCCGGCTGAAGCAGCTCTGGCGGAACCGGGTACATGTCGGCAAAGCGGTCGTTGCAGACGACGATGTTCAGGTCATCATCGGTGTAGACGAGCGCGCCGGGCATGTTGTCCAGAGCGACCTTGAGCTGCGCTTCCTTGTGTGCGACGGCCTCTTCTGCCTGCTTGCGCGCAGTGATGTCCGAATAGGTAAGAACCAGGCCGGCATCCGCCATTGGCGTGTACTGGACCTGGAGTGTCTGCCCAGACGCCAGCTGCATATTCAAGTGAGTGCGGCTTGCGTGCGCGGACGCGGTTCAGGCGCGTCCGGGCCTGTACCTCCGGCATTGCCTGGTCCGTAGTCGCCGCGTTCCGCGTTGAAGCGATAGAATTCCGCCAGTTCCGTTCCCGGCTTGCACAGCGCCGATGGATACCCGCGCAACGTCCTGAATGCGCGGTTGCTCGCCACGAGCTTCAAGTCGTGGTCGAAGATCGCAAAGCCGAAAGTCCAGTGTGTCGAGGCCCGCGCGAAGCAGATGCGCTTCCGGGTCGGGCGCCGCTGCGTCCGCCGAATCCGACGTGGAGGCTTGCTTGGCCATGACCAAACTCCCGGTGCCTTGATGCAGTGAACGCTTGCGCCTGCCGCTCGTCAGCCGGTGGGCCCGGATTATGGCCCTTCGGGAGCAGGTATGGACCATTCTGGCGCACTTTGCGTCTGCTGTCCCGCGGTCGGCCTTGTGGCTCGTGACCGCGGAAGTGACAATGCGACTCGAAGCGCATCCAGAACCATGCCCGAACTCCCGAACCTCACGCCTTCGCTCGCCGCGTCGTTTGCCGACATCGCGCTGGCCAATGTCGTCCGCGAATTTCCAGGCAAGATGGATCACGTCATGGGATCGGCAGACGACGTGCGGCCGCCGCGCGAACTGCATCCTGCGTTCTACGGCAGCTTCGACTGGCATTCCTGCGTGCACATGCACTGGCTGCTGGCGCGCGTGCGGCGGCTCGTTCCCGGCCTGCCGCGGCGTGCCGCGATCGACGCGTTGTTCGACACCCACCTGACGCCGTCGAATATCGCGGCGGAATGCGCGTACCTTGCGCGACCGGAATCCCGCGGCTTCGAGCGGACGTACGGATGGGCCTGGCTGCTGGAACTCGCGAGCGAGCTGCGCCGCGGCGCCGATGCCGGATCGCAGCGCTGGTCGGCGACGTTGCAGCCGCTGGCGGATGCATTCGTCGGCCGGTACATGGACTACCTGCCGCGGCAGCACCATCCATTGCGGGCAGGTGTCCATCCCAACAGCGCGTTCGGCCTCTTGTTTGCGCTTGACTACGCGCGGATCGCGGGCGCGTCCGCGCTCGAAGCACTCTGCGTCGAACGCGCGCATGCATGGTATGCCCGGGACCGCGATGCACCCGCCGCGTGGGAGCCTTCCGGCACCGATTTCCTTTCGCCCGTGCTGATCGAGGCGGAATTGATGCGGCGCGTGCTGGCGCCGGCGGACTTCGCGACATGGCTCGGCGGATTTCCTCCCGGACTGGACAGGCGCGAGCCGGGCACGCTGTTCACGCCCGCCGAGGTCGCCGATCGCAGCGATCCCTTCATCGTTCATCTCGATGGCCTGAACTTCTCGCGCGCATGGTGCCTGCGCGGAATCGCGTCGGCGCTCGTGGGTATCCGACCCGCGCGCAACGATCCTGCGCGATGCGGCCGCCGTCCACCTTGAAGCCGGCATGAAAGGGTTGACGGGAGGCGACTACATGGGCGAACACTGGCTCGCGACCTTTGCTACGCTTGCGTCGACCCAGTAGACTTCCCAGTCCATGACCGAGATACTGCAGATCGCCTTTCTCGTGCTGCTCGTCGTCCTGCTCGTGCTGGGCGTCGTCGTCCTGCTGCGCATTTCCGCGCTGGGCCAGACCCGCGACGAAGCGCTGCGCGAAGCCGCCGATGCGCGCGCGCGCAGCGATGCCCTGGGCACGCAGGTCGCGCGCGTTGAATCGGACATCCGGCAGGACCTCGCCAATGCGCGCTCCGAGCAGGCCAGCACCGCGGCAGGACTGCGCAACGAAGTCGGCGGCGCGATCGGCAAGTTCCGCGAAGCCACGCAAGCGCCAACTCACCGACATGGCCGGGTTGCAACAGCGGCAGTTGCAGGGATTCGGCGAGCAGCTGGCCAAGCTCACGCTATCCAACGAGCAGCGCCTGGATGCCGTGCGCGGCACTGTCGAACAGCGCCTCGATGCATTGCGCGCGGACAATGCCGCCAAGCTGGAGCAGATGCGCGCGACAGTCGACGAGAAACTGCAGGCGACGCTCGAACAGCGTCTGGGGGAGTCGTTCAAGATCGTGTCCGACCGGCTGGAGCAGGTGCACAGGGGATTGGGGGAAATGCAGACGCTGGCGGCGGGCGTCGGCGACCTGAAGCGCGTGCTTTCGAACGTCAAGACGCGCGGGATGTGGGGCGAAGTGCAGCTCGCTGCGCTGCTGTCGGAGGTGCTGACCCCTCAGCAATACGGCACCAATGTCGAGACCGTTCCGAACAGCAACAAGCGCGTCGAATTCGCGATACGCCTCCCGGGACGCGGCGACGACGGCCGGCCGTGCTGGCTTCCGGTGGATGCCAAGTTTCCGCTCGAGGAATGGCAGAAGCTGCAGGATGCGCTGGAGCGCGCCGACGCGCCGGCGGCCGACATGGCCAGGAAGGCGCTCGCCGAATTCCTCCGCATCCAGGCGAGGCTGATTCGCGACTCCTACGTTTCGCCGCCGTTCACCACCGATTTCGCGATCCTTTTCGTCCCGACCGAAGGGCTGTACGCGGAAATGATGGCGCGCGCCGGGTTCGCGGAGATCGCTGCAGCGGGAGTATCGCGTCACGCTCACCGGCCCCACCAATTTCCTGGCGCTGCTCAACAGCCTGCAGATGGGCTTTCGCACGCTGGCGATCGAGCAGCGTTCGAGCGAAGTCTGGAAGGTGCTGGGCGCGGTCAAGACGGAGTTCGCGAAGTTCGGCGACGTCATCGCCAAGACCAAGGACAAGCTCGACCAGGCGAGCCGCACGCTGGACGAGACCGGCGCGCGCAGCCGCGCCATCGTGCGCGAGTTGCGCAAGGTCGAGTCGCTGCCCGAGTCCGAATCGCGGTCGGTGCTGTCGCAGTCGCTGTTGCTCGACGCCGACGAGACGCCGCCCGAGGCCAAGTAGCGCGCCGAGGACGCCATGTTCGCAACCCTACGCCGCTGGCAGCAGCAGCGCGTCCTGAAATCGCAGGCGATTCCCGATGCGCTGTGGCGCGACTCGCTGGAATCGCTGCCGTTCCTCGCCATCTATACCGACGATGAGCTCGGGCGCCTGCGCGAAAAGGTCGTGCTGTTCCTGCATGCAAAGAACATCGTCGGCGCGCGCGGCCACCGCGTGACGCCGCGCCAGCGCGTCGTGATCGCGCTGCAGGCCTGCGTGCTGATCCTGAACCACGACCTCTCCTTCTACGACGGCTGGCAGAACATCATCATCTACCCGGATGAATTCGTTCCCGGCTGGGAGTGGGAGGACGAGGCGGGCGTCGTGCATCGCAACGAGGACCCGATGGCGGGCGAGGCGATCCTGGGCGGTCCGGTGGTGCTGTCATGGGCCGACGTCGAGGCGAGTTCGGACTGGACGACGGCGGGCATGAACCTCGCGATCCACGAATTCGCGCACAAGCTCGACATGCGCAACGGCGCCGCCAACGGCTGTCCCACCGTTGCCAGCCGAGATGCCGCCGCACATCTGGAAGAAGACGATGCTGGCGGCCTACGAGCATTTCCAGATGCGGGTGCAGCGCGGCGACCGAACCGCCATCGACCCTTATGCGGCGGAGAGTCCGGCCGAATTCTTTGCGGTGTTGTCGGAAGTGTTCTTCGTCGAGCCGACGCTACTGCGCCACGAGTATCTCGCCGTGTATCAGCAATTCGCCCGCTTCTACCGGCAGGAGCCCGCGACGCGCACCGAACTCCTGCTGGAAGAATAGATGGACCCCGACGCTTGCCGCCTCATTTTCAAATTCGGCGGCTGCGCTGCCCCCAATGGGGGAGCTGTTCGGCGCCTTGCGAGCCGCGTGATGCCCTGCGGCAGCTCGCGACGGCGCTGCGCACCTGCTTGACCGTGCAGGTCCCGGGACGGCAGTGGCCGAATGGCGCTCTTGGGCCGGAACGCCCGGCACACGCCGTCGTGCGTTTCGATGTACGGACCGCCGATCAGGTCGACGCAATAGGGTACGGCCGGGAATACGCCGTCGAGCGTTTCCTTGATTGCCTTGGGCTGGCCGGGGAGGTTGAGGATGAGCGCATGGCCGCGCACGACGCCGACCTGCCGCGACAGGATCGCCGTAGGCACGTACTTGAGGCTCACCTGCCGCATCTGTTCGCCGAACCCCGGCAACACCTTGTGCGCGACGGCGAGCGTAGCCTCGGGCGTGACGTCGCGGGGTGCCGGCCCGGTGCCCCCCGTCGTGAACACCAGGCTGCAGCCATGGATGTCGACCAGGTCGACGAGCGTGCGCTCGATGATGGCCTGTTCGTCGGGAATGAGGCGGGTAACCGTCGTCCATGGCGATTTCAACGCGGCCGTCAGCCATTCCTTGAGCCCGGGCAGCCCCTTGTCCTCGTAGACACCCGCCGAGGCGCGATCGGAAATGGATACAAGGCCGATGGTCAGCGTATCAGCCATGTCGCGAATCTTCCTCGTCACTGCTCGACGGCCACAGCGGCCTTGAGTTGACGAAACAATTCGCGGTAGCGGTGCGGAGGGCCGCCGCGCGCCCGCTCCAGGTTGGCGTCGTGGATGAGAGACTCCAGGTGGCGGCGATCGGCCTGCGGATACGCGTCCGACGAATTCGTTCAGCGCGGCGGGTTCGACCAGCAGGCGGTCACGCCAGCGCTCGACGGCGGCGAAGCGCGCATTCTCCTCCCTTGGACCCTTGGCCCAGCCGGCCAACGCCGCCTGCAACGGCGCGGGATCGATGGTGCGCATCAACTTGCCGATGTACTGGATCTGGCGCCGGCGGCCCTCGTGTGCACGTATGCCGCGAGCCTGGACGATCGCGTCCACCAGCCGCTCCGGCAAGTCCAGATCCTTCAGCCGGCGCGGGTCGAGCGCGACCAGTTCCTCCCCCAGGTCCTGCAGGGCGTGCATGGCATGCTTGCGCCGGGTTTTCGATGGCGCCTCGGCGGACGGGGAGTCGGCGTCGTGCGGCTCGTCGGGTCGGGAGATCATTCGGTCGGTCGGATTGGCCTGGAGCGAGGTCGGTGCTTGGGCGTTTGCTATGATAACCGACCGATTCCCCAAGGCCGCGAGAGATGCGCCACGGGGCACCTCCAACGCGCTTCGCCGCTAACCAAGCTCCATCCATGACCGCGTCACTCAACGTCGACCCGAAGGCGCCTGCACCGCGCGGCGCAATGCGCGCAGCCGCCGAACGGCCATTTTCCCGTCACCGCGGCGGAACTCGAACGCGTTTCAGCGGCGATCCTCGCCGCGGCCAAGGCCGGTGGCGCATCGGCTGCCGAAACCGAGGTGTCGCAGGCCGTCGGCCAGAGCGTCACCGTGCGTCACGGCGAAGTCGAGACCATCAATTACAACCGGGACAAGGGCATCGGCGTCACGGTGTTCGTCGGCAAGCGGCGCGGCAATGCCAGCACGGCGGATTTTTCGGACGAGTCGATTCGCGCGACCGTCGACAAGGCGCTGGCGATCGCCCGGTATACGGCTGAAGACGACGCGGCGGGACTCGCCGATCCTGCGCGGCTCGCCAAGTCGTGGCCCGACCTCGACCTGTACCACCCGTGGGACCTGCCCGTCGAGCGCGCGATTGAACTGGGCCGCGAAGCCGAGGCTGCGGCGCTGCGCGTCGACCCGCGGATCACCAACAGCGAAGGCGCGACGGTGGCGCGCGGCGAATCGGAATTCGTCTACGCCAACTCGCTCGGCTTCTCCGGCGGCTATCGCAGCTCGCGTCACCACATCGACTGCTCGGTGATCGGCGAGGACCACGACGCGATGCAACGCGACTACTGGTACACCGCGGCGCGTGCGCCCGACGACCTTCTGAGCGCGGATGCGGTGGGGCGAATCGCCGGCGAACGCACAGCCCGCCGGCTGAATGCGCGGCAACTGGGCACGCTCGAGTGCCCCGTGCTGTTCGAGGCCCCGGAAGCAGCCGACCTCATCGGCTGCTTCGTGCAAGCCGTCTCGGGCGGCAGCCTGTATCGAAAATCGTCGTTTCTTCCCGACTCGCTGGGCAAGGCGATCTTTGCGCCCCACATCGACTTGCGCGAAGAGCCGCACCTGCCGCGTGGCCGCGGCAGCGCCCCCTTCGACAGCGACGGCGTGGCCACCCTTCCGCGCGACGTCGTGAAGGGCGGCGTCGTGCAGGGCTATTTCCTCGGCAGCTATTCCGCGCGCAAGCTTGGGTTGGCCTCGACCGGCAACGCCGGCGGCAGCCACAATCTCGTTCTGGGTCATGGTCCGGACGACCTCGCGGCGCTGATGCGGAAAATGGGCCGCGGCCTGTTCGTCACCGAACAGCTGGGACAGGGCGTCAACCCGGTGACCGGCGATTATTCGCGCGGCGCGGCCGGCTATTGGATCGAAGACGGCGCGATCGCCTACCCGGTCGAGGAGATCACCATCGCCGGCAACCTGCGCGACATGTTCCGCGACATCGTGGCCGTCGGCAGCGACGTCGACCGGCGAGGTTCGCGCCATACGGGCTCGATACTGGTTGGCCGCATGATGGTCGCGGGGCACTGACGATGCGTTTCACCTCTGTCCTGGATGGATTGCGGTGATCAGCGACATGCTCGATTGGGTGCGGTCGCTCTACGATCCGCTGTCCAGCGCCAAGCACGCGGGCCGCTGGATCGCGCAGCTGCCCACGTCCGAAGCCATCGCCATCCAGCGCGAGGCGCTGGAACTCGTCTCGGGATTTCCGGGATCGCGCAAGGAGCCCGGTCCCGGCCAGGTCGAAGCGCTGCTGCGCATCGATGCGCGCCTGGAACCGGTGATGGCGCAGCTGACGCAGCAGTACACGGCGAACTACCAGAAGAGCACGGCCGTGGAGTCGCGGCTCTGGCACTCGGTGTTCGATCTCGTGAAGGCGTTCACCGCGGCCTACCAGATCGCGCTCAAGTCGGGGTACCCGCGGGCGCAAAGCAAGCGCTGGCGGGCGACGCTGCCCTGGGTGCTGGTCCGCCTCGCGCACTACAAGGGTCTCGACGGAAAATTCCGGCTGTTCCGGTACAGCCACTGGATTCCGGCCCAATGGCGGGAGTTCCACGAACTCTACGAATTCGCGCGCATGCGCGGCTGGCAGCGCGAACAACTGCTTTACGGCGTGGGCGGATTCGCCAAGCCCGGCGTGTCGTTCGAGCAGGAATACCTGAAGACGCTGTTGATGATGCGGCTCGACTCCGGCAACTTCACGCCGGACCAGGTCGAGTGGGTGTCGCGGCAGCTCGAGGACTGGACGCCCACGCTGCAGCTGACGCCGCCGCCGTCCGACGGCGCGCCGTTCTGCGTCGACCTGTCCGGAAACGCCGGGTTGCGCCGGCGTGATCGGCCGCACAGCGGCGGGCGCATGCTGTTCCTGGACGCGAGCCCGGTGTACGCGCGCATCGTCGAGCGCATGCGCTGGCTGCCCGAGCACGACGATGAAATCACACCGCAGGGCGACCTGCCGTCGCGCGAGCAACGGCTGCTGCTGATGCGCCTCGCCTCGCTGTTCGGGCCCGACGCCATTGCCCAGGCGCCTCGCGCGGCGCGTTTCGCCACCGAGGGTGATGTGCGTGTCGTCGTCGGACTGCAGGCGCTCACCCGTGCGGTTGCGGAAATCGAACGGCTGCCCGAGCAGGCGCGAACCCCCGGCGTGGCGACCAGCTACGACGAAGTGACGCAGCTCGTGAACCCGACCGCGAACCCCGAGTCGGTGGCGCGGCGCATTCGCGGGACGACCTGGAAGCTGACCGATCGCAGCGAATCCGGATGCCGCCTGCAGGCTCCGTCCAAGGAGGCCCCGGCCAAGCTGGGCGAAATCATCGCCATCAAGGACGGCGAGCAGTGGATGCTCGCAGTGGTCCGCCGCATGCAGCGCCAGCAGGTGGACCAGGTAACGGTAGGCGTGGAAATCATCGCGCGGCGCCTGGTGCGCGTGCTGATGCGCAGTTGGGTCACGCCCAGCGACGCCGGGCACACCAAGGCCGACCGCCCGTTCTTCGGCGTGTACCTGCCGGCGCATCCGGAAAACAGGCAATCCGCCCAGCGCAGCATCATCGGGCCGGACGACAGGTTCATCGCGGGCGGCATGGTCGAACTGGACACCGGCAATGCCCGGTACCTGATCCGCTTCACCCAGACGCTGGAGCGCCAGAGCGGGTGGTCGTGGTCGCTGTTCACCGCGGTGCGCAAGCTTTCGGCGTAGGGGCCGTCCGGTTGTACAGTACGTCCCCTCGCATGGTTGCGCCGGGGGAAAATCCGCTAGAATCAATCGTTAACCAGCGCCCGAGGGGAGGCTTTCCAGCCTGCGGTCGCAGGGGAGACCGCGCACGGCGCGTCCGGTGGTCAAGGCAATCAACGCCAGCCCAAGGCCTGGCACTCATGGAGGAGTATCGATGAAGCGTCGTTCCTTTATCAAACATGCGGGCTCTGGCCGGTGTCCTTGCTGCGGGCACCGCTCCTGCGTTTGCGCAGGCCGCGCCCGAAGTCAAATGGCGCCTGGCGTCGAGTTTCCCGAAGAGCCTGGACACGATCTACGGCGGTGCCGAGACCATTTCCAAGCGCGTTGCTTCGGCCACCAACGGCAAGTTCCAGATCCAGGTGTTCGCGGCCGGCGAAATTGTTCCCGCGTTCGGCGTCGTCGACGCCGTGCAGAACGCGACCGTCCAGTGTTGCCACACGGCGCCGTACTACTTCTTCGGCAAGGATCCGACATTCGCCTTCGGTTGTGCCATCCCATTCGGCATGAACGCACGCCTGCAGAATGCATGGATGTACCACGGTGGCGGCCGGCAACTCTACAACGACTTCCTGAAGGACTACAGCATTGTCAGTTTCGGCGCCGGCAACACCGGGGCGCAGATGGGCGGCTGGTACCGCAAGGAGATCAAGTCGGTCGCGGACCTGAAAGGACTCAAGATCCGCATCGGCGGCTTCGCCGGTACGGTGATGGCCAAGCTGGGCGCGGTGCCGCAGCAGATTCCCGGCGGCGACATCTACCCTGCGCTGGAAAAGGGAACGATCGACGCCGCGGAATGGGTCGGGCCGTACGACGATGAAAAGCTGGGCTTCTACAAGGTTGCCAAAAATTACTACTACCCCGGCTGGTGGGAAGGCGGTCCCGAGCTCGACCTGTTCGTCAACGACAAGGCTTTCGCGGCATTGCCCAAGGACTACCAGTCGATGCTCGAAGCGGCGTGCTACGAAGCCAACATCGACATGCTCGCCAAGTACGACGCGGTCAACCCGCCGGCGCTGCGCAGGCTGCTCGCCCAAAAGGTGATTCTCCGTCCGTTTCCGAATGAAGTCATGACGGCCTGCTACAAGGCCGCGAATGAAGTCTTCGACGAAACGATGGCGAAGAACGCCGCGTTCAAGAAGGTCTACGAGCCGTGGAAGAAGTTCCGCGACGAAGGCTTCACCTGGTTCAGTGTGGCGGAGTCCAGGTTCGACAATTTCATGATCGGCGCCACGCGATTGGCGCCGGACACCGCCACCAAGAAGATGTAACGCCGGCTCCAGCCCAAAAAAAGCCCCGCGGTCGCGGGGCTTTTTCATGACCGAAGGCCGCCAACTACGCCGCCCGCAATCTTGGCACGGCATCCTCGACGGGAGGCGCGCCGAACAGTCCGACCGCCTCGTCCGCGTCGGCGGCCTTGAGCAGCCGCTCCTGGACCTGTGCCGGGGACCAGCGGTCCACGTCGACCGCGTTTGCGAATCGCGCCGCGGCGGCCGCGTCGTCGATGAACTTGAGGAACATTCGCTCCAGCTGATCGCGGTCGCACAGCCCCAGTTCGAGACGGAAGTCGACCCGCCCGGACCGGATCGCCGCCTCGTCGATCAGCTGCGGGTGGTTGGTCGTCAGGAACACGACCGAACCTTCGTGCGCAGCCACGCCGTCGAGTGCGTTGATGAACCCGGAGTAGGACACCTTGACCCCGGCATCGGCCTTGCCGCGGTGCTGGAAGAACGCGTCGACATCCTCGATCAGGATCACCGACCGCCCCGGCACACTGGCCAGCAGGTTGCCGATCTTCTCGTCGGTGACGTTGGGCGAAGCGAGACTCAGCACGCATACGTTGAGCGAGAGTTCCGAAGCGAGCGCCGTGACCAGCGACGTCTTGCCGGTCCCCGGGGGGCCGTACAGCAGGTAGCCGCGCCGCCACGGGATGCCCAGCGTCTCGTAGCGCTCGCGCGACGCGAAGAAGCGGTCGAGATCGGCCACGATGGCTTCCTTCTGTCCCGTCTTCAGCACGACCGAGTCGAGCTTGCGGTTGTTGCCCAGGCGCGCGCGCGTCCACTCGTTGTTGTACGGGCTGGGAACGTAGACGGCGATCCGGTTCAGTTCGCGCTCGATGCGATGGTGCATCGCGGCGTCGACAATGGCCTCCAGCGGCCCCTTGTTCCGGCCGAACGTCGACAGCGTGATCTTCTCGATGATCGAGACGGCGACCTGTATCTCGCGCTTCATCCACATCAGGCGTCCGTCGAGGACGAACAGGTGAAAACCCTCGCCGGGGAGAAGCGCGGCGCGGGACGCCCGCCCTGCTGCAGCTCGTCGTGCAGGCTCTGGTAGGACGAGCTCTGCTCGCGGACCGTGCGCACGGTGAAGTTGTTGAGCCGGCGCAATGCGGGGCGGCTGTCCATGTACTCGACGAGCGCCGGAAACATGATCTCGTCGCGGCTGTCGACGGTGAGCGTCGTCACGAAAAAATGCTTCGCCCACGCGGCCAGCTTGCCCGGCACGTCGCGCAGCCACATGGCGAACACGCCGACGATGGCCAGCATGGCCCCGCCCGACGCCAGCGGGTTCGAGGCGAAAATGGTCTGCAGCGATTCGAACACGGTTCCTCCCGTCAGCAGGCCCACGATGGACCCGGCGCGATTAACGCTTGGGACCAGGATCGGGCTGACATGGAGTCCGCGAGCCACGGCGCTCCAGCGGCAAGTCGCCGATGGCCGTCGGCCGAACGCCGCCCAGCGGTACCGGGCGGCATCGGGAAGCCGCTACTTCGGTGGTGGCGGTTCGCTGGTGGTGTCCTGCTTCGGCGGCTCGGCCGGCGGCTGGCCCGGCGCGTCATAGGAACTCCCGGCAGGGAGCGTCCTCCTGCGGAACTCTGATTTCGAACTTGCTCGGATCGGTGGTTACCTCGCCCGACTTGTACACCAGCACCATCTGCGGAAACAGGATGACCAGCGCCACCATGATGATCTGGATGATCACGAACGGCACCGCGCCCCAGTAGATCTGGCCCGTCGTGATCTTGGCAGTGAGCTTGCCGGTGATCTTGTCCAGGTAATCCTTGGCCGGCGCGACGCTGCGCAGGTAGAACAGCGCGAAACCGAACGGCGGATGCATGAACGACGTCTGCATGTTGACGCCCAGCAGCACGCCGAACCAGATGAGGTCGATGCCCAGCTTGTCCGCCACCGGGCCCACCAGCGGGCACGATGATGAAGGACAACTCGAAGAAGTCCAGGAAGAACGCCAGGAAGAAGATCAGGACGTTGACGACGATCAGGAAGCCCAGCTGACCGCCGGGGAGGCTCGACAGCAGGTGTTCGACCCAGACGTGCCCGTTGACGCCGTAGAACGTCAGGCTGAAGACGCGGGCGCCGACCAGGATGAAGACCACGAACGCCGTCAACTTGGCGGTCGTGTCCATGCCCTGCTTCAGCAGCTTCCATGTCAGCCGGTTGCGGGCCAGCGCCATGATCAACGCGCCGGTCGCACCCATCGCGCCGCCTTCGGTCGGCGTCGCCACGCCCAGGAAGATCGTGCCCAGCACCAGGAAGATGAGCGCGAGCACCGGGATCAGCACGAACACGACGCGCTCGGCGAGCCGGGAGAAGACCTTGAGCTTCAGCAATTTGCCTATGAGCGCGGCGAAGTAGGCAAATGCGGTTCCTACGGATGTTGCCACGACAATAATTTCGTCCAGCGGCGCGTCGGGCGGGTAATACCATTTGGCGAAGACGACCGCGACGATGACGGCCAGCACGAACAGCACGAGCAGCGACCGCGTGCCGGTGTCGCCGTTGGGCTCCTTCAGCGTCCGCGCTTCCACCGGCAGCGCCGGCGCCCACGCGGGCTTCACGACGCACACACCCATCGTGTAGGCCGCGTACAGTGCCGAAAGCGTGATGCCCGGAATGAACGCGCCGGCGTACATGTCGCCGACGGACTTGCCGAGTTGGTCGGCCATGATGATCAGCACCAGCGACGGCGGGATGATCTGCGCCAGCGTGCCCGAGGCCGCAATGACTCCCGACGCGAAACGGCGGTCGTACCCGTAGCGCAGCATGATCGGCAGCGAGATGAGCCCCATCGAGATGACCGAGGCCGCGACAACGCCCGTGGTCGCCGCCAGCAGCGCGCCGACGAAGATCACCGCGTAGGCGAGTCCGCCTCGGACGGGCCCGAACAATTGGCCGATGGTCTCCAGCAGGTCCTCGGCCATGCCGCTGCGCTCGAGAATCAGGCCCATGAACGTGAAGAAGGGGATCGCCAGCAGCGTGTCGTTGGACATCACGCCCCAGATCCGCTCGGGAAGCGCCTGGAACAGCGTCGCCTGCAGCAGTCCCAGCTCGATGCCGAGAAGGCCGAACCCGATGCCGACGGCGCCCAGCGCGAACGCCACGGGATAGCCGAGCAGCATGACGACGATCAGCGACGCGAACATCAGCGGCGCCATGTTCGCGATCAGGAAGGCGGTCATGCCTTCTCTCCCCGGGAGCGCAGGATGTCCTCGGCCAGCTGCTCTTCAGCGCTCTTTTCGTGCTGCTTCTGGGCCGGATCCGGAATGAGTCCCTTGAGGAACGCGATGCGCTTGATCAGTTCGGATATGCCCTGGATGACCAGCAGGAAGAATCCGATCGGAACCAGCAGGCGCGCCGGCCAGATGATGAGGCCACCGGCATTCGTCGAGACTTCCTGCCGCTGGTAGGCCTCGATGAATACCGGCCATGACAGCCACATGATCGTCAGCGACATGGGCAGCAGGAAGAAGAGCGTTCCGAGGATGTCGATCCACGCCTGCGCCTGCGGAGACAGGCGGCCGGCGATCACGTCGATGCGCACGTGCTGGTTCCGGAGCAGCGTGTAGCCGGCGCAGAACAGGAACACGACCGAGAACAGGTACCACTGGATTTCCAGGAACGAGTTCGAACTGACATTGAAAGCCTTGCGAACGACCGCGTTGGCCGCGCTGATGAGCACCGCGACCAGGACCAGCCAGCTGACGGTCAGACCGATGCGCTCGTTCAGCTTGTCTATGACGTGGGACAGGGAGAGCAGGGCTTTCACGCTTCCTCCTAATGGTCATGCGACCGTTTGCGATTCCCCTCGACCCGCTGGGGGCAACGCCCGTTCGTCTATAGGCGCGGAGCGCCCTGGTCGGGACCACCGCGCAATGTGGCAGGGATTATAAGGGGTATAAAGGCAAATGCGCGGCCGGAAAGCGCGGCCGGGCAGCGACCAAGGCGGTTGGTGGCTGCTGCCTTCGCCATGCCGATGCTAAAATGTCCTTTCCCGACGCGCGCAATCCTTTGCCCATGTTCACCCGCACCCGAACGCTTGCCGACGCCGATCCCGAGCTATGGGCTGCCATTGCCGGAGAAAACAAGCGGCAGGAAGACCACATCGAGCTGATCGCGTCGGAAAACTACGCCAGTGCCGCGGTCATGGCGGCGCAGGGCTCGCAACTCACGAACAAGTACGCCGAGGGCTATCCGGGCAAGCGCTACTACGGCGGCTGCGAATACGTCGACGTCGCGGAGCGCATCGCGATCGAGCGCGTGAAGAAGCTGTTCAATGCGGAAGCCGCCAACGTGCAGCCCCATTCGGGCGCGCAGGCAAACCAGGCCGTGTTCTTCGCCGCGCTCAAGCCCGGCGACACGATACTGGGCATGAGCCTGCCGCACGGCGGTCACCTGACGCATGGCTCGCCGGTGAACGTGTCCGGCAAATGGTTCAACGTGGTTCCCTATGGCCTCGATCCGGCCACCGAGCTCATCGACTACGCTGCGGCGGAACGGCTCGCGCACCAGCACAAGCCCAGGCTCATCATTGCCGGCGCGTCGGCCTATTCCCGCGTCATCGACTGGCAACGCTTCCGCGAGATCGCCGACTCGGTGGGCGCGCTGCTGATGGTTGACATGGCGCATTACGCCGGCCTGATTGCGGCCGGCCTGTACCCCAGTCCGGTCGGCATTGCCGATTTCGTCACCAGCACGACGCACAAGACGCTGCGCGGTCCCCGCGGCGGGCTGATCCTGATGCGCGGAGAACACGAGAAGGCGATCAACTCAGCGGTGTTCCCGGGGCTGCAGGGCGGTCCGCTGATGCACGTCATCGCCGCCAAGGCCGTCGCGTTCGGCGAGGCGCTGCGGCACGACTTCAAGCTGTACCAGGAACACGTTTTGGAAAACGCCCGCGTGCTCGCGAGGGTGCTGCAGGATCGGGGTCTGCGCATTGTCTCCGGTGGCACCGATTCGCACCTGTTCCTGGTCGACTTGCGGGCCAAGAAGATCACCGGCAAGGATGCCGAGGCGGTTCTTGGACGCGCCCACATGACGGTGAACAAGAATTCGATACCCGACGATCCGGAGAAGCCGTTCATCACGTCGGGCATCCGCATGGGCAGTCCCGCGATCACCACCCGCGGATTCACCGAGCTCGAATGCGAGGAGCTGGGGCATTTGATCGCGGATGTCCTCGACGCGCCGCGGAACGATGCGGTCGTTGCCACGGCGCTCAAGGGCGTGGCGGCGCTGACCGCGCGCTTTCCCGTCTACCGCTGATCCGCGGCTTCCGGCGATGAAGTGTCCGTTCTGCGGCAGTGTCGATACGCAGGTCATCGACTCGCGCGTCTCCGAGCCGGGGGACTCCATTCGCCGTCGCCGTCGCTGCGTAGCCTGCCAGAAGCGATTCACGACGTACGAAACCGTCGAGTTGCGGCTGCCGCAGGTCGTGAAAACCGACGGCAACCGGTCGGATTTCGATGCCGCGAAGATCCGCGTCGGCTTCCAGCGCGCATTGCACAAGCGGCCGGTGCCCACGGACTACGTCGATGCCGCCATCGATCGCATCGTCCAGCAGGTCCTCTCGCTCGGCGAGCGCGAAATTCCGTCGCGGCAGGTCGGCGAGATGGTGATGCAGGAACTGCGCAAGCTCGACAAGGTCGGCTACATCCGCTTCGCGTCGGTCTACCGCTCGTTCCAGGATATCTCCGACTTTCGCGATGCGCTGAAGGAAGTCGAGGCGCCGCCACCCGCGCCGCGCCGCACCCGCCGCTAGCGCCGCTGCCGCCGCGCAATGACCGACATCGCCGCGACCGACCGCCTGCACATGGCGCGCGCGCTGGCGCTGGCCGCGGAAGGCATGTACTCGACGACGCCGAATCCGCGCGTGGGCAGTGTCATCGTCAAGGACGGCGTGGTGATCGGCGAGGGCTTCCACTTGCGCCCGGGCCAACCCCATGCCGAGGTCAACGCGCTCGCGGACGCGCGCGCGCGCGGCAAGGATCCGCGCGGCGCCACGTTGTATGTCACCCTCGAGCCCTGCAACAGCCATGGCCGGACACCACCTTGCGTCGATGCGGTGGTCGCCGCCGGAATCGGTCGCGTCGTGGCGGCGATGCGCGACCCCAATCCCGCGCAAGCCAATGGTGGCGATCGCTTGCGCGCGGCCGGCATCGACGTCGAATTTGGTCCGCTGCAGGCGGAGGCGCACGAACTGAACATTGGCTTCGTCTCGCGCATGTCGCGCGGACGCCCGTGGGTACGCACCAAGCTCGCGGCCAGTCTCGACGGCAGGACGGCGCTTAGCAGCGGACAAAGCCAATGGATCACCGGCGATCAGGCGCGCGCCGATGGGCACGTTTGGCGGGCACGCGCGTGCGCGGTGCTGACTGGCGTAGGCACGGTGCTGCAGGACGATCCGCAACTCACCGTGCGCGCGATCGCCACGCCGCGACAACCGTTGCGCATCGTCATCGACCGGCATGGACAAACGCCCGCCACGGCACGCGTGCTCGCCGACAGCAATGTGCTTGTCGTGACGGCCGGCGAGCGCAGTGCCGCATGGCCGGCCGCGCTCGACGTCCTCGCGTTGCCCGACGAAGTCGGGCGGGTCGACCTCGCCGCGCTGATGCGTGAGCTGGCCGCCCGGGGCATCAACGAATTGCACGTCGAGGCCGGCGCCAAGTTGACGGGAGCTTTGCTTGATGCCGGTCTGGTCGACGAGTTGCTGTTGTACCTGGCGCCCACGCTGATCGGCGAACCTGCGCGAGGCATGTTCGAGCGCGCCGCGCCGTTGTCCACGCTCGGTGGCGCGACCGGCCTCGAGTGGCACAGCGTCGAGCGCGTCGGCGGCGACTTGCGTGTCATCGCGCGCGTGCGGGAAGCGGGGGGCGCCTGATGTTCACCGGAATCGTACAGGCGATGGGCCGGATCGCCACGGTATCGCGGCAGGGCGAAGTGGTGCGGCTCGCCGTGGACTTGAGCGGATTCGCGATCGACGAAGTGGCGATCGGCGACAGCGTATGCGTGAATGGCTGCTGCCTGACCGTGATCGCGAAGCACGGACGTGCGCTCGAGTTCGATGTCTCAGCCGAAACGCTGCGTTGCACGACCGGGCTCGAACGTCCAGGCGACGTGAACATCGAGCTCGCGTTGCGGCTGTCCGACCGATTGGGTGGGCACCTGACTTCGGGTCACGTCGACGGCGTGGGTTCGGTCACTCGTTTCGCCGCGATCGCGGACGACGCCTACGGCAGCTGGTTACTGGAGATCGAGGCGCCTTCTGAGCTGGCGCGATTCATCGCCGCGAAGGGATCGATCGCGGTCAACGGTGTGAGCCTCACCGTCAACGAGGTTGCCGGCGCGCGATTCTCGGTGAACCTGATTCCGCACACGCTGAAGGTGACCACATTGGGTCGGCTGGCGCCCGGCGCGACGGTCAATCTCGAAATAGACATCGTCGCGCGGTACGTAAGCCGTCTAATCAGTTACGGACAGATAGATACATTTCGCAGGTAGTACGGTAGCCATCTCGCCGCGTTGAAAATCAACCGGGCGCACTTCACCCCGGACGGGACTCCAAGGCCGCGAAGGAGACCGCCACGGGACGCGGTTGCAATCAGCCAATGCACTTTCGCACTTCGTCCGGCCCGCTGCTGACAGACTGCTTCCGGCCATTTGCAGACGGCCCTCAAACCTCAATTTCCCGGGAAGGAGGCGTTTGCGTGGGGATCTGGAGCCGCCGCCGTGAACGCGCCATCAACGGATAGATCGTCGCCCGAAGTACGTCGGACGCTATTTCAGGAACCCGCTCATGCGGGTGGTCTCTGAGCTGAGCCGGTCATTCTCGGCATCGTCGAGGGCGAGCACCCGACGCTGTAACGGTGTCAGCGCCGCCACGGTTTCCGGACGCGACAGTGCCTGGCGTGTCGCAATGTCGTTGACTGGTCTTTACCCAACCGAATCGCTCAAACAGATCTTTGCCATCGTGACGGGCACGTCCATTGTGGCCGCATTCGCCGTCTACCTAAGACTAAAGTGGAGCGCCTTCGCGTGAACGGCCTCTTTTGCTTTAAATATCTCGCTCAATGTCTGCTTTCTGAGAGTCTCGACCGTCTGCAACGGGCGGCCCAAAGCCCCCGAAACTCGCCGGCTACTACACGTTGATGCGGGCGAAGGTGATCGACGCCACGTATCCGGCCCGCGGTATGAATCCAGCCGGCCCGTTCAGCGCCGATCTCAATGGCAACGGGAACGAGGATCTGGTCGTCTTCGGCGTCGACGGATGGCGCGCGGGCCAATGCTGTGGCGTACCGCAGCCCGGGCGTTTGTTCTTTGGCGATGGTGGCGGGAACTTCACCGCTCCGGCGCCTGGCGTGTTTCCGATGGACACCTTCCAGATAGACCTAAATGGAGACGGCCGACTCGATATGCTTGCCTGGAACCATACGGTGACACCGTCCCACCTGAGCTGCGGCACTGCATTAGCCTCACACGATGATGCCGTACCGCACCGCATAGAGGACGAGTTCGGCATTGTTCTCGACCCCAAGCCTGCTCAGGATGCGTGAGCGGTAGGTGCTCACGGTCTTGACGCTGATATACATCTTCTCGCCGATGTCGGTGAGCGACATGCCCTTCACAATCATGAGCATGATCTGATGTTCGCGCGCGGAAAGCTTCTGATGGGCCGGGCGGTCGTCCGCCCCCTCGAGATGCAGGAGCACTTTCTCCGCGCCTTTAGTGGTGAGGTAGCGGCCGCCGGACGCCACCTGGCGAATCGCTTTGATCAGCTCGGGCGCGTCGATGTCTTTTGACACGTAGCCGTTGGCGCCGGCGCGTATGGCGGTGAGCGCGTATTGCTCTTCCGGATACATGGAAAGCACCAACACCGGCAGCATGGGAAACTCCGCCCGCACTGATCGCAACATATCCAATCCGCTTCGGCCTTCCATGTTGACATCGAGCAACACCACATCGAACTGTTGTGCCTGCCTCAGCTTAGTCAGGAACTCCGCGCCGTTGCTGGCCTCATCCACAACCCGCAAATCGGACTCGTCCGACAACAGCCGCTTCAGTCCGGAACGAAAAATCGTGTGATCATCCACGACTAGTACGTTAATCATCACCTCACTCCGCTTCTTCAACCAACGGGACGACTAGGTGCACACGCACGCCCCCCGAGGCGCCCGAGACCAATGCCAGCGCGCCGCCCAATTCGGAGGCCCGCTGACGCATGCTCAGTATGCCCATCGAGCTGCCGCGCACGGCGGCGGGGTCGAAGCCGCTGCCATTGTCGGCGATCTCCATGTGCAATTCGGCTTCGTCGCAATCGAGATGGACCTGCACCTGGGTCGCGCCCGAATGACGAGCGATATTGGTTAGCGCTTCCTGAAAGATGCGATAGATCCCGGTAACGCGCCGAGAGGACATGCGAGTGGTCATGTGATTGGTATCGCATTGCGCCTTCACGCCATAGCGGTGCGAAAAGTCGGCGAGTTCGCGATCGATGGCGGCGGCAAGGCCAAGGTGGTCCAGCACGCTCGGTCGCAGCTCTTCGGAGATCTTGCGCACCGTGGCTATGGTCTCCTGCGTGAGTTCCATGAGGCCGTTCGCGATTTCAGTCAACTCCGGCGTGTGGGCGCGACGAGTGATACGGGTCACGTCCATTTTCATGGAAGTCAGCATGCCACCCAGCACGTCATGCAATTCGCGCGCAAACATGGCCCGCTGCTCTTCGCGCAAGGAATTGATGTGGGCGGTGAGTTCCTGCAGTTGCGCCCGCGACTGGCGCAATTCCTCTTCTCGCTGTAGCCGCTCCGTCACATCGATGCCAACGCCTACGACGGCGGGCTGACCGCGATACTGCATGCGACTGCCGTGCACTTCGATCATGACGACGTGCCCATTCTTGTGCAGGCCGCGGCTGATGAACCGCATACTCGGCGGGTCGCCTCGGAGTCGGCGATAGTAGAGCTCCAGCACCTGATCGAGAAAATCCGGCGGTACCAGCGTGCACAGACTCATTCCCGTCATTTCTTCCGGCGTATACCCCAACATCGCGGCGAAGGTAGTGTTGACATATTGAAAGCATTCGTCCTGCAGCACGTAGATGCCGGCGAGCGATTGCTCGACGATCGCGCGAAAGGGAATATCGGGACAGTAAAGATCAACTGGGTCTGACATGGGTTGGTAGAGCGGGTGGCGTCGGTCACCAGTTTAGTCCGTGTAACGGGAATTCATCTTATTTTCTGGACGCGCCGCGCTCCAGCCCGCCGGCAGGGTTCGTCCGCCAACACGCACAGCTGTTGTTTCAAGGCATCCTCACCGCGGAATTGAGCGAAACTTGGGCCATTCACTTGCGCCAGAGCAATCAGGGCTAGCCGTTGCGCTGTAGGAAGATTCTGATAGGCAGTCTCCCTAGCGGCCATCAGAAACTTCCTATCGGCATTCAGGAAGAATCTGACAGATGCTTTGCCTATGCGCGGACTAGGGTGTGGTTTCCTTCGCTCTTTTGCCAGGGGAGACCACAACCGTGGCAGCAAAGACCGTAATACTCCCCGCGTCGGCCTATAGCTATCCGCTGCTCCTGAAGCACCTGCTGCACACGCCGCTCGCGCATTCGCCCGACCAGCAGATCATCTACCGCGATCGCGTGCGTTACAGCTATTTCGACTTCCGCCGCCGCATCGGGCGCCTGGCAAACGTGCTCACCGCGCTCGGTGTCGCGCCGGGAGACAGGGTCGCGGTCATGGACTGGGACAGCCACCGGTATCTCGAATGTTATTTCGCTGTACCCATGCTGGGTGGCGTGTTGATGACGGTGAACGTCCGCCTGTCACACGAGCAGATCGCCTACACTGTCGATCATTGCGGCGCAGAAACACTGCTCGTGCACAAGGACTTCGCGCCGATGCTCAAGGCCATCCGTTCGGACATCCCCAGAGTCCGTCGCATCGTCGTCATGAATGACGACGAAGTTGCGCCCACGCCGTACGAAGCCGCGGGTGAATACGAAGCGCTCCTGGCCGAAGCTTCGCCCGAGTTCGACTTCCCCGATTTCGACGAGAACACGTGCGCCACGACGTTCTATACCACCGGCACGACCGGGCTTCCCAAAGGCGTTTACTTCAGTCATCGGCAACTGGTGCTGCATACACTTGCCGGTATGGCGGCACTCGCCTCGGCCCCCTTGCATCAGCGTTTCCATCGGGGTGACGTGTACATGCCGCTCACGCCGATGTTCCATGTTCACGCCTGGGGTCTGCCCTATATCGCGACGCTGATGGGAGTCAAGCAGGTCTACCCAGGACGTTACGTTCCCGACCAGCTGATCGCGCTGGCTCGCAAGGAAGGCGTCACCTTCTCGCACGGCGTACCCACACTTTTGCAGATGATCCTCGGTGCGGCCGACAAGACCGCGCGCTTCGACGGATGGAAGATGGTCGTCGGTGGCGCCGCGTTGTCGCCGGCATTATGCGCCGAAGCGCTTGCCCGCGGCATCGATGTTTTTGCTGGCTACGGCATGTCGGAAACCTGTCCGCTTCTGACCTTGGCACAAGCGAGAGCCGACAGTCGGGTGGACGGCAACGTCGACCCCGCTTTCCGCACGAATGCGGGACTGCCGTTGCCTTTGGTCGAGCTGCGTGCGGTCGACTCGGAAATGCACGACCTCAGCCGCGATGGCGAATCCGTGGGCGAAATCGTTGTCCGCGCGCCCTGGCTAACCCAAGGCTATATCGACAACCAGGACGCGTCGGAGGATCTGTGGCGCGACGGCTATTTGCACACGCAGGATATCGGCCGCATCGAAATGGGCGGCACCCTCAGGATCGTCGATCGCTTGAAGGACGTGATCAAGAGCGGCGGCGAGTGGGTGTCCTCGCTCGACGTTGAGCGCCTGATCACGCAACATCCAAGCGTGGCTGAAGCCGCGGTCATTGGCGTGTCCGATGAGAAATGGGGCGAGCGCCCGCTCGCCGTTGTTGTCGCGAAGCGGGAATTCACCGAGACCCTCACTGCCGAGGAGCTGCGTTTGCATTTGGTAGGAATCGCCGAGACGGGCGCCCTATCGAGATTCGCCGTGCCCGATCGGATATGCATCGTTCCGTTCATCGAGCGGACCAGTGTGGGCAAGTGCGACAAGAAAGCGCTGCGGCGCAAGTATTCGAGCAGGGAAAGGGCATAACGGAATGCAGACCGTGGCACCGAGAATTGTGCTCGTCACCGGCGGCATGGGCGGCATCGGGACCGCGATTTGCCAGAAACTCGCTCGCCAGGGACATAGCGTCGTCGCCAACTGTCTTCCCGCCTACCCGCAGAAGGATACGTGGCTGCGCGAGCAGCGGAGCCTCGGCGAGAACTTCGTCGCTGTGGAAGGCGATGTGACCGATTACGGCTCATGCCGCGACATGGTGACCACGATCGAGAACGAAGTCGGCGCCATCGACGTGCTGGTCAACAACGCAGGCGTCACACGCGACAAACTCTTCACGAACATGGAGCGCACGCAATGGGACGCGGTGATCGCCACCAATCTCACCAGTCTTTTCAACGTTACCCGCGCCATCACGGCAGGCATGGCCGCGCGCGGCTGGGGTCGCATCATCAATATCTCGTCGGTCAACGGCATTCGAGGGCAAGCTGGGCAGACCAACTACGCCGCAGCGAAGGCGGGCTGCCTGGGCTTCACCAAGTCTTTAGCGCTCGAGCTGGCGGAGAAGGGCGTAACCGTCAATGCGATTGCGCCCGGTATGATCGCGACCGACATGGTGATGGCCCTGAGCGAAGAGAAACGTCAGGCGCTGCTCGACGTGATTCCCATGAAACGAGCTGGGAAACCCGAGGAAGTCGCCGCGTTAGTCGCGTTTCTTGCATCCGATCTCGCCGGCTATATCACCGGTGCCACCATCAGTATCAACGGCGGCCTGCACATGCACTGACCGATGCCTGCGCCCGATAGCACAGATGCGCCCCAGGCTCGCGGCAGCACCTTTCTGCGCGATAACCGGTGCCAGCCCTCGGTCGATTTGCGGCCATCCCGCGCGCCGTGCGGTCCGCAGGTCATTTAAGGAGGAGTAGCGATGCAAGCAGTGAAACACAGCCTGATCGCGCTGGCGATCACCGCCGCACTTGGTGCGGGCGCCGCGCACGCGCAGGTGTCGGACAATGTCGTCAAGATCGGCGTGCTGTCCGACATGTCGAGCCTGTACACCGACATCGGCGGTTCCGGGTCCGTCGCGGCCGCGAAGCTCGCGGTCGAGGACTCGGGGATCGAGAAGCGCGGCTACAAGGTCGAGATCGTCTCCGCCGACCACCAGAACAAGCCGGACATCGGGTCGGCGATTGCCAGCAAGTGGTACAACGTTGACAAGGTGGACGTGATCGTCGACGTGCCGAATTCGGGCGTTGCGTTGGCGGTAAACCAGATCACCAGGGACAAGGGGAAGGCGTTCCTGGTCTCCGGCGCCGCGACGTCGGATCTCACCGGCAAGGCGTGCTCGCCCAACACCATCCACTGGGCCTACGACACCTGGATGCTGGCGAACGGCACCGGCAGCGCGATCGTCAAGACCGGCGGCGACACGTGGTTCTTCCTGACCGCCGATTATGCGTTCGGTCTGGCACTCGAGCGTGACACGGAAGCGAATGTGTTGAAGAACGGCGGGAAGGTGCTGGGCAAGGTCCGCCATCCGCTCAATACGCAGGACTTCAGCTCGTTCCTGCTGCAGGCGCAGGCGTCCAAGGCCAAGATCATCGGACTCGCCAACGCCGGCGGCGACACGACGAACTCGATCAAGCAGGCGGCGGAGTTCGGCATCGTCAAGGGCGGGCAGAGCCTCGCGGGCATGCTGTGTTCCTCACCGACATCCATGCGCTGGGCCTGCCGACCGCACAGGGGCTTATCTTCACGGAAACGTTCTACTGGGACATGAACGACCAGACGCGCGCGTTCGCGAAGCGGATCTCGAACGCAACAAGGGCATCTACCCGACGATGGTCCACGCCGGCGTTTACTCGGCGGTCCTGCATTACCTCAAGGCGGTCGAGGTGCTGAAGAGCGACGATGGAACCAAGGTCATCGCGAAGATGAAGGAGACGCCGACCGATGACCCGTTGTTCGGCAATGGCTCGATTCGCGTCGACGGCCGCAAGATCCATCCCGCGTATCTGGTCGAGGTGAAGAAGCCGGCAGAATCGAAGGGACCTTGGGACTACTACAAGGTACGCGCGACGATCCCGGCCGACCAGGCGTTCCGGCCGCTGAAGGATGGCGACTGTCCGTTGGCGAAGTAGAGGGCCCTGCTCGTTACTCCTCACCGACGACGAGCCATTTTATAGGGACGATTGGCTCGATATTCCAGCTTGTTTCATTCACTCGGAGGCAATGATGCTATTACGAACTTGTTCTGCGGCTACGCTGGCATTCCTCATTTCGTTCTCGGCGGGCGCGGCGACGCGTTGCGACCAAGTGCTGCGGGCCTTCGGCTCGCAACTCGTCGGTGCCACATGCTTCGAGAGCACGGATCTCACCACCAACAATCCATTGACCACCCCGCTCGACAATTCGATCCCCGGCTTGCCGTTATTCGCTTTCACGCCGAGGACGGATCGGAACATATTGATCAATGCGGTGGCCAGCCCACCGGAGGATAAGACGCCGATCACGATGGCCGTTCCGGGCTTGCAGATCAACGCGAAAATTGCCTCCGATCCCACGGGCCAGGCGCGATTTCTGCTGCGGCTTCCCGACAACTGGAATGGAAAGCTCGTCGTCGGAGGTGCGCCCGCCCAGCGCAGCGAGTTCACCAACGACTACGGCTGGAGCGATTACGTCGTGCAGCTGGGGTATGCATTCGCCTCGCAAAACAAGGGCGTACTCAACTTTCAACTTACGACCAGCGCCGATCCGCTGGGCTGCAGACTGAACCCAGCGTCGGCGACCTATGTTCACTTCTACGATAACGATCCCGGAAAGCCGTTCACCCAGTGGGCGCAGTACATGATCGACGCGGCAACACTCGCGCGCACGGGGATCAAGGAAGCCTATGCCAGCGGCCCACCCCGCTACACCTACGCCGTTGGAACTTCGAACGGTGGCTACCAGGTGCGCCGCGCGGTGGAATTGGCGCCGAAGCTCTTCGACGGCGGTGTCGATTGGGAGGGCACGTATGTCGACGAGAGCGCGCCGAACATTCTTACAGATCTTCCTCCGGGGGTTCTGAACTTCCCCGATTACTTCGCATCCATCTATGACCCCAACAGCACGGCGTCCAAGAACATCCGCGGCGCAGGATATCCCCCGGACATCGTCAACAACGCGGTGACTCCCGCGTCGTTCTGGGGCCGGTACTACGCGTCCTACTGGGAGGTGACGGCGTGCCAGTGGCAGAAGCGGCTGGATCCGACTTACGACACCTACGGCAGCGGCCTCGCGACATACAACTATGTCGGGCGGCTGCCATTCTCGAACGTCGGCGAGAATATGGCGGCGTTCGCGACCACCGGACTTATCCAGGCACCGCTGATCACCGTTGCGGGCACCATGGATGCGCTCCTTGCGATCGACCACCACGCTCGCGCCTATGAGCGCGCGGTTCAGGCCGGCTTCGAGCAGCAACCCGGGTACCCGAATCGACCGATGCCGGCCTACCGCCTGTACGAGGTGCAGAACGGCAATCACATCGAGAACTACAAGACGTTCTATCCCCAGCTCGAGTACATCCTGCCGCACGCGCAACGTGCGTTCGACCTGCTTGTGGATAGTGTCGAGAAGCGCACGACACTGCCGCCCAATCAATGCATTCCACGCGGAGGCGTGATCGCGGCGACTCCCGCCCAGCCCGGGCATTGCACGAACCTTTTTGCCCCGTAAGAAGGGACTGCGCACTAATTGATCCCCGCACGGACCCCGCCCACGTGGCGGGGTACCTCGTCATGGGAGCGAGCAGCTGCTGCTGGCGCGCGATCTCCCGATCGAGCAGCATCAACCTGAAGACCACGGAGGCGCTCGGCATCACTATCCCGCAGGCTGGTGCTGCGCGCGGACGAGGTCATCCAGTAATCTCGGCGGTAGGCATCGCGCACTGTTCGGTTGACTCGCCGGGCATCGGCAGGCCAAGCATGTTTAGCGCGTCCATGATCTCCGCATCGGGTCGGTTAAGCATATCGGCCATTTCGCCGACCGTATGACCGTCCCGGCCGCAGCGCCGAATCTGTTGGGCAAGCTGAATGGTGACATTCATCAGCGGAACTTACCGGCCGAAAGCTGAAGCGAGCAACCGCTTGCGCGATGCGTCCAGCTAGGGCGTCTGACTGATGTTGGTGGGTGATTCGGTATTTGCCTTATTCTGTCCAGCCTAGGACGGTACACACATCCCAACGCCGATGCCGGCACCTTCGGCCACGGAGCCCTGATCGATCATATTCTGGCGTTCGGCCAAGCTCGTAACGAAGCGGTGGTTCGGCGCTCCGCCCATGCCGTTGTTGAACATGCGATATAACGGAATGGTCCCAGCTGGACAGGCGCCGGTCGTGGCGTCAGGCACCATCGTGTTGAAAATCTTGTCGTCTTCCAGGGTCCAATCCGGGAACTTGGCGATCGTTTCTTCGCAGCCGAATTGGTGTGCCGCATGGAAATGCGAACTCTTGGATGCGAAGTGGTCATTGAAGAACCGGCAGATGGCGACCGAGCCCGCCGGTGCGCCGACGTTCGCGTACGCATTGAAGGAAAATCCGGTCCGCGACCATTCTTGGAATGGAGGCGTGTGAGCGTCGAGCAACGCGATTTCCGTTGCAAGCGGCGTGATGAAATAATGATCGAAGCCCGCGTGGTGATACTCGACCACAAGCACGGGCGTTGGAGGGGATGGGTGATCCGCCCGATCCGGCTGCCGCTGCCTTCCGCGAACCAAAGGTTGCCGTCGGGACCTGCCGTGATGCCGAGAGGCAGCGCACTGGCGGTGATGCCGGCGCTGAACTCGGTAACGACGCCGAGCGGCGTAATCCGCCCGATCCGGTCGCGTAATTCCGTGAACCACAGATTGCCATCGGGGCCAAGCGTGATGCCGCGAGGATGCGCGTCGTTGGTAATGCCGGCGCTGAATTCGGTGACGACGCCGAGCGGCGTGATCCGCCCGATCCGGTTGCCGAGTTCTTCGGTAAACCACAGGTTGCCATCAGGCCCGGTCGTGATGTCGACGGGCACCGCACCCGCGGTGATGCCGGCGCTGAATTCGGTGACGACTCCGAGTGGCGTAATCCGCCCGATCCGGTTGCCGCTGGCTTCCGCGAACCAAAGGTTACCGTCGGGACCGGCCGTGATGCCGATAGGCTGCGCACCGGCGCTAATCCCGACGCTGAACTCGGTAACGACGCCGCTCGGGGTAATCCGCCCGATCCGATTAGCACCCTGAGATTCCGTGAACCACAGGTTGCCATCGGGGCCGGCGGCGATGCCCCAAGGGTACGCTAAGGCGCTGATGCCGTCGCTGAACTCGGTGACCACGCCGCTCGGGGTAATCCTCCCGATCCGGTTGCCGTTGTATTCCGTGAACCACAGGCTGCCATCAGGCCCGGTCGTGATGTCGACGGGGAACGCACCCGCGGTGATGCCGACCTCGAACACCGTGACGACGCCAAGTGGCGTAATCCTCCCGATCCGGCTGACACTTTGGTCCGTGAACCAGAGGTTGCCGTCGGGGCCGGCAGTGATGCCGGAAGGGCTGACAAGGGAGGGGAAGAGGCTGAACTCTGTGACGACCTGCGCCCATGCGCCGCCGGACAGGAAGCAAAGCGACGAAAGTATCCAACCGAACAGGATGCGACCAGAGTCCATGAATGGCCCTCCCATACCGTTTGATTGATCGTTTCGTCAGTGTCGCCGTGTTCGGGCCGTGCAGCACGACGATGTCGGCGAGGTCGACGCACCTATCGTTCATTGCCTTGTTCTGCGCCGTCGGCCCGTCCTTAACCGCAGTAGCATTGTGAGTACCGACCGCCACAGGGTCAACGGTAATCCTACTTGATCCGGGCGCGGCCGCCGAACCCGATGGTTGCTGACCGGCCAAAGTCGGCCGGTCGCGAGTTCCAGACCCCAGCAGTGCTGATTGCACGATACGTAGGCGCTTGGCCGGATGTAAAATTGGTGCGACTTGCACGTGCAAGTTCAATCAGACACAGCCGTGAGCGACATCGTCACAGCAACAATCGCCCATCGTTTAGGGAAGGTCGAGGCGGTACGCCGTCTCAAGGATGGTCTGGCCAGCACGAAGGGCCACCTCGGACCGATGATCTCGATGGAGGAGGAGGTCTGGGATGGAGATGTGTTGAGCTTCCGCATGCACGCGCTCGGCCAAAACGCGGCGGCAACCATCGAAGTTCTGGAAGACGCGCTGCGTATCGAAGTGTCGTTGCCTTGGCCATTGGCTAAGGCAGCGAAACGTCTTCTTCCAATCTTGCGAAAGGAGGCAACGCTGCTCTTGGAGAAGAAGTGAGAGCCCCTTACGTGGGGCAAGCGATAGTTCCGTCCTCGTTCAACCAGCACCGTCCGTTTTGGGTTGCGGATTCAACCGGTGGATGCAACACACTATGGCCTGAGCCATCAGAGGAGTGTTGCAGATGAGACCTCGGATCCATTACACGGAGAGCCAGAAGGCGCTGATGTGGGAGCGCTGGCAGAAGGGTGAGTCGCTCCAGCAGATCGCCCAGTTGTTTGATCGGAACCACTCGTCGATACAAGGGATTCTGGCCGCGACGGGCGGGATCCGTCCGGCCCCCCGCAGCCGCTCCCGATGGGCGCTGACCCTAGCGGAAAGGGAAGAGATCTCGCGCGCGGTGGTTGCGGGTCATTCCATGCGTTCGATCGCAGCGCAACTCGGCCGCGCGCCGTCCACGATCAGTCGGGAGATCAAGCGCAATGGTGGCCAAGAAGGCTACCGAGCGAGTCGGGCCGACCAGGCAGCCTGGGATCGAGGCCGGCGTCCCAAGACCGGTAAACTGACGGCGAACCGAGTACTGGCGCGCCTCGTGGCAGGCAAGCTCCGACGGCAGTGGTCACCGGAGCAGGTTGCCGGTTGGCTCAAGCGCGCTTATCCAGACGATACGAGCCGTCAGGTGTCACCGGAGACCATCTATCGCAGCCTGTTCATCCAGGCCCGCGGCGCCCTGAAGAAGGAACTGGTGGCGCATTTGCGGCGCAGCCGAGTGATGCGCCGGTCGCGCCATCACACCCAGAAGACGGACGATCACGGCCGCATCACTGACACCGTCTCGATCAGCGAGCGTCCGGCCAACGTGGAAGACCGGGCGGTGCCCGGTCACTGGGAAGGCGACCTGTTGTTCGGCAGCAAGAACAGCCAGATTGCGACGCTGGTCGAGCGTCAGACACGCTACGTGATGCTGGTGAAGGTTGCTGGCAAAGATACCGAGACGGTCATCAACGCGTTGATCAAGAACGCGCGCAAGTTACCGGACGAGCTCTACCAGTCGCTGACCTGGGATCGGGGCAAAGAGATGGCCGATCACAAGCGCTTCACCCTGGCGACCGACATCCAGGTTTACTTCTGCGATCCTCAAAATCCCTGGCAGCGCGGCAGCAATGAGAACACGAACGGGCTATTGCGGCAGTACTTCCCCAAGGGAACAGACCTCTCAGGCTACTCGCAAGCAAAGCTCAACGCCGTGGCCAGAAGATTGAACGAGCGCCCTAGAAAGACATTAAACTTCGAAACACCAGCTGAACGATTCCACCAAACTGTTGCGTCGATCGGTTGAATCCACAGCCAAGAGCCGTCACTCGCCAGCGGCACTCAATTCCAGTCTGAAGGATCGCGGGCTAGCCGGGTGAATTGGATCAGGCAGGCTGCTCGACCGCATCTCACCGTCCGGTCCCAAGTGCGCCGTCTCGCTCCGATGACAACTATCCAAAAGGGTAGTAGGGTTCCCGTTCTGTGGTTTCATAATCTAGCCCAAACCTGCCGCCGACCGGCGGCAGAGCGTCACTTCTAGACTAGATAGGGACAGACACCATGGGAAGAAAAACGATACTGCACCAACTCAGCTGCGTTCTTATCGCCGCCGCGACGATTGCAGCCCTGCCGGTGATGGCCCAGCAGAACAAACCCAACGTCGTTTTCATACTTTTCGACAACGTCGGCTACGGTGACTTGGGCCCCTACGGCGGCGGCGAGTTGCGCGGAGCACCCACCCCGCGCATTGACCAGATTGCCCGCGAAGGTCTGCGGCTTACGCAGTTCCTCGTTGAGCCCGCGTGTACGCCGTCGCGGGCGGCACTGATGACTGGGCAATATTCGATTCGAAGCGGCCTTTCGCTGATCATCCTTCCCGGCAGCCCCAACACTTTGCCCGGCAAAGCCATCACCATGGCCCGGATGTTCAAGGACGTCGGCTATGCCACGGCCATCTACGGCAAATGGCATCTGGGCAAAGATGCGCAGAGTTTGCCGACGGCGCACGGCTTCGACGAGTTCTACGGCATTCCCCCCGACGAATCGTGGGACTCTGCCACCTACGTCACCACGATCGAGCTCACTCATTCGATCAACCTGCCGCGCAAGGATCTGCTGGCGAGGGGACCGCAGATCTCCGAGGCCGTCGCGGGCGGTCCGTTGAAAACTGTCGAGCCTTACACCGAAGAGGTCAGGGCCACCATCGACGGCACGCTCGTGGCCAAGGGCATTGAGTTCATGAAGCGGCAGAAGGCGGCGGGCAAACCATTCTTCCTGTATCTGCCGCTCTCGCCCGGCCATATTCCGAATTACCCGTCGGCTGCATTCAAAGGGAAATCGCGCATTGGCCAATACGGCGACAAGCTGATGGAAGGCGACTACCACGTCGGCCAGGTCATGGACACACTGAAGGAACTCGGCATCGACGAGAACACGCTTGTGGTGCTCGCCTCGGACAACGGACCGAGCGGTCAGGCGGCGCGGGAATTCGGCAATCAGGGAACACCGGACAACGGTAACGCGGGTCCGTTTCGCGGCGAATTGGGTGACGTCACCGAAGGGTCGATCCGCACGGCGTGCCTCATACGCTGGCCCGGAAAGGTCAAACCGGGCAGCAGTTCGTACGCGATGTTCTCGATCATGGATTTTTTTCCAACCTTCGCAAACATCGTCGGCGGCAAGGTCCCGACTGACCGCCCGATCGATGGCGTCGACCAGACCGAAGTGCTGCTCGGAAAGAGCGAGACCGGCAAGCGGGACAGTCTGCTGAGTTTCGTCGGCCCCGACCTTCTGGCGGCGCGGTGGAAACAGTGGCGTGTGTACTTCACCGATGTGCATCCGACCGGTCAAGGCACGCAGCGTCTGGACGGCCTGGGTTCGGCCAGCGCACCCATGGCCGGCTACCCCAAGGTGTACAACATCGAGATGGACCCGCACGAGGATCTCAACGTTGCCGCGCTGTATGGATGGACGGGCATGATTCTGGATGAGGTCAAGAAATACATGGAAACGGTGAAGAAGTATCCGAATCCACCTGCGGCCAACATCACGCAGTTTCGCGGTCGCAGTGACTGATATGCCGCGTGGGGAACAGCAGCAGAGCCGCCGCGACCGTGCAGTAAAGTCTGCGTTTGTCACGCTGGCGATTGCGCTAACGCTTCTGCCATGCGCGAGCGCCCTCGCCGACGAAGGCGGGGTGCCGTTCTGGTTCTCCGGCCAGTTCGCGAGTCTCGCGGCGGTCCCGTCGGCGCCAGGGTGGTCGCTGGTCGCGACGCCGTACTACTACGATGGCAGCGCCGACAGGACGAAGACCTTCCAGAAGGGTGAACGACTCGCGGCGGGGGTCAAGTCGACCGTTGCGCTGATGCTGTTCCAACCGGGTATTCCGCGGACACGAAAATCCTGGACGGTCAGCCCTACATTGGACTGGGTTGGGGCCCCGGCTACAGCCGCACATCGGTGGACATAACGCTGACCCAGCCTGCGCTGGACATCAGTAGCTCCGACTCGATTTCCGGCGGTACCGACCTGTACCCTTTTGCGAGCCTTGCGTGGGCTAAAGGCAACGACAACGGGATGGCGTATCTTGACGGGAGACATTCCGACCGGCGCCTACCAGTCGAGCCGACTCGCCAACCTGGGCATCGGGCACGGGGCCATCGACGCCGGCGGCGGCTACACGTACCTCAACGACAAGACGGGCCGCGAGTTCTCTGCCGTGGTGGGCCTCACCTACAACTGGGAGAACACGCATACCAACTACAAGAACGGAATCGACTCCCATCTCGACTGGGCCGCCTCCCAGTTTCTGTCCGCGGAATGGGAGGTCGGCGTGGCCGGGTACGTGTATTACCAGCTCACCGGCGACAGCGGCAGCGGCGACAGGGTCGGGACGTTCAAGTCGCGCGTTGCCTCGGTTGGCCCCGAGGTCGGGTACGCGTTCAAGTTCAACGACCAGGCCGCATACTTCAATCTGCGCGGTTACTGGGAGTTCTGGGCTCAGAACCGGGTGGAAGGCTTCGCACTGTTCGCGACGCTCAGCATTCCGCTCGGGCCGCCGAAGTCCAAATGAAGGACTTAGCAAAGTGTGATCCGACTCGGGCTTGATCCGCTGCGGTAGCCTTTTCGCCCGAAAGAGGCTACCAACATCCCTATGAAGTCTATCTAATCGCGCGGTACGTCAGCCGTCTGCTAACTTACGGACAGATAGATACATTTCGCAGGTAGTACGGCAGCCATCTCGCCGCGTTGAAAATCAGACCGGCATCCCTTCTCCACGGACGGGACTCCAAGGCCGCAAAGGGTGTGTGGGAGCCGAGACCGCCGGCGGCTGCGGGCTCAGCCCGTCGACATAGGTATTGATGAACTTGACGAGGTCTGCTGCAAAGCGTGCCGGCTGCTCCCAATGCACGGCGTGTCCCGTGGACTGATACACGACAAGCGCAGCGTTTCGGATCGCGCTCAGCGCAACTTCCTGATCGCCGCGGGGCGCGAAGGCGTCGCGATCACCCCATATCAGAAGCGTGTGCGCTTCGATCGCGGCGAGTTCCCGTGAGAAATCGTCCTCCATGAAGCCCTCGAACGTCTGCCGCCAGACGGAAGCCGGAACCTTGAGGCATTCGCGCATGACGAGCTCGAAGAATTGCGGGGTAATCGGGCTTGCGAGCGTGCTTGCCTGGAATTCGCGCGCGAACGCGGGATCGATTGGATCGCGCAGTTGCGACACGGACGACTCCCAGAATTTGACCAACCCGACGTTGGTTTTGTAGGACGCAAACGAGCCCCCAGAACCAGCCCTGCCGTTCGCGCCGGGTGATCGACCGCGAAGCGTTGCGCGTTCGTGGCACCCATCGAGTGACCCAAGATGAATGCCTTTCGCACTCCCACCGCGTCGAGGAAATGCGCAACGTCGCTTGCGAAATCGCGGGTGCGATATCCGCGCGCCGGGCGATCTGCATCGCCGTGACCTCGTTGCCTGGATGAACAGGCTGCGATAGATGGTCTCCGGTGACACCTGACGGCTCGTATCGTCTGGATAAGCGCGCTTGAGCCAACCGGCAACCTGCTCCGGTGACCACTGCAGTCGGAGCTTGCCTGCCACGGTATGCGCCAGCGCTCGGTTCGCCGCCAGTTTACCGGTCTTGGGGCGCCGTCCCCGATCCCAGGCGGACTGGTCGGCCTCACTCGCTCGGTAGCATTCGTTGCGCTTGATCTCCCGACTGATCGTGGACGGCGCTCGGCCGAGTTGCGCTGCTATCGCACGGATCGAATGACCCGCAACCACCGCGCGCGAGATCTCCTCCCGTTCGGCCAGGGTTAGCGCCAACTGGGAGCGACAACGCGAGGCCGGACGGATCCCGCCTGTCGCTGCCCGAATCGGCTGTATCGACGAGTGGTTCCGATCAAACAACTGGGCGATCTGCTGGAGAGACTCGCCCTTCTGCCAGCGCTCCCACATCAGCGCCTTCTGGCTCTCCGTGTAATGGATCCGAGGTCTCATCTGCAACACTCCTCTGATGGCTCAGGCCATAGTGTGTTGCATCCACCGGTTGAATCCGCAGCCAGTTGCAGACGGTCGGCGGCGACTTCCAGATTGCTTGGAAGCAGTCATTCCGGGCACCGACATCGCACTCCCGACTTTGCCGAGGCAGCTCTGCGCTGGCCAATGGGCCGTACAATAACGTGATCTATGGAGCCAAAATCGCTCAAGCGGTACGCTTGGCTTTCTATTGCCGCCGCGTTGTCGACAATCTTGCTCAAGGGCATCGCGTGGAGGCTCACCGACTCTGTTGGTCTTCTATCAGATGCGATCGAGTCGTTTGTCAATTTGGCCGGCGCGCTCATGGCGCTAGGCATGCTGTCAGTGGCAGCCCGCCCTGCGGACGAAAGCCATGCGTATGGACACACCAAGGCTGAGTATTTCTCCAGCGCCTTCGAGGGTTTTCTAATCCTCGGCGCGGCAGTCTGGATTGCCGTCGAAGCGATCGAGCGGCTGCACAATGCTCGGCCAGTCCAAGCCGCAGCAATCGGCCTGGGTGTAGCGGTTTTGGCAACGATCGTCAATTTTGTCACGGCTCGCATCCTGATGACTGTCGGCCGCAAGTCCAGGTCGATTACTTTGGAAGCGGATGCGCATCATTTGTTCACTGATGTTTGGACCTCGATTGGCGTGATCGTGGGCGTCGCCTTGGTCTGGCTGACGGGTTGGCTATGGCTCGACCCAACAATCGCGCTCGCGGTTGCCATAAATATTGTCTGGACCGGTTGGCGCCTGATGCATCGCTCAGCCGCAGGACTGATGGACGCCTCGCTGCCAGTTTCGGAACTCAAGCAAGTCGAGGCAATCCTCGCTTCCTACCGCCAGAAGGGATTGGAGTTCCATGCTTTACGCACGCGACAAGCGGGTGCGCGTACGTTTATCACGCTGCATGTCCTGGTTCCTGGTGCCTGGACGGTCCAACAGGGACATGACTGGTCGGAGCGAATTGAAGCCGATCTTAGAAGGGCATTGCCAGGTGTGCACGTGACGACGCACCTTGAACCGAAGGAAGATCCGGTCTCTATGGTCGACCAGGAACTTGATCGCCCGCAAAACTGATCCATAAGATGGCGCTAACGTCCGCATATCGCCGCAAAACGGCGCCTTTCCGGAAGATGGACGGATCGCTTCGGGTCGCAGGCGATCGTCGGAGGGTGTCTGCTTTTGGCCAGGAGCAGCCAATCAGCCACGAGGTCTCAATGGCCGCTTCTAGCGAAACCGACCATTCAGCGCGACAATGGGTGCGTCGGCGCCCACCTGGTGACGGACAAGGAACCATCATGAGAGTTAAGGTATTTTTGGCTTCCTCTGCCGAATTGGAAGAAGACCGCAAGGAGTTCGCGCTCCTACTCAGCCTCAAAAACAGCGATTGGGAGGCGCGAGGCGTCTATCTCGACCTTGTCAAGTGGGAGGACTATTTGGATGCGATGTCGAAGACGCGCCTGCAGGACGAGTACAACAAGGCCATCCGAGAGTGCGATGTCTTCGTGGCGCTGTTCTGGACCAAGGTCGGCAAGTTCACTGAAGAAGAGTTTGAGACCGCCTTTGGCCTGTTTAAGGCGACCAACAGGCCATTCATCTTCACGTACTTCAAAGACACTGAGATCAGCATCGGCAGCGCGAACAGGGACGATCTGAAGTCCCTGTGGGCTTTCCAGGACAAGCTAAAGGCGCTCGGACACTTTTATACACCCTACAAGAACGTCGACGAGCTGAAGTTTCATTTCAATCGCCAACTGGAGAAGCTCGCGGCGAGCGAATCTTGGTTTGAATCAGTTGCCGCTCTTGGCGCTCTCGTGCAGGCTTGGAAGGACGCACAAGAATCCGGAATTGATCTGCAGAAGGCTAAACTCGACATTGCCAACAGCGTAGCGTCACGACCGCAGCAGCCCGCAGCAGCGCGGTCAACGACCGAAGCTGCACGAAGTACCGGAATGGTTATTGATCAAGAGTTGCTGGGGAAATTGGTAGCAGACATCAATGCCGCGAAGAGCCGATTCGCCGCAGTTTTCACTGATCCGCGCTACACCCCGGCGGATATCGACCGAGAGGAAGAGCGCGCACGCCTGTCTGTCTGCGCACATCTGAAGCGAATCCGTGATTTCAACGCGGGCGCCCTTCCGAGCACTGAAATGGAGTCACTGTCCGTCTCATTTCGCTGTGAGGGCTAAACAGTCGGCTTGCCGGCGACGCTTCGCTTGCCTTGCAAGTCGGCCCTGAGCTCCAGCGTTCAACGTCTGCTCCCTCGGTTTCGTGCGTCCGCTCTCGATAGGACCTGATGTTCCGCTTCGGGTCGATAGCGGATGCCGGCCACAGTCCACTTCTGAAGTTACCCACGTTTCGTGGACAGTTCCAGACAGGCACAATGGTCTTAGGAGGGCTGTGCCATGGAACGCAAGGAACGCAGGCACCATACCCGGGAGTTCAAGCTCGAGGCCGTGCGGTTGGCTGCTGTTGGAGACAAGACCAAGGCCAAGGTGGCACGGGAACTGGGCGTTCGGGTAAACCAGTTGCGCCAGTGGCGCCTGGACTTCGAGGAGGAGGAGCGCAACGGCGTTCCCAAGCAAGAGCTGGCTACAGCGGAGCAAGATCTCGGGGCGCTGCGGCGCGAGAACGCCAGGCTGCGGGAGGAGAACGAGATTTTAAAAAAAGCGGCCATCTACTTTGCGAAGGCGTCGAGGTGAAGTACGCCTTTGTCGAGTGCCAGCGCAGGCAGCATTCGGTGCGTACGCTATGCAGGGCCTTGCGCGTCTCACCCAGTGGGTACTACGCAGCCCGGAGCCGGCCGCCCAGCGCACGGGATGAGCAGCAATTGTCCCTGACTACCAAGATTCGGGAAGTCCACCTGGCCAGCCGCCAGACGTATGGCGCACCGCGAGTGCACGCGGAGCTCTCGGTTCAGGGGATTGCCTGCTGTCGCAACCCCGTCGCCAAGCTGATGCGCAGAGCGCAGATTGTGCCCAAGGCGATCCGGCGCTTCCGGGTAACGACCGACTCCCGCAATACCAAGGAGATCTTCCCCAACCTCGTCAGGCGGTGCTTCAAAGCCGAGCGGCCCAATGCGTGCTGGCTCAGCGATGTGACGTACATCCCAACGCGCGAGGGCTGGCTGTACCTGGCGGCCGTTCTGGACGTGTACTCCCGGGCTATTGTGGGCTGGGCCATGGGCCACACGCCGGGCGGCCAGTTGGCCACCGACGCGCTCGCAATGGCCATTTCCCAACGTGGTGTTCCCGAGCTGGTTCACTCCGATCGAGGGTCAACCTATGCAACCGCGATCTACCTGGACCTCATCAGGAAGCACGGGATTCGCCAGAGCATGAGCCGCAAAGGCAATTGCTGGGACACTCAATATACGATGACGTTGAACGACCGGCCCAGCCTGACTCGTGCTGGGATTGGCCAACGTGCCTTGGCGTTGACTTGTCGACTGCGGTCCGGCGTTCCC
Organism: uncultured beta proteobacterium; assembly: GCA_963782625.1. Taxonomy (GTDB): domain Bacteria; phylum Pseudomonadota; class Gammaproteobacteria; order Burkholderiales; family Casimicrobiaceae; genus VBCG01. The sequence goes on along the minus strand of CAWAKN010000020.1, from coordinate 270,559 downwards.
CGAGCATTGCCGGGCCGCGCGTCGGTGACCTGATAGGAGCTTTGTTCTGCACCGTGAGTGTCCTGTCCTGCGAACGGGTTGGCAATGCATCCCTATGCATGCAGGAGGACCGGATGAGTGATCTGGCTGAAGAGCGCGAAGTAATTCTCGGTGTTGACACGCACCTCGACGTGCATGTGGCGGTGCTGATCGACGTGGTGGGCCGCGTCGTTGCGACGACATCCGTCCCGACGACGGCTTTGGGCTACGAACAACTGATCGAATGGGTACGCGGATTTGGTCGCATGACCCGAGCCGGAATTGAAGGCACTGGAACGTACGGCGCGGCGCTTGCGCGACGGGTGCAAGAGCATGGCGTCCAGGTGCTCGAGATCAACCGGCCAAATCGTTCACGGCGGCGCTTGCGCGGCAAGAATGATCCGACTGACGCCGAAAACGCGGCTCGGGCGGTACTAGCCGGAGAAGCCAATGCCATCCCGAAAGCGCAGTCGGGCGTAGTGGAAGCAATGCGGGCGGTGAGTTTGGCCAGGCGCAGCGCGGTGAAGGCAAAGACCCAAGCTATCAATCAAATGCGAGCGCTGCTGGTGACGGCGCCGGAATCGATACGCGCCGCGCTCTGGAGGGTTAAGCCAGAACAATGCGTGGCCCGTTGTGCTCGGCTGCAATCGCTGGGCGATACACCGCTGCTCAAGGCGCTAACCAGAACGCTGCGCCTGCTTGCAAGACGCTGGATGAGCCTGGCGAAAGAACTCCGTCAGCTTGACGCCGCGCTGGCGGAGCTCACCAAACGGGCAGGCCGCCGGCTACTCGCACGATTTGGCGTTGGGCCACAAACCGCGGCCACGTTGTTGGTAACGGCGGGCGACAATCCTGATCGGCTACGCAGCGAGGCTGCGTTGGCAGCACTCTGCGGTGCAAGCCCGTTGGAAGCATCCTCGGGAAAGACGACCCGACATCGGCTCAACCGGGGTGGCGATCGGGCCGCCAATAATGCCCTGTGGACGATCTCGATGGTACGCATGCGGAGCGATCCTCGGACGCGTGCATACGTTGCGCGCCGGACCGCCGAGGGATTGTCCACCAAGGAGATTCAACGTTGCCTCAAGCGCTACATTGTTCGCGAGCTGTATCCGCTGATCCTGGCAGACTTGGCAGAATCGGCGTGCCCGACTTGACATAGGAGCGTCAACGCGCCGATGGAGAGCTTTTTTCACTCCCTGAAGACGGAGCTTGTAATGCATTGCGACTACAAGAGCAGGGACGAAGCACGCGCCAGCTTGTTCGATTACATGGAAGTCTTCTACAACCGTCAGCGTCGCCACTCCACCATCAACTACGTGGCTCCGCTAGCTTTCGAGGCATCAGCCAGCGCCTGATCGGACTGTCCATTCTTCGTGGGTAACATCACTTCCGGCCAATACCAGTCTCTTAGGCGCCACGCAGGAATCTGCCGAGACCGGACACCCACGGCAAGATTACGTCCGCGGCGGTGGCGCTGCTCTCGTCGGTCTGCCGCGTAATCTCGCGGTCAAGACGGTGCGTTCTTCTCCAAATGTCGTTGACGGCGGTCAATATGCCAAGTTTGCCACTGGGCGCATAATTAAATCGACGGGCGCGGGAACCATCCTGGTCTGGCTCAAAGCCCGCGGTAACCACTCTCGTAGATTTTTTTGGATCAAGCATCAATTGATCGAGGAGAAAAACGTGCTTAAACGCCTGATAGGGATTCTTGCATTCGCGCTGTTCGCGTTACCCGTGTCATCGGCCTGGGCCGACTCGTGCAGCGACACGGCCAACCTCTTCAAGAAGGCCGGGCAGAGCGGTCAGTTGTTCAAGACCGCGTACGGATACGCCGTCTTTCCCACCATCGGCAAGGGAGGCGTCGGTATCGGTGGCGCGTACGGCAAGGGATGCGTCTACGCCAAGGGTAAACACGTCGGCGACACGTCGATGACGCAATTGTCGATCGGCTTCCAGCTCGGCGGGCAGGGCTACAGCGAGATCATCTTCTTCCAGGACGAGCGTTCCTACAAGGAATTCACGAGCGGCAACTTCGAGTTCGGGGCGGATGCCTCGGCCGTGGCGATTACCCTCGCCGCGGAGGCCAAGGCGAGCTCGACGGGCGCATCCGCCGGGGCCAGCGCCACCAAGCATGACGCGACTACCGCGGGCGAGTACCACAAGGGCATGGCGACTTTCACGATTATCAAGGGCGGCCTAATGTACGAAGCGGCCATCGCCGGCCAGAAGTTCAACTACAAGCCTCGCTGACTTTCCGCGGTCCAGGCGGGCGCCCCGGAGGCGCCTGCCAACGCCTCGGTGCGCATCGGGGCTCTTAGCGGGAGGACATCCTGCCGCGACAGCAAGGAGCCCCATTTGCCGCGATCTGAACGGCGGCTTCCATAGGACGACCGCTTCGAAGCGGCGCGTGTGGCTGCAGTGGGTTGTGGATTCAACGGGTCAGCGCAACACATGCTAGGTTTAGCAAGCGCAACAGCAAGTGCTTGTCAAATCAATACTAATCGCGAGCAGTGCTGTTCCCTGGCCATTCTCACTCGTGCTTGCGCAACCTCGGATCGTCCCTACGTCACGCCATAGGAAAACCTTAGGCTTCAACCCCCTGTCTGTAAGGATGAAGGGTGTTGCATCGACCGGTTGAGCCCGCAGTCGATAGCAGTCGTTTGCAACCGAACTTGCATGCTACGCAAGCACCGTCCGCTAGTGGTAAGGATGGTGGTAAGGGCAAAACCGAACAGCCGCCACGCATGTGAGCCCGGGAATCCATCCGGCTCAATTCCTACTGTCGGCACCAAACTCAAGCGGTCAACTGCGCGAAGCCACATCCACAAGGAAGCCAGACGTGCGGCCGCATCCACCGGGCCGGACCCGGTTTGTATGATCGCGCGGCCAAATGTATGCTGCCGGAAGTTCGCCTCGGTGCCGGGCGTGCGGTCAATACAACAACAAGGCGCCGGTTGCGCAGTCTGCCGGCTCCGCCGGAGACCGCAAATCCCAGACAAACACGGAGGCCACGATGTTCCATCGCACACCGATTTCCGCCGCTATCGCCTTGCTTGCCGCCGGACTGGCGACCGCCGCGCCGCCCAAGGTGGTGACGGCGCCCAATTCCGATCCCGTGTGCTTCGCGCCGTGGGCCGCCAATACCAAGCTGTTCCAGTATCCGGCGAAGAAAGGGCCGTACCGCATCGCGCTCGCAAACGGCTACATCGCCAATACGTGGCGCATCCAGATGATCAAGACGGCCAAGGCCTATGCCGCGCAGCCCGAGGTTGCGGCGAAGCTGAAGGAGTTCAAGGTCGTATCCACCGGTGAAGACGTTGCTGCACAGATTGCTGCGATCAACAACTTCATCGACTCCGGCTACGACGCAATCGTGGTCAACGCGCAGAATCCCGCGGCGTTCAAACCGGTGATCAAGCGCGCCAACGATGCGGGTGTCGTGCTTGTCGCGTTCGACAACATCCTCGACACGGAAGAGGCTATCAACGTCAACGTCGACCAGAAGGGTCTTGGCAAGTACTGGGCCGAATGGCTGGTGAAGAACGTGCCGAATGGCGGCAAGGTGCTCGAAGTTCGCGGCGTCTCCGGAACGTCGGTCGACCGCGACCGGCACGACGGCATCCAGGAAGTGTTCAAGGCATCGGGCAAGAAGTGGGACACGGTCGAGGTGATCGGCAAGTGGGACGACCCTACGGCGCAGAAGGTGACCGCCGATGCGATCGCCGTGCACAAGAAGTTCGACGGCATCACCGCACAGGGCGGCGACACGGGCGTCGTGCAGGCTATGATGGATGCCAAACATCCCTTCGTGCCGTTCGGCGGCGAAACGGAGAATGGCTTCCGCAAATTCTGCGGCAAGTATGGCGCGCAGGGATTGAAGTGTGCGTCGGCGGGAACCGGGCCTGCCCAGGTGGCCGTGGCGATCAAGACGGCCATCGCGGCCCTCGAGGGCAAGGTCGTCCCGCAATCGGTCAAGTTGCCACTCGCCAAGGCCGAGTATCCGAACATGAAGGAAGGCGCCGACTTCTACCCGGCGCAGAGTGACAACTTCTTCGTCGGCAATTCGTTTCCGACCTGCGGCATCAACTTCACCGCGCAGGAAATCATGGGGCAAACCGAAGCTAACGTGAAGTGAACGCGGACGCGCGGGGATGAAAGTCCCCGCGCCTTCGCGCGCGAACATGCCCCTTTTCGTGATGCGCGGCGTCTCCAAGCGTTACGGAGGCGTGCGCGCGCTGGAGAACGCCGAGCTTGTTGTCGAGGCGGGCCGCATCCACGCCGTCCTGGGCGAGAACGGCGCCGGCAAGTCGACGCTGATCAAGATCATGGCGGGCGTCGTCGAACCCGACGAGGGCAGCATGCTGCTCGATGGGAGCCCGGTTCATTTCGACTCGCCGGCCGCAGCCCAGGCGGCCGGCATCGCGTGCATCTTTCAGGAATTGTCGCTGATCCCCGATCTTTCGGTCGCCGACAACATCGGCATCAGCAACCCGCCGCAACGCTTCGGGCTGATCGACCGCAAAAGGCAGCGCCACATGGCCGAGGAGGCGCTGGCGCGCGCAGGCGCCGAAGACATCCATCCGCTGGCGCTGGTCAGGGATCTGTCGCTGTCGCGGCGCCAGATGGTCGAGATCGCCAAGGCGCTTGCCCGCAAGCCGCGCATCCTGATCCTCGACGAAGCCACGTCGGCGCTAACGGCCGCCGACGTGACGAAGATCTATGCTGTCCTGAAGCGCCTGCGCGCAGAAGGACTCGCCCTCGTCTACATCTCGCATCGGATGCACGAGATCGCCGAGCTGGCCGACGAGTGCACGGTGTTCTGCAACGGCCAAAGCGTCGCGACCTACGCCGCAGGAACGAAGACCGACAGCGAAGTCGTCGAGCTGATGATCGGGCGCGAGTACAGCGCGGTGTTCCCGGCGAGGAAGACTCACGCGACAAATCGCGCGATGCCCGTCCTCGACGTGCGGCACTTGCGCTGGACGGACAGGTTGAACGATGTGTCGCTGCAACTGCGCGCCGGCGAGGTGGTCGGTCTCGGCGGGCTCGACGGTCAGGGCCAGCGCGAGTTGCTGCTGGCACTCTTCGGCGTGCTGAGCGGAACGACCGGCGAAGTGCGAATCGATGGCAAGCCCGTCACCATTGCGGGACCGCACGACGCCAAACGCAAGGCGATCGGTATGGCGCTGATCCCCGAGGATCGCAAGACCGAGGGCCTGATGCTGCCCATGTCGGTCCGGGACAATCTCTCCTTTGCCGCGCTCGACACTTTGTCGCGCTGGGGCGTCGTGGACGCCGGCGCCGAACGCGCTGCCGTGGAGCGCATCGTGCGGCTGCTTGCTGTGCGCTGTGATGGCACGGACGTGCCCGCGGGATCCCTCTCGGGCGGCAATCAGCAGAAGCTCGTCATCGGCAAGTGGCTGATGGTGGCGCCGCGAATCCTTTTGCTCAACGATCCGACGCGTGGAATCGACGTTGGAACCAAGCAGGAGATGTATCAGCTGTTGCGGGAACTGGCGGACGCAGGTGCCGCAATCCTCTTTTACTCGACCGACTACGATGAACTGGTCGGCTGCTGCGACCGCGTGCTCGTCATGTACGACGGCGCGGTCGTCCGCGACCTGGTCGGTGCCGAGATCACCGAGCGCGCGCTGGTCAGCAACGCGCTCAACATCGGTAGCCGCGAGGCAGCAGCGACATCGGAGATCCGGCGTTGAGTACAGCGCAGCAACAAGATTTGTCGATGGGCAGCGACTGGCTATATTGGTTGCGCGAACACAAGGGCACGCTGATGGCGTTCGCCGCTTTTATCGCCATGTTCACGATCTACGCGGCCAACCACCCGGCCGGACTCAACGCCAATGTCGCGACAACCGCCGCCAACAAGGGCGTTCTGCTCGCGATCGTCGCCATCGCGCAAACACTCGTGGTGATTACGGCCGGAATCGACTTGTCCGTCGGCATGGTGATGGTCCTCGCCAATTGCCTGGCCTCGACGATCGTCGTAGGCACGCCACTGATGACGGCACTCGGCGTGGCGGGCGTGCTGTTCGTCGGCGCGTTGTGCGGGGCGATCAACGGACTCGTCGTGATCTACGGCCGCCTGCAGCCCATCGTCACGACCATCGCCACCGGTGCGATCTACTATGGCGCTGCGCTCGCGCTGCGCCGCGTTCCCGGCGGCGATATCGATGCCACGCTGGCCGATGCACTGACGGGCCAGTCGCAAGGTGGCGTACCGGCAAGCCTCGTGCTGCTGCTGGCGCTGGTGTTGATCGTCTGGCTGCCCTTCCGGCGCTCGACTATCGGACGTGCGGCTTACGCCGTCGGATCGTCCGAGGTCGCCGCCTATATGTCGGGCGTGCCGATCCGCCGCGCCAAGTTCATAGCCTACACTCTGTCAGGACTGCTGGCGTCGGTGGCCGGGCTGTTCCTCACGTGCATCACGTACTCCGGCGAGGCTTCAGCCGCCAACGGCAGCACGTATACGCTGTATTCGATTGCGGCGGTAGTGCTAGGCGGTGTGTCGCTGTTCGGCGGGTCGGGGAGCGCGATCGGTGCGGTCTTCGGTGCGTTGATGTTCCGCACGATCGGCGACCTGCTGTTCGTGTTCGACGTCGAACCACTTTGGCAGCCACTGTTTCAGGGCATCGTGCTGTTCGCGGCCGTGTGCCTGGGATCGCTGCGGCTGCTGCGCGTCCGCAATCGGCTCGAATTGTATGGATGATGCACGGACTCCCGGAAACAGATTCGGCGCTGCGGTCCGTAACGTAGTCGCCGTCATCCGTGGCCACACCGATCCGGCCATCGCGTCGGCATTCGGCTGCATCGTCGTCGTGCTGCTGATCGGAAGCCTGTATTCGAGCAGCTTCCTGTCGCTGGATTACCTGCTGCAGCAACTCAAGGTCGCGTCTTTCCTGGGTGTCATTGCGACCGGCATGATGGTCGTGATACTGCTGGGCCAGATCGACCTCTCCGTGCCGTGGGTGGTCGCGGTAGGCGGCATGATGGCGACAGCGGCCACCGGATGGGGGACGCTTGGAGAGGCAATGGCCATTCCGGTAGGTGTCGGCTGTGGCGTGGCACTGGGCCTGGTCAGCGGTTGCGGTGTCGCGTTCCTGCGCATCCCCTCGATGGTCGTTACGTTGGCGGTGAATGCGGTGGCGCAAGGATTGATGGTCGTGCACACAGGCGGCTTCTCGCCCCAGGACTCATCATCGCCGGCGATGCGGTTCATCGCCACCGGCCACAGTCTGTTAGGGATACCCAACGCGCTGCTCGCCTGGGCTGTCGTTGGCGGTTGCGCTGTTTTCCTGCTGACGCGTACGACGTTCGGCCGGACTGTCTATGCGATCGGCAACCGGGAGCGCGCGGCATACCTGTCGGGCGCGCGTACGCGCCTGGTCGTGATGGCAGCGTTCGCGATCTCGGGCGGCCTGTCGGCATTTGGCGGCGTGCTCCTCGCCGGCTATGCCAGCAAGGCGGCGCAGGCGATGGGCGACCCCTATCTGCTGCCGGCAATCGCTGCCGTCGTCCTCGGGGGCACGTCGATCCTAGGCGGCCGGGGCAATTACCTCGGCACGGTCGCCGGCGTCATCCTCATCACGCTGCTGCAATCGATCCTGTCGGTGATGCAGATGGAGGAGTTCGGACGGCACGTGATCTACGGTGTCGTGATCATCGTGATGCTGCTCATTTACGGCCGCGGCCCGCGGCATTCGGAATAGAAACGAATGGAGCACGACAAGATGGCGCTCAAACTCACGTCCAGCTTCGAAATCGCCGACCCTCGCTTCAGCATGCTCGCCCTCCCGTATGTGCACGTCGACAAGCTCTACACGGGTTGCCGGTGGGCCGAAGGTCCGGCATGGTTTGCCGCAGGACGCTACCTTGTCTGGTCCGACATACCGAACGACCGCATGCTGCGTTTCGACGAAACCGACGGTTCGGTGTCGGTGTTCCGACAGCCGTCTATAAACAGCAACGGCAACACCGTCGACCTTCAGGGCAGGCTGGTTTCCTGCGAACACAAGAGCCGCTGCGTGTCACGTACCGAATTCGACGGCTCGCGCACAGTGTTGGCCGATCGTTACGACGGCAAACGCTTCAATTCGCCTAACGACGTGGTGGTCAAGGGCGACGGAAGCATCTGGTTTTCGGACCCGAGCTATGGCATCGACTCGGACTACGAGGGCGACGCGGCGCCGAGCGAAACCGGTGGCCGCAACGTGTATCGCGTCGACCCGGCGAGCGGCCGGGTCACCATCGTGGCCTCGGACTTCGTGCAACCGAATGGCCTCGCGTTTTCACCGGACGAATCCTTGCTGTACATCGCCGACACCGGACTGACCCACGAGCCGGACGGTCCTCATCATGTGCGGCGCTTCAAGGTATCGGCCGGCGGCAATGCCCTCTCTGGCGGCGAAGTCTTTGCCGTCTGCCCGGTAGGCCTGTTCGACGGCTTTCGCGTCGACGTCGACGGCAATCTGTGGCTTTCGGCGGGCGACGGCGTGCGCTGTCATGCGCCCGACGGTTCGCTGCTCGGCAGGATCGTGATTCCGGAATCCGTCGCGAACGTGTGCTTTGGTGGGCCGAAGCTCAATCGCCTGTTTATTTGCGCCACGACGTCGCTTTATTCGGTGTACCTGAATACCCGCGCCGCGCCGCGAACCGCCGCGCAGTAAATCGTTGGGTTTCCGGTCACTGATCTGGTGCTATTTCCGCGAGCACCATGTGCAGGAGCCGCCCGGAGGCGGCCCCTGCACTCATCCCCTGCAGGATTCGGAGGCGAAGAGAAACGAGGAGTGTGTGAGATCCTCTCTGGGTCGGAAGGTTCGCCCTCGAGCTACGCGAGGCGGGACCTTCGCGTGCCGCCAACACTGCGCCTGTCGGAAAATCGTGACAAGGGGACCATCCGCCGTATAGAAGTCGTCGGCTGACGACCTGCGATGTCGCGGTCTCCTGCATGTGTGCAATGGGTTGCGGGCTCAACCGGTCGATGCAACACACTAGACGCCATGGTGGCGGAAGGGGTGTTGCAAATGAAGAGACGACCGCGCATTTACTACTCGGCCAGCCAACGGGCCCTTATGTGGGAGCATTGGCGAAAGGGTGAGACGCTCCATGAGATTGCCCGACTGTTTGATCGGTATCACTCGTCGGTACACCGCATTCTGGCTGAGTCCGGCGGGATCCGCCCAGCCGAGCGGCACCGGTCAAGATCGGCGTTGACCTTGATCGAGCGAGAGGAGATCTCGCGCGGCATAGTGGAAGGTCGCTCGACCCGCGCTATCGCGGCGGCGCTCGGCCGCGCGCCGTCGACGATCAGTCGCGAGATTCGACGCAATGGGGGCCCGCAAGGCTATCGGGCCAGCCAGGCCGACCAGGCGGCGTGGGATCGAGGCTGTCGCCCGAAGGTCTGTAAACTGGTGCAGAACCGAGCGCTGGCCCAACTCGTGGCAAGCAAACTGCGTCTGGAGTGGTCGCCCGAGCAGGTTGCTGGCTGGCTGAAGCGATCCAACCCCGATGACGAAGCCCTTCAGGTGTCCCACGAGACGATCTATCGCAGCCTGTTCATCCAGGCACGCGGCGCTCTGAAGAAGGAGCTGATGGCGCACTTGCGGCGCACCCGAGGCATGCGGCGTTCGCGCCACCATACGCAAAAGACCAGCATCCACGGACAAATCACTGACGCGGTATCGATCAGCGAGCGTCCTCCCGCAGTCGAAGACCGCGCGCTTCCCGGCCACTGGGAAGGTGACCTGTTGTTTGGCAGCAAGAACAGCCAGATCGCGACACTGGTTGAACGTCAATCACGCTACGTGATGCTGGCGAAGGTCGGAAAGAAGGATACTGAGACAGTCGTAAACGCGCTCATCAAGCACGCACACAAACTGCCCCACGAGCTGTACCGATCGCTGACCTGGGACCGCGGCAAAGAGATGGCCGATCATCGACGCTTTACGCTGGCCACGGACATCAAGGTCTACTTCTGTGATCCCCGAAGCCCTTTGGCCACGCGGATCAAATGAGAATGCGAATGGCCTGCTGAGGCAATACCTCCCCAAAGGGGATCGACCTCTCAGGGTATTCGCAGTCCAAGCTCAACGCGATCGCTCGGCGCCTCAACGAACGGCCCCGAAAGACACTGGACTATGAAACACCAGCTCAACGATTTCATCAAGCTGTTGCGTCCACCGGTTGAATCCGCCACCCAAGGCGGCCGTGCGTGCGGGTCTTAAGGGGACACTTGTTTCTTCTACACCGGCGTCGCAGGTTTCGTCAGAGCGAACGAGCGGCTGCGATCGAGCCCGAACGGTCGTAGCGACATCCCAAAAAAAACAATTGTTCTCGTCCTCGATCGGTTGGCAAGCCAGTCGTTGTTGAGAACCGTGCCGGCGCCGGCGATGCGGTCGGAGCCGGCATCGTCGCGCGAGCGGCAGCCGACGGACACACCTTGCTTCTGTCCGGCTCCAACATGGTGATAGACCGAATCTTGCGCAAGCACCTTGGGTTCGACCCGCAGCGCGACTTTGCGCCGGTCGCGCTGATTGCCGAAACGCCACTGATCCTCGTGGCTTCGCCAGCGCTCGGGATCGACAACGTCTCTGGTCTGCTTGCGCTGGCCCGGCAAAAGCCGGGACAGTTGGGCTACGCTTCCTTTGGTGCCGGCAGCCCTAGTCATCTGGCCGGCGAGACGCTTAAGGCCGCGACCCAAGTCGATCTCCTGCACGTCCCCTATCGCGGTGGGGCGGCTGCCCTGCTTGCTGTCATTAGCGGACAGGTTGCTAGCGGGTTTGTCACACCACTTACCGCGATGGGAAGCATTCGGGCAGGCACTGTTTCCGCCCTTGCGGTGACCGGGTCACGCAGGCTTCCTGCGCTGCCGGCGGTGCCTACGCTTGCAGAGTCCGGTGTCTCGGGGTTTGATCTGCAGATCTGGTTCGCAATCTTTGCCCCAGCAAAGACGCCGGGGGATGTCGTCGCTCGCCTGAGCAAGGAGATCGTCGCGGTGGTCCAGGCCCCTGAGGTCGCGCGGTCGATTGAAGAGCAAGGCGGTTTCGTCATCGCGGGTGGACCTGATGAGGTCAACAGGCGCGTTCAGTCCGATTTCACCTCGCTCTCACGACTGGTCAAGGCAGCGGACCTCAAGGTGGACGAATGAGCTGTCGGTTGTGTGGTGCCCGCTCTGTCCGTCACGCTGCAAGGCCAAACAACCCGCTGCGCCGGTGCGGTAGCCTTCGATATTTTCCCCGCCCCTCACATTGAATTACCTGCCAAGCGATGGAAGACAAGACAACTCACGGCTGGCTCAACTTCATCCAATGGACACTGGCACTGCTCGTCGTGGCGCCAGCCGCCGCCGCGCAAAGTGGATGGGGAACGGCGTACACGGAGAACTGGGTCTTCTTCCAGAAGAACGAAAGTGGCAGTAACCAGTGGAAGTACGAGCCCCGACTGCACGTTCCGTTCCGCTTCGACAACGGATGGACGTTCACGCAGCGGGTCGATGTCCCGATGATCTATACGAATGCCGCAGGTGCTGGAAATCCGGGCGGAGGCTACTCGGCAGGCATTGGTGATGTCTTCATCGAGGAAATCTTCGAGACGCCCGAGGTCGCGAAGGGTCTCTCGTTCAGGACCAGCGTGCGGTTCGTGTTTCCGACGGGCAAGCAGACGCCGTTCGGCTCAAGCCAATACCAGTGGGCGCCGATGGCGGGAATCATCTATCGAATGCCGGACGTGCTCGACGGCGTGACACTGCAGCCGCATGTCCGGTATTCTTCCGGTTTCGACCCGCAGTACGCAAACGTCCAGGAAGCCCGAAAGCTTGACCTGTATCCTGCCGCATCCTTCCGCCTAGGGCAGGGCTGGTCGTTGTCCCTTTACCCGCAGAATCCCCTGGTCTACAACGAGAGCAACAACACCTGGTTTGTGCCGCTCGACCTCATGTTCGTACATCGGCTTGACAAGCAATGGGAGTATGGATTCGGCGGCGCGTGGAAGCTGGGCAACCCGAACGATCCGGCATACCGCTACGTCATCGACGCGCAACTCACGTATTGGTTCTGAGAGAGCGGGCATCCTTGGAGCGGGCTAATGCAGGCGGGCTTGTTGCGCGTGGTATCGCGATCGGACAGGCGGAAAATCAGCGTAGGCGACGACGGCGTCAGTCATGAAATAGATACGAGTGACCTCTCTCTGGAGAACCGGAAAACGACGCCGAAGGTCTGGAACTGCCAATCTCGGCCCGTCGACGGCAACGATGACCTGACACTGGCTGCCAGATCAACGCTCGGCTAGTACAAGTGAGTGACACGACCATGTGCATCGCCTGCACCGGGTGCGTGGGGCAACACCCTGCGATTCGGCTAGCTCAATTCCCTAATCGCGCTGTTGATCGCCGCGTCCACCAGTTGTCGGTCGCCCTCGGTATTTCCCATTATGGTGTCCCAATGCAGGCGCACGTACGCAGACCTGTTGCTGCTCTTCAGGACCAGCGTCTGCAAACCCCTTTGCTGGCCGAAAGCGTAATCCGTGGCGTAGCCAAGAAGATCGTGCACGCCTGCCTCCCAGATCCCGCTTTGGACCGCGTCGATGATCGCGGCCATTCGGCGGTGGAATTCCCGAGGCACGTCGAGTGACAGGGGGTCTTTGTCGGTTGTCGGCGAGGCAGCCACGTTTGCATTATGCGCCAGCTACCCCCGGCGTCTCTGCGGTCCGGAAAGGTGAGGTCAAGGCTAGAGGACTCTCGTCGCCGTACTCATGGGCTACGCAACGAACGACTGCATTCGGGAAATTTGCGTGGCAATAGCCTCCGGCCGCGTTTGGCTGTGGATTCAACGGGTCAGCGCAACACATGCTAGGTTTAGCAAGCGCAACAGCAAGTGCTTGTCAAATCAATACTAATCGCGAGCAGTGCTGTTCCCTGGCCATTCTCACTCGTGCTTGCGCAACCTCGGATCCGTCCCTACGTCACGCCATAGGAAAACCTTAGGCTTCAACCCCCTGTCTGTAAGGATGAAGGGTGTTGCATCGACCGGTTGAGCCCGCAGTCGTAAGCCGTCGTAGGCGAGAGACCGGTCCCGGCCAACATCGGTGACGCGCTCTCTTGCGCGGACCGACGGCAATTCGTCAGCCTTTGGGAATTCGGTCGCCGATCCAGTAGCGCGGGCCCGGCCCGTCGCGCGCCGCGCGGTCGGCTGGATTGGCGAATTGACAGCGCGTGAGCGAGAGGCAGCCGCAGCCGATGCACCCCATCAGTCCCGCTTTGAGGCGCTGCAGCTCGGCGATGCGTGCGTCGATGCGCGAAGTCCACGCGCTCGAGAGGCGCGCCCAGTCGCGCCCGGTCGGCGTACGCTGCGCCGGCAGCTTGGCGAGCTCGGCCCCGATCTCCTCCAGGGACAGGCCAACGCGCTGGGCGAAGACGATGAAGGCGATACGGCGCAGCGTTGCACGCGGGAAGCGGCGGTGGCCGGCGCCGGAGCGCTCGGACCGGATCAGCCCCCGCGCCTCGTAGAAGCGCAGAGCCGAGGAGGCGACGCCGCTCCTGCGCGAAATCTCCTGGATTGTGAGCAGGTTATCCATTGGCGGAGCCTAACGTATTTTCCGCTTGACTTCAAGTTCACTTTAACTTGTAGAGTGCCGCCATGAACGCTCTTAGAGTTGCCATTACCGGCGGGACCTCCGGTCTCGGCCTGGCGCTCGTTCGCGAGCTGCGCCAACGGGGAGCGCGCGTCGCCTTCGTCGCGCGCACCCGCGAGCGCGTCGACCGCGTCGCGCGCGCACTTCCGGGAACCAACGGCATCGTTGGCGACGTCGCACGGAAGGAGGATATTCACCCCATCGCTCTCCAGATCAACGCGGCACTGGGCGGCCTCGACGTGCTCGTGAACAATGCGTCGAGCCTCGGGCCAACGCCGCTCGCGCTTCTCGGCGACACCGAGTGCGAGGACTTTGCGCTCGCGCTCGAGACCAACGTCCTTGGGCCCTTCCGCCTCACCAAGGCGCTGCTCGGCAGCTTGACAGCCTCTGCCCGCGAAGGCCGTGGCGCGCTCGTGCTCAACATATCGAGCGACGCCGCGATCAACGCCTATGCGCAGTGGGGCGCCTACGGGGCGTCGAAAGCGGCCTTGCGCCACATGAGCGCGGTCTGGGACGAAGAGCTTGCCGCCCAAGGCGTACGCTTCCTGTCAATTGACCCAGGTGACATGGATACGCCGCTGCATGCGCTCGCCGTGCCCGACGCCGACCCGGCGGCGCTCAAGCGGCCCGAGACGGCCGCGCGCGAGCTCGCCGATGCCATCGCGGCTGCACTGGCAAAGGAGCATGCATGATCGCCGCTCGCCATCCGGTGCAGCGCCCTGCGGACGCACGCCTGCTCGTCGTCGACGGAGACGGGGCGATCACGCATGCCGCGCGCTCGAACCTCGCGGATTTTCTAGCGCCGGGCGATCTCGTCGTCGCAAACGACGCGGCCACATTGCCCGCAAGCTTGCGCGGCATGCACGTGCCGAGTGGGGCACCGATCGAAGTGCGCCTCGCCGGGCGGTCGTCCTTGGCGCGCGAGGACCTCAGTTTCGCTGCGGTGGTTTTCGGCTCCGGCGATTGGCAGACGCGTACCGAAGACCGTGCGCTGCCGCCGCCGCTCGCCCCCGGTGATCGCCTGGCGCTCGGGCCGCTTGCCGCAACGGTCGAGGGCTTGCTCGGACACGAGCGGCTTGTCGCGCTGAAATTCGAAGGTCGACCCGACACCGTGTGGGCCGGCATAGCCCGCCATGGTCGGCCGATTCAGTATGCCTACCTCGCCCGAGGGCTCGCATTGTGGGACGTGTGGACACCGATTGCCGCGCTTCCGGTCGCCTTCGAGCCGCCGTCCGCCGGATTCGCGCTCGACTGGCGATTTCTTGGCGCACTGCGTGACCGCGAGGTGGAGTTCGCCACCATCACGCTGGCCGCCGGCATCTCCTCGACAGGCGATCCCGCGCTCGATTCGTGCCTGCCGTTCAACGAGCCTTATCGCGTCGCAGCGACCACCGCTTCGTCCATCCGTCGTGTAAAAATGAGCGGCGGCCGTATCGTAGCGGTGGGAACGACGGTCGTTCGCGCGCTGGAGCATTCGGGCGGTCGAGCCGGCGAAGGCGTAGCCGACCAGCGCATCGGCCCGGAGACGCAGCGCCATGTCGTCGATGCGATCCTTTCCGGGACCCACGGGCCGCACGAGAGCCACCATCAGGTGCTCCGTGCGTTCCAGGACGACAACGTTCTCGCCCGTGCCGGGGCTGCGCTGGAAGCCGCGAGCTACCGCACGCACGAATTCGGTGATTCGGTCCTGATTTTTTCCCGGAGGGACTCGCGCCGGCAGGACATATCGAGGGGGCACCGCGATCGCCTCCGGCCATATGATCTGGCACAGTCAGGTACTGGAGGAATTCATGTCTGAAGCAAAGAAAGCACGCATGGTCGGCTTCAATCACATCGCCCTCGAAGTCGGCGACGTCGAGGAGGCGCTTGCCTTCTACGGGCGATTGTTCGACTTCAAGCTTCGCAGCAAGAGCGATTCGATGGCCTTCATCGACCTGGGAGACCAGTTTATCGCGCTCCAGAAGGGCCGCACGCAGTCGACTGATGACGGACGACATTTCGGTCTCGTCGTCGACAGCAAGGAGAGCGCTCGCGACGCGCTGATCGCCGCAGGCGTTCATGTGCTGCCTGGACCGTTTCTCGACTTTCTCGACCCCTGGGGCAACCGCATCGAGATTGTCGGATACGACAACATTCAGTTCACCAAATCGCCGAATGTGTTGCGCGGTATGGGACTGATGCACCTGTCCAAGAACGCGACAGCTATCAAAGAGCTCACGGAAAAGGGAATGGCGCCAACATGACGGGGGGCAGCGGCTAGCGGGTGACGGCAGTTGCGTCGCGCGCGCCGATGACGAAATGGAATTCCAGCGCCAGCGGAAAGCGGATCGGCACCAGGTTGTTCTGCGCGGGCACGAAATGCGCAGATCTGACCGCCGCGATGACGGCGCCGGCGAACTCCTCCTGGCCGTCGGTGACGAGGACTTCCTCGGGGAGGCCTTGCCCATCCACGACAATCCAGACGGCGACGGAGTCCTCACGTCCTGCCGCCAGCGCCGCGGGTGGATATTGGGCGCGGATGGTTTCGCTCAGGCGGACCGGAAAATCGACCTCGACGGGAAATTCGCTCATCTGGCGCGACAGCGCTTCGCCGAGGCGATCCTTGTCGGCGAGTGGAACGCCGTCGACGCGCACTTCACCGAAACCACCGACGCCCAGCAACGGTGGTGCCGCCGACGGCGGATGCGTCAGGGCGCCCGGTGGGATGGGCGGAACGTCTGAGGTGACCGGCATATCCTGCGAGGCAATCTTCAGCGGCGAAGGCGCCTCGGTTGGCGCGACCACGGGTTGCTGATCGGCAGCCGTCTCCGCCTGCTGATCCTCCGGCGCCGCGAGAATCGCCTGCAGCGCTACGCCGCGATCGGGCAACAGGTTTGCGCCGCGACCCGGCATCGTGCGCGGCAGCGCAACCAGTGCCGAGTGCACCACGGTGGACGCGACCAGCGCCCAGAGCGAGTACGACGCCGCGCCGGTCGCGCGTCCTTGGCAGGGAGTTGGTCGCGCCGCCCTCGACGGTCACTCTCCAGTCAGCAGCCGCCACGACCAACGGATGCCCGGGCCCGTGACCGGGTTGATTAGTGTCACCGGATCGACAGGCGGATTCCCGGCATTCGAAACCGGTAGGTTGAGCAGGCCGATGAGCTGCCCGCTGGACCCGGCCGCGTTCTGGATGCCGGAAATGCCTCCTGCCTCGTAGTGCCATGGCAATCCCGTCCCGGTACCGCTGCCGTCATCGATCAGCGACCTGCCGGACGTGTAGTCGCGGGCGTAGAAGAATGCCGGCAGATTAATGATGCACGGGTCGTCTTGGACCCGGGTGCCCACGTAGGAGGCGATATTCACGTCCGACTCCGGATCGACGACGATCCGCTGCGCGCCCTCAGGCGAGATCGCGGGGTCCGATGGAAGGTCGTGGTACCAACCGTTCGGCGCACCGCCGGCGATGGCCGCGACTCCGTTGGACATGAGATCAATCGACACCATCGTTGCGCGCGGCTGGATGGGCAGCAGCGGTCCCGGCGGAATGATCGTCGACAGCGAGCCGTCGCGAATGGCGTACATCGTCTGCGGCTGCGGTGTCGCGGGAATGATCAGGTCTTCCGAATGGAGCAGGCGGCCCGTGCCGACGAACACGTAGCGATCGATACCGTTATTGATGTCGATCTCGATCTGCGGCGCGGTGGTCACCGGTTGCGGAATGTTGAACTTGTCCTTCAGTTCGGCGAATAGCACGGCCGGGGCGGTCATGTAGGACTTGGCCGGGTCGGCCCAGTCCGAGACGTCGATTCGCCAGACGTTGCCCAACAGGTCGCCTCCGTAGATCTGCTCGGCGGTCTGGTTGTTCTGGTTCTTGACGAACGCGTGAATCTGCGCCAGCCCACTGGGGTTGCCGGGAGCGCCTGCCGTCGTGGTTACCGTTGACAAAGTCTTTCCAGTCGCCGCATCGATGAAGAACACCTTGCCTTTGCCGCTCTTGTTGTTGTATCCGGCAGTCACAATCACCACCCAACGGCCGGTCGGGTAAATGGCCGGATTATCACGAACCTTGACAATGACCGGTCGACCGTACGTGAAGCCCGGAAACCCGCCCGGAGACGTAAGGCCGTCATTGACGAGCTTCTGGCCCGGTAGCAGGTCGGAATCCGGATTGGTCCATTCCCACATCACCTTGCTCGCTGCCGCGGCCTCGGTGGGCACGTTGAGGTCCGTCAGGTCGAGCGCGTAATAGCTGTTGCCGCCCTTGCCGAGACCGCCGACGACGATCGTGTGCCAGTCACCAGTGCCGTTGCCGAAATCGACGTCCGCCGCGCGCGGCGACGAATCCACATACATGTGGTGGTGATAGATCGGCACGCCACCGTCCTGGTAAGTGAGCGCCTGGACCGCGGTCACGTCCTCCGTTGCCGCGGCTCCCGCGATCCCACGGAATATCCCTCGCGGCATGAAAGCGAACAACTCGGTGCCGCCGCCCGGGAGGACGCCGGGGGCAGCGATCGTCGGCATGGGTCCCGCGTTGAATACGTGGACCATGCCGTCGTTGGCCGGTGCAACCACGACCGTAGGCCTACCGATCTGGCCCGCCTTGTAGCCGGAGTAGAACGGATCGGTGGCATCCTGATAATTTCTTTCAGGATGGGCCAGAATGAGCGGTTGTGCGTTGGCGATGTCGCCGAGGCCCGCGCCAAGCTGGACCGTCAGCGGCGCATAGGTCACCGCGTCCTGGCCAGCGGACGGTCGCTGACGGAACTGGCCGATGTCGGTGCCTTCGATCAAGGTCCACGGATTGGCCGAGTACGGCGGGCCGAAGGAAGAGCCACCGCGCAGGTAGGCGATGACCTTTTTCTGCTGTTCGATGGTCGCCGCGGCGGTCGCCCCGGCGGCGAGCGATTTGAGCATCGCACCGCCGGCGGGCGCGCCCGACAGCGAGGCGTACTGGAATGCCACGCCGGGTCCGGGAATGGTTCCCCCGAGAAGCGGGTCAGGATTCCCGGCCAGCGTGACCACGCGGCGCTTGGTCTCGTCCATCCAGGGCTGCGCCTGAGGGGTCGCGGGCGGGATCTCGATCTGCTTGGCAAGCTCGACGGTTCCGTGCCACACCGTCTGGACATAGGAGCCGTCGAGAGGATTGATCTCGATCTTCAGAAGATCTCCAGCCCAGCCCGGTTCAATCGTGGGCTGGAAGATAATCTTGTTGGCTGCATCGAGCACTTGGCCACCAAATGCCGCCGCGGCGCGCGACGTGCGCTGGTTCTGGATGCCCGCGAGGATCTTGGCGAGCCCATAGGAGACCTCGACCGGTGATTTCGCATAAACGAACGAGCCGCGGCCCATCACTGTGGCATGCCATAGGTCATCCACGGCAACCGCGCCCGCGCCATTGCCCTTGGGGTTCACCGGATTATTTGGGTTGGTCAGGTCGGGCCAGGACTGTGTCCCGGCGGTGATCGCTGCCAGCGTTGTCTTCTGGTTTGCCGCGTCGAGAACGCCGGCGGACCCGAAGGAAAGCGCCGAGAAGTTGACGTGCTGCCACCACGCAACGTCCTTGGACGGGTCGAGATCGGCATTGTTGGCGCCCGACGCGGACGGCACGTCGTTCTTGAGCACCGCGCCGAACGTCCCGTCGCGCAGGTCGCGCCCCCAGTAATACGCGGCAACGTCAGCGAGCGTGTTCCCAAGGTTCGGCGCGCCCTGCAGAAAGGGTTTGGGCCAGAGCCCTCCGCCCTTCAGATTGGTGACGACCAAGTCCGGCGGCGTCTCGACGACGGTTGCAGGCGGCATTGGGGGCAGGTTCAGATCGCGATCGCCAGCAGTCGCCGTCGGTGCGATCTGGTTCGTGTACCCGTCCGTGAACAGGATGTGATAATTGTTCTGGCAACTGATCGGCGCGCCGGACGAATCCTTGTCGATCGGGTCCAGGGCGCCCGCGGGAAGCGGATTGACCGCCGCATCGCCACCCGCCGACCCGCCCTTTTCGAACAGGTTGCCGATGCGAAGCATGGCCGAAATCGTCGGCGTCTTGAAATTGGTGACGGTGATGCCGTACAACGCGTTGTACCACGCGGTGCGCTGCGCCAAGTCCCAGTCCTTCACATCGACCCAGAGGATCCCCAAGCCCAAGCCATTGGGCGGCAACTCGTCGCCGAAATTGTGGAAGCCAACGCGATACCCGATGGGGTCGGCGCCTTGCGGCGTCAGGTAGGAGAAGGCGGTCCCGGACGTGGTCTTCGCGGCATTGAGGCGCGTTGCGTAGCCCGCGTACCAGTTGGCGTAGTTGACCGCCTCGGAATTTACCGGTGTCGGCGACGCCGGCAGCCAGGTGCGCCCGCCCGGGTAGACCGTGGCCGGGTTGTAGATGGGGCTGGGGGCTGCGGCGGCGGCGTACAGATCCCACCGGTGGAATGGTCCATATTTCACATTCTTGTATAGCGTCAAATCGTTCTTGCCATCCGCCGGGCATACGCCGGTGCCGAAGCCCCGCCATTGGTCGTCCGCCGTGTTGATCCGGTTGTCGCAGAACAGCACCGAGTCGACGGTGTAGTAATGGCGCGGAATGGGGATCGTCGTGCCGACGGCCGGGCAGGTGCCGCCGGTCACCTGCGTGGTGAAAGCACCGGTCTGACTGAATGGATAGCCGTTCACGGGGACGCCCGTCTTGTTGGCGGCGGCCACGTCGCCGAGGCTGGTGCGCGGATAGCTGAACAATCCGCCGGCAAGCGGCACGCCGCTCACCGCATAGGTCTGGTTGTTGTGACGGCATACCACACCATTGGTGTTGGCATCCTGGAGCAAAGTCGTTGCCGGGATCAGGGCGAGATTAGTGGCTGGATCGAACAGAACACCCGCCGGTGCCCCGGTGCACGCGGCAGTTACCTTGTTGTAAATCGGTTTTCCAACGCCGCAACTGGTAATGGCCCCGTTGGGGACGTCCGGGCATTGGGCAAGATTGCCGCCCAATACCCCGTAATTCGCGTTGCAGGCCGCGCCCGAACTGCTGCATCTTCCATTGACGCCAACCGTCAGGAAGTCATTGTTGCAAGTGCATCCGAGGCACTCCGGAAGCGAGCCGGTCCCCGGCGTATTGCTGCCCGAACCGCCCGTCCCCGGCGTGCAATATTTCGCAGCGGGATCGGTCTTGCACGCCACCGGCGTGAAGTTTCTCGATGCCACCACAGGATTGCAGGAGAAAGTGTCCACGTTCTTGACGCATGTCTGCTTCGTGGGTGCCCCGCCAAGCACGGCGACGCCCCCAAAGCAGGAGCCGATGACGTTGTTGCGCGGCCAGTACGGCGAACTGCTGTCGCACCACAGAACCTTGTTGCCGAGTTGCTTGTAGAAATATTGCGCGCCGGTCGCGCCCGACGACGATTGCCACGGGTAGTTGTAGCCCATTTCCACGCCCGCCACCGCCGTTGCCGGCGCGCCGGATGCGGCCGACGCCCCGTAGACCGTTCCATTGATGCGGCAGTACGCGCCCACCGGAGACGCCAATGGCGCTCCCGATGTCGGTCCGCCCTGGAGGTCGCCGACATCCGTGATCGCGAGATTGACGCCCGCGGTGACCGGCCAATCGGTGTTGCAATACAGCGGCACGGAGACGCGGGACTGAAGGTTGTCCTTGGTGCCAGCCGCGAACATCTTCAGGTACACGTCGCGCTGCACGGCGGCGTACAGCGCGATGGTTGTGCCCATGTTGCCGTTGGCGTCGGTCACGCCGGCAATGGTCACCGGCGTCCCGTCGGCTTTCAGCGGTGGATAGTAGGTCACCGCCGGGTTGTACATCATCCGGTTGAAATCGGCCGTGAAGAACGGTGGGTAAGTAAACGTGTTGTTGCCTTGAATGGTCGCCGTGCAGCCCGCGGCATTGCTGCCGCCGCGGCAATACGCCGAGCCTACGCTGTAAGTGATGGTGCCCGTGGCCGGCGTGACAGGCGCCCCGGCCACCGCATAGGTAAAGAGGATGCCCCCAACGGGGAGGGTCAGGATCTGGACCTGGCCGTTGTACTCCGGCTGGACGGCGCCGACGATGTTGACGTACTGGCCAACGAACAGCGCCGCCGTGGACGCCACTTGAACCGTCGCCGTGGCGCCGACGCGAGTGATCTTGGTCACCGCCACGGCCGGCGTGGTGCTCACCACATAATCGGGAACGTAATTGAGTGACATGCTGCCAGAGTCGTCGAGCGTGTAGACGATGTTCGGCTTCGCCGCCACCTTGGCGGCGATCGCGGAATCGGCCAGATTGGTGAGCACCGCATGGACCGGCTGCATGACTTGGCCCACGACCAGGGCCCACGTGAGTATGCTGGCCAGAATTCGCGCCATCGTGGGACGTGTCCGATCGGTGTGGTTCATGAGTGACTCCCTGCTGCCTGGCATTGTTTTAGCGCAAGAATGCTTGCGCATGCGAAACGGTGTTGGAATTGGGAAGATCGACGCGAACCGTCACGCGAAAATTCGGGATCGGCGGCAGCGGGATCGGCTTGTATTTGTTGTCGGTGCCGGCCGGCGAAACCTTCGGCGGCAGCGTGTCGCAAGTGCCGATCGAGACGGGCCAGGGGCCGGGGGGCGGGACAACTGCATCGGAGCAAACGCGCTCGATGACCGACCGCACTTCCATCTTGGTGTTGATGTCGACGACGGCCGCAGGAAGCCCTGCCGCGGCATATTTCGCCGACATCGTTGCAAAGTCTCCGGCCAGAACGTCCGGCACGCCGTTGGGTTTTTCGCCCCCTTGCAGCAACGCGTAATAACCCCGGGCGGGGTTATGTACGGTTTGTCCGATGCGCAATGCCACAGGCGCCTTGAACAGGTTGTAGATGGCGTCCTCGATGGCCCTGCTGATCGGACCCACGGAGGCCTGGCGGAATGCGATATTGGTTGCCACGGCGCTCGTGGTGTCGACGGAGCGCACTAGCGCGATGCCAGCCAGACTCAACAGAACCATGCCGATCAGCGCGACGAACAGCGCGATGCCGCGCTGGCGGCCGCGAATGGCACCGGAAGACAATGGCGTTTTCATGGAATGGTCGCCGCGAAAATGGTATTGCGGAGCGGCACGACCGTCTCGTACGTGCGATAGCGCCAGTAGTCGCAGATGACCGCTGCGCCGCAACTCGAGGATCCGACGGGTATGCCGGCCGCCGCCGGCACCACCACGCGGTTCTGGCAGGCAGCGTTATTGGTGGAGCAATTGAAGAGGACGACCGGCGGCCTCGTGGCGGCCCGCAGCGCTCGTGCTTCCGCCTGGAGATCGGCGTTGCCCGGATCGGTCAGCGCGCGCAGGTCGGGTTCGTCGCTGCGCACCACCACGCCGATCCGCACCGCGAGAATGCGATTGATCTGCGCCAGTGTGAAGCCGCGCACTGCCGCCGGACTGAAGTCGCCACAAGTTGATGCGTCCGCCGGCGTCCAGCAGTCGATGATGCTGTTGGCATCGGTATCCACGCCATATTGCACCTTGAGCAGCACGACGTTCTGCGCGACGGGAACGGGCACCGGTGCGTTCGTCGTCAGCAGGTCGGTCGTCCGCAGCACTGCATTGGGCTGGTCCAAGTCGTAGCGAATGCGCGTCGCCAGACCTTGCGGGCCAAGGCTCAACACTCGCGGCGGGTCGGTGGCACCGTCAAGTGCAAAGAGCGTTTTCAATGCCGGGTCCTGCGTCAATGTGACCTTACCTGTGGGCGGCACGCCCGGGTCCGGCACCGCGTCGACCACCCTGATCACCTGACATTTGTTTTGGGCGGGGCCGGGGAGGGCCGGAGGGACTGGGCCAAGGTCGTCGTTGTTTATCGCGATGGCCCAGTAAGGTGTGACATTGGGCGACGGCACCGTGAAGCCGTTCGGGCTTTGCACGGTGATGGGCGCCCCCGCCAGCGGATAGGGTTGGATGACGTCGACCGGCCAAATGACGTGGGCTGCCCCCACGCTCAACGAAATGAAGTTGTCGGACTGGCCCGGACCAGCGCCACTGGTGATCAGAACCGGGATCGGGCGCGCCGCGTTATCGAGCGAATCGATGGGCAGGCCCGAAAGCAGGGCACCGTTGCCGTCCTTCCAGCAGTTGGAAAGATCCGAGGGGACAGGGGCACCGGTAGTGTTCATTTGCGTGGTCGACATCATGATCCCGTTGCCGCCGTTGCCGATGTCGCGCCCCGCCATGAACTGGGACAGCAGGCCGGTGATCTGGGCGTCCGACGCGCCGACGGTCGCGCGCTTGTAGCCTTCGGCCACGGAAA
This sequence comes from uncultured beta proteobacterium, assembly GCA_963782625.1. Taxonomy (GTDB): domain Bacteria; phylum Pseudomonadota; class Gammaproteobacteria; order Burkholderiales; family Casimicrobiaceae; genus VBCG01. Next base: position 246,659 of record CAWAKN010000020.1, on the reverse strand, counting down.
GGATGTTGTAGACGACGGCGATGACGATCATCCCGATCAGGATGCCGACCATCGTTTCCACGAGGCTCGCACCGCGAGCACGGGCACGGACGGTGAAAGGGAGTGCCATGTTCAGTTCGATCCGATCGTTGCATTCACTTGATACTGGCGGTACTTGAGCGGCGCCGGCAGAAGCGGGTCGTTGTCGCCTGGATGTATCCACTGGACGGTGACCAGGACATTCGTGCTGGTGGGCGTCGGCCCGGCCGCGACCACGACGGTGGGCGGCACGGAATTCGGCATCCTCTGCGCCACCATTGCGGCGAACTCAGTGAACCCGGCGCCGCCAACGCCGCTGTCGAACTTGGCCTGCAGGCTCGCGAACGATGTGTCGGAAACCCACATCTGGCCGACCAGCGTGTTCACGAGCAGCGCCGCCTCGCCGCGAAACTTCGCATCGTCGACGTTCTGTATCGAGCGAACATACAGGCCGACCACGCCCAGGACGCCGATGGCCACGATCAATATGGCGATCAGCGCCTCGAGGAGGTAGCTGCCGCGCTGCGCAGGGCCACTTGCGCGTGGACCCGCGTACCTAAACGAGCGGGCGGAAGTCATGGGCACCCCGCCGGATCGGTAGCCGCCAAGTTTGGGTCGCAAATCTTGACGCCCGTGCGACCACCGCCTACCAGCACGCGCAACGGGCGCGTGCTCGCGACCGCCGGCATGGAGAGGTCTACCCGCACAAGATTGGCCGGGTCAGTGGTCGTCTGCCCCAGAGCGTTGAATACCACGGTGGTCGAGGCAAGATTGCCGATATCCTTGCCGACCACCGTCACGTTTTTCGCCCCTTCGCTGAAAGCCGCCGTCTGGATCGACACGAGCGGCGCGTCGACCATCATCACGTTCCAGCCGGTGGGGCTGAGCACGAATTGCGCGCTGCGGTTACTCGTGATTGCCGTCGCCTGTGCGTAGCGAAGCCCACTGGCGGTCGACTCCGTGGCATTGCGGATTTCGCTGTCGGACATCCACAGGACGTAGCCCGGCATGGCCAGTACCAGCAGCAGGATAAGGATGGTCATCGCGACCATTAGCTCGATGAGCGTGAACCCGCGGTGCAGCCGTGCGGCCATCAGCAGGACCCGTCCTTGCGCGTCGCCCAGCAGTTGGGGCTGGCGACCCAGCCCGCGGGGCCTGTCGACGACTTGAGATTTGTCTGGTCGACGAAGTACTGGAATCCGCCCATTCCCTTCGCGGCGATACCGGTCGCCACGAGGGTGTAGGTCGTGGGTGACGGAGCGGGCCCGGGGGCGCCGCAAGTGATGGCGAAGTAGTCGCTTGCGCCGACCGGCGGATTGGGTATTCCGCATGCCGCGCCACCGGCGTCGAGGTAGGTGCGGTTGTCGGCAAAGTATTTTTCCATCTTCGAACGGAAATCGCCCAGCCTCGTGGTCGCGTCGACGATCTTGCCGCGCGTGATTACTTCGAAATACATCGGCAGCGCAATGGCACCCAAGATGCCGATAATGGCCACCGTGATCATCATTTCGATCAGCGTGAAGCCTAGTCGGCGTTTGTTGCGGCGAGACGTGCAAACGGGCATGGCGACTCCCTATGGACGAATGGATGCTATGCGCTGCGTGCCTCGTAGCGCAAAGTTGCCCGACTAGTGGCGCACAGGCGGGAATGGACGGTTGCGGACGCGAAAAGGGCGTCGCAATTCATCAACCCGGGACATTGCCCCTGTACCGGGCCACGGCGTCGCCCGCGGAGGGAATCATGGGCAAATCGCGCCTGTCCGGGCAATTCGAACGCGTCCGCTGTGCGCCAGCACGACATCGATCGCTTTGCGCCCGTGCCGGCACACGGTGAATGTTCCCATTTGCAGTGCGCCGTTCAGCATTCGCGCATGGCCCATCGAAGTATATGAAACGTAGTGCTTGAGGGGGCCGTTGGCAGACATCGTCACGCCGGGCGCGGCCGCTTCCTCGGTCCAGAGCACCTTTTCGTCGTCGTCGACCTCGCCGTTGTGGTTGTTGTCGATGAAGAGAATCCATCCGCCTTCCCACGTCCCGGCGGGCAGGCATTGTCGGCCCCCGCCGGTCTGGCACAGGTTCACGCGAAAGCCGCTGTTGATGGCTTCTGCCCGTGCGCGATTCATGCTGTTGGCGAGGTGCTGGGCCTCGTTCATCATCTCCGTCGATGCGATCCAGTCGTCGTACGCAGGAAGCGCAATCGGGAGCAGCAGGACCCCGACAAGCAACGCGACGAGCACCTCGAGCAGTCCGAAACCGTGCAGCAACGGTCGATTGGGACGACCCGATTCGAGCATGATGCCTCCACGTGGCGCGGGGTGCGGAAGATTCCGATGCTAGGAAGCGCAGCAGGCGCGGCCAATGCGCCGTGCGACGTAGTCCGCAGGTGCGATTGACAGCGCGATGCGCGGGGCTTGACGGGAGTTAATTTAAGTCTAAGATATTTAAATTGCAGGTATTCCTTGCCGGCTCCTCTAGAACCTCACAGGAAGTCGCTCGACCATGCGCGTGCTCTGCATCGGCGGCGGTCCCGCCGGCCTTTATCTCGCCTTGCTGCTCAAGAAGGCGGACGCCCGCAATGTCGTGCGCGTGGTCGAACGTAACCGGCCGGGCGACACGTTCGGCTGGGGAGTCGTGTTCTCGGACCAGACGCTGGACAACCTCGCGGCGGCCGATCCCGAAACGGCGCGCGACATCGCCGATTCTTTCAATCACTGGGACGACATCGACGTCCACTTCAAGGGACGCACGATCACGAGCGGTGGCCACGGTTTTTGCGGCATCGGTCGCAAGCGGCTGCTCAACATCCTGCAGGCGCGGTGCGCGGCGCTGGGCGTCGAACTGGTCTTCGATACGGACGTCGCGGATGATGTCGCCGCCGCGCGCGAGTTCGGCGCCGACGTCGTGATCGCGTCCGATGGGTTGAACAGCCGCATCCGTACCCGCTACGCCGAGACTTTCCAGCCCGACATCGATCATCGCCGCTGCCGTTTCGTCTGGCTGGGTACGCGGAAGCGCTTTCCCGCGTTCACATTCGCCTTCGCGCACACGCCGCACGGCTGGTTCCAGGCGCACGCCTATCAATACGATGGCGAAACCTCGACATTCATCGTCGAGACGCCGGAGGACACCTGGCGCGCAGCGGGACTCGAGGCCATGTCGCAGGAGGACGGCATCGCGTTCTGCGAGAAATTGTTCGAGCCGTACCTGTCTGGTCACGCGCTGATGAGCAATGCGTCCCACTTGCGCGGCTCCGCCATCTGGATCCGCTTTCCCCGCGTCGTTTGCCGGAAGTGGGTGCATTGGAACGAACGGGACGGAAAGCGCTTGCCGATCATATTGACCGGCGATGCCGCGCACACGGCGCATTTTTCCGTGGGGTCGGGCACCAAGCTGGCACTCGAGGACGCCATTGCGCTGGCGCGCGCGCTGGCCGACGCCGACAACCTTCCGGCGGCACTCGCGACCTACGAGTCCGACCGCGCGCTGGAAGTGCTGAAGATACAGAATGCCGCGCGCAATTCGACCGAGTGGTTCGAGAACGTCGAGCGCTATTCGGCGTTCGAGGCGGAGCAATTTGCGTACAGCCTGCTCACGCGCAGCCAGCGCATCTCCCATGAGAACCTGCGCCTTCGCGACAAGGAGTTCGTCGCCGGCATGGAATCCTGGTATTCGGGACGCGCGGGCGGCGAGGCGAAGGCGGTGCCGCCGATGTTCACGCCGTTTACGCTGCGCGGTCTGACGCTGCGCAATCGCGTCGTGGTTTCGCCGATGGCGCAGTACTCGTGCCGCGGCGGCACGCCCGACGACTATTACCTGGTGCATCTCGGCAGCCGCGCGCACGGCGGGGCGGGGCTCGTGTTCACCGAAATGGTCTGCGTGGCGCCCGACGCGCGTATTTCACCGGGCTGCGCCGGGCTCTACGCGCCGGAACACGTCGTCGCCTGGCGGCGCATCGTCGACTATGTCCATGCGCAAACCGACGCGAAGATCGCGCTGCAGCTGGGACACGCGGGGCCCAAGGGGTCGACGCAACTCGGATGGGAAGATGCGGACGAGCCGCTTGCGGATAACGCAACTGAGGACGCAACTGAGGGCAACTGGCCGCTGATCGCGCCTTCGGCGATTGCCTACGGGCCGTCAAACCAGATGCCGCGCGCGATGACGCGCGCCGACATGGATCGGGTGACCGGAGAATTCGTTCGCGCGACGCGCGGTGGCGTGGAGGCGGGATTCGACTGGCTGGAGCTGCACTGCGCGCACGGCTACCTGCTGTCCGCGTTCATCTGTCCTCTGACCAACCACCGCGACGACGACTATGGAGGATCGCTTGCGAACCGGTGCCGCTATCCGCTGGAGGTGTTCAGGGCGATGCGCGCAGAGTGGCCCGCGGACAGGCCAATGTCGGTGCGCATCTCAGCGCACGATTGGGCGGAGGGCGGCAACACGTCCGACGACGCGATCGCCATCGCGCGCATGTTCAAAGCGGCGGGGGCCGACCTGATCGACGTGTCGTCGGGACAGACGACGCGGCAGGCGAAGCCGGTGTACGGCCGCATGTACCAGACGCCGTTTTCCGACCGCGTCCGCAATGAAGCGGGCATCGCGACGATGGCCGTCGGTGCGATCTTCGAGCCCGACCACGTCAACAGCATCCTGATGGCGGGCCGCGCTGATCTGTGCGCACTGGGGCGCCCGCACCTGGCGGACCCCTACTGGACGCTGCACGCGGCGGCCGAACTTGGGTTCCACGACATCGCGTGGCCCGTCCAATACGAACGCGGCCGCGAGCAGCTCGAACGCAACCTGGCCCGCGCGGCGCAAATGGCGCGCGACGTCCCCGAAGCGAACGGGTGAGCCATGAAAGCGGAGAGACACCGGAAGAAACTAGAGCCGGACCCGGAGTCGCGACTTCACGACGCGCACCACGAGTCTCTCCGCCTGTGGTTGCGGCTGCTCACCTGTACGCTTACGATCGAACGGCGCGTGCGCGCGCGGCTTCGCGATAGCTTCGCGATATCGCTGCCGCGCTTCGACCTGCTGGCGCAACTCGAGCGCAATCCCGGAGGACTCAAGATGGGAGAGTTGTCGCGCCGATTGATGGTGACGAGCGGCAGCATCACGGGACTGACCGACCAGCTGGCTGCCGAAGGCCTGGTCGAGCGCACGCCCATTCCCGCCGACCGGCGCGCCTTCCTGGTTCGGCTGACGGCCAAGGGCAAGCGCGCGTTCGACGTCATGGCGGCCGCGCACGAGGGCTGGATCGTCGACATGTTTTCGGGACTGAAGGACGGCGAGCGAGGCGAATTGCATGCGCTGCTCGGCCAACTCAAGACCACGCTGCATGCGGCCGACGCGCCCAAGCGCAAAAGGGAAGCACGCCTATGACGATGGATGCGCAGTTACGGCCGTTTGCCGGGTATATCGCCACGCATTTCCGGTGGGCGGTCGATGCCGATGCCAGAGTTGCTACGATCACGCTGGACCGGCCGGAGCGCAGGAACCCGCTCACATTCGAGTCCTACGCCGAACTGCGCGACCTGTTTCGCGCGCTCGTCTACGCGAACGATGTGAAGTGCGTGGTCGTGAACGGCGCCGGTGGCAACTTCAGTTCGGGCGGCGACGTGCACGAGATCATCGGACCGCTGACGAAGATGGCGGCGCCGGACTTGCTCGCGTTCACACGCATGACCGGCGACCTCGTGCTGGCGATGCGTCGCTGCCCGCAGCCCATCGTCGCCGCCGTCGACGGGACGTGCGCAGGCGCGGGCGCGATGATCGCGCTCGCCGCCGACATTCGTTTCGGCACGCCGGCCGCGAAGACCGCGTTCCTGTTCGTGCGCGTCGGGTTGGCGGGATGCGACATGGGCGCGTGCACGCTGCTGCCGCGGATGATCGGACAGGGACGCGCGTCCGAACTTCTCTACACCGGCCGCGCGATGACCGCCGACGAGGGGCTGGCGTGGGGATTCTTCACCCGCGTGGTGCCGGCCGATGCCGTGCTGAGCGAAGCGCAATCATTTGCCCGCGCGCTGGCGGACGGGCCGACGTTCGCGCACGCGATGACCAAGAAGCTGCTGCATCAGGAATGGGCGATGGACCTGGACGCGGCGATCGAGGCCGAAGCGCAGGCGCAGGCCCTGTGCATGCAGACGCGGGATTTCCATCGCGCATTCGACGCCTTCGCGGCGAAGAAGACACCGAGATTTGAGGGAAACTGAGGGGCAACTGACGTGGATCGCACGCATCTCGATTGGCCATTCTTCGCCGCCGAACAACGCGATCTGGCCGAACGGCTCGACGCATGGAGCGGGGGAATTCGTGCGATCGCCGGTCCCGGGGCCGAAAGCGATGTCGATGACACATGCCGGCGTTTGGTGCGCGCGCTGGGCGATGGCGGCTGGCTGCGGTATTGCGTTCCCGCCGCGCACGGCGGCGCGCTGCCCGCGCTCGATTCGCGCGCGCTTTGTATCGTGCGCGAGACGCTGGCCTATCACGACGGCCTTGCCGATTTCGCCTTCGCGATGCAGGGACTGGGGAGTGGCGCGATTACCCTGGCGGGCAGCGCCGAGCAGCAGGGCCGCTGGCTGCCGCGCATTGCCCGTGGCGACGCCATCGCGGCATTCGCCTTATCCGAGCCCGACGCCGGTTCCGACGCCGCGGCGCTGGCCATGCGCGCGCGGCGCGCGGACGACGCCTGGGTGCTCGACGGCTGCAAGACGTGGATATCCAATGGCGGCATTGCCGATTTCTACTGTGTATTCGCACGGACCGGCGACGCGCCGGGCGCCCGCGGAATCTCGGCGTTCGTCGTGCCGGCCGACACGCCGGGATTGAACGTCGCGGAACGCATCGACGTGATCTCGCCACATCCGCTGGCACGCCTCGAGTTCACCGATTGCCGGCTGCCGCACGACGCGCTGCTGGGGATCGCGGGCGAAGGCTTCAAGCTGGCGATGCGCACGCTCGACATCTTTCGCGCCTCGGTGGCGGCGGCCGCGCTCGGATTCGCCCGCCGCGCGCTCGACGAGAGCGTCGCGTACGCGCATTCGCGCAGGATGTTCGGCGCGACGCTGGGCGACCTGCAATTGACCCAGGCGAAACTGGGCGACATGGCGGTGGAAATCGACGCGGCGGCGCTGCTGACCTATCGCGCGGCGTGGCTGCGCGACGTTGGCCATGCCCGCACCACCAAGGAGGCGGCGATGGCCAAGCTCGCCGCCACCGAGTCGGCGCAACGCGTCATCGACGCGGCGGTCCAGCTTCACGGAGGGCTCGGCGTCACCCAAGGCCACATCGTCGAAAGGCTCTATCGCGACATCCGCGCGCTGCGCATCTACGAAGGCGCGACGGAAGTTCAGAAACTCATCATCGGCCGGGAGCTGTTGAAGGGGGCCCCGACATGACCTACACCGCCCACGTCGACACGTTTGCGCGCGACCACCTGCCTCCGCTCGACCAGTGGCCGGACCTGGTGTTCGACCTGCCGGAATTGAACTACCCGGACCGCCTCAATTGCGCGGAGGAACTGCTCGATCGCGCAGTCGCGCGCGGATGGGGCGAGCGCACGGCGATCCTGGCGCCGGGCGGGCTGTGCTGGACCTACGCGGAACTGATGGCCCGGGCCAACCGGATCGCACGCGTGCTGGTGGAGGACATGCGGCTCGTTCCCGGCAACCGCGTGCTGTTGCGCGGACCGAACAGCCCGATGATGGCCGCGTGCTGGTTTGCCGTGATGAAGGCGGGCGGGATCGCCGTCGCGACCATGCCGCTGTTGCGCGCGAAGGAACTGACCGACATCATCGGCAAGGCGCAGATCAGCCATGCGCTGTGCGACGCGCGGCTCGCGGCGGAACTCGACGCCGCGCGCGCGGCTTGTCCGACACTGACGACGGTCATCCCATTCCAGACGGACGCAGCGGACGGCCTCGAGGCACGCGCCGCCGTGAAGTCCGCGGACTTCGCCAACGTGGCTACCGCGCTCGACGACACGGCGCTCATCGCATTCACGTCGGGGACGACGGGACAGCCGAAGGGCACGATGCACTTCCATCGCGACGTGATGGCGAGTTGCGATTGCTGGCCACGATCCGTGCTGCGCGCGACGCCCGACGACATCTTCACCGGCAGTCCGCCGCTCGCCTTCACGTTCGGGCTGGGCGGCCTCCTGCTCTTTCCGCTGCGCGCGGGCGCCGCGACGCTGCTTCTGGAGAAGACGTCGGCGGACGCGCTGTTGCACGCAATAGCCGCACACCGGGTCACGATCCTGTTCGCCGCACCGACGTCCTACCGCGCGATGGCGTTGCAGGCGGCGCAATTCGATCTGGCGAGCCTGCGCAAGTGCGTATCGGCGGGCGAAGGGCTGCCCGCGGCGACACGCAAGCTATGGAAGGACACAACCGGCATCGAACTGATCGACGGCATCGGCGCCACCGAAATGATGCACATCTTCATCTCGCACGACGACACCGATGCCCGTCCCGGCGCCACCGGCAAGCCCGTCGCCGGATATCGGGCGTGCGTCATGGACGACGCGGGCCATCCTCTGCCTGCCGGCAAGGTCGGGCGGCTTGCGGTGAAAGGTCCCACCGGATGCCGTTACCTGGCCGACGAGCGTCAGCGGCAGTACGTGCAACACGGCTGGAATTACACGGGTGACGCCTACCTTGTCGACGACGACGGCTGGTTCGTCTACCAGGCGCGCAACGACGGCATGATCGTGAGCGCGGGCTACAACATCGCCGGCCCGGAGGTTGAAGGCGCGCTGCTCGGGCATCCCGCCGTCGCCGAGTGCGGCGTGATCGGCGTGCCCGACGACGAGCGCGGCCAGATCGTGAAGGCGTACGTGGCGCTGAAAGCGGGCTTCGAACCCGGCGACTTGATCGCGAAGCAGCTGCAGGAGCATGTCAAGCAGAGCATCGCGCCCTACAAATATCCGCGCGCGGTGGAGTTCATCGCCAGCATGCCGCGCACCGAAACAGGAAAACTGCAGCATTTCCGGCTGAAGCAGATGGACGCCGAAAGCCGGCGCGGAAACGCCCGGTGAATTCTCCCTTCTGCGCAAATCCTCGAGGACGACCAGCAATGAACATCCTGCAACCACCCGATTGGGCCCCGCCGAAGGGCTACGCCAACGGCATTGCCGCGCGCGGCACGATGGTCTTCGTCGGCGGCCAGATCGGCTGGAACGGCCAGCAGCAGTTCGAGTCCGACGACTTCGTGACGCAGGCGAAGGCTGCGTTGCGCAACGTCCTCGCGATCCTCGCCGAGGCTGGTGCGGGGCCCGAGCACATCACGCGGATGACGTGGTACGTGACCGACAAGCGCGAATATGTCGGCAATTACCGCGCGCTGGGTGCCGCCTACCGCGAAGTCATCGGCCGGCACTTTCCCGCGATGACCGCGGTGCAGGTCACGGCACTCATCGAGGATCGCGCGAAAGTGGAAATCGAAGCCACCGCGGTGGTGCCGGATGCGTAGGCCGCCCGTGGCGCTGGTGACCGGCGCGCGACGCGGCATCGGACGCGGCGTTGCATTGGCGCTCGCGGAACGGGGATTCGACATCGTCGTCAACGACGTCGCGGACGATGCTGCCACGCGCGAGACGCTGGCCGGCATCGCAGCACACGGTCGGCGCGCTGCGTTCATTGCCCACGACGTCGCGGATGTCGGCGGTCATGCCGCCTTCGTGGCCGAGGCATTCGCCGCATTCGGCACCGTCGACTGCCTCGTCAACAACGCCGGCATTTCGGTCAAGGTGCGTGGAGACCTGCTCGACGTGACGCCGGAATCGTTCGACCGCGTTCTTGGCGTCAACCTGCGCGGGACGTTCTTCCTGACGCAGGCGGTGGCACGCAGGATGCTGGCGGAAACGCGCGGGTCCGACGATCCACCGCGTTCGATCGTCACGATTTCTTCTGCCAACGTGCGCACCGTCGGACCGAACCGCGCGGAATATTGCATTTCCAAGACCGGGCTGGCGATGACGAACCAGCTGTTCGCGCATCGCCTCGCGGAACACGACATCATGTGCTACGAAATCCGTCCGGGGATCATCCGGACCGACATGACGGCAGGCGCGTTCGACCGCTATGACGGCCTGATCCGGGGCGGACTGACACCGGTCCGGCGCTGGGGCGAGCCGCTGGATGTCGGCAGCACGGTGGCGGCCCTCGCGCAGCGCCTGTTGCCGTTCAATACCGGCGACGCGTTCAACGTGGACGGCGGTCTGCACATGAAAGTGCTGTAGCGGGCGGATGCTAGACCTCCGGGCGCGCCCGTCGGATAATCCATTTCTGAACAAGAACGATCGGCGGGCGCCTCCTTCGCATCGCCTGGCCGAACCTCCCGCCTTCCAACCGGAGCTCCCGATGAATGCCCCCGATCGCGCCCATGCCAAGGCCGTCTTCAAGTGGGACGATCCGTTGCTGCTCGATGCGCAACTGACCGAGGAGGAGCGGATGGTTCGCGACGCCGCGCAGGCGTACGCGCAGGATAAGCTGATGCCGCGGATCAAGGACGCGTTCCGCCACGAGACGAGCGACCCGTCGATCTTTCGCGAAATGGGTGGCCTGGGATTACTGGGCGCGACGTTGCCCGTCGACTATGGCGGATCCGCCCTCAACTACGTCTGCTACGGCCTCATCGCGCGCGAGATCGAGCGCGTGGATTCGGGTTACCGCTCGATGATGAGCGTGCAGAGCTCGCTGGTCATGTTTCCCATCTTCACGTACGGCAGCGAAGCGCAGCGCAGGAAATACCTGCCGAAGCTCGCCACCGGCGAGTGGATCGGGTGCTTCGGCCTCACCGAACCCAATCATGGTTCCGACCCGGGTTCGATGGTCACGCGGGCGCGCAGCGTCGCCGGCGGATTCAGCCTGTCGGGCGCGAAGACGTGGATTTCCAATTCGCCGATCGCGGACGTCTTCGTGGTCTGGGCCAAGGACGACCAGGGGATCATCCGGGGCTACCTCCTCGAGCGCGGGATGAAGGGATTGTCGGCGCCGAAGATCGAGGGCAAGTTCAGCCTGCGGGCATCAATCACCGGCGAAATCGTCATGGACGAGGTGTTCGTTCCCGACGACAACCTGCTGCCCAACGTGCAGGGTCTCAAAGGACCTTTCGGCTGCCTCAACAGCGCGCGCTACGGTATCGCGTGGGGTGCGCTGGGCGCCGCGGAATTCTGCTGGCACGCCGCACGCCAGTACACGATGGACCGCATCCAGTTCGGCCGGCCATTGGCCGCCAACCAGCTGATTCAGAAAAAGCTGGCCGACATGATGACCGAAATCACGCTCGGCCTGCAGGGATGCCTGCGCCTTGGGCGGATGAAGGACGAAGGCCTTGCCGCGCCGGAAATCACGTCGATCATGAAGCGCAACTCGTGCGGCAAGGCGCTCGACATCGCGCGCATGTCGCGCGACATGCACGGCGGCAATGGCATCGTCGACGAGTTCCACGTCATACGTCACGTGCTCAATCTCGAGACGGTCAATACCTATGAAGGCACGCACGACGTGCACGCGCTGATCCTGGGTCGCGCGCAGACCGGCATCTCCGCATTCCAATGAAACGACCCCCACGCTCGCTGCGCCGATGAAACTCTACGACTACTTTCGCTCGTCCGCGGCCTATCGCGTCCGCATCGCGGTAAACCTGAAGGGTCTGAAGCCCGGGCGCGAGTTCGTCCACCTGCGCAAAAACGTCCAGCGCGGCGACGACTATCTCGCGCTGAATCCACAGGGGTTGGTACCCGCGCTGGCGGCCGACAATGGCGCCGTCCTCACGCAGTCGCTGGCAATCATCGAGTACCTGGACGAGCTACACCCGTTGCCGCCGCTGCTCCCCGTCACACCGGTCGCGCGTGCGCGGGTGCGCGGCATCGCGCTGGAGATCGCGTGCGACATCCACCCTCTCAATAACCTGCGCGTGCTCCAGTACCTGAAGAACACGCTGGGCGTGTCGGACGAACAGAAGGACGCGTGGTACCGATACTGGATCGACGTTGGCCTGGAGGCGCTGGAGACACGGCTATCGCGCGATCCGGAGACCGGCCGCTATTGCCACGGCGACGCGCCCACGCTCGCCGACATCTGCCTGGTGCCGCAGCTCGCCAATGCACGGCGCATGAACATCGACGTCGCGCCGTATCCCACGCTTACGCGCATCGAGGCGGCGGCAATATCGCTTCCGGCGTTCGCCGAGGCGGCCCCGTCGCAACAACCCGACGCCGAATAGCCCGATCCATCCTTCGGAAGTGACCATGAAATACGCGATACCGATGTGGGACGCCCCGGCCGTTCCGATTGCCGGCTCGACCGACCTCTTTCCGGTACGCCACGTCTACTGCGTCGGCCGCAACTATGCGGAGCACGCCAAGGAAATGGGCGGTGACGCGACCAAGGAGCCTCCCTTCTTCTTCTGCAAGCCCGCCGACGCCGTTGCGCCGGTCGTGGCGCCTCAGGTCGGGAGCGTGCGCTATCCGCTGGCGACGAAGAACTTCCACCACGAAATCGAGTTGGTCGTCGCCATCGGCAAACGCGGCGTGCAAGTCAGTGCTGCGGACGCGAATGACCTGGTCTTCGGGTACGCGACCGGACTCGACATGACCCGCCGCGACCTGCAGAACGACATGCGCGAGAAGAAGCGGCCGTGGGACCTGGGCAAGTCGTTCGCACAAGCCGCGCCGATTGCGCCCATCCATCCGGTCGCAGGCACCGGCTTGCTGCAGCGTGGAGAGATCCGGCTCGACGTGAACGGTGCAACACGCCAGAAGGGCGATCTCGCGGACATGATCTGGGACGTGCCGCACACGTTGGCGTTCCTGTCGCAATACTACGAACTGCTGCCGGGCGACCTCGTTTTCACCGGAACGCCCGCCGGCGTCGGCGCGGTGGTCGCGGGCGACCGGCTGGACGGGCACATCGACGGCCTGACGCCATTGTCGATCGTCATCGCGTGAACGGTTCCGACCCTTCCTCGGTGCTCACTCCCGAGTTCGTCGAGCGGGGCTACAACAATCGCGCAGCGGTGGCGGATCATCCGCGGTGGCTTGCGCAATATCCGGAGCTCTCCGCCGCCACCCGCAATCGCCACGCGCACAAGCTCGACCTGCGTTACGGGCCGGGGCCGCTGGAAACTATCGACCTGTTCCTTCCCGACGGCGCCGCGCGCGGCACGTTCGTGTTCATTCACGGCGGTTATTGGCGGGCGCTGGACAAGGCTGACTTCCATTTCGTCGCCGGGCCGCTGCTGGCGCAGGGAATCGCCGTGGCGGTCGCCAACTACGACCTGTGCCCGGCGGTTTCCATCGCGAGAATCGTCGACGAGTGCCGCAGGATGATGGTGTGGATCGCGAGGGAGGGCCCTCGCCACGGCGCCTCCGCGGAGAATGTCGTCGTCGGCGGCCACTCGGCGGGCGGGCACCTCGCGGCCATGATGTTTGCCACGGACTGGGACGCCCTCGGACTCGCGCGCGATCCAATCGTCGGCGGCGTCACGCTGTCCGGCGTGCACGACCTGAAACCCCTCGTGCTGTCGTCGATGAACAGCGACCTGCGCCTCACCAATGCGGAGGCGGCGCGCGTTTCACCGGTGAATCATGCCAGCCTGGTGCAGGCGCCGCTGCTGGTCGCGGTCGGCGGTGCGGAGACGTCCGAATTCCTGCGCCAATCGCAGTTGATTTGGGATGCCTGGCCGGACAACTGCCACCCCGCCGCCGGACCGCTCATCGTCGCCGGCAAGCATCATTTCAGCGTCGTCGTCGATTTCGCCGATCCGGAAAGCGAACTGGCGGGCGCGACACTGGCTCTTTTCGGTTAGCGCTTAATCCGCAATGGGCCATTGACAACTGACCATCGGTCATTTACGCTGTCCTTCAATTGACTCGCGGTCATTTAGCGGGTGTCTCTTGGAGGACGATGGGCATGGTCATACGGCAGCGCGCAATCCAGGCCGAAGCCAAGCAGGAGCGGCATCACGCCATCCTGGACGCCGCGGAACGACTGTTGTCACGGTCGAAGGACCGGATGGCGAACGTGGCGGAAGTCGCTGACGAGGCGGGCCTCGCCAAGGGCACGGTTTACCTTTATTTCCCGAGCAAGGAAGAGTTGCTGCTCGCGGTCCATGAACGCAACATCGACGGTTTCTTCCGCGAATTGATCGACCGACTCGAGGGCGACGACGCGGTGACCATCGACGACATGCTCGAGCTCACCCACCGGCACATGGTCGAGCCGCCATTGTTCCTGCCGCTCGCCGCGCGGTGTTTCGGGATGATGGGACAAGGCGTCCCGACGGAGGCGGCGTTCGCGTTCAAGCAGCGGATGGCGCAGCGCCTGCAGCGCGCTGGCGCCGGCCTCGCGCGCCATTTCCCCGAACTCGCGGGCGCCGGAGGCGTCGGCCTGCTCAGGCACAGCTACGCGCTGATCATCGGCCTGTGGCAGATGTCCGGCGAATCCGCCGGCATCAGCTGCGCGCTGGACGCTGCCGTGGCGGATCCGGTGATCTTCGGCTGGAAATATCCGGAAGAACTCGATCGCGCCATGCGCGCGCTATGGGAAGGCACGGTGGGCTTGCGTTCGCCGGCTTCGCGTTGAAGGTGACTGCCATGCGCATGCATTCACCGCGGACCTTCGTCGCTGTACTCGTGCTCGTCTCGGCGCTCGCCGCCTGCGGCGCCAAGGACAAGCCCGCGGACGTGGTGCGGCCCGTGCAATTGGCGCAGGTGAAATTGGGCGGCGCCGGTTCCACGTCCGTATTCGCCGGCGAAGTAAAGCCTCGCTACGAAGCGGACCTGGGCTTTCGCATCGGCGGCAAGATCGTCGCGCGCTACGTCGACACGGGCGCGCGAGTGAAGAAGGGACAGGCGCTGGCGCGCATCGATCCGGCCGATGTCGGCCTGCAGGCGGAAGCGGCCAAGGCGCAGGTCGCCGCGACCGAGACGGAATGGAAGTTCGCGCAAGCCGAGTACGACCGCTACCAGGGCCTGCTCAAGGAGAAGTTCATCAGCGCGTCGGCGCTCGACGCCAAGCGCAACACGCTCGACGCCAACCGCGCGAAATACGAGCAGGCGAAAGCCAACCTCGCCGTCGCGCAGAACCAGGCGAGCTATGCCACGCTCAACGCCAGCGACGATGGCGTGATCACCGCCGTCAACGCGGACTCGGGTCAGGTCGTGACCGCGGGGCAGTCGGTATTCCGGCTGGCGCGCGCCGAGGAGCGCGAGGTGGCGATCAGCGTTCCGGAAAATCGCATCGGCGAACTCGCGGGCGCCAAGCAGCTGGTCGTGGCGCTCTGGGCGAACCCGCAGAAGCTGTATCCGGCGCGGGTGCGCGAAGTCTCGCCTTCGGTTGACGCGACGACGCGGACGTTCGCCGTGCGCGTTGCCATCGGCAATCCGGATCCGGCGGTGCAATGGGGGATGACCGCGAACGTCGGCGTGCTGGCGGATGGCGCGCCGAACGCCGCGGTGCTGCCGGCGACGTCGATCTACCAACAGGACGGAAAGCCGGCGGTGTGGCGCTTCGACCCCGCCACCGGGCAGGTCAGCCTCGCGCCCGTGACCATCGGCCAGTATCGCGAGGATGGCGTGGTCGTGACGTCGGGTGTGCGCGAAGGGGATTTGATCGTCGCTGCGGGCGTGCACAAGCTGCTTCCCGGCCAGGTGGTGCGGCCGTACGAAAGTGGCGCGGCCAGCGAGGTGCCTGCCGCGGCGGTGCCGTCGAAGCCGGCAACGGGCAGTTGAAGCACGCACCGAAGCACTGCCCATGACTCCCGTGAACCCGCCCGGCAGCGCGCCGGATTCGCGCTTCAACCTGTCCGAGTGGTCGTTGCGGCATCGCTCGCTGGTGCTGTACCTGATCATTGCCTTTGCGCTCGTCGGCTTTCTATCCTATGAAAAGCTCGGACAGTCCGAGGACCCGCCATTCACGTTCAAGGTGATGGTCGTCAGGACCAACTGGCCCGGCGCCACGGCGCACGAGGTCGAGCAACAGGTCACCGACCGCATCGAGCACCAGTTGCAGCAGGTCCAGTACGTCGACTGGGTGCGCAGCTACTCGAAGCCGGGCGAGTCGCTCGTGTTCTTCGCGATCAAGGATTCGGCGCCGGCCGCTGTGGTCCCGGACACCTGGTACCAGGTGCGCAAGAAGATCGGCGACATCCGCAACACGCTGCCGGCGGGCATCCAGGGCCCGTTCTTCAACGACGAGTTCGGCGACGTCTACACCAACATCTACGCGTTGACGGGCGACGGATTCGGCTACAAGGAACTCAAGGACTTCGGCGACCGGGTGCGCGCCGAGCTGCTGCATGTGCCGGGCGTGGCCAAGGTCGATTTCATCGGCGAGCAGGAGGAGAAGATCTTCATCGAGATGTCCAACGCCAAGCTCGCCACGCTGGGCGTGGAGCCGGCGCAGATCATCCAGACGCTCGCCGCCCAGAACGTGGTGGCCGCCGCAGGCGTGTTCGACACCGGGAGCGACCGGATTTACGTGCGGCCTTCGGGCGCGTTCGACAGCGTCGACGCGATCCGTGACATCGCCATTCGCGCGAACAACCGCGTCTTTCGGCTGGGGGACATCGCCACGGTAACCCGCGGCTACGTCGATCCGCCGCAGCAGAAGATGCGCTGGCAGGGCCAGGAGGCGCTCGGGCTGGGCGTGACGATGATCAAGGGCGGCGACGTCATCGAGCTGGGTCGCGGCCTCGACCTGAGCGTCGCGCGCCTGCAGCAGCAGATGCCGGTCGGCGTGGAGTTGCAGCAAGTCGCCAGCATGCCGCGCGCCGTGCAGCGCTCGATCAATGTGTTCATCCGCTCGCTGACCGAGGCGGTGCTGATCGTGCTCGCGGTGTCGCTGGTCAGCTTGGGGCTACGCACCGGACTGGTCGTGGCCATTTCGATTCCGCTGGTGCTCGCGGTCACGTTCCTGTGCATGTACCTGTTCGACATCGGCCTGCACAAGATTTCGCTGGGAGCGCTGATACTTTCACTGGGGCTCCTGGTCGATGACGCCATCATCGCGGTCGAGATGATGGCGATCAAGATGGAGCAGGGCTTCGACCGGTTCCGCGCGGCGGGCTTTGCCTATACGAGCACCGCCTTCCCGATGCTGACCGGAACACTGGTGACGGTCGCCGGTTTCCTGCCGATCGCGATGGCGAAGAGTTCGACCGGCGAATACACACGATCGATCTTCCAGGTATCGGCCATTGCACTCATGGCATCCTGGGTGATCGCGGTCGTCGTGATTCCTTACCTGGGCTACAAGCTGCTTCCGGACTACACGCAGGAGCGCGGACCGTCGTTCGCCGCGAGGCTCATGGCCAGGCTGCGCGGCCGTCCGGCACCGATGCCCGCGCACGTGCATCATGGCGATCCCGAGGCCGTGTACCGGACCGCGTTCTATACGCGTTTGCGCGCGCTCATCGCCTGGTGCGTGAGTCATCGCAAGACGGTGATCCTCGCGACGCTGGCGATCTTCGTTGGATCGCTGGCGCTGTTCCGCTTCATCCCGCAGCAATTCTTCCCCGCATCGTCGCGGCCGGAATTGCTGGTCGATCTGCGCCTGGCGGAAGGCAGTTCGTTCGCGGCCACGCTGGAGCAGGCGAAGAAATTCGAGACGGTGCTGAACGCCGAGTCCGGCATCGAAAGCTACGTGACGTATGTCGGCAGCGGCAGTCCGCGCTTCTACCTGCCGCTCGACCAGCAACTGCAGCAGGCCAACTTCGCGCAGTTCGTGGTCACTGCCGACAGCATTGCCGATCGCGAACGGCTGCGCACGCGCCTGCTCACGCTCTTCGACAACGACTTTCCGTCGCTGCGCGGGCGCATGTCGCGCCTCGAGAACGGTCCTCCCGTCGGGTTCCCGGTGCAGTTCCGGGTTTCCGGCGAGGACATCCCCACCGTCCGGCGCATCGCGCGCGAGGTGGCTGGCGTGATGCGCGCGGACGCCGAGACGTCGAATGTGCAATTCGACTGGGACGAGCCCTCGAAGGTCATCCGCGTGGCGATCGACCAGAACAAGGCGCGGGTGCTGGGCATTTCGTCGCAGGATCTGGCCACGTTCCTCAATAATTCGCTGTCGGGCTTTTCCGTCACCTATTTCCGCGAGCGCGACAAGCAGATCGAGGTGCTGCTGCGCGGCGCGGCAGAGGAGCGCGCGAAGATCAGCTTCCTCAAGGACCTGGCGATTCCCTCCCGCAATGGACGCGCCGTGCCCATCACGCAGATCGCGGAGATTCGCTACGTGCAGGAGGACGGCATCATCTGGCGCCGAGACCGCCTGCCGACGATCACCGTTCGCGCCGACGTGAAAGGTGACGCGCAAGGGCCCGATGTGGCGAACCGCCTGACCCCGCAGCTCGACAGAATCCGCGCGACGCTGCCCCTGGGGTACCGGATCGAGCAAGGTGGCGCAATCGAGGACTCTGCGCGCGGCCAGAAGTCGATTGCGGCGGGCTTTCCGATGCTTCTGATGTCCGTCCTCACGCTTCTCATGATCCAGCTGCGGAGTTTTTCGCGCACGCTGATGGTGGTACTGACGGCGCCGCTGGGATTGATCGGCGTCGCGCTGGCGCTGCTGATCTTCGGCAAGCCGTTCGGATTCGTCGCGCTGCTGGGCACGATCGCGCTCGCCGGGATCATCATGCGCAATTCGGTAATCCTGGTCGACCAGATCGAGCAGGACATCGCGGGCGGACATGCGCCGTGGGAGGCTGTCGTGGGCGCGACCGTGCGACGCTTCCGCCCGATCGTACTGACCGCGTCCGCCGCGGTGCTCGGGCTCATCCCCCTCATCCGCAGCGACTTCTTCGGTCCGATGGCGGTCGCGATGATGGGTGGCATCACGATTGCCACGGCGCTCACGCTGCTGTTCCTGCCCGCGCTGTACGCGGCATGGTTCCGCGTCGTTCCCGGCGCGGTGAACGAAGAAGCGGCCTCGGCGTGATGCAATTTCGGGCGGTCAATTGACGAGCGAGTGACCCGCCGCAACAATCGGAACGTCGCTTGCGCTGCACCTCGGCGGGGATCGACGCAGGGGCGTCGCTGCTACTGTAAACTAGCGGGCGCATCGTCCGTCGCGGCCTGGCCGACCCTCATTGCGTACCCCATGACCCTCGTTTCCACGCCCGAAATCATCGCTGAACTGAAGGCCGGCCGCATGGTCGTGCTGGTCGACGAGGAGGATCGCGAGAACGAAGGTGATGTCGTCGTCGCGGCGGACTTCGTCACCCCTGAGGCGATCAACTTCATGGCGCGGCATGCGCGCGGGCTGATCTGCCTCACGCTGACCGAAGAGCGCTGCCGGCAATTGGCGCTGCCGCTGATGGTCTCGGCCAATCGCTCGGGCCAAGGCACCAATTTCACACTGTCGATCGAGGCGGCTGAAGGGGTCACCACCGGGATTTCCGCGGCGGACCGGGCGCGCACCGTGCGCGCGGCCGTGGCGGCCGACGCGAAGCCGGCGGACATCGTGCAGCCCGGCCACATTTTTCCGGTGATGGCGCAGCCGGGCGGTGTCCTTGTCCGTGCGGGCCACACCGAGGCCGGGTGCGACCTCGCGCGCATGGCAGGACTGACGCCGGCGGCGGTGATCTGCGAGATCATGAAGGATGACGGCACGATGGCGCGTATGCCCGACCTGCTTGCATTCGCGCAGACCCACGGCCTCAAGATCGGCGCGATCACCGACCTCATCCATTACCGCAGCCGTACCGAGCGGATCGTCGAACGCATTGCCGAGCGTCCGCTCCATACAGCGTACGGGGCGTTCCGCCTGGTCGTGTATCGAGACAAGCTCACCGATGCCACGCACCTGGCCCTGGTTCGCGGTCCGATTTCTCCGGACGCCGAGACGCTGGTGCGCGTGCACGAACCCTTGTCGGTGATGGACCTGCTCGACGCCGAGAGCGCGTCGCATTCCTGGTCCATCAAGGAAGCGCTCGGCGCAATCGTTGCTGCCGGTCGCGGCGTCGTGGTCTTGCTGCACCGGCCGGAGTCGGCGCTGGAACTCAGGCAACGCGCCATCGCCGACACGGCACCGCCGCCATCCAAGATGGACTTGCGCAATTACGGCATCGGAGCGCAGATCCTGCGCGACCTGAACGTCGGGCGCATGCGGCTGCTCGCCAAGCCGCGCAAGATGCCGAGCATGGGTGGCTTCGATCTCGAAGTCACTGGCTACGAGGTCGAGCCCCCGGCGCGCAATGGCGCCTGATCTGCCGATCCCGGAGCGCCCTGTGCTCCGAGCCCCATCTCCCCGCCTCCTTCCTCACTTTCCTTTCCACAGACCATGTCCATCCGCAGAATAGCTCCCAGCCATCGTGGTGACGGCCGGCGCGTCGGCATCGTGCTCTCGCGCTTCAATGCGGCGATCGGCGAAGGACTGCTGGCCGGCGCGCTGCGTGCCCTCCGGGAATGCGGCGTGGCCGACGCGGACATCACCGTTGTGAGCGTCCCGGGCGCGCTGGAGTCGCCGCTGGCGTTGCAGCAGCTGGCGCAAACGGATGACTACGACGCGCTGGTCGCGCTCGGCGCGGTAATCCGCGGCGAAACCTATCATTTCGAAGTCGTTTCCAACGAATCGGCCGCAGGGCTGTCGAGCGTCGCGCTCGAATTCGGCATCCCGATCGGGAATGGCATCCTGACGTGCGAGACGGAAGCGCAGGCAGAAGCCCGGATGGACGCCAAGGGCTTCGAAGCCGCGCAGGCGGCGCTGGAAATGGCCAACCTGTTCGCGTCGCTCGACGACGACTGATCCATGAGAACGACGCCCCGGCGCCGCGCCCGTGAGCTGGTCCTGCAGGGACTGTATCAGCGGCAACTATCGCGCAACGATGCCGAGGCGGTTCGCATCGACCTCGCCGCGAGCCAGGGGTACCAGCGCGCCGACCAGCCGTATTTCGGCGAACTGTGGGATGGCGTGACGCGCGAGCACGACGCACTGATTTCCGCGATGTCGCCCCACCTCGACCGCAAGCCGGCCGAACTGTCGCCGATCGAGCGGGCCATCCTCGTCATCGGGGCGTGGGAGCTCGCGCACCGGCTGGAAATTCCCTACAAGGTGGTCATCAACGAGGCCGTGGAGATCGCCAAGTCGTTCGGCGGAACCGACGGGCACCGCTTCGTCAACGGCGTTCTCGACAAGTTTGCCGCGGACGTGCGCGCCTCCGAGATCGCGGCGTTGCGGCGGGACGCAACCGCGACCTGAACGCCGGACTTTCCAGGCATGCGCTATCTGTTTCCGTTGCTGCTGTGGTCGCTTATGGGCAGCACGACTGCCGTCGCCCGTTCGCTGGTCGTGTACTGCAGCCATGATCCGGATGCCTGCGAACTCGCCGCGCGGACATTCCAGCGCGAAACCGGCATCGAGACGGCGATCATCCGCAAGCCGACCGGCGAGTTCTACGCACAAATTCGCGCCGAGCGTGCCAATCCCCGGGCCGACGTCTGGTACGGTGGCACAATCGACCCATTCCTGCAGGCAGCGTCCGAGGGCCTGTTCGTTGCCTACCGCTCGCCCGCCGTGGCGGACCTGCAGCCGTGGGCGCGCCGCGCGACCGAGCGGTCTGACTACAAGGTCGCCGCGATCTACCGGATCATCATCGGCTTCGGCACCAGCGCAACGATTCTCACGCAAAAGGAACTCGTGGCGCCGCGCTGCTGGTCGGATCTGGTTTTGCCCGCCTACCGCAAGGAGATCGAGCTCTCCAATCCGGTCACCAGCGGCACTGGCTACACGATCCTGGCGACGCTGATCACGCTGTATGGTGAGGACGGCGCCTTCGACTACCTGAAGAAACTGCAGCCGAACGTCGTGCGCTTTACGCAGTCAGGCACGGCGCAGGGGCCGTCGGTGGCGCGCGGCGAGGTGGGCGTGGGCGTGACCTTTGTCCACGAGTTCATCACGCAGCAGCTGGCCGGCTTCGAGCTGGCGATCGCAATACCGTGCGAAGGCACCGGCGATGCATTGGGCGGCATGGCGATCATCAATGGCGCGCCGCATCCGGACGAGGCCCGGATCTTCTACGACTGGGCGCTGACCAAGCCGGCGCAGGAGCTCGCCAATCGCACGCGGAACCTGCTCGTGCCCGCGCATGCGCGCGCGGAAATCCGCGCCGAAGCGGCGGCCTTCGCCAACGTGAAGACACTGGACGTGGACCCGGCCAAATTCGGGGACCCCGAGCTGCGCAAGCGCTTGCTCGCGCGCTGGCAGAAGGAAATCGGCGACTCGCTGCGCTAGATTTCTCTGTATGAACGAATTCGCGCTCATCGACCGTTACTTTCGCCGCGCCGGCCGCGATCCGGCGGTGCGCGTCGGCATTGGCGACGACGGCGCGGTTGTCGCGCCGGCATCCGGCTGCGAACTGGTGTTCTCCGTCGACATGCTCGTCGAAGGAAGGCATTTCCTCGCGGATGTCGATCCGGTGACGCTGGGACACAAGACGCTGGCCGTCAACCTGTCCGACCTCGCGGCCATGGGGGCGCGGCCACGCTGGGCATTGCTCGCCGGCGCGCTGCCCGATGTCGAACCCGATTGGCTCGATGCGTTCGCGCGTGGCCTGTTCGCGCTGGCGGATAGATTCGGCGTCGAGCTGATCGGCGGCGACACCACGCGCGGGCCGCGCAATTTCTGCCTGACGATCATTGGCGACGTGCCGGCCGGAACCGCGCTGACCCGAAGTGGCGCTGCGGCCGGCGACGACATCTATGTTTCCGGAACGCTCGGAGACGCGGCGCTCGCGGTGGCGGTCCTGCAGGGGGTCACGCACCTCGCCGCGACGGACTTCGCGGTCGCGCGTGCGCGACTGGAAACGCCCGAGCCGCGGGTCGCGCTGGGTCAGCGGCTGCGAGGCGTGGCCTCGGCGGCGATCGACGTATCCGACGGCCTCACCGGCGACCTCACGCATGTGCTCGAGTGCTCCGATGTGGGCGCCACGATCGACCTGACCCGAATTCCGCGCTCGCCCCAGGTGACCGCGCTGATCGCAAGCGACCAGCGCGACGCGGGGCTCGCGTGTCTTCTCGCCGGTGGCGATGACTACGAACTGTGTTTCACTGCCCCAGCTTCGCGCCGGGAGACGCTCGCGGGCATCGCGCGCGACTTGGACCTGCCGCTCGCGCGTATCGGCAGCGTGACCGCCGGACCAGGACTTGTGGTGCGCGATGAACGGGGCGCGTCGCTGGCGATGCTGCCGCGATCGTTCGACCATTTCGGCTGACCCGTGGCCAATCGCCCGACGCTTGCCTTCATGCTGCGCCATCCGGCGCACTTCATCGCGTTGGGCGCGGGCAGCGGCCTGGCTCCGGCGGCGCCTGGAACGTTCGGCACGCTGGCGGCGATTCCGCTTGCGATGCTGCTGCGCGCGTATGGCGGCGGCGCGGAATTCGTCGCCGCAATCGTGATCCTGTTCGCCGCGGGCGCATGGGCGGCCCAGGTAACCAGCCGCGGCCTGGGCGAATCCGACCATGGGGCAATCGTCATCGACGAGATCGCGGCATTCCTGCTGGTGCTCTATTTCGTGGGCGCGGACTGGACCCGGGTGGCGTTTGCGTTCCTGCTCTTCCGGCTGTTCGACATATGGAAGCCGCCACCGATCCGGCAACTCGACGCGGTGCTGAAGAACGGCGTGGGCGTGATGCTCGACGATGTGCTGGCGGCGGCGTATACCCTCATGGTGTTCGCGCTGTGGCAGCGGTTCTTCGGATGAGCGAGGCATCGCAATTCGCCGGTCTCGATCTGGCACGCGTGGAGGAGGTCGGCCTCAATGCGCTGCAGACGCAGAGGCAATTGTTCTACGACGGCTGGTTGCTGCGCGTGTCGCCGGGCAAGGCCAAGCGCGCCCGCAGTGTCAATGCGCATTTCGCGTCGACGCTGCCGCTGGCGCGCAAGATCCCCTATTGCGAACGCATCTATGCCGAACGCGGACTGCCAACGCTGTTCCGCATCACGCCGTTTCTTCAGCCGCGGAATCTCGAAGCGGAGCTCGCCGCGCGCGGATACGAGGCGTTCGAGCCGACGCTGGTGCAGCTGGTGCGGCTCGACCATCCGCCGGAAACACCGCCGCTCGCCGGCGTCGAATTCGTGACGCCGACGCCTGCCGCGTTTGCCGAGGCGGTCGGCGATATACAGCAGACGACAGCCGAACAGCGCGCTGCCTACCTGGAGCGGATGATCCAGTCGCCGCTCGCGACCCGCGCGGTGATCGCGGTGCAGGACGGGCGTGCGGTGGGTACCGGGACCGTGATGATCGAAGATGGACTTGCCGGCGTGTTCACGATGGGGACGATGCCCGATGTTCGCGGCCGCGGCATCGCGACCGGCATTCTCTCGATGATGCTGCGCTGGGCGTGGGAACACGCTGCGACGCATGCCTATTTGCAGGTCAGCGCCGACAACGACCGCGCGATTTCGGTCTACCGCAGATTCGGCTTCGCGGACGCGTACACGTATCACTATCGAGGCATGCCGGGCGAATGTCACTGATCGACGACGAGATTGTTGCGCTGGCCGCGGACTTGGGGCGGCGCCTCGCGTCGCGTCGCGCCTTCGTGACCGCGGCCGAATCGTGCACGGGCGGTCTGGTCGCGGGCGCCATCACGGCAGTGGCCGGCAGTTCCGGCTGGTTCCAGCGCGGCTTCGTCACCTATTCGAACGAAGCGAAGACGGAGATGCTTGGTGTGCCTGCGGCGACGTTGGGCCGGCACGGCGCGGTGTCCGAGGCAACGGCGCGTGCGATGGCCGAGGGCGCACTGCGCATGAGCCGGGCGGACTACGCGGTGGCGATTACCGGCGTCGCCGGGCCGGACGGGGGCACCCCCGCCAAACCGGTCGGGATGGTCTGTTTCGCCTGGGCGGAGCGTGACGGGACGACGACCACCGCAACGAAACGTCTTCCAGGCGACCGGGGCGCCGTGCGCCGGGCGTCAGTAATCATTGCATTACAAGGACTTATAGACAAGATCGATCCAGCGCCATAGGCCCAAGGGATTAGGCCACCCGGGACGTTGCATCGAACGATCGTTCCCTGCATAATCGCGCCACAGTATAGAACGGTCGTTCTGTCCTAGGTGCACGGTTAGCCCAGTTCACACAAGCCCCTATCCCTTATCCTAAGCAAAGGACAATCATCATGCCCCTCGATTCCAGGACTTCCAGCATGGACGACAACAAAGGCAAGGCCCTCGCGGCCGCGTTGCTGCAAATCGAAAAGCAGTTCGGCAAGGGCTCGATCATGAAGATGGGCGATGCCCAGATTGCCGGCGACTTGTCGGTGGTTTCCACCGGCTCGCTCGGCCTCGACATCGCGCTGGGCGTCGGTGGCTTGCCGCGCGGCCGCGTCGTTGAAATTTACGGGCCGGAATCCTCCGGCAAGACCACGCTATGCCTGCAGGTGGTGGCGCAGGTGCAAAAGGCGGGCGGTATCGCGGCCTACATCGACGCCGAAAACGCGCTCGACCCGGTCTACGCCGGCAAGCTCGGCGTCAACGTCGGCGACATGCTGATCTCGCAGCCGGACACCGGCGAGCAGGGCCTCGAAATCGCGGACATGCTGGTGCGCTCCGGCGGCGTGGACATCATCGTGATCGAC
This sequence comes from uncultured beta proteobacterium, assembly GCA_963782625.1. Classification (GTDB taxonomy): domain Bacteria; phylum Pseudomonadota; class Gammaproteobacteria; order Burkholderiales; family Casimicrobiaceae; genus VBCG01. The sequence continues at coordinate 221,052 of CAWAKN010000020.1, read as the reverse complement.
TCCGTGGCGGCCCTGGTGCCCAAGGCGGAAATCGAAGGCGAGATGGGCGACCAGCTGCCGGGATTGCAGGCGCGCCTCATGAGCCAGGCGCTGCGCAAGCTCGCAGGCAACATTAAGCGCGCCGGCACGCTGGTCATATTCATCAACCAGATCCGCATGAAGATCGGCGTGATGTTCGGCAATCCGGAAACCACCACCGGCGGCAATGCGCTCAAGTTCTACGCGTCGGTGCGCCTGGACATCCGCCGCATCGGCTCGATCAAGCGGGGCGAGGAAGTCGTCGGCAACGAAACGCGCGTCAAGGTCGTCAAGAACAAGGTCGCGCCGCCGTTCCGCGAAGCGCTGTTCGACATCCTGTACGGCGAGGGCATCTCGCGCGAAGGCGAGATTGTCGAGCTTGGCGTCACCCACCGCATCGTCGAAAAATCCGGCGCGTGGTATGCCTACAACGGCGAGAAGATCGGCCAAGGCAAGGACAATGCGCGCGAATTCCTGCGCGAGCATCCGGAACTGGCAGCCGAGATCGAGGCGAAAATCCGCGCCGCCGTCGACGTGCCCATGCCGGGCCGCATCACGCCGATGCCAGAAGCTGACGAGTAGACCCAATGGCTGGCGGGTTCAGGCGCTGACGGAGCCGCGAGCAATGCGTCAGCGCCGCGCGCCGCCCGCTCACGCGCCAGGCGAGGACTCCCGGCCGCCAACGTCGCCCAAGGTCCTTGCCGTGCGCATGCTCGCGCGGCGAGAGTACAGCCGAGCGGAATTGGCGCAGCGGCTCCTGCGCAAGGGCATTGCCCGCGACGACATCGAGCGTGCGCTCGAAGAGCTCGCAGCGGCGGGCTACCTGTCCGACGCACGCTATGCCAATGCCGTCGTCGCGCAGCGCAGCGGCCGCTACGGCAAACGCGCCATCGCGTACGCATTGCGCGAAAAGGGCATTGCCGCGCCCGAGGCGCTCGCCGCGATGGCGCCGCTCGCCGCAACCGACGAACTGGCCGACGCTACCGCGCTGTGGCGGCAGCGTTTCGGAACGGCGCCGGCCAATCAGCGTGAGAAGGCACGGCAGGTGCGCTTCCTGCTCTCGCGTGGCTATGGCATGTCCGTGGCGCTGCGCGTGCTGCGCTTGGCCGGGGACCCGGCGGACGACGACTGACGTCCACCGAAGCGGAAGACCGGAAAAACCGGCTAAAATCCAAGCTTTTGATTCGGTGAGCGCTTTTGCCGCAATTGCGGTGCGCGCCCCACCCATTGAAAGCGCCATGCAAGTCGCCGACATCCGCCGCAAGTTCATCGACTATTTCGTCGCCAAGGGCCACACCATCGTGGCCAGTTCGCCGCTCGTTCCGGCCAACGACCCGACGCTGCTGTTCACCAACTCCGGCATGGTGCAGTTCAAGGACACGTTCCTGGGAACGGAGAAGCGCAGCTATGTCCGCGCGGTCTCGGTCCAGCGCTGCCTGCGCGCCGGCGGCAAGCACAACGATCTCGAGAACGTCGGTTACACCGCGCGGCACCACACGTTCTTCGAGATGCTCGGCAACTGGTCGTTCGGCGATTATTTCAAGCGCGACGCGATCAAATTCGCGTGGGAACTGCTGACGAAGGACTACGGATTGCCACCGGAAAAACTATGGGCGACGGTTTACATCGACGACGACGAAGCCTACGACATCTGGACCAAGGAGATCGGCATTCCCGCCGAGCGTGTCGTGCGCATCGGCGACAACAAGGGCGCCAAGTACGCGAGCGACAACTTCTGGCAGATGGCGGACACCGGCCCCTGCGGCCCGTGTTCCGAGATCTTCTTCGACCACGGACCGGCGATCTGGGGCGGACCGCCGGGGTCGCCCGACGAAGACGGCGACCGCTACATCGAGATCTGGAATCTCGTGTTCATGCAGTTCGACCGGCAGAAAGCCGCCAACGGCGAATTCACGATGACGCCGCTGCCGGCGCCGTGCGTGGACACCGGGATGGGTCTCGAGCGCCTGGCCGCGATTCAGCAGCATGTGCACTCGAACTACGAAATCGACCTTTTCGTGGCGCTGATCCAGGCGGCGGCGCGCGAGACGCACACGACCGACCTCGACAATCCGTCGCTGAAGGTGATCGCCGACCACATCCGCGCGTGCGCATTCCTGATCGTCGACGGCGTCATTCCATCAAGCGACGGCCGCGGCTACGTGCTGCGCCGGATCATTCGCCGCGCGATCCGCCACGGCTACCAGCTGGGCCAGAAGAAGCCTTTCTTCCACAAACTGGTCGCCGACCTCGACACGCAGATGGGCGCTGCCTATCCGGAATTGCGCAAGGACAAGGCTCGCGTGGCCCAAGTGCTGGCCGCCGAGGAGGATCGCTTCGGCGAGACGCTCGAAAATGGCATGAAGATTCTCGGTAGCGCGCTCGACGCGCTCGCCAAGACCGGCGGCAAGACGCTGGACGGCGCCACGGCGTTCGCGCTGTACGACACGTTCGGTTTTCCGCTCGACCTGACCGCCGACGTCTGCCGCGGGCACGGCGTTGCCGTGGACGAGGCGGGCTTCGACGCGGCGATGGAGGCGCAGCGCGACCGCGCGCGCGCGGCGAGCACGTTCAAGGCGGGGGCGCAGCTCGACTATGCCGGCCCCAAGACGGCCTTTCGCGGGTACGAATCGCTGTCCGAGGAAGGGCGCGTCGTCGCGCTTTACAAGGAAGGCGCCAAGGTCGAAGCGCTGGCTGCCGGCGACCAGGGCGTGGTCGTGCTCGATCGCACGCCGTTCTACGCGGAGTCCGGCGGGCAGGTCGGCGATCGCGGCGAACTCACCAAGGGCGGAACGTGCCTCACGTTGTTTGCGGTCGAGGACACGCAGAAGATCCAGCCCGACGTCTTTGGGCACGTGGGCGAGGTCAAGACCGGCGAGCTGCGCATCGGCGACACCGTCGCGGCACAGGTCGACCACGACGCGCGCGGACGCACGATGCGCAACCACTCGGCCACGCACCTGATGCACAAGGCGCTGCGCGAAGTGCTCGGAGACCACGTCCAGCAGAAGGGTTCGCTGGTGGACCCGGACAAGACGCGCTTCGACTTCGCGCACAACGCCCCGGTGACTGACGACGAGATCGCCCGCATCGAGCGCCTGGTCAACGCGGAAATACTCGCCAACGTGGCGACGCAGGCGCGGGTGATGCCGATCGCCGACGCGCAAAAATCCGGGGCGATGATGCTGTTCGGCGAAAAATACGGGGACGAGGTGCGCGTGCTGGACATCGGCACGTCGCGCGAACTGTGCGGCGGCACGCACGTCGCGCGGACCGGCGACATCGGCCTGTTCAAGATTGTCGGCGAAGCAGGGGTGGCCGCCGGCGTCCGGCGCGTGGAAGCCGTGACCGGCCGGGGCGCGCTCGACTACATGCAGGCGCGCGACGCCATGCTGACCAAGGCCGCGGCGATGTTCAAGGCGCCTGTCGGCGAGCTCGAAGCGAAGATCGCGCAATTGCTCGAGCACGCGCGCGCCACCGAGCGAGAACTGGCGCGGCTGAAGACCAAGGCGGCGTCCAGCGCGGGCGACGACCTGGCCGGCGGCGCCATCGACGTCAAGGGCGCCAAAGTGCTGGCTGTCGCGCTCGACGGCGCCGACGTGAAGGCACTGCGCGAAACGATGGACAAGCTGAAGGACAAGCTGAAGAGCGCGGCGATCGTGCTGGCCAGCGTGGCCGACGGCAAGGTCACGCTGATCGCCGGCGTGACCAGCGACCTTACGGCCAAGGTGAAGGCAGGCGAACTCGTCAATCACGTCGCCCAGCAGGTTGGTGGCAAGGGTGGTGGGCGCCCGGACATGGCGCAGGCCGGCGGCACGGATCCCGCGGGTCTCCCTGCAGCGCTGAAATCGGTGCAGGCATTCGTCGAGCAGAGACTGTGAAAGCGCCACGCGGCGCGTTGCCGCAATTCGCGAGCGACAACTGGTCAGGTATCTGTCCTGAAGCATGGGCGGCGCTCGCGGCCGCCAACGCCGGGCACGCCCCAAGCTACGGCAGCGACGACTGGACGGCTGCCGCGGTCGCGGCAATCCGTGCGGTATTCGAAACCGAGTGTGAAGTATTTCTTGTGTTCAACGGAACGGCCGCGAACTCACTGGCCCTGTCCGCGCTGTGCCGCGGCACCGATGCGATCGTCTGCCACGCCAACGCGCACATCAACGTCGACGAGTGCGGTGCTCCTCATTTTTTCAGCGGCGGCGCCAAGCTGCTGACCGCGGACACGCCGCACGCGAAGCTCACGGTCGACGCGGTCGAGCGCCTCGCCGTGACGCCGCACGATGTGCATTCGGCGCGGCCGCGCGCGCTGTCACTCACGCAGGCGACCGAACTCGGCACGCTGTACACACCGCTCGAAATGTGGGACCTCGCAGAATGTGCGCACGCGCTCGGCATGAAGGTTCACGTCGATGGCGCGCGCTTCGCCAACGCGGTGGCGGCGCTAGGGTGCGCGCCGGCGGACCTGGCCTGGCGCGCCGGCGTGGACGTGCTGTCGTTCGGCGGCACCAAGAACGGCATGCAATTCGGCGAGGCAGTCGTGTTCTTCGACACCGCGCTGGCCGATGAATTCGGCCGCAAGCGGATGCAGGGCGGCCAACTCGTGTCGAAGATGCGTTTCCTTGCCGCGCCGTGGGTAGGCGTACTCGAGGATAACGCGTGGCTGCGGCACGCGGCGCACGCCAATGCGATGGCGGCGCGGCTCGCCGCCGCCGTCGGCGAGCTTCCCGGAGCGCGACTGCTGGCCCCCGTCGAGGCCAACGGCGTGTTCGTCGAGCTGCCACAATCGGCGATCGACGCCGTGCGCGCGAAGGGCTGGCAGTTCTACAGCTTCGTCGGCGATACCGGAGTTCGCTTCATGTGCTCGTGGGACACCACGCCCGCGAGTATCGACGCCATCGCCGCCGATCTTCGCGCGGCGGTGAATTCCTGAGTGCCCGCCACGAAGCCAGCCAATGTCGTTCCGCGCGGATCAATCACTTGACACGTTGAATTCCCGCAGCAGCGGGCGCCTGCCCGGGCTCGTGGGGGTCCGTTTCACCGGCATCGAGGAAGGCAGGGTAGCCGCCGAACTCGAGATCCGTCCGGACCTGATCGCTCCGAACGGTTACCTGCACGCAGCGACGGTGATCGCGCTGGCCGATACGGCATGCGGCTACGGTTGTCTCGCCCACCTGCCGGATGGCGCCGCGCTGTTCACGACAATAGAACTCAAGTCCAACTTCCTTGGCACCGTGACCGAGGGCACAATCGCCTGCGTGGCGCGTCCGGCGCACTTGGGCAACAGCACGCAGGTCTGGGACGCCGTCGTGACCAACAAGGCCAACGGCAAGACACTGGCGCTTTTCCGCTGCACGCAGATGATCATCTGGCCGAAGAAGTAGTCCTCGGCCGGGTGCGGGCGCCGCGCGCCTAGGCCAAACGGCGCATCGCCGTGCACATGCGGATCACCTAAAGTCCGCCAGGCTCTGCGCATGCTCCGTGCGCGGGCATCGCAATGCGCTCGATCGTCGGTCTCGCTCTCGTGACTTTCGCCTGTGGTGTCGCCTGGCTGCAGACGTGCGCCACCTTGCCCCCGCATCCGGCATGGATTGCCGGCGCAGGCGGCATCTTGCTGGGTGTCGTGGCCGCCGCACGCGACAAGCTGCGGCCGGCATGGCTGGCGTGGCTTGTCGTCGCCGCCGCACTGCTGACCGGCTTCGGCTACGCGGCCTGGCGCGCGCAGGTCCGGATGGCCGAAGAACTGCCACGCGAGTGGGAAAGCGTCGACATCGAGATCGTCGGGGTCATCGCTGATCTCCCCGCCAATGCGCCGCAAGGCACGCGCTTCGCGTTCACGGTCGAACGCGTGCGCACGCCGAGCGCGGTCGTTCCGGCGGAACTGTCGCTGGCATGGTTCGCGCCACAGCGTCCAGCGGTGACGGCCGACGAGGTTCCCGTCGTCCACGCCGGCGAGCGGTGGTTCCTGACCGTCCGGTTGAAGCGTCCGCACGGTACCGTCAATCCCGGCGCCTTCGATCTCGAGGCCTGGCTGCTACAGCAGGGATTTCGCGCGACCGGCTATGTGCATCCGGACGGATTGAACGCGCGACGGGACCTGTTTGCCGCGCGCCCCGGAGACTACGTGCAGCGGGCGCGCGAACGAATTCGCGAACGGATCGTCGCCGCGCTGGCCGGTGCGCCGTATGCGGGCGTGATCGTCGCGCTGGCCATCGGCGACCAGCGCGCGATTCCCGAAGCGCAATGGACGGTGTTCAATCGCACCGGCGTGTCCCACTTGATCAGCATTTCCGGATTGCACGTCACGGTGTTCGCGGCTTTCGCCGGTGGCATGGCCTACGCGCTTGCCCGCCGGAGCGTGCGCCTGACGGTGCGCATTCCTGCGCGCAAGGTGGCTGCGGTGATCGGCATTCTCGCGGCGGGCAGCTATGTGCTGCTGGCGGGCGCCGCCATTCCCGCGGTGCGCACGTTCGCGATGCTGGCCGTTGCTGCTTGGGGCTTGTGGCTCGGTCGTCCGGGTACCGCCGGCATTGTGTGGCTGTGGGCGCTCGCCGCCGTGCTGCTGTGGGATCCGTGGGCGACGCTGACGCCGGGCTTCTGGCTTTCGTTCTCTGCCGTCGGTCTGCTGTTGTACGCATCGGTGGGCCGCCTGCGCGAAGCCGCGCCACTGGGTTGGCCCGCGCGCTTGCGCGGCGCCGCGCGTGAAGGCACCCATGCGCAATGGGTGGTGACCCTGGGATTGGCGCCCCTGACGCTGGCGTTGTTCCAGCAGGCATCGTTGATCGCTCCGGTCGCCAATGCCGTGGCCATTCCGGTGGTCACGCTCGGTGTCGTGCCGCTTGCATTGCTCGGCATTATCGTTCCGGGCAGTGCGCTGTTCGAGGTTGCGCATGCGTTGTTGGCGCTGTTGATGCGCTTCCTCGAGCCATTGGCTGCGTTGCCCGATGCCACGTGGCAGCAACACGCGCCATTGCCATGGACGGTGGCTGCGGGAATCGCGGGCACCTTGTGGCTGTTCGCGCCGCGCGGGTTGCCCGGTCGAGCCTGGGGCCTCGTATGGCTGCTGCCGCTGTTGATCGTGCGGCCGGCGCCGCCGCCGCATGGCGCCTTTCGTCTGACGGTACTCGATGTCGGGCAGGGCCTTTCCGTGGTGATCGAAACGCACCGGTGGACACTAGTCTACGACGCCGGACCACGCTTCAGCGAAACCGCGGATGCGGGCGGCCGGATCGTCGCGCCGTTTCTTCGCGCCGCCGGGCTGCGGCGCGCGGATGGTCTCGTCATCTCGCACCAGGACCTCGATCACTCCGGCGGCGCGCTGTCACTCATGCAGGCCACGCCCGTCGGCTGGTTCGCGTCCTCGCTTCCCGCGGATCACGCGATCGTCGTGCGCGCGCAAGGCAATGGCGTGGCCATGGCGTGCCTCGCGGGACAGCGCTGGCACTGGGACGGCGTCGACTTCACCGTGCTGCATCCCACGCGCGCCGAATACGACGATCCCGAGGCGAAGACAAACGACCGGTCGTGCGTGGTGCGTGTGGACTCCATGTACGGCAGCGCGTTGCTCACGGGCGACCTCGAAGCTCGGTCCGAGGCCCTGCTGCTGCGTACCGACGCCGCAGCGCTGCGCGCCGACGTGCTGGTTGTCCCGCATCACGGGTCGCGCACGTCGTCCACACCGCCATTCATCCGGGCCGTGGCACCCAGGATTGCCGTGTTCGCGTGCGGCTATCAAAACCGGTTCGGCCATCCGCGGCCGGATATCGTCGCACGCTATGCGGCGGCGTCCGTGCGCATGGTTCGCACCGATGTCGCCGGCGCGGTTACGCTGGCGTTTGTCCCGGATGCGTCACTCGTGCCCCTCTCGGCGCGCGATCAGCGGCGGCGGTATTGGATGGATGCGGCCGAGAGCCTCCCGGCGATGGAGGACGGGCAATCGCCGCAATGAGTTGTTCGATGGCGCTGCGGCCGATTGACCCCGGGCGCGTGCGCTGCGTAAACTTGTTGCGCATGGCCATTCCCTCACTGCGTACGCATCGCCGGCGTCGCCTGGCCTGTGTCGTCATGTTGGCTCTGTCGGCAGTCGCCGCATCTCCGTTGCACGCGCAGGACGGCAACGCCGGCATTCCGGAACTGCGGTTGTCGACTGCACTGGCGCCGTCCTACCCGCTGGGGCGCGCCGGCGCGCGGTGGGCGCAGCTGGTCAATGAAAAGGCCGGAGGCGCGTTCGAGGTCAGGCAATACCCTGGGGTCACGCTCGCGTCGCGCGACCCCGGGCGCGAATTTGCCGCGCTCCAATCCGGACTCGCCGAGCTTGCCGTCGGTTCGGCGCTCGCATGGTCGGCGCAATTCGTGCCGCTCGGTGTCTACGCGATCCCCTGGTTGACCGGCAGCGCGCGCGAGCAGGAAGCGCTGGCGGCGGATGCTGCGCTGCGCGAGAGCGTCTTCGCGCAGATGGCGACCGCTGGCGTCATCGGCCTGGCGGTGGCTCCGCTTGGCGAACATGTCCTTGCGACGTCAAAGACACCCATCGAAATGCCTGCGGACCTTCACGGTCTGCGCGTGCGGGTCACTCCGCGCTCGCTCATCGACGTTTATATTGCGCTGGGTGCCGCGCCTCAATCGATGAATTATGGGCAGGCGCAGGCGGCGCTCGCCGCGGGCATGCTCGATGGACAGGATGGGATGCCGACAACGCTGCTGGCCGCCCGCGCGTTCGTTTCCGGGCAAAAGTTCATCACGCGCTGGAGTGCGTTCACGGATGTCATGGTGTTCGCGGTGCGCAAGGCGTCCTGGGACGCGTGGCCCGACGAGCGTCGCGTGCTGGTGCGCGCCGCGGCGGAACAGGCAGCGCGCGAGGCGAACGCGCTGGCGCAGGAGGAAGCCGCGCTTGCCCAGTTGAACAAAGAGGGCGTGACCATACTCCGACTGTCGCCCGCGCAACGCAATGCATTCCGCGACGCCGCACAACCGGCGATCGATGCGTGGATCAGTTCAGTTGGCGTGGAACTCGCTCGCGCCGCGCAAGCGGTGGTGGCGGCGGCGCGGAAGTAGCGGCCGGGCGCGAAAGCGATCTAGTTGACGTATCGCCCGATGCGCACCGCGGTCTCGCCCTTCTTCGGACGGCGCGTCGGCATGACCAGCACGCTGTTCGCGTAGGGCGTGCGCACTTCGTCGTCGCCGTCGCGCGCGAGCAGCGTCTCGGCCTTCGCGATGACGTCGAGTCCATCGACGGGACGGGCGAACTCGAATGCTTCCGTGGCGATGGTCACGACGTGCGTGATCTCGATCGCCCGTTGCTGCGGTAGCGGCGCGCTGTCCAGGTGCGCGTCGAGGAAGGCGGCATCGGCCATGCCGAAGTGGCGCAGGAACCGCAGCGACGCCTGCTGCGCGACACGGGGCGCCGCCAGCTCCCAGTGCTGGCCGCATTCCAGCAGAAGCGCGTTGCGCGGGCTGGCGGGATCGTCGAACGCCCCGTAGTCGCGCAGGCGTCGCCCCGCCTTGTGGCCGCCGTCGATGATCACATGCTCGGGAATGCCGATGGCGAAGGCGAGTTCCAGCCCCTTCTGCTGCTTTCCCGCGAGCGCGAGCGGTAGGCACGGATCGGTCATCGAATGCAGGTCCAGCAGATATTCCGTGGCATCGTAGATGGGCCGCAGCTCGCGTGCTCTTGAAAGATCGGCTGTCTGTCGCGTGCCATCGAGAATGTCGACCGTCCACAGCCGGTTGAAGTCCTCATCGACGCAACGCGACGTGTAGGGGTCCGCGGAGTTGAACGTCCGGTAGGCGGCAACGTTGGCGAAGGTCAGCGTCAAAGTGCCGCGCGTCGGCCGGAACGCCTCGCGCAGGAGCCAGTCGTTGCAGATCGCGCCGCAGACCTCGTTGCCGTGCGTCAGCGCCTGAATGGTGACGTGCGGGCCGGGCCGGTCGGATGGGAATGTCCAGACGAACGGGATGCCGGTGTTCCCCGCCTGCCAACGCTCGATGTCGGGGAACTCTACCTCGATCGGAGGCGGCTGGCTGCGCGCGTCCACGTTGTTCACTGCACACAGACCTGGTCAACCAGCCGGCGCATGAAAGTCTCGCAGCGGGCGATCTGATCGAGCGCCACCCATTCGTTGGGCTGATGCGCCTGCGCGATGTGGCCCGGGCCGCAGATGACCGTCGGCACGTTGGCGTTGTGAAACAGCGATGCCTCCGTGCCGAAAGATACCTTGGCGAAGTCGTGCGTACCGTTGCACGCGCAGCCGAGCGCGGTGATCTCGCTGCCCTCGTGGGTGTCGAAGCCCGGCGTCGCAGACAGCACGTCGAACTCGATGTGCGTGTCCTGCGCCACCGCGCGCATCGCCGGCAGGAACGACTGGGCATACGTGCTCACTTCGGCGAAGAAGGCATCGGGGTTGTCGAACGGCAGGTTCCTGATCTCGAAGTCGAACGCGCAGTCGCGCGGCACGATGTTGAGCGCCGTGCCGCCGTGGATGGTGCCGACGTGCACGGTGGTGTACGGGACATCGTAGGCATCGTCCTTGCCGCCGTCGTCACGGAACGCGCGTGCACGGCGTGCGATGAACGCGACGATCTCGCACGCGATATGCACGGCGTTGACACCCAGCGGCGTCAGCGACGAGTGCGCCTCGAAGCCGCGAACGCGGCAACGCCAGGACTTCTTGCCCTTGTGCGCGACGACCAGTTGCATGCCGGTAGGCTCGCCGACGATGCAACCCGATGGGGAAATGCCCTTGGCGACGATATCTGCGATGAGCCGGTGCACGCCGATGCAACCGACTTCCTCGTCGTAGGACAGTGCGAAATGCACTGGCGTCGTCAGGCCGCGGCGCACGATCTCGGGCACGAACGACAGGCCGACGGCCGAAAAACTCTTCATGTCGGTCACGCCGCGACCGTAAAGGCGGTCATTCTTCAGCGTAACGTCGAATGGATTGGTGTCCCATGGCTGGCCATCGACGGGGACGACGTCGGTGTGGCCGGACAGCACGATGCCGCCGTGCGTGGCGTTGCCGTCGCGCGCGGGAATCGTGGCAAAGAGATTGGCCTTGCCGCCGCCGTCGTCGAAGGTCAGCGTCGACGCGACGCCGTGCTCCGCCAGGTACTCGCGCACCCAATCGATCAACGCCATGTTCGAATTGCGGCTGGTGGTATCGAAGCTCACCAGCTTGCGGATCAAGGCGAGCGATTGCAGGTCTTCGGCGCGCACCGGTCGATCGTCGGGTCGGACTTGTACAGAGGTAGCCGGAGCGTTCATGGCGGAACCCTTATTCCAAAGAGGCAGGATAGCACCGCCAACCGACCTTCCCAAGCGCGCGGGCGGCACCACGCGATTGCAGTAGGCGCGCGACACGACGCATCGATTGCGCGACAATGCGCACGTTATGCCAGGCAGCCGCGACGAATCGATGGACCGGTTGCCGCCACGTGCCGCCGTGGCGGCGGCCCTGTGCGCCGCATGCGTGTTCACAACCCTGTTGCCGGGAACTTCGCGCGCCGCGGACCCGGCGTTGGACAGGATCAAGCTGCCGCCGGGATTCGTGATCGACCTGGTCGCGCGCGTGCCCAACGCGCGAGCCATGACGTGGGGCGATCGCGGCACGCTGTTCGTCGGGTCGGCGAACGCCGGCAAGGTCTATGCGGTAACGCTCTCGCCTTCGGGTGCGGTGGTCAGGGACGTGGCGTCAGGGCTGCGCGAGCCGGCCGGCGTGGCGTTTCGCAACGGCGCACTGTACGTGTCGGCCATCAGCCGCATCCTGCGCTACGACGACATCGAGCGCCGCCTTGACAACCCGCCGGCGCCGGTGGTCGTGGCCGAGGACTTCCCGACGGAGGGACACCACGGCCGCAAGTTCATCGCGTTCGGGCCGGACGGCAAGCTGTACGTGCCGGTCGGTGCGCCGTGCAACATCTGCGCTCCCGATCCCGAGCGCTACACGATCATCACGCGCATGGATCCGGAAGGTGGCGGACGGGAAATCGTCGCCCGCGGCGTGCGCAATTCAGTTGGGTTGGCGTGGCACCCCGTGACGGGCGAGTTATGGTTCACCGACAACGGGCGCGACAGCCTGGGCGACGATACGCCGCCCGATGAATTGAATCGCCTTACGAAGGCCGGCCAGAATTTCGGCTATCCGTACTGTCATGGAGGAACCATCGCCGATCCGGAATTCGGGCGCCAGCGACCCTGCGCGGAGTTCACGCCGCCGGCGCAGCCGTTGGGCCCGCACGTGGCGGCATTGGGCATGCGCTTCTACAACGGCGCCCAGTTCCCCGCGGCGTACCGCAATAATGTATTCATCGCCGAACACGGCTCATGGAACCGCAGCAAGAAAATCGGCTATCGCGTCTCGCGAGTTCGCTTGGACGCCGCCGGCAATGCGGCGTCCTACGAGCCGTTCGCCGAAGGCTGGCTGGATCAAGCCAGCCAGGTCGCGTGGGGCCGTCCCGCCGACGTGCTGGTGGCGCCTGACGGCTCGTTGCTGGTATCCGACGACACCGCCGGGGCTATCTACCGCATCCGCTATCGCGGCGATCAGTAGGAGCCTTGTCCGTAGTACGGGTACGCGACTGGCGGCGCGACATAAACCGGACTCGGCACGACGACGACGGGACGATGGACGTAGGGCGCATACGGCCGGTAATACGGGCGATAGTACGGCCGTGCAACCGCGACAACCGGCGGGCGATAGTAGCCGCCGGCATAGCCGTAGGCATAGGGTCGGCCCACATAGCTGCCGTAGCCATAGGGTTGGCCGGCGGACACGCTGAATCCCGGAACGCCGACGGAGACGCCCCAGGCCACGTTTCCCGCTTGCGCCGAGGGAACGGCGGCGGCCGTGGCGAACAGCGCGCCGGAAAGTGCTATGGCGATCACAGTGCGTCGGTTCATGTCGAATTCTCCTTTGAAAGCCGCGCCCCGGCCGACCGGAATGAAGGGCAGGGCGCCATGTCCTCTCCAACGGGAAGGGCAGAGGGCCGGTTGACCGGCGCTGCGCGCGGGTTCGAGCCTGTTACAAATGGAAACGCTTTAAACTGTAGGACTACGCCGCCCCGCGCACGACCGTCCGCCTGTTGCGTGTATTCGCTTGCGCTTTCCTGGAGAACCACTCGATGCATCGATTCGGAAACCTTGGCTTGGTCACATGTGCGTTCGTGCTCGCCACTCGTGCGTTGGCGGCGGACCTGACGATTGGACTTGCCACGGACGTCACGGCGCTCGACCCGCACTATCACAACGTCACGCCCAACAACAACGTCGCCGCGCACGTATTTGGATACTTGGTGCAGCGCGACGAAAAATCAAGGCTGGAACCGTCGCTGGCCACGGAGTGGAAGACAGTTGATCCGCTGACCTGGGAATTCAAGCTGCGCAAAGGTGTCAAATTTCATGACGGCAGCGACTTCACCGCCGCGGATGTCGTTGCGTCGATCGAGCGGGTGCCGACCGTGCCGAACAGCCCGTCGCCGTTCACCGCGTACAGCAAGCAGATCAAGGAGATGGTTGTCGTCGACCCGTACACGATCCGCTTCAAGACCGCCGCGCCCTATCCGCTGATGCCGTCCGACATGACCCAGGTCGCGATCGTCTCCAAGGCCGCCGCCAAGGCGTCGACCGAGGACTTCAATTCGGGCAAGGCGGCAATTGGCACCGGTCCCTACAAGCTTGTCCGCTACGCCAAGGGCGACCGCATCGAACTCGCGCGCAACGACACTTGGTGGGGCGGCAAGACCCCGTGGGAAAAGGTCACGCTGCGCCTGCTGCCGCAAGACGCGCCGCGCGTGGCGGCGCTCCTCTCCGGCGACGTCCAGGTTATCGAAGGCGTGCCGCCGGCGGATGTCGTCAATCTACGCCGCGACAAGCGCGTGAGCGTCTACCGGACGGTTGCTGACCGCCTGATCTACATTCATATGGATAGCAGCCGCGACGTGTCGCCGTTCGTCACCGACAAGGCCGGCAAGCCGCTGGAGAAGAATCCGCTGAAGGATCCACGCGTGCGGCTGGCGATCTCGAAAGCGCTGAATCGTCCCGCCATTGTCGAGAGGGTAATGGAGGGCGAGGCCGTGATGTCCGGCCAACTCGTTCCCGAATTCCTGTTCGGCTCGACCAGGAACCTCAAGGTCGAGCCGTTCGACGTCGCGGGGGCGAAAAAACTGCTGGCAGACGCCGGCTATCCGGACGGATTCGGGCTGACCATCCATGCGCCGAACAATCGTTACGTCAACGACGCCAAGATCGCGCAGACCGTCGCGCAGATGCTGTCGCGCATCGGCATCGACACCAAGGTCATCGCGATGCCGTCCGCCACCTACTTCGCGCAGGCGACCGACTTGAAGTTCAGCTTCATGCTGCTGGGCTGGAGCACGGGCACGGGCGAGGCGTCGTCGTCGCTGAAGGCACTGCTGATGACCTATAACAAGGACAAGGGCTTCGGCACCGCCAACCGCGGTCGCTATTCGAACACGAAAGTGGATGCGCTGACCGAGGATGCGCTGCAGACCGTCGACGACGTCAAGCGCGAGGCCTATCTGCAGCGCGCGACCGAGCTCGCGATCGGCGACACCGGCGTCGTTCCGCTGCACTTCCAGGTCAACCTGTGGGCGACGCGCGACGGCATCACCTATGTGCCGCGCACCGACGAGAACACGCTAGCCTGGAAATTCATCCCGAAGAAGTCATGAACGCTCCTCAGCCGAAATGGCCGGCTATCACGACACCGGCGCAACATTTCATCGGCAACCGGTGGCACGCGCCGCAGGGTCGCGCCGAACTGCCGATGATCGATCCGTCGGACGGCGCGCCGTTCGCTGCCATTGCGCGCGGCAATGCCGCCGACATCGACGCCGCCGTGCGCGCCGCGCAAGGCGCCCGCGCCGGCGCCTGGGGCAAATTGTCGCCGGCAGAGCGTGGCCGGCTGCTGGGCAAGCTGTCGCGCGCAATCCTCGATCACGCGGAGGAATTGGCGCTGACCGAGGCGCGCGATTGCGGCAAGCCGCTCACGCAGGCGCGCGCCGACGTCGCCGCGTGCGCGCGCTATTTCGAGTTCTATGGGGGCGCGTGCGACAAGCTGCACGGCGAGACCCTTCCCTATCCCGAAGGCTTTACCGTCTTGACGTGGCGGGAGCCGCACGGCGTCACCGGCCACATCATTCCATGGAATTATCCGCTGCAGATTTTCGGGCGTTCGGCAGGGGGCTCACTCGCGGCCGGCAATGCGTGCGTGGTCAAGCCGGCGGAGGACGCGTGCCTGTCGGTATTGCGCGTGGCCGAACTCGCCGCCGGCGTGGGGCTGCCCGAGGGCGCGCTGAATATCGTTACCGGACTCGGCAACGAAGCGGGTGCGGCGCTGGTCGAACATCCCGGGGTTCAGCATGTGTCGTTCACGGGTTCTCCCGCCACCGGCACCTGGGTCGCGGCGACGGCGGCCAAGCGGCACTGTCCGGTGACGCTGGAACTGGGAGGCAAGTCACCACAGATCGTCTTTGCGGACGCCGACCTCGACGCCGCGTTGCCGGCACTGGTCAACGCTATCGTTCAGAACGCCGGTCAGACCTGCTCGGCCGGAAGCCGCTTGCTGGTCGAAGCGTCGCTGTACGAAAAGCTGCTGGCCCGGCTCGGCGAGAAGTTTGCGGCGCTCAAGACCGGACCGGCATTGGCCGATCTCGATTGCGGGCCGCTCATTCGCGGCTCGCAGTTGCAGCGCGTGCGTTCGTTCCTTGCCGACGCGGCAAAGGACGGCATCGCGATCGTAGCGCAAGGAAGCATCGTCGCCGACGCGCCATCGGGCGGATTCTATGCGGCGCCCACGCTGCTGCGCGACGTTCCGGCGGACAACCGGCTGGCCTGCGACGAGGTGTTCGGGCCGGTGCTGGCAGCCATGTCCTTCGTCGACGAGGCCGAAGCGATTCGCCTGGCCAACGCCACGGACTTCGGACTGGTGGCGGGAGTGTGGACGCAGGACGGTGGCCGGCAACTGCGCATGGCGCGCGGAGTCCAAAGCGGGCAGGTGTTCGTCAACAATTACGGCGCCGGTGGAGGCGTGGAACTGCCGTTTGGCGGCGTCAAGCATTCGGGCTACGGACGCGAAAAAGGGTTCGAGGCGCTGCAGGGGTTCACGGCGCTCAAGACCGTCGTGATCAAGCACGGATAGGAAACTCGCGATGCGCCTCCAGAACAAGATCGCCATCGTGACTGGCGCGGGCTCCGGCTTTGGCCGAGGCATTGCCCAGCGCTTCGCAGCCGAGGGCGCCAAGGTCGTCGTCAACGATATCAACGCAGAGAATGGCGAACGCACGGTAGAGGACATCGTCGGTGCCGGCGGCGCGGCTCGATTCTGCAGCGGCGACGTGGCGAAGGACGCGGACGTCAAGCACCTCGTCGAATTCGCGCTGTCGGCGTATGGTGGCCTTCACATCGTCGTCAACAATGCCGGGACGACGCACAAGAACCAGCCGATGCTCGACGTCTCCGAGGAACAGTTCGACCGCATCTATCAGGTCAACGTGAAGAGCCTGTTCCTGACGGCGCGGCACGCAGTCCCGCATTTTCGGGCGCAGAGGAATGGCGTGTTCATCACGATCGCATCGACGGCGGGCGTCCGGCCGCGGCCCGGCCTCACCTGGTACAACGGCAGCAAGGGCGCGGCGATCGTGACCAGCCGGTCGATGGCCGCGGAATTGGCGAAGGACAACATCCGCGTCAACGTCATCAATCCGGTCGCGGGGGAAACGGCGATGCTCGCCGATTTCATGGGTCAGGACACTCCCGAGCGCCGCGCGCAATTCATCGCGTCGATTCCGCTGGGTCGATTGTCGCAGCCATCCGACATCGCGACCGCGGCGGTTTTCTTCGCCTCCGACGAGGCGGCGTTCGTCACCGGCGCGTGCCTCGAAGTCGACGGCGGGCGTTGTGTCTGAAGTTCGTCAGGCCTTTCCGATCAACGCCGGAAGATTGGAGAGGTCGATCGTTCGTGCGCGCTGCTGGATTTCTGCCGCGTAGCGCGTGCCGAGTTCGCGCGCCTGATCCAACATCGGCGCGAAGGCCGCGCGCAGTTTTTCCGCGTCCAGCGTTCTGCCGCCCGCATAGTACTGCCGCGCGACCTGGCCCAGCGCCCAGGTCGACGCGAACGCCATTCCCGAGCTGGCCGCCTGATGGCCGATCGACCGGCCGATGCCGCCGGCGATGCTGCCGAGCAGGCCGCCCAGCAGCTTGCGTCCGAATTGCTCGAGATACTGTGCCGTCAGCCCGACCCCCAGCGTAGCCAGGAAATCCTTGACGCTGCTGCCGTCCAGTTCATAGCCATGGGCCTGGCCCAGACGATAGACGAGCTTCATCTGCAGCGGGATGATGGCCATCGAGGCCAGTGATTCGGGCAGCAGTTCGAGTGCGGCGTTGGTGATGGCGGCGTTCAGAATCTGCTGGTCGAGCGCCGCCGCCTCGGGCGCTGCGCGCGCGGCTGGAGAAGGCGCAGCAACGGGCAACGCCGACGTCGCCAATGCGTTTGCCGATTGCGCAAAGGATTGTGCTGCTGGCGCCGGCAAGGCAAGCGCGGCCGCGAGCTGGGCGAGAAACGCCGCCTCGACCGGTGACGTCGCGCCGTCGGCGTGCGCGACTCCAACTGCCAGCTCGTAGGCCAACTGGCGCGCCTGTGGCGTGACCAGGGGGACGACCACTTCGGCCAGGTCGGGCTTGCGCAGCAGCACATCCTGGTAGATTGCCGCGATATCAAGTCCCGTTCCGGCTGCCGATGCGTTCATCCGGCTGACGAGCTTTTCCAGCGATGCACGCTCGCTTTCGTCGTTGGTTCCGTCGGCAAGCGCGGACAACAGGGCCACGGTCAGCATGGCGCGTTGCTCGGTTTCGTTCATGGTGGTTCCTCCCTGCAAAGGAAATCGTTCGCCGCGTCACGCAACTGTGCCGGACTTGCGCAGCGTGGCGATGCGCAGGTCATCGTACCCGAGCGAGCGCAGGATGGCGTCGGTGTGTTCGCCCAGCGCTGGACCGCCGGCTTCAAATCCGCCGGGCGTGGCCGAGAGCTTTGGCACGATGCCCGGCACCTTCAGCCTGGAGCCGTCGGCAAGCGCGATCTCGCGGATCATCTCGCGTGCCGCGAAATGTGGATCGGCGGCGATGTCGGCGACCGTGTAGATTTTCGACGCGGGCACCTGCGCCGCTTCCATCGCGGCGAGCACCACATCGGGCGCGCGCGTCGACGTCCACGCCTCGATTTCCGCATCGAGCCATGCTTGTCGTGCAGCGCGACCGTCGTTGTGCGCGAGCGTTGCGTCCTCCGCGAGGTCGGCGCGGCCCATGGCGAGTGCAAGGCGCTTGAATATGGAGTCGCCGTTGCCCGCGATCAGCACGTAACTGCCGTCGCCGCAGCGGTAGGCTGATGTCGGCGCGATGCCCGGCAGGATCGAGCCGGTGCGCTCGCGCACGACACCCAGGGCGTCGAACTCGGGCAGCATCGATTCCATGACCGAGAACACCGATTCATACAGCGCGACGTCGACGACCTGCCCGAGTCCCGTCTTGCGCCGCTGCTCCAAGGCCATGAGTGCGCCGATGGCGCCATACAGCGCCGACAGCGTGTCGCCGATCGAAATACCGGTGCGTGACGGTGGGCGGTCAGGCGTGCCGGTGACATGACGCAATCCGCCCATCGCCTCGCCGATGACGCCGAATCCCGGACGTTCGCGATAGGGGCCGGTCTGGCCGTAACCGGATATGCGGACCATGATCAACGCGGGATTGATCGCCGCAAGGGATTCATAGGAGAGGCCCCAGGTCTCGAGCGTGCCCGGGCGGAAGTTCTCGACCACGATGTCCGCGCGTTCCATCAGCGCGCGGGCGATGGCCTGTCCATCCGGTTTGCGCAGGTCGACGGCGATCGACCTCTTGTTGCGCGATTGGACGTGCCACCACAGCGACGTACCGTTCTTCATGTAGCGCCATTTGCGCAACGGGTCGCCCGCACCCGGCGGCTCGAGCTTGATAACGTCGGCGCCGAACTCTGCCAGGACTTTGGCGCAGAACGGGCCGGCAATCAGCGCGCCCAGTTCCACGACCGACAAACCCGCGAGGGGGCGCGGGACCGCTCCGGTCCCAGGCATCAGGCCTTGCGGACGATCATCTGCTCGAGCTCGGAGACGATCGGCGTGGCCGCTTCCATCCCCTTGCGCTTCACCAGAGATTGCGCGAAGTCGGCGAGCATCTCGTGCAGGTCGCGCAGGTTCTCCGTCTTCTGCAGCCGCATCATCAGTCCGTAGCCACGAAAGCCCAAGTGTTCGTTGATGGCGTTGCTCAACGCCTTCTGCGCGTCGAGGAAGTTCTGAACTTCGTCGGCGCTGCGCTCGGCCGGTTCGGTTTCGGCATGCGCGTTGGAGCGCGCCCCGAAGCGTCGGGCGACCAGGCCCGCGCGCTCGAGGTCCTCGAACGCGGCGGCATTGGCGTTGAATGCCCGGCCCCGGGCGAGGACTTGCGCTACCGTATGCTTGCCGTCGACCAGAATCAGGAGCCGCCGCACATCGATTGCGAGGCCCATCTTCCGTTCGGCCAGTTCCTTGGTGCCCAACTCGGTCTTGACGTAGATCTCATCCAGATTCATTTTTTGCGTTGCCCGTGATTCACAGTGGCCGCCATTGCCGCTGCGCGCATCGCGCATCATACCGCCTGCCGGCTGGCACTGGCCATCGGGAACAAGGCACGGGACGACCATGTGCCGATGGGCTTGGGCATGCATCGGGCCGGTCCCCGCGCCCCGCAGGCGCCTTTGTGAAATAATCGCACTCTGTTGCGGCCAACCCGGCCGCAGCCAGCCCCACAGGTCAAGGCGGGTACCGTCTTCATGCTCGACGATTCCGTGCATGCGCAATTCGCGGCGATCTTGCCGCCGGCTGCGTTGCTGACGACCGTGGAGGACACGCGACCCTACGAATGCGACGGCCTCACGCTTTTTCGCGAGCGTGCCGCCGCAGTGCTCCTGCCCGAGAACGAAGCCCAGGTCATCGCTCTGCTCAAGGTATGCTTCGACGCGCGCATTCCCGTGATCGCGCGCGGGGCAGGGACGGGCCTGTCGGGCGGTGCGGTGCCCCACCCCCGCGGCGTCGTGCTGTCGCTGGCGAAATTCCGAAGAATTCTCGCGATCGATCCGCTGACTCGTACCGCTACCGTGCAGCCGGGCGTGCGCAATCTCGCGATTTCGGAAGCCGCGGCCGTGCACGGCCTCTATTACGCGCCGGATCCGTCGTCGCAGATTGCCTGCACGATCGGCGGCAATGTCGCCGAGAACGCAGGCGGCGTGCATTGCCTCAAGTATGGCCTGACGATGCACAACGTGCGCCGCGTGCGTGGAGTCCTCATCACCGGCGACGTTGTGGAATTCGGCGGCGACGCCTATGACAGCGCCGGCTACGACCTGCTGGCGCTGATCAACGGCAGCGAGGGACTGCTCGCCGTGATCACCGAAGTCACCGTCAAACTGTGCCCCAAGCCGCAACTGGCGCAGGTCGCGCTGGCGGCCTTTGCCAACGTGGAGCAGGCCGGCGCGGCCGTCGGCGCCATCATCGGTGCCGGCATCATCCCGGCCGGCCTGGAAATGATGGACCAGCCCGCGGTGCGCGCGGTCGAGCAGTTCGTGCACGCCGATTATCCGCTGGACGCCGCGGCGCTCCTGCTGGTCGAATCGGACGGCACGGTCGAGGAGGTTGCGGCGGAGATGGCGGAAATCAGGCGTCTGCTCTCGGAGTCGGGCGCCACCGAAATCCGCGTGTCCAAGGATGAGGCGCAGCGCCTGCTGCTGTGGTCGGGGCGCAAATCGGCGTTTCCCGCGGTAGGGCGCATTTCGCCGGACTACTACTGCATCGACGGCACCATCCCGCGTTCCGCGCTGCCGCGCGTGCTGCGCGAAATCGCCGCGTGGTCAAAGGAATACGGACTGGTCTGCGCCAACGTTTTCCATGCCGGCGACGGCAATCTGCATCCGCTGATCCTCTTCGACGCCAACAAGCCGGGCGAGGCGGAGAAAACGATCGAATTCGGGGACCGCATTCTCGCACTCTGCATCGAGACCGGCGGCACGATCACCGGCGAACACGGTGTGGGAATCGAGAAGCTTTCCTCGATGTGCATCCAGTTCACCTCCGCGGAACTCGAGCGCTTCCACGCCATCAAGCATGCGTTCGACGCCGTGGACATGCTCAATCCCGGCAAGGCGGTACCGACGCTGGCGCGCTGCGGCGAATTCGGCAAGAAGCATGTGCACGCCGGGCAGGTTCCGCATCCCGACATCCCACGCTATTGAAGCGAGATCCGGCATGAACGCTCCCACCGATTTGCGCGCACGCCCCTCCGCGGACGAGATCGCGGCCGTCGTCAAGAAGCTCGCGGAAGACTTCGCGGAACGGGCTGTGACCAGCAGCGCGGTTCGCGAGCAGCACGGCCACGGCGAGGGTATGGCGGACGCGGCGCTGCCCGACGTCGTCGTGTTCCCGCACACCACCGAGGAAGTGGCGGCGATCGTCCGGCTTTGCCACGCCGCGCGCATTCCCGTGATCGCGTTCGGCATCGGCACGTCGCTCGAGGGCCACGTGGCGGCGCTGTATGGTGGCGTCTGCGTCGACCTGTCGCGGATGGACCGGATGCTGGAAGTCAACGCGCAAGACTTGGACTGCCGCGTTCAGGCGGGCGTCACCCGCGAGCAGGTCAACGCGGAGCTCAAGGGCACGGGCCTGTTCTTCCCGATCGACCCGGGCGCCAATGCGACTATCGGCGGCATGGCCTCGACGCGAGCGTCGGGTACCAATGCCGTGCGCTACGGGACCATGCGCGAAAACGTCCTTGGTTTGACGGTGGTCACGCCGGATGGTCGCATCATCAGGACCGGCGGTCGCGCGCGCAAGTCGAGCGCCGGCTACGATCTCACCCGCCTTTTTGTCGGCGCCGAGGGCACGCTCGGCATCATCACCGAGATCCAGCTGCGGCTTTATGGAATTCCGGAAGCCATCAGCGCGGCGGTTTGCCAGTTCCCGGATCTGAAGTCTGCTGTCGACACGGTGATCGTGGCGATGCAGGTGGGAATCCCCGTCGCGAGAATCGAATTGCTGGACGATGTGCAGATGGACGTCTGCATCAGGTACTCGAAGCTCGAAGGGTACAAGTCCGCGCCGACGCTGTTCTTCGAGTTTCACGGATCGAGCGCGGGCGTGCAGGAACAGGCGGAGATGATGCAGGCGATCACGGCGGAGCACGGGGGCAGTGCCTTCGAGTGGGCCACGCGCCCCGAGGATCGCAACCGCCTGTGGAAGGCGCGTCACTCGGCTTATTACGCTTCAAAGGCATGCTATCCGGGCAAGGAGGCATTTGCCACCGATGCCTGCGTGCCGATTTCCCGACTCGCCGATTGCGTGCTCGAGTCGAAGGCCGACGCCGATGCCAGCGGTCTCATCTCCCCGATCGTAGGCCACGTCGGCGACGGGAATTTCCATTTGACCATTTTGTTCGACCCGAACTCTGCCACCGAGCGTGCCAGCGCCGAGGGACTGGCCAAGCGCGTCAGCATGCGCGCGATTGCGATGGGTGGCACGTGCACTGGCGAGCATGGCATCGGTGTGCACAAGCTGGAGGCCCTCGTCGCCGAACATGGCGAGGCGGTTGAACTCATGCAGGCGATCAAGCGCGCGCTCGATCCGCGCAACATCATGAATCCGGGCAAGACTGTGCCCCCGTAACATCGGGACGATCCCCCCGTGTATACGCTCTACATCGGCAACAAGAACTACTCGACATGGTCGCTGCGTGGCTGGCTCGCGACCCGGCTGTCCGGCGCGCCGTTTCGCGAGGTGCACGTCGCGTTGCGCGGAACCTACAATCCCGATAACCGCGCGTTCTCGCCCACGGCACTCGTGCCGGCGCTGCACGACGGGACGATTCACATCTGGGACTCGCTGGCGATCAGCGAATACCTGGCCGAGCGGCATCAGAGCATGTGGCCTGCCGACCTCGCGGCGCGCGCATGGGCGCGCTCGATCGCCGCGGAAATGCATTCGGGCTTCGCGACGCTGCGCAACGAAATGGCGATGTGCATTCGCGAACGCGTCGACGTGCGCCCGTGGTCCGATGCGCTCGTCGCCAACATTGCGCGCATCGACGAAATTTGGACGGAATCGCGGCGGCGCTTCGGCGCGGGCGGGAATTACTTGTGCGGAGGTTTCTCGCTGGCCGATGCCTTCTACGGCCCGGTGGCCTTTCGATACCAGACCTACGGAGTGCAACCGGCGGGCGAGGCTGGGACCTACCTGCGTGCGCTGCTGGCGCACCCCTTTCTGCGGGAGTGGGAAGCCGCGGCGGTGGCCGAAACCACCATCATCGACGCCGACGAGCCACGGATCCTCTACCGCGACAAGCTTCTCGCAACGGGTCGCGCGTGATGGCCGCCATGGACTCAGGACTCGAGGCGCTGCAGGCGAGGATTCGCCAGGCCGCCGAAGCGCGGACACCGCTGCGTATCCGCGGGGGTGGGACCAAGGATTTCTATGGCGGGCAACCGCTGGGCGACATCCTGGAAACGCAGGTCTACGCGGGGATCGTCGACTACGACCCTACCGAGCTGGTGCTCGTCGCGCGCGCCGGCACGTCGCTGGCGGCGATCGAGAGCGCGATGCGCGCGCGAGGCCAGATGCTGGCGTTCGAGCCTCCGCATTTCGGCCAAGGCGCAACGCTCGGCGGCGCCGTCGCCAGCGGATTGTCCGGACCGCGCCGGCCCTACGCGGGCGCTGTGCGCGATGTCGTGCTTGGCGTGCGGGTGCTCGACGGGATCGGCGACGACCTTTCCTTTGGAGGTCGCGTCATGAAGAACGTCGCAGGGTTCGACGTGTCGCGCTTGATGACGGGGGCGCTGGGTACGCTGGGCGTCATCACGGAGGTGTCGCTCAAGTGCTTGCCGCTGCCTAAGGCCGAAGCCACGCTGGAGTTCGAATGTTCCGCCGACGAAGGCGTCCGCATGGTCAACGAATGGGGCTCGCAGCCGCTGCCGCTGTCCGCCACGTGCTACCACCAAGGGCGCCTGCGGGTGAGGTTGTCCGGAGCGTCGCCCGCCGTCGACAGTGCGGCGGCGAAATTGGGCGGCACACGGGTGGCCGGCGCGGACGCCTACTGGGCGTCGCTGCGCGATCACACGCACCCGTTCTTTGCGGCAACGCGTGCGTCCGACGTGCCTCTGTGGCGCCTGTCGGTCAAGTCGACCACGCCCTACACGGACCTGGGCGGTGAACAACTGGCGGAATGGGGTGGAGGGCTGCGCTGGCTCGCCGCGGGCGATCGCAACGATCCGCAACGGGTCCGGCAGTGGGCCACGGCCAATGGCGGCCACGCCACGTTGTTCCGGGCGGGCGACAAGAGCGCGGGCGTGTTCCAGCCGTTGACAGCCACGCTGCAGACCTTGCATCAGCGGCTGAAGGCCGCGTTCGATCCGCATGGCATCCTCAATCGCGGCCGGCTTTACCCGGAATTCTGACGACGCCATGCGGACCCCTTATGCAAACTGAGCTCTCCGCCGAATTCCGGGATACGCACGAGGGTCGCGAAGCCGACGCGATTCTCCGCTCGTGCGTGCATTGCGGATTCTGCACGGCGACCTGCCCCACCTACCAGCTGCTCGGCGACGAGCTCGACGGTCCCCGCGGCCGGATCTATCTCATCAAGCAGATGCTGGAAGGCGATGCAGTTACGCAGAAGACGCAACTGCACCTCGACCGCTGTCTGACCTGCCGCAATTGCGAGACGACGTGCCCTTCAGGCGTGGAATACGGCCGCTTGCTCGACATCGGTCGCGCGATCGTCGAGCGCAAGGTCGGCCGGACGCCGGCGGAGGCCGCCCAGCGCTGGGGCCTGCGCCGCGCGCTGCTGTCAGGCTCGCTGTTCACGGCCGCGATCTCGTCCGCCAGATTGATCAAGGGATTGCTGCCGCGCGAACTGGGCGATCGCATCCCCGGCGGCGAGCGCGCCGGCGACTGGCCCGCGCCGCGCCATGCGCGCAAGGTGCTGCTGGTTGAAGGATGTGTGCAGCCCGCGTTGAAGCCGAACATCGATGCCGCGACGGCCAGGGTATTCGACCGCATCGGGATCTCGGCGCTGCGCGTCGAGGGTGGCGGATGCTGTGGCGCGCTGTCGCATCACCTGAACGCCGACGACGAGGCGCGCAACATCGTCCGCAAGAACATCGATGCCTGGTGGCCACACCTGCTGCAGGGCGTGGAGGCCATCGTGGTGACGGCAAGCGGCTGCGGGGTGATGGTCAAGGACTACGGCCATTTCCTCGCCCGCGATCCCTCGTACGTGGCCAAGGCGCACCGGATCGCCGACATCGCGCGCGACCCGATCGAGATCGTCACCGCGGAATGGCGCAGGATCGCGCCGCTGGTGGCGATGGACCAGGGGCCGCAACGCGTCGCGTTCCATTCGCCGTGCACGCTGACGCACGGCATGAAGATCCGCGGCCAGGTGGAGGAAATTCTCCAGGCGCTGGGGCATTCCCTGCAGCCGGTGGCCGACGCCCACACGTGCTGCGGTTCCGCGGGCACCTATTCGATGTTGCAGCCGAAGCTGGCCGGCGAACTCAAGGCGAACAAGCTGCGCGCGCTCGAAGCGTCGCGCCCGAACGTGATCGCGACGGCGAACATCGGCTGCATGACGCATCTGGAATCCGGGACACGCACGCCGGTCAAGCATTGGATCGAACTGCTGGACAAGCGCATGATGAATCCATCCCGTACCGCGTGACGAGCCGAACCAAGACCGCGGAGCGGCGCGATCGCCGCATCGACTATGCGTATTTCCTGGCGATTCCGACGCGCTGGATGGACAACGACACGTACGGGCACGTGAACAACGTCATCTACTATTCCTATTTCGATACCGTCGTGAACGAGCACCTCGTCCATGCGGGCAGCCTCGACATCCTCGCGTCCCCCGCCATCGGTGTAGTGGTGGAGACATGCTGCCGCTATCACCGGCCGCTCTCGTTCCCGGACACCATCGATGCCGGAATGCGGGTGGCGTCGATCGGCAGTTCGTCGGTTCGCTACGAAATCGCGCTGTTCCGGCGCGGCGATGACGCTCCGGCCGCGACGGGCCACTTCGTCCACGTGTGGGTCGAACGGGCGACGCAGCGCCCGACTGCGGTGCCATCGCACATACGCGCGGCGCTGGAGCCCCTTGTGATGGTCAACTGACTGACGGTCCAGCGAGTGGCCATTGAAGGCAATGCCGATCGGGTCCGCGTGATTGCGCCTGCCGCATTGCGGTGCGTGGCGATGACGGCGCAGACTCGCGAGGACGCCCGGGCAATGCTTGGCGCGTTCCTGAGCGAGGATGAGCACTATCGCGCGTCTGCCGCGGTGTACGGCGACGGCGGCGAGGCGGCGCTCGGGTGCGCGCTCGACTTGTTTCTCGCGCGCCCGGAAATCGGATTCGTGTGGCTCGCGCAGGTGCAGGACGGTGCAACGCTGCAAACCGTGGGCGCGTGCGTCGTCTGCCATGCCATCTCCACGTCGTGCGGGGCAGTGGTCGCCAAGCTCGACGACGTCACCATCCGCGCCGACTGGCGGGGGCGCGGTATCGGGCGGCAAATGCTGTCCGCGCTGATGCAATACCTGCGCGCGCAGGGCATCGCAAGAATCGACTGCGGCTGCCATCGCGACAATACGGGCGCGTGGCGCTTCTACGAGCGGCTGGGTTTTCGCCCGCTCGATGAGGAGCGGATCGCGGTGCTGGTGTGACGGCAAGCGCGCGGGCTCGCCTGTTCGCGCTGGTTCCCGCCGCGGGAGGCGGATCCCGCTTCGGCGCGGCGATGCCGAAGCAATATGCGAGGTTGGGAGGGCGGCCGTTGCTGGCATGCACGCTCGATCGTCTGCGCGATGCGCTGCGCCTTGATGGCATGGCGGTGGCCATTGCGCCCGACGACGTCCACTTCGATCGCGAGGTCGGCGCGCGCGACGGCCTGGCGGTCCTGCGCTGCGGTGGCGCTACGCGCAGCGATACCGTGCGCAACGCGCTGCAGGCGATGGCCGGCACGTGCCGTGACGACGACTGGATCCTGGTTCACGACGCGGCTCGGCCCTGTGCGCCGCCGGAAGCACTCGCGAGGCTGGTCCTGCAGCTCGGCGACGATGACGTAGGCGGGTTGCTGGCGATTCCGGTGGCCGACACGCTGAAGCGCGGCGACGCCGATGCAGCCGCGCCTCGCGTGACGCGCACGGAAGATCGCACGCAGCTGTGGCAGGCGCAAACGCCGCAGATGTTCCGCTACGGCGTGCTGATGCGCGCAGTGGCGCAGTCCGCGGCACGCGACTGCACGGACGAGGCGCAGGCGGTGGAAGCGCTGGGCATGTCGCCGCGGCTCGTTCGTGGCAGCGTGGCCAATCTCAAGGTCACGTTTCCCGACGACCTCCGGCTCGCCGCGGCAATCCTGGCGTCGCAGTCCAATCAGGAAGGGCAACCATGACAGTGCGCATAGGCAATGGGTTCGACGTTCATGCCCTGGTGGCCGGACGTCCTCTGGTGTTGGGTGGCGTGACGATTCCCCATCCTCGTGGCCTGGCGGGACATTCCGATGCCGACGTGCTGTTGCATGCCATTGCGGACGCCATCCTCGGCGCGCTGGCGTTGGGAGACATCGGCAAGCACTTTCCGGATACGGACCCGCGCTGGCGCGATGCCGACAGCCGCGAGCTGCTCCGCCACGTCTACGCACTGGCCTTCGCTGCGGGCTGGGAAGTCGGCAATGTCGACGCGACCGTGATTGCGCAAGCCCCCAGGATTGCACCGCACGTGGCGGCAATGCGCGCGAATCTTGCGGCCGACTTGGGCTGCGACGAGACCCGCATTTCGGTCAAGGCCACGACCACCGAGCACTTGGGCTTCACGGGCCGGGAGGAGGGCATCGCGGCGCTTGCCACGGTCCTTGTGCAACAGCGCGACCGCAACGCGGGCCCGTAGGGTTCAGTGGCCTTCGGTCGATCTCACTTCGGCACCGGCAGCGTGACGCGCGCGACCGTGCCTCCGCCGTCGCGCGGCGTAAGGTCAAATGAGCCGCCATGGATGCGCGCGATGCGCTCGACGATCGCGAGGCCCAATCCCGCCCCGGCGGCGCCGTCGTCACGAGCGCGCGCCGCGGTCGCACGCGTGAATGGCTGTTTCAACCGTTCCACCTGGTCGGCAGGGATGCCGGCGCCACGGTCGGCTACATCGAGCCAGACGTCGCTGCCAGACATCGCGGTGGCGACCTCCACGGGAGGCGCGCCATACGCGAGCGCATTGTCGACGAGATTGGCGACCAGGCGCGAAATCGCCGTCGGCTTGAGCGGCAACGGCGGAATAGTGCCGGGCGCAAACGTCACCGGCTGTCCGGCCTGCGCGTAGCGCTCGACAGATGCGGCGACGATCGTGTTCAGATCCGTTGCCTGCATCGTTGTCGTCACATCGTCGCGCGCGAAGTCCAGGAATTGACCGATGATGCGGTCCATTTCCTCGATGTCCGCGACCATTCCCGCGCGGGTCGATTCGTCGCGCGTTCCCAGTTCGATGCCCAGGCGCAACCGCGCCAGCGGCGTGCGCAAGTCGTGCGAGACGCCGGCAAGCAGCACGGCGCGATCGCGCTCGATCTGGCGCAGGTTGCCGAGCATCGCGTTGAAACCGCGATTGACCGCGGCGATTTCCGAGGGTCCCGATTCCGGCAGCGGCGGCGGCGTTTCGCCCAGGCCGACGCGGCCCACGGCGTCGGCGAGTTCCCGCAGCGGACGCGCCAGAACGCGCGCGAACGCGTAGGCGGCGGCGAGCAGCAGCGCGAGCACAACGAGCGTCCAGGTCAGCGCGCGCGACGGAATGTCCGGCGCCTCGGGGCGCTCGGGCATCGGGAAGCCCACCCAGTAGCCCTGGCCTCCCGCATGCACGCGCACCAGAAGCAGGCGCAAGCGCGGCGCCACGCGAATTTCAGTGTCGGGACCCAGATTCGCGCGCAGGCGTCCCTCGAGATCGGAAAACGTCGGACCCATTACGGGCTGGCCGATATTGGGGCGCTCGCTTTCCGGGACGATGCGGACATCGTATTCGTGGTTCAGCCGAAGCAGCGTCTCCCTGCGGTGTGGGCCGTCGGCGCTTTCCAGCGCGGCGCGCAGCGCCTGCAATTGCGCCAGCTTGGTGTCGCTGAACTGGCGGACCAGGAGTTCCGCGCGATCATGCCGGAACATGATGACGCTGGTGAGCACCGCAAGCCCGACCACGGCGACCAGCAGCAGCACGAGGCGCCCGAACAGCGAACGCGGGAGCAGCGTCACGGCGCCCCGTTGCCGCCCGGCGCGGGCTGTTGCGCGGCGTCGGGCGCGGCCAGGTCGGGCACGTACACATAACCGAATCCCCAGACCGTCTGGATATAGCGCGGATTGGCGGGATCGGGCTCGATCAGCTTGCGCAGCCGCGACACCTGGACGTCGATGGCGCGGTCGAATACCTCGTGATCGCGGCCGCGCGCCAGCATCATCAGTTTTTCCCGCGCAAGCGGTTGGCGCGGGTGCTGCACGAACACCTTCAGCAGCGAGAATTCTCCCGTCGTCAGCGAAACGCTCGTGCCGTCGCGCAGCAGCGCGCGCGCGGAAAGGTCGAGCGCATGGGGACCGAACGGCACGCGGCCCTCGTCGCCGGGCGCACCAGGGGCCACGCGGTCGAGCTGCCGGCGTAGCACGGCATGAATGCGCGCGACG
Organism: uncultured beta proteobacterium; assembly: GCA_963782625.1. Lineage (GTDB taxonomy): Bacteria > Pseudomonadota > Gammaproteobacteria > Burkholderiales > Casimicrobiaceae > VBCG01. The sequence continues at coordinate 191,280 of CAWAKN010000020.1, read as the reverse complement.
AGCTCGCGCGGATTGAATGGCTTGGGAAGGTAGTCGTCGGCGCCCATCTCGAGGCCGACGATGCGGTCGACCTCTTCGCCCTTGGCGGTGAGCATGATGATCGGCACTGTCTCTCCCGCGCCGCGAAGGCGCCGGCACACCGACAACCCGTCTTCGCCCGGCAGCATCAGATCGAGCACCATCAGGTGCGGCGGGTCACGCTGCAGCTTCTTGTCGATGTCGCGCGCGTCCGGCAGCGCCGCGACCTGGAATCCCTGCTCGCCCAGATAACGGGTCAGCAGGTCGCGCAGGCGGACGTCGTCATCGACGACCAGGATCTTGGAAGGTGCGGACTTGGTAACCATGGTTGCCATTAGAACGGTGGGCTCGCGATACTGCGCGCCCATGCTGTAAGCAATTGTAACGGCAGCAGGGTCCGCGCAACGTCCAGTTGCAATATGCCTCTGCAAGCACGCGAACTCTGCGCGGACAATGATGCTCGAACCATCGCATCGGACAGACCCGGAAGTGAAGTTCCGGCCGATGGTGCAAACCCGACAGGAAAACTCTCGAAGAGGAATCATCATGCAAGCAAGCAAATTGGGACGCCCCGCATATCGTCTGGCCGCGCTTGCCGCGACGGCCGTCCTGGCGCTGACGGGCGCCGTCGCAATGGCGCAGCCTGGTCACGGGGCCGGCCACCCGCATGGGGCGCCTGGCGGAATGGAGATCGAACACGTGCTGGGCTCCGTCAAGGGTCAGCTCAATCTCAATACGTCGCAACAAATCATGTGGGACAACGCCGTCGCGCAAACCAAATCCGCCCACGAAACCGGTCGCGCCAACATGCAAAAGGTCCACGAAGCGATGAAGGCCGAGCTGGCCAAGCCGGAGCCGGACCTGGCCGGAGTTGCCGCAGCTGCCGACAGCACGCAGGCGAGCAACCAAGCGTTGCGCAAGGACGTGCGCAACCAGTGGCTGCAGGTTTACGCCACGTTCTCGCCTGAGCAGAAGGCGGTCGTCCGTGATGCGCTTGCCAAGCAGGTGGCGCGCATGGAGGCGATGGGTGCGAAGATGCGCGAACACATGCAACGAGGCGGCTGAGCCGGGCTGTCAGGAGTCGCGCGGCATGCGCGCTTCCGGTTGTGCAGCGATTCGAAAGCGGGGCGTGCGCGTGCACGCCCCCTTTTTTCCCGGCGGGGCGACGTTCGACCTCGGTGATGGCAATGGGCGACATGGATAACGAAATAAATACAATGACTTGACCATCTGCAAGCGTTTTCTATGACATTGGCATTATGCGTGTTATGCTTTTGTCATGGAGCGCGCAGGGCGTTCCAGCGCGAGGGGATGGGGCCATGCGGGTCGGGCGGAACAGGCAGGGCGCCGACGGTTCGGGCTATCGGCCAGGCGTGCTCGCATGGGCTGCACCAACGCGTTGCGTGCTGGCGCTCTTGCTCCTGTTCACGTTGGCGCCAATGGCCGGGGCGCAGTCGCCGGTCAGTCCCGTCTACCGCTTCTTCAATCAGGCCACCGGCACGCACTTCTATACGATCGTCGCGGCCGAACGCGACCAGGTCATTGGCACCTACCCTCAGTTCGCCTATGAAGGCTCGGTGTTCGCGGCCTTTGCGAATGCAGTCTCCGGATCGCAGCCTGTCTTTCGATTCTTCAACACGGCGACGGGAACGCATTTCTACACCATCGACGTGTCCGAGCGTGACCACGTCCTCGCCACCTGGCCGCAGTTCTCCTTCGAAGGCGCGGCCTACCACGCGATGCCCGCAAGCGGCGCCGATGCCCGGACGGGGCTGTTCCGCTTCTTCAACAGCACGACGGGCGCCCATTTCTACACGACTTCGGTGGACGAACGCGATCAAGTGCGCGCGACGCTGCCACAGTTCGCGTACGAGGGCGTGGCGTTTTACGTCTACAGCGCCGACGGCCTGCCGGTGCCGCCCGTTGCGGTGGCGGTGCCCGACGGCTTTCGCTTCTTGCAGCAGGCGTCGTTTGGCGCCACGCCCGCCACGCTCGCGCGCATCAAGGCGGTTGGCGTGCCTGCCTATCTCGAGGAACAGTTCGGCATACCGGCCAGCGGCTATCCGGACGCGGAGTACGACTACCTGTCGCTCGACGAATCCGACGCCTGTTCATTCAGTGCTCCGCGCGAGGGCGCGGCCTATGCGTGCGCTATCAATCAACTGACGCTGTTCAAGATACGCAACCAGTTCTTCGCCAATGCGTTGACCAAGCCCGACCAGTTGCGGCAACGGGTCGCGTGGTCGCTGTCGCAATTCTTCGTCATCTCGGCGATGAAGGATCCGGACATGGAAGCCGCGTACGTTCAGGCGCGCTACCACCAGATGCTGTTCAATGGCGCGTTCGGCAACTTCGAAGACCTGTTGCGGAACGTCGCGCTGTCGCCGCAGATGGGCCACTACCTCGACATGGTGGACAACGCCAAGGCGAATCCGGCCGCCGGCACCGAACCCAACCAGAATTTCGCGCGCGAACTGCTGCAGCTGTTCTCGGTCGGCACCCATGAACTGCAGCCCGACGGCGCGCCGGTGCGGGACGCTGCGAACCAGCCGATCCCCAGCTACGGCCAGAACGAGATCAAGTCGTTCGCGCGCGTGTTCACGGGCTGGACCTATCCGCGCTTCGACGCCGCGCAGGCGAAAGGCCCGGACGACGCCCGCTACTTCGCCAAGCCGATGGTCCCCGTGGCGGCGGACCACGACACCGCGCCAAAGGTGCTGCTCAAGGGTGCGACGCTTCCTGCGGGCCTGTCGGCCGACGTTGAGCTCAGGCTCGCCATCCATAACGTATTCATGCACCCGAACACCGGCCCGTTCTTCGCGAAGCACCTGGTCCGGCAGCTGGTGACGGGCAATCCGTCGCCGGCGTACATCGCACGCGTCGCCGCGGCATTCAACGACAACGGCAGCGGCGTGCGTGGCGACATGAAGGCGGTGTTGCGCGCGGTTCTCCTCGATCCGGAAGCGCGAGGCGACGTGAAGACCGACCCGGCCTACGGCATGCTGAAGGAGCCGGTCCTCTACATCACGTCGATGCTGCGCCAGTTGGGCGCGCAGAGCGACGGCGCCGGACTGGAGCGGGCGGCCAGGGCGATGGGCCAGGACGTCTACTACGCGCCGACGGTGTTCAACTACTACCCCGCCGAATACACGATTCCCGGCACGTCGCTGGTGGCGCCCCAGTTCGGCATCCACAACACGAACACGGTGCTGCACCGGATGAACTTCGCGTACGACATGATCTATAACGACGGCTACGAACCCGACGGCGACGTACCGAATGCCACCGGTACGCGCGTCGACCTGGATGCCTTCTCCGCCGCCGCGGCAGACCCGGCGAAGCTCGTCGCGATGGTCAACGACCGCTTGTTCGGGGGCGGCATGCCGCTCGGAATCAAGGCGGAGATCCTCGCCGCGGTCACGGCACTTCCTGCCGATGATCCCGACGAGCGCGCGCGCACCGCGGTGTTCCTCGCGGCATCGTCCTTCCAGTTCCAGGTGTCCCGATGACGAACGATCCGGGCCGCCGCCGCTTCCTGCGCGCCACCGGCGCCTTCTCGGCGGGCGCGCTGTTCCCGACACTGTCGGCGTGGGCGCCGTCGACGCTGGCGCAGGCATCCGACTATCGCGCGCTCGTATGCGTCTTTCTGTACGGCGGCAACGATGGCAACAACATGGTCGTGCCGTACGACGATTACGCGAGCTATGCCGCGGGCCGGAGTGGCGCGACCGGTGCCGCCCTCGATCGCGGCGAACTCGTGCCCATCGCGCCGGCGGGCCTTGCGCGCTATGGACTTCATCCCGATCTCTCGGCGCTCGCGCCGTTGTTCGAACAGGGCAAGCTGGCCGTGGTGGCCAATGTCGGCGCACTGACTGCGCCGATCACGCGTGCGGACTACCTGTCCGGCAAGTCGCGCCCGCGCAACCTGTTTTCGCATAGCGATCAGCAATCCACGTGGCAAGGTCTCGTCCCCGGACAGGCGACACCAAGCGGGTGGGGCGGCCGCATCGTCGACGTCACGGGCGCCGGGAATACCGGGCTTGCCATTCCGGGAATGGTGTCGCTCGCCGGCGATGCGATCTACACGATCGGTTCGACGTCGCTGCCCGTGGCGCTGGCGCAGAACGGGGCGCTTGGCCTGACGGGCGATCGCTACAGCGACTCCGGCAGGATCCGCTACAACGCGATGACCAGGATTCTCGGCCGCGACCGCGAGCATCAGCTCACCGCCAGCGCCGCGGACGTGATGACCCTCGCAGTGAAGAGCAGCGAAGCGCTGTCCGACGCGCTGAACGCCGCGTACAGCGCGATCGATTCGGCATTCCAGGGGACCAACGGCGGCCTTGCGGACCAGCTCTACCAGTGCGCGAAGCTGGTGGCCGCGCGGTCGCAGCTCGGCGTGACGCGCCACGCGTTCTTCACGTCCATGGGCGGGTTCGATACCCACAACGCGCAGCGCGGCGAGCAGGCATCGCGCTTCCGCGAGCTCGGGCCCGCGTTGGCGGCGTTCCAGAGGGCGATGGATGCGCTGGGCGTCCCGGACAAGGTCACGACGTTCACGTTGTCGGATTTCGGCCGGACATTTCGCATCAACGCCAATGCCGGCAGCGACCATGCGTGGGGCAACCACCATTTCGTCGTGGGTGCCGGCGTGCGCGGCCGTGCGTTCTACGGAAAATTTCCCAATCTCGCCATGGGCGGACCGGACGACGCCGGTGACGACGGCCAATGGATTCCGACGACGTCGATCGAACAATACGGCGCGACCTTGGCGAAATGGTTCGGCGTGCAGCCGACCGCGCTCGCCCAGGTGTTTCCCAATCTGGCAGCCTTTGCGGGCGCGGATCTGGGATTCCTCGCCTGAACCGCCGCGGGCCCTGGGGACAGCATTCCCACGGCATAAAACTTTAATTGATTGGACTGCAACCGTCAGTGTGGTTGAAAGTGCCTGACAACATCATCCTCAGTTGCCGCGAATTTGCACGATTGCCTTTACCGCAGGACATACTAATGTCATTAATATACTTAGTACACGACAAGACGTCGTCAGATCAAAAGCAATAATATATTACAATTCAAGTTGTTACGACATATACCTTACATGGCATCTGCATAAAATAGGCAGTACGATTGCCGTTTGTCGCCAAAACAAAAAATGACTTGAAATATATATATTGTCCGTGAATAATCGCCGCCAGGGGAGCGTTCTGGAGTCTCCATCGCCTTGCAACCGGGGCCGTTGAGCACGCAAGAACGAGCCAACCACGACATCCGTCGTCCCACGTCCGGAGGCTGGCGATGCAGGGCGTAATCAGCAGGTCCAAGAATGTGGCGCCGCGCGCGCGCGGCTGGCTCAAGAGTGTGGCGGCGGTCTTCGCGCTGGGCTTCGCGATCACCGCGGGGCTCTCATCACAGAACGCAGTTGCCGCGGACCAGGCATATCCGGTGGTGCGCTTCTACAACGAACGCACCGGCACGCACTTCTACACGATCGACAACGCGGAACGGGACCAGGTCCTGCGCCTGTATCCGTGGTTCGACTACGAGGGTGTCCAGTTCTACGCGTACAAGACGCCGGTGTCCGGCAGCCAGCCGGTCTACCGCTTCTTCAATACGTCGACCGGCACGCATTTCTACACGATCGTCCCTGAGGAAAAGGACTACGTGCTGCAGCACTACCCCGTCTTCGCCTTCGAGGGCCCGGTGTACTACGCGATGGGCACGCCGATGGCCGGCAGCGAGGACCTCTACCGGTTCTTCAATACGCGCACGGGAGCCCATTTCTACACGACCAGCGCGCCGGAGCGGGATCATGTCAAGGCGACGTGGCCGTGGTTCACCTTCGAAGGTGTCGCCTACCAGGTCTTCGCCGACGTGGCGCCTGGCGGTGGCGGCGGTGGCGCGGGTGCCTCCACAACTGCGCTGTTCAGCACGGCCAATCCGGCGGCGGTCGGCGCCAGCGTGATCTTCGTGGCCACGGTGACCGGCACCGCGCCCTCGGGCGCCGTTGCCTTCACCGACGGCGGCGTGGCGCTTTCCGGCTGCGCGGCGGTTGCCGCTGGCACCAGCGGCAACATTGCAACGGCGGTATGCACGACGTCTTCTCTTGCGGCAGGTAGCCATACGATCATGGCCGCCTACGCCGGCGATGCCGGCAACGCGGCATCCAGCAACACGCTTACCCAGAACATCAGCGGCGGCGGCGGCGCAGCCTCGACGACATCGGTAACCAGCTCGGCCAATCCCGCGATCGTCGGCGCCATGGTGACGTTCACCGCGACTGTGACAGGGGACGCGCCCACGGGCAGCGTCAGCTTCACCGACGGTGGTAGTCCGTTGGGCTGCGCCGCGGTTCCCTTGGGAGCCGGCGGAACGGCGACGTGTTCCACGAACGCATTGTCCACGGGCACGCATACGATCATCGCGAGCTACGGTGGCGACGCGGGCAACATGGTATCCAGCGGCATGATCGCCCAGGTCATCAATGCGGGCGGCGGTGGCGGCGGAGCGGGAACGACGATCACCACATTGGTCAGCTCGGCCAACCCGGCCGCGAGTGGCGCGAGCGTCATGTTCACCGCCACGGTGACCGGCGCGGCGCCGACGGGCAGCGTCAACTTCATGGACGGCGCTGGGTCGATCTCCAATTGTGCCGTAGTTGGACTCGCCGCGGGCAGTGGCAACACGCGCACCGCCACCTGCACGACGACGACGCTGGCGGTGGCCACGCACAGCATCGCAGCGAAGTATTCGGGCGATCTCAACAACGCGACGTCGACGAGCGGAACGATCAGCGAGACGATCACGGGTGCCCCGGCGGCGCTGGTGCCGAAGGTCGCGTTCACGTTGTCGAACACGCTCTTGATCGCTCCCCAATCCGTGACGATCACCGCAACGGCCACGGAAACCGGCGGAACGATTGCAAAGGTCTCTCTGTACCTGGATGGCGCGAAGCTCGCGGACCTGACCACGGCGCCGTATACGTTCACCACCCCGGCGCTGGCAACAGGAACGCACCAGGTCTACGCGACTGCCACCGACCTGTTGGGCACCGTCACATCGACGCTGACGCAGAACGTCGTGGCGATTTCCGCACCTCCACCGGTGGCATCCACGGATGCCAACATCTGGCGCCTGCTCAACCAGGCCACGTTTGGCGCCTCGCAGGCCGAAGCGGCGAAGGTCAAGGCGATGGGGATCCCGGGCTGGATCGACAACCAGTTCCTGCAGCCGATGTCAGGGTATCCGGACACCAAGTACAACGTGATCGCGTTGAATTCGATTCCTTCTGTCTGCGCGCAACAGGATCCGGCTGGAAAAAACTATCCAGCTGACTCCCCGCAGGCGATCTGCGTCCGCGATCACCTGACGCTTGCGGGGATCCAGCGCGACTTCTTCGCCAATGCGATCACAGCGCCGGATCAGTTGCGCCAGCGCGTGGCCTGGGCCCTGTCGCAGATCGCCGTGACGTCGGGCAACGAACGGGACCTTTCGTACGCGTACGTGATGTCTCGGTATCAGAACATCATGTTCCAGGAAGCCTTCGGCAACTACCAGACGTTGCTGCAGAAGATCACACTGAGTCCCGCAATGGGCAACTACCTCGACATGGTCAATAACGACCGTGCCAGCGGTGCCCGTGTGGCGAACGAGAACTACGCCCGGGAAATCATGCAGCTATTCTCCGTCGGACTCGAGGAGTTGAACGACGACGGCTCGCCGATCAAGGACTTGCAGGGCGTTCCGATCCCGACGTACGACCAGAACACCATCAAGGAATTCGCCAAGGTGTTCACCGGCTACACGTATGCCGATCCGGCCAATCCCGCCGCGCCCGCGACCAAGAAGAATGGCGTGTTCTACGCGGCGAATATGGTGCCCTACCCGATCACGGCGAACGCCGGCCACGAAACATCGGCCAAGACGCTGCTGAATGGCGTCGTGGTGCCGGCCAATCAGACACCGCAACAGGACCTCGATGCGGCGGTTCAAAACGTGTTCATGCATCCGAACACGCCGCCCTACATCAGCCGCCAGCTGATCCAGCGCCTGGTCACCGGTGACCCGTCGCCGGCCTATCTCGCGCGGATCTCCGCCGTGTTCAAGAACAACGGGCAGGGCGTGCGGGGCGACCTGAAGGCCGTGGTGAGGGCGATCCTGCTCGATCCTGAAGCGCGGAACGTAGCCAACCCGCCGGCTACTTTCGGCAGCCTGCGTGAACCGGTGATTTCGGTCACCGCGGCGATCCGGGCGCTGAACGGGATCACCGACGGCAACCGCCTGGCGGGTGCGGCGAGCAACCTTGGCCAGAATCCGTACTTCTCGCCGACGGTGTTCAACTACTTCCCGCCGGACGCGACGATTCCGGGCACGTCAACGCTTTCGCCGGAATTCGCCATACACACAACCAATTCGGCGGTGGCGCGCTCGAACCTGATGTACACGTTGGTGTACCTACCCTATGCGCCGGACGCGACGATCCCGAATGCGGTGGGAACCCGCCTCGACCTGTCGCAGTTCGCGGCACTCGCGACTAACCCCGCGGCGATGGTCACCCGTTTCAGCGAAGTGTTGATGGGCGGCCAACTGGACCCGGCGGCGCAGACCATCGTGGTGAATGCGGTAAACCAGGTCGCGATCAGTGCAACGCCCACGCCGGCGCAGTTGTTGGCCCGCGCCCAGATGGGGGCCTACCTGATACTTTCCTCCTTCCACTTCCAGGTGCAGCGCTAATGAATACCAATCGCCGGAAATTCCTGACGTCGACGACTGCGCTCACCGCGAGTGCGGCCGCGGGCAGCATGCTCCGCTGGGGTGTCGAGAGCGCCGAGGCGCAAGCGGTGGGCGGATACAAGGCCATCGTGTGCGTGTTCCTGTTCGGCGGCAACGACTCGAACAACATGATCGTCCCGGTCACGGACTACGCGCAGTACGCGGCCACGCGCACGGTGGCATCGAACGTGAATCTCACGCAGGCGCAGCTGCTGCCATTCAATGCGCCGAGCGCCGGCAAGTCCTACGGCTTTCATCCGTCGTTCGCACCGCTGGCCCCCACGTACACGTCCGGCAAGCTGGCCGTGATCGCCAACGCCGGGACGCTGGTGACGCCGTTGACACAGGCGCAATACAAGAATCCACCCGTGGGCTATGTCCGGCCACCGAACCTGTTTTCGCATTCGGACCAGCAGAATGCCTGGATGGGCCAAATCCCGGGGCAGCCGGTGGCAACGGGTTGGGGTGGACGTGCAGGAGATTCGCCGAGCATCACGGCCGCCAGCGCGCTGTCGAAGATCCCCGTGACGATCTCGGTTTCGGGCAAACAGGTGTTCACCATCGGCAACAAGACGGCGCCGCTGGTCATCCCGGCTAACGGCGGTGTGTCGGTGTCGGCGCAAGCAGGTGCGGATGGAGCCGCACGGTACGCCGCGATGCAGGCGCTGCTCAACACCGGCATGTCGAATGTCGTGGTCGCGGGCGGATCCGACATCCTGAGTCAGGCGCTGTCTGCCAATGCCACGGCCAATCCGATCCTGCAGGCGACGCTGCCCCCGGTGATCCAGACGGCATTTACCGTCGGAGGAACGTTACTCAACACCAACATCGCGCAACAGCTACGGCAGGTCGCGCGTCTCATCAATGCGCGGGCGGCCACCGGCAACACGACCGGACGCCAGTTCTTCCTCGTCAGCATGGGCGGCTACGACACGCATTCGAATACGATCAACAACCAGACCAACCTGTTCAACCAACTCGCGCCGGCGATGAAGGCGTTCTACGACTACACCGTGGCCGATGGCGTGGACAGCATGGTCACACAGTACACGGCCTCCGACTTCAACCGCACGTTCATCGGCAACGGAAGTGCTGGCGTCGACCATGCATGGGGCGGACATTCGATCATCCTCGGTGGCGCGGTGAAAGGCGGCAACATGTATGGGACGTTTCCGGACCTCACGGTCAAGGGACCAGACGATTCGGGCAGCAACGGCGCCTGGATCCCGACGACCGCGGTCGACCAGGTCGGCGGGACGCTCGCCAAATGGTTTGGCATGCCGGCCGGCGACATCGCGCAGGTGTTCCCGAACCTGAAGAATTTCGCGCCCGACTTGGGCTTCATGTCCTGATTCACGCGGAGGCCGCAAATAAGCAGCCCAGCTTGACTACGACGGTCCTGCGTTAGACGACTCCGGCGTCGCATCCCCCCGCGGCGCCGGCGCGGGACCGCCACCTTCTCCTCCGACCGCCGGTCGGGTCGCATGCGCCGCGATCCGATCGGCGTTTCTTTTTTTTCGCGCCACGATCCCGCCGACGATTGCTCAAAGGGCACAGTGTGCGACGTGCGCCGCTAGGCCGCGCGCGGCACCGCGCGCGCGACCAGGGCAGTCGCCACCGCTTCGAGCACATTGGCGACGACCGGCTTGGGAAGCAATGTCAGCCCTGCGGATCGGGCTGCGCGTTCCGCGGCTGCGCTGGTATCGCCGGACACGATCAGGGCAGGCACCGCAAAGCCCAGTTCCGCGCGCAGCGCGCGCACAGTGGTGACGCCACTGGCCCCATCGCCCAGCCGCAGGTCCGCGACGATGAGGTCGGGATAGCGCGCCGATCGGCTCAGGACATCCAGCAGAGACCGGGCATCGCGCGCGCCGACGACCTGGGCGCCCCAGATGGAGAACAACTCGGACATGGCGTCGATCGCCGCGGGGTCGTCGTCCACCACCGCCACCAGTGTCCCGTCGAGCGAAACGCGACCGATGCAGGCGGCGCCAGGCACCGCGGCGGTGAACGCGTGCGCGGCGTCGGTCGCCCTTGGCATGTCGATGCGAAAGCTGGAACCGGCACCCAGGCGCGAAGCGACCGTGACCTCGTGGCCGAGAAGCTGTGCCAGTCTGCGAACGATCGCGAGGCCGAGGCCCATGCCCGCCGGCGCCGCCAGCGCGCTCCCGCCGCCGCGGCGCACCTGGTAGAACTCTTCGAAGATCTTCTCACAATGTTCCGGCGCGATGCCGGGGCCGCTATCGACGACGACGGCCGAAACCTGATCGCCACGCCGCCGCGCGCCGATGACGATGCCGCCATGCGTCGTGTAGCGCACCGCGTTCGCGACGAGGTTGCGCACCATGCGCTCGAGAAACGCGGCGTCGCTGTCGACGGCGAGGCGCGTCGGGGCGCAGCGCAAAACCAGGCCCTTGTTCTCCGCTTGCGGCCTGAATTCGGCTGCCACGCGCGCGAGCAGTGGCGCCAGGGCGACGCGGGAGCGTTCGGGCGTGTGCGCTCCGGCCTCGAGTTGCGACAAGTCGAGCAACTGCGCGAATTGCGCCTCCAGTGCGTTGACGGCGCTCTGCACATTGGCGACCAGCGGTTGCCATGGCGCCTCGCGCGCCCGCGCCGCCAATACCGCCGTATACAGCCCCAGCGCATGCAGCGGCTGCCGCAGGTCGTGGCTTGCCGCCGCAAGCAGCTGGCTCTTCGCCCGGTTCGCGGCTTCGGCCGCGGCGCGCGCTTCGTGTGCCGCGCGCGTCTGGCGCTTGAGCCCGTCGATGAGGTCGATGTTCTCGTAACGGATGGCCAGCGACCGCGTCAGAACATCATTGAGGTGATGCCCGAACGCCAGCACGAATCCCAGCACCACGCTCATGACCAGCGCAGTGAACGTGTGGACATGGTCGGCGACCAGCGCTTCGCGAAGTATCAGCGGCACCAGCGCGGGGATGACGAAGCCGTAGAAGGACGGCTTGTAAACGGCTGTGAGATTGAGGCCTCCCAGCACGACACCGAACAGGCACACGATCAGCAGCGCCTGGTGCGAGGGCGAATGCGGATACATCGCCACCGCGGCGAAACCCCAGAGCGCGCCGCCCAGCGTCGAACCGATGGCCCAATACCGGCCCCAGCGCGGTGCTGCGGCGAGCCCCGGCTGCATCCGGTGCCAGGCGCGGACCAGCGCCCCGCGCCATAACTGGTTGGCGACGATGAGCGTCACCCATGACGCCATCAGCCAAGGCGGCGCCTGACCCCACATGGCCGAGCACAGCAGCACCGCGCCGAGCAGCATGGACAGCGAAGTACGGTGCCAACCGGCATATAACTCCCCCACCTGATCGGCGCGGGCGCGCGCAATCAGTGCAGGGGCGATGCCGGCGAGCGGCGACACCATCGACGCGTCCCAAGCGTCTTGCGCGCGCGTCAGTAATGCGTCGACGAGTTATCGATACTGATGCCGCGCCGGGCGAGTTCGACGATCGCCTGTGAGCGCGAATGCACGTTCAGGGCCTTGAGGATGGCGCTGACGTGCACCTTCACCGTGCCTTCGGAGAGCCGCAGGTCGCGGCAGATGAGCTTGTTGGGCTTTCCCTGCAGCAGGAGCTGGAGCACGTCCGACTGTCGTTGTGTGAGTCCGAGCATGTCGACCGGGACGCCGTTGATGGTGCGCGGCGCCGCGCACAGGTCGGTGGTGACGTGGCGGCCGCCCGAAAGGACGGTCTCGATGGCGTCGAGCAGCGCCAGCGGATTCGCGGTCTTGGCAATGAAGCCGCGCGCTCCGGCGGCGATCGCCGCTCGAACGGTCGCGGAGTCGTGCGTCGCCGACAACACGACGATTGGCAGCAGCGGACGGTCGCGCCGCAATTCCGCCAGGAGGTCCAAGCCGCGCGCACCGGGGAGTGTGAGGTCGAGCAGTACCAGCGCGCAGTCGGGATGGCGGGCGAGAAGCGTCAGCGTTTGTGTCCGGTCGGACGCGCCCAGCACTTCGAGTCGGCGGTCCAATTGCGGCAACACCTGTTCCAGCGCGTGCAGAATCAGCGGATGATCGTCGACGATCAGTATCTTCATGGCGCCTCCCCGTGGCAGCGCGCAACGGTCCCCCCAAGCGCGCGAGGGACAACTCTATTCGCGGCAGGGGGATGCAGGAACTGTCATTTGCGACAGTGTCAAGCGCTATTTTGTAGTGCTATCTATTTGCGTCAATTCAGGCACTTAACGCGCCAGGCGAGTGGTGGATTCGGTGCCGGCTAGCGCTCGGGCTAGCACTTTGCCCTTTGCTTGGCAGGGAATCGCTTACCATTGGCGCATCGTTTGGTGGAGAGGGCGCGAATGTCTCCGACTGAGGGGGTTGTCCATGTGACGACCCCAGACGATCTCGATCTAGAGAGGCGGCAGCTCGAGACTCAAAAGTTGGCGGCCGAAGTTGGAAAGCTTCACGCTGACACGACGGCGATACGGTCCGCGCAGTCTCGGCGCGGTCAGTCGCTGGAATGGTTAAAGGCGCTCGCAGGCTTGAGCGCGGCCATTACTGCTATCGTGGCATTGCTAGGGCTTTGGACGTCAGTTGCGAGGTGGCAAGACGAATCTGAACAGATGCGCCGTAGTAAGGAACAGGAGCAAGTTGCCCGAGCCTTTGACAATCTCTCTGCTGATAGCCCTTCAAGACGGCTTGCTGGCGTGGCGTCAGTCAGATCATACCTTGCGACATCAAATGCCGATCAACAACAACTCATCCTCGAGGTTGTGATTAGTATCCTTGCCGTCGAGAAGGAAGCAATCGTTCGGGATTCCATCTTAGGACTCATCAGGGAGCTCAGCCCAGACTCGATGAATGCTGCGCCTCTCTCCAAGGGGTTGGAGGCGCTCGTGCGCTCGAGTCGAACGATAGTCGCGAGAGACGAGCTGGCGACCACGAGGATGATATACGTTTCTCGGCCACCGAAGCGGGATACGAGCGAGGCGATAGCTCAATCCGTTGGCGAAGCTATCACGCACATGCTTCGAAAGGGCATTAGGCAAAAAGATCTTTCATTCATTTACTGTGTTAAGTGCGATTTCACGGGCATAGATCTCTCTGGGGTCGATTTCTCAAATTCGATTCTCAACCTTGCCGATTTTGAAAATGCGCGTCTTGTCGGAGCCAATTTCGATGGCGCCGACTTAGCGGACACTCGCTTTGTAAATGCGAACCTACAAGGTGCTGCGCTCACGCATCGCGAAGAGCAGCGCAACGATCGGTTTCGCCTGACCTACGTTGAAAGGCTGTTCACGCGAGAGCGCGACCCCACCGGGGGGGCCAACTCTCTCTATATGGTCCAAACTTCGATTGCGCCGACTTGAGGCAGGCCGATTTTTCTGGCCTGCCCATTTTTGCACTGACCACCAACACGGCACGTCTCTACGTTTATCCAGCGACTTTTGTATCAGCCAATCTGGAAGGCGCGGACTTCACAAACAGCCAAATGTTTGGCTCTCACCATAAGAACGAGAGATTGCCTTTTTCCGATCCAATACTTCAATACGTCGATGACTTAGGCGACCTGCGATTTCAATTAAAGTTTTATGACGAGTCGTTCCATCCGGAAGCTGTGATCCGTTCTTACGGCATGCTTCGTGCGTGGGAGAAAGGTTTCTCCGGAAGCAATTGGCATCAGGCAAAGCTGCCAAAAAGTTTAAACGCTTGGCTGCTCGCGCATGCCCCCTCAACCAAGCCTGATTTCGATGGCCGTCCGCCCTGCAAGTCGCAATCGTCTGGCCCTAACTCGGCAAGCACGCTGATCAAGTAGCAAGATTGCAGCGGTGGCGCGGCGGAATTGTCTCTGGTGCCGTCGCGTTGCTCCTGAGTTATCTCGGGAGGAGGATGCCCGCCCGACCACCTTAGGACTGTGCAGCCAGATGCCCGACGATTGGGATGGACGCGACCCATGGGCGCGCTATAAGCTCGCAAAGTTCGAGATGCCAGACTGATTTGGGGATTGCGAACCATGAACCTTCACCGTTCGATCTCAGAACCAATCCGAACCAGCCTAACTTGGGATGACGCCTGGAAGGGCAAAGACCAAGGCATGATCTCGTGCTGGGAGAATGGGCGCGCAATGGCTGAACGATCGCCGGAGTTGGCCGTTCAGGCGAGCAATGGTCGACTTGTGATATTGCCTTGGAAGGGCGGTGTCGAGAAGGCGATCAAGAAGAAGGAAAAATTCGGTACGTTGTTCTACCTTGCCATGTGGCAAGGGTTGCGTGGTGATGACCTAAATATTGATCTCGACTCTGAGCCCTCCCTAGTGTGCGTTGAGATCAAAATGAAGGTCATATTTACGAACGATTATGCGAAGTACTCGGGCACCGATGCGGAGTCCGAGTCCTAAGTGGGTGCGGAATTTGTCGCCATAGACGTTGAGACGGCCAATGCAGACGTCAGCTCCATTTGCCAGATTGGGGTCGCGGTATTTGCTGACGGTGCGCTAATCGCCGAGTGGTCGACACTGATCGACCCCGAAGACCATTTTGACGACATGAATGTCTCCATTCACGGCATCGAATCGCATATGGTGCGGGGCCAGCCGAAGCTACCGCAGGTTGCTGAAATAATACGCAAGTACCTCGCTCCGACCATATGTGTGTGCCACACGCACTTTGACCGAATCGCCGTTGCCCGGGCCTTCAT
Source organism: uncultured beta proteobacterium (assembly GCA_963782625.1). Classification (GTDB taxonomy): domain Bacteria; phylum Pseudomonadota; class Gammaproteobacteria; order Burkholderiales; family Casimicrobiaceae; genus VBCG01. The sequence continues at coordinate 175,835 of CAWAKN010000020.1, read as the reverse complement.
CAAATACAAATTGGAACCAATATCCACGTCATGGCTGGATTCGGCCCGCGTAGTTCGCCGGACGTGGAAGGACCTAGCTTGGCGAGGATATGGCCTAGCGAACGTATGCGAACGTATCGGCTACAAATTTCAACATCACAACGCGCTTGAAGATGCGAAGGCTGCCGGCTTCGTGTTGCTCGCCGCATTGCAAGAATCCAATCAAGGGTTGGAGGTCTGGCAGAAGAAAGTCCACCTGCCAATAGACCCGGAGCACTCGTCAAGCGGAGTAGCCATCGAGAGGGAGGGAAACCCGGAAGGTGACTTGCACGGGGAAATTGTAGTTTTCACTGGCGCATTGGACATGGTTCGGAGCGAGGCGGCTGGACCTTGCGGCTAGTATTGGGTGCCAAGTCGACCAGAACGTAACCAAGAAGACAACGATTCTGGTCGTCGGCGATCAGGATTCTTGGAGACTGGCAGGATATGAGAAAAGCACCAAGCACCGAAAGGCCGAGCAGCTATCGGCCCAGGGCCATCGAATCCGGATTATTCGAGAAGCCGATTTCAAGACATTAGTACAGAGCGCCAACGCGCCATTCGAAACGGTGCCATAGCGAGGGCCGCAGGACGCGACCCGTTGACAGTGGCTACGGCTGCAGGCTTCCGGCGCCCCAAGCGATCGACAGGGATTCGATGATCGACTCGTCGTCGTTCTTGGGGCTGTTGAGCGGCCGGCTGGGTGTGGAGTTCGTAGCGGCCGCACATGGTGCACGATTAGGCGATGACGACGATCCTGATGGTGCCGTCCCTCCCGAGCAAAGTAGCCGTCACTGTCACTGACGACGCGAACCACGTCTATCTGCGAGACTTTCCGACCTGACACCCGATTTAGTCCGGGATGGCGTTAGAGTCCGCGGTTAAGAATACGCGTTCTTCATCCTTCTTGGTCCGGTCGGCGGCGAACTCCTGCGGTGTCCGGTTGCCGAGCGAACTGTGTGGTCGCTCGGTGTTGTACTCGATCCGCCAGGCTTCGATGATGCTACGGGCGTGGGTGAGGCTGATGAACCAGTGCTCGTTCAGACACTCGTCGCGGAATTTCCCGTTGAAGCTTTCGATGTACGCGTTCTCGTTCGGCTTGCCGGGGCGGATGAACGACAGCTGCACGCCGCTGCGATAGGCCCATTTGTCGAGTACCTGGCTATCGAATTCTGGCCCGTTATCGACGGTGATCGATTGTGGCAATCCGCGCGTATCGGCAAGGCGATCGAGCACTCCCTGCACCCGCAATCCCGTGATCGAGGTGTCGACCTCGATGGCCAGGCATTCACGAGTGCAGTCGTCCACGATGGTCAGGCAGCGCAAACGGCGACCGCCGATGAGCCCGTCGGCCACGAAGTCCATCGACCAGCTCACGTTCGCAGCCGTCGGCTTGGGCAATGGCTTGCGCTCGAACAGGCCGATCCGCTTGCGCTTGCGCCGCCGAACGGCCAAGCCAGCCTCGCGATAGAGGCGATAGACGCGCTTCCGATTGACTTCCCAACCTTCGCGACGCAGACGCAGATACACCCGCCGATAGCCATATCGCCGCTTGATCGCGGCAATCTCCGCGATGCGGGCGCGCAGCGGCCCACTGTCCGGTCGCCGGCTGCGATAGCGGTACAGCGACCGCGAGATTCCAATCAGCCCGCAGGCACGGGTCACCCCAAAGTCACGCTCGGTCATCAGCACCGCGACCGCCGCGCGCTTCGCCTGCGGGCTTACCATTTTCGGCCGAGCAGATCCTTCAACGCCGCCTTGTCGAGCTCCGCCTCGGCCAGCAGCCGCTTCAGCTTGGCGTTCTCCTGCTCAAGCTCCTTCAGCCGCCGCGCTTCCGACACCGTCATCCCAGCGTACTTGGCTTTCCAGTTGTAGAAGGTCGCCTCCGAGATTCCGTGCCGACGACAGAGATCCTTCGTCTTGGCCCCGGCCTCCGCCTCCTTCAACACGCCGATGATCTGCTCTTCGCTGAACCGCTTCGTCTTCATCGTCCGCTCCTATTGGGGCGGACTCTAATCCTATCTCGTACTAAAGCCGGGTGTCAGGTCGTTTCGAGCAGCGTTCCCTTCTCGTTCCCTTCGTTGTAGCAAAGTTGAGCGTGGTCGGGCAGCGTTTCGAGAAGTTGGCGCATTTCGCCTACCGTCATCAATTTCCCCTGACTCATTCAACTCTAGTGCAGATAGCATGTTAGCCGCCGCAGCGGGACGGAGTGGAACCACACCAGTGCGGATACAGTGCGATGCGTATCGCCCATAGAAGGCAGCAAAATCGTCCCGGTCCGTTGCGCCAAGCGTCGCTCTGCGCACTTCCGCCTGCAATCACCCACTTGGACTAGGCCAACGGCTGCTTACGACCCACTTCCGCACTTTGCTCTCCCGAGACCCGACACTCGATAGCGACGAAGCAGCCGTTCAAGGCCACAGTACGTTGGCGCGGCGTCGAACTCACGATGGATTCGGACTGTGGCCCAAATCACGGCGTCGGCATGCGCGCCTACTTGCGGCGATGCAGAATGCCCCGCACTCGCCAGCAGTCGCGTATTGCCCTGCAATGCCCAGTTGGAGGCGTCCCATTGCATCTGCTCGTGAACCCACTGGCACTCCGCGGTAATTCGTGAGGCGTCGGCGAACCGAATGCGCCTGCCGCGCAGCTTCCTTCTACGGCCGATTCTCCGCTTGGAGGAATTCGATGCCGGTCAGCTGTGCAACGTTTGTGACTACTTGCGTGTCATCGAACTCACTGGGTTGCCCTAGTCGAACTGGGAATCCTTGCGGCGTACTCACGCTTCAAGTCTCTCCATTGTCTCCCCTGAATGGTTTCGAGATCGCCTGCAGCAGTTAGTCGCGTTCCGGAGTCGAGCTGGATCTTGAGTGCCAGTAGTTGGGATGGAAAGTCGACATTGATTCCCAGGCCCCACACCCGCGCTGTGCCGTCTTCACTCCAGGTCAGCACCCGCGTTCCGGCCTCGTCGAACACCGCGCCCCTAATCCACTTCGCGTGCCTCATCGGTTCGCTCAAAGCCATACCTGTGGCCGCTTCCCACACCCGCGCCGTACCGTCGAAACTCCAGGTCAATACCTTTGTTCCGTCCATGTCGAACATCGCACCGAATACCCGTTCCGCGTGCCTCATCGGTTCACTCGAACGCCTTGCCGGTGCACGCCTCCACACCCGCGCAGCGCCATCGGGACCCCAAGTCAGCACCCGCGTTCCGTCCTTGTCGAACGCCGCGCCCTCTAACTCCTGCGCGTACTTCATCGGTTTGCTCAACGGCTTACCCGTGGCAGCCTCCCACACCCGCGCAGTGCCATCGCGACCCCAAGTCAGCACCCGCGTTCCGGCCTTGTTGAACACCGCGCCCCCTACCGAGCGCTTCATTGGTTCGCTCAACGCCTTGCCCGTGGCCGCCTCCCATACTCGCGCCGTCCCGTCATCACTCCAAGTGAGTACCCGCGTGGCGTCCTTGTCGAACACCGCGCCCCCTAACACCTGGGCATGCCTCATCGGCTCGCTCAACGCCTTGCCCGTGGCCGCGTCCCACACCCGCGCCGTACCGTCGTCACTCCACGTCAGCACTCGCATTCCGTCCTTGTCAAACACCGCGCCCTTTACCTCTTTCGCGTGCTTCATCGGTTCGCTCAATGCCTTGCCCGTAGTCGCATCCCACACCCGCGCCGTGCCATCCGAACCCCATGTCACGAGCTGCATTCCGGCCACGTCGAATACCGCGCTTTTCTCCCGGTATTTCAGTGGTTCGGTCAACGCCTTGCCCGTGACCGCATCCCACACCCGCGCCTTACCCTCGAAACTCCAGGTCAGCACCCGTGTGTTCTCCTTGTCGAACACCGCGTACCCTTCGGACGATTCATGCTTCATGGGTTGGCTCAATGCCTTGCCCGTGGTTGCCTCCCACACCTGCGCCGCACCGTCACCCCAAGTCAGTACTCGTGTGCTGTCCTTATCGAATACCGCGTTGCGGCCCGAGTGGCCCGTTTCAAAATGTAGCCGGCGTGCCATAGACCCGGAGCGCACGTTTGTAGCCGCGAAAGGGCTGCGGCTCACTGAATGACTTGCGAGTCCTGTCCATACGAGTGAGCCATGTTCGTTGCGAGCTTCTATCGGGTTGTTATCTCAAGGCGCCGAGAACTCTTCCACAGGCTGGACATACCTCGCGTTTGTGTTCAAATTGCACACGCATTCCACAGCTTGGACAGTAGAGTGCGTTCTTGTTCATTGCGCTCCCGCATTCCGGACATATCAACCTCTCTGACGCTTCAGTCGATACTCGGCCAGTACCATGACAGACGCCGCACACAGGGTTCGTCGAGTTCATGCTTGGCTCCTCTTTGAAACGTCGAAGGTCTTGTGCCACGTCCATTCTGCTTCGCCAAACAGCCCAACAGCTAAAAACACACGCACTGCCTTGACGGTTGCCGGACATGTTATCTCGTCGTTGATGGCTGCCCATGAGCCGGGCTCAATCGGGCCGCCTGGATGCCACCCTTGAGTTGGCCACCGATGCAGCTGTTGGAGTTCGACGCCATCGACGGTGGCGTGAGCGGCTTGCAGTTCGACGAATTGGCGGAATTCGCCAATGAGAATTTTGCCCGTGTTTACCAGATCCAACCGAAAGATTAGAAGAGCAGGATCATTCGCTGTCTCACCATGTATACAAGAGATCTCGCAGTCCACGCGAAATTGTGGTGCATCCGTGCGCTGTGTGAAATAGCGATTGATAGCCCAAAGCGTGCCAATGAGCATTGCGACGGTCTTGAATACAGAGTCCGTGAACTTTGCGAGCGTGTCAACACTCACTAAGTCGAGCGTTGTCGCTGCAACGTACGAGCCTACGGTAAGCGCGATCGCGATCAACGCCGTCAACCCCAAATATCTCGTCGATGCCGTTTCGAGAATTCGCAAGGTACGCAACTTGACCCCATCGTTTCGCGAAGGCGGTCGTACCGCCTTGCGCATTATGTAAGGTAGTGCTGCCCCACGGGCTAACGGCACGCGAGGTTCGGCACGAGCAAGAAGTCTACTCTTGGCAGGCAGCCGCGGTTCCCGAAAGGATAAGATCATGCTATCAAAACACTGCAGTTGCTGCGGAAGGATGCAACGAGATGTTCCGGGAACCAAGACCTGCCAGAACGGACACTATGTCTGTTCGGCGTGTGGCAAAGGGAGGGGAACTTGCCCGACATACGGAGCGAAAATCCCTACGTCTGCTGCGCCTTCGGACCGGTCATCCCCGAAGTGATCGTCTTCGGGTATGGACGGCCAGACTGGCCGATTTCGGTCCGCGCTTTCGACACGTAGCCGCCAGTCGGGCCAATGAGAATCGGACCTTCGGCCATTGCCATGCGGGCGCGTGCGCGTGAGCCCCCAGCCGGCACGATCACCGGCGCCGCTCTTCGCCTACAGACAGCGGCGAGCCGCAGGAATCAACGTTCCTGGCTTGCGGCTCTCAGTCGCCCGCCTTCTCCGATTAGGCGACTTACTTGCGCTAGAATGGAGCACGAGACTGGCGCGCATTTTGCGCCGGAAAGTAGCTGGGCCGCCACAACGGGGAGCTGCCTCATCGGGCCTCGTCGATCCCTGATAACCGAATCCAGTGGCGTTTGTCCGCGATTCTAAAATGAGCAAGACAAAGGACATGGGGGACGTCGCGAAACTAAATGAGATCGGTCGCGTGCTGTTCGCCGGCTATGACGCTAGCGAACTGCATGGCTACATGCTGGCAAGGCAATATACTTTTGCCAGCCAGTATGGATTGCTCAGCGGATACATACTGCTTGACAGCAACTTCGAAAAGACCATCACCGACGACAGTGTTAGCACGCGTAAACAACGTGTGCTGTGGGTGTTCGGTCGTCGTCCCTCTTCTTATCTGTGCCTGGGATTTCTCCGCATAAGAGATGTCGTACAGGCGGCAGGTGGCGACTTAGCAGATGACAATCAGATTGCGTTTGTAGAAGTCGCTTCTGATAGGATTTACGTGGGATACAACCACGCCCGCGACAGTCTTTCAATTGTCGCTCTTCGCCTCAATATGGAATTGGTTAATTCGTTCTATGCTGAAGCCAAGCGACTGTCCGAGCAGCTAGGGCGAGGCGACCTTAGGGCAAACCAGTTTCCTATTGACGTTATACAAGATGCAACGCTTCAAAGATTGCATCACGGATTTGACGGACTCCGTCAGGTAGGGGCGTCGGCATCCTCCGAGCGCCTGCACCTTGCGCTGTTTCCGGCGACGTTGGCTCAGCCAGCGAAAGTCTATGTCCTGCCAAATTCGGCGGGTTGGGGCAAACGAGAGCCTATTCTCCTTCCCGACCCACCCCAATCAACAGGTTCTGAGGAATATGCTCACTGCATCTTAGGACGTGGTGATCGCCTACTAGTCTCTGATCCGCGGGCCGGGGGTCCCGATCGCACTATCGGCGCGGTTTACCAATATCGGATTCACGGTAGTGGAGACGCCGAGTCGGTCGAATTCGTCAGCTCAGTCCTATCCGATTCGCCAGAGTACGTGGGCTTTGGATCCCATCTGGATGTTACAAACAAGACTCTTCTAGTCGGGTCTCCGGCGGACGAACTGCAAGTCGAAGGAGGCGGCGGCATCGAGTTATACGATCTCGATTTTGGCGACTGGCTCGGTAGCATACGACCTGTAAATACGCCGAAAGGGTCGCACATCGGATCCAACTTCTGTGTAGGTCCGGACCAAGTAGTATTTGCGTATTGCGCTCCTTCGAGAACCTATCCCTTTGGGGCTATCCTTGGACTAGACATCGGCGATAGCCTCGGTGAAATCCGCTCTCTGTATGAATTTCAAACATACACCTATCATTGGACCATCAGGAATCACAAATTTTCGCGCACCTTTGCTGAGCATGGGACACATCCCGACTTCAAGGTCGCGCCTTTGAAGTACGATGCTCAGGCTGGCCTACTCCACAGCTATTTTTCTCGATCGACTTCGGACAAGGACCGATTTGGACACGAAGTGCGCTCTCCCGGTGTATTAATTGTATCTAAAGACTAAGCTGATCTGGTCATCTCCACACCGTCAGAGAAAGCATCATGACTCTATGTGAGGTCACTCGAAGCGACACTATCGAGCGATACGCGGACAGTCTGGCTAGCCATGCCAATGTGATCGTATCGTCGCTCCTCGCCTTACCGGCAGAGGACCCAAAAGCGCGTTCGCTTGCGGTGAGTGCGTATCAACATTACGGCGAGGCAAATGAGCGTTATCTGGCGGGAGACGCCCTATAGTTGCACTTATATTCCACTAAACTCCGCACGTCGAGCCGTTAGCGAACAAGCAAGATTGTTCCGACAGTTTGTTGCCGCCAGTCAGTTTGACGTTGGCACGGCCAATCCAGCGAACCGCCCTGGAAGCTCGAATCATGAGTACGGCTTTGCGATTGATGTAGACCTGAACAGTGATGCGGAGAAGATAATCGCAGCGTTAGTCGCCGCAGGATGGGTTAACACTGTGCCAGCCGAAGCGTGGCACTATGAGGCCGTATCAGCCGCTGGGTATGTTGAGGCAAACAATAAGCGCGAGCAAATACACGACACCCTTGGGCAAGACTATGCCTCCCTTGTAGTCCAACTGTTCACGGCCTGTAATGGAAAAACCGCAAGTGTCGAGACTTGCAGCCGTTTGCGTGGGGAAAACGCAGAGGAGCTGCGAGAGCTTGATCAGCTATCAGCGCGACTCGAGGAGTTGCGAGCCGAAGGGAAGAGCATAGAAAAGAGCATTCAAGACACTGACACAAAGGTCTACGCTCTGCGCGAGGCACGGGATGCAGTGCGCCGGCGCCTAGATAGCCGCAAGTACGACCTGTGTCCGAATGGTCAACCGTACGCGCAATGTACACACGAGGACCTGAAGCGAACATTTAGAGATTGGCAGACCTCCCAACAAAGGGAAATTGAGAAACTGGAGGGAGAAATCAACCGATTCATTGCAGCGCGAGAGTCGCTGACGGGTAGGCAACGGCAAATCAATCAACAACTTCGCGAGACAGTACGGAAGTATCGCCAAGTCGAGAGCGCGCTCAAGAGGGAGCATCCGCAGCTCTTTGAGGCCGACAAGCGAATCCGCGAAAGCGAGGTAGCAATTCCAGAACTGCTTAGGCGCCTTCGAGAACTGGAAACGACAATAGCAAGGGAGGTCCTCCAAGCTCCCAAGATCGCTATGGAGTCCAGAGCACTCGGCTAGTTTTGGTACGACGTGCCTCAAGCGATAACACGCCGATGCGTCGTACGGTTGTCGCGGTTTCCGCGCTCGCGGCCAGCGGCGCGGTAACGGTCGCTGCCGCCACAACGCAGACGAACGTTCCCCGGTCCACCATCGAATCGTCTCGTCACCGAATGGGGGTCTAGCAATGCTACGCCAATACGCGCGATTTGGACTCCCCCGAGTTTGACCGCTTTTGGCGGCGGATTCAATTGGTGGATGCAACACACTAGATGCCATTGCGGCGGAAGGAGTGTTGCAGATGAGGCAAAGACCGCGCATTTACTTCTCGGCCAGCCAACGGGCACTCATGTGGGAGCATTGGCGGCAGGGTGAGACGCAGTCTCGTGGATGTGCTGGCGGGATCTGGCGATTTCATCGGCTGACTGCAGCGCCTGCCGTGGCGCAGCGTTGCGCTTGAGCGTTTTCCCTCATCCAAACGGCTGACCGCGTTCCACGGCGACCTCGAAACGGTCTCGAAACGGTCGTGGTCCTACCTTCTCGTCCAACAACTGGCACGAAGAAGGCGGCCAATGACCCACTCCGAGCTGTTCATCGTCCGAATCTGGCATCAAATCGCCGGCGGATTTCGCGCCTCGGTGCGGCGGGTCGATGAGGAGGAGACCTGCTATTTCTCGCGCCCGGAAGAGGTCGCCCAATATCTGGCCGCGTTGGTCGACCCGGACGCGGGGGCGAGTGAAGCAGCGAGTCCGGCCGAAACGCCATCCAGGAAGTCGTAGAGGAGGGAACGCGTGACTTCCGCGAGCGTTGAATCGTCGCCGTGAGAGTCACTGTTGAGGCATGCCTGGTACGTGGACGACAGGCGATGACCACGTTTATACAGATTTTCGCCTCATTGCGTCGGCCCACATGGCCATCGTCCGCCGCTTGTGGCGATGCTATCGTTGCGCTGTGCGGCTGCCTATACGTCATAGCGGTGCTCTTCTGGGCGAATTTAGCCATTGCTACGGATTGCCTGGCGGACCAATTCGTCGTGCCGCCATGGAGGGATGGCCCCTTGCGTAGCCCAAGGCGTGCACCACCCTTGCCGAGCTTCACCGTGACGGCTGCATACTCGGTGGATGTACCGTCACAGGTCCGTCTCCCAGTTTGATCAAATCATCTGCACCTGCACGGGGTCGAGCGGATTCGCTGCTACCTCGACGTTGGAGTCGCGGTACATGCCTGCAGGTGCCCTTGGTGCCGCGGATGAGCGATCATCTGCAATCCCGGGACGTGTCAAATCTCGCTGGGCCGGCTAGCGGCAATCGCTGAGCATCACGACCGTCACGGCGTCGGCGCGCTGCAAGCGGATGCCAACCGGCAGATTGTGCCGGAAACCGGCAACAAATTTGGCTGATCGATCGACTTTCCCGGCGGCGTTCCCCCTGGTGGTGCCGGCAAATACCACTTCCAGTTCAATTTCACGGTGCCTTCGACAGTAGCGACTCCGCTGGCGTTCAAGTTAATTTTCGTCGGCAAGGTCACTCGCCGTGGCCGCAGACCTACCATTCCCCGCTGTTTCCCTGCACGACAACTTCGCGGCCATTCCGGCGGTGACGATTGCCGACCGTCAACATGTTCACTCCGATCAATCTTTCGCCGTTGGAGGCACAGCAGGGTTGCAACAACATGACCTATGACCTCATGCTCGGCGGTACGTCTACGGTCGAACGTGGTCGAGTATCGCAATTCCGATTTCGACCACTACTTCATGACGCCGAACGTGAGCGACATCCAGTTGCTGGACAACAAGACGCCGCCGTTCCAGGCGTGGTCGCGCACCGGGCGCAGCTTCAAGGCCTATCCCAACGCCGCGGCACCTGCCGCGTCGGTCGCCGTCTGCCGCTTCTTCAACAGCAACTTCGGGTCGAAGAGTTCACACTTCTTTGCGCTGCATGGATTCGGGTGCGAGGACACGATAAACCTCTTCCCTGACTGGACGCTGGAGTACGAAAACTACTTCAATACGATGCTGCCGGACGTGAACAGCGCCTGCGCGGCAGGCACGGTTCCGCTGTATCGGCTCTACAACCAGGGTATGGGAGGAGCGCCCAACCACCGCTTTGTCACGGCGCTGAGCGACCAGCAGGACATGGTCAGTCAGGGCTGGGTGGCCGAAGGCGTGACCATGTGTCTGCCGCCATGACCGGGGAGGCCATCACGCATTGAAGAACGGGACCCCTTCGAACCGGGTCCCGTCGTTTTGCGACACTGTAGGTCTACCCGGCGCGGCTGAATCCCAGGCGTTGCTGCTCCGCCATTTCCAGGCGCAATGCACGCAGGCGGGTTTCCACCACGGATAGCTGATAGAAGTCGCCATCGCCCGATTTCGTGGCCAGCTCGAATTGCGCCACGGCGAGCGGCAGGTTGCCGATCCATGCGTAAAACTCGCCCTGGTGTTCGTGCTGCTTCAGGCGCTTGTCCTGCGCCGCATAGGCGCGTGCGGCGATTTCATGCAGGGGTCCTTCCGCGGGGAAGCGAATCAGTTCCTTTTCCGCGAACGCAGACGCATCGGCCGGACGTCCGGCTTTGATCAGCGCCTCTGGATAGTCGTGGATCAGCTGCATCTTGTTGGGATACCGGGTCAGCGCGGCTTCGAAGCGCGCGACCGCCGCGGGATACTCCGCCGCCGAAAGAAGCACGTTGCCGGCCATCGCCTCGACCATCGGATGCGGCGGCGCGATCTTCTCGAGTTTCGCCAGTTCCTCCTTTGCCCGCGGAATATCCTTCGCCCTCAGCAACGAGGCCACCAGCCCGTAATGCTCGGCGATTTCGTTATTGAATTTCTTCTCGGCGATGTTGCGGGAGAAGTTGGCTGCCTGCTCGCGCGCGTCGCCCTGGTAGCTCTGCAGCAGGGCGCGCACCAGGTGGAAGTCCAGCGAATCACGCACCTGCCTGTACGGCAGGTCCTGCGCCCGGCTCTTGGCTTCCGCGATACGCTCGTAGGTGACCGGGTGATCGCGCAGATACGATGGCAGATTGCCGTCGACGAAACGGCTGGAACGCTGCAGGCGATCGAAGAATTCGCCCATGGCGTTCGGGTCGAATCCTGCGGCGACGAGACGCGAAAAGCCGACACGGTCCGCCTCGAATTCGTTCTCGCGCGTGAAATTGATCTGCTGTTGGGCAGCCAGCGCCTGGGTGCCGGCAATGGCCGCCGACGTCGCCTGGTTACTGCTCGATCCCCCCGCCTTGGACGCGAGGATGGCCAAGGCGAGGCCCGCCAGTGTGGTCATCAGGACGTTCTGCTGGCTCGCCATTCCCCGCGTGATGTGGTGCTGCGTGACGTGCGAGATCTCGTGCGCCAGGACGCTGGCCAATTGCGACTCGTTCTGCGCGAGCAGGACAAGCCCGGTGTTCACGCCGACGAATCCTCCGGGCAATGCGAACGCGTTGATCGCGGGATCGGGGACCGCGAAGAACAGGAAGTCCTGCTTGACATCGCGCGTGGCGGTCACCAGCCGATTGCCGAGTTCGTTCAGGTAGTCGTTGACCTCGGCGTCTTCGAGATAGCCGCCGCCCGCGCGAATCTGGCGCATGATCGCCTCGCCCAGCTTGCGTTCCTGTATCGGAGACATGATGGACTGCGAGGAATCGCCAAGGTCGGGAAGCTTCTGGCCCGGAGAGAGCGGGGCCGCGGGACCCCCGATCGAGCCGTATTTCTGGATGTCTGCGGAATCGGGAAGCGTGGGAACCGGTGGCGGAACCGACGGAATCGAACCGTATTTGCGCAGTTCCGCCGGAGTCCGTGGCGGTCTGCGCTGAGGCCGCCGACACCAGCGGCTGGCGCGCCACGGGCGCGACCGTCAGCGCGACGGCGACGAACGCGGCGATTCCCGCGCGGGCGCGGGTCCCGGTTCGCCGTTTGGCGCGGATAGGTGGCAATGCCGATGGGGATTGGGGCGTCATGGGATGGTGCTAAGATTCCCGCCGATCGATCAAGTTCAAACGAAGGGCAATTTCGGTGGCACGTTCACGCACGGCGGGGGCCGGGGCGAAATCCGCGGCGATGAAGATCGCGAGGACCAAGGGACCGTCGCGCACGGCATCGGACGAGGGGCCAAGTCCTCATTTTACCCACTTCGACGCGCGCGGTCAGGCGCACATGGTCGACGTCGCTGCCAAGGATGTAACGAGGCGTGTCGCCCGTGCCGGGGGCCGGATCGTCATGCTTCCTTCGACGCTGGCGCTGATCGCGAGCGGCGGCGGGAAGAAAGGAGACGTCCTGGGCGTCGCGCGGATCGCGGCAATTCAGGCGGCCAAGCGCACCGCCGACCTCATTCCGCTGTGCCATCCATTGCCGTTGACACGCGTGACCGTGGAGTTTTCCTTCGTCGCGGATGCGTCAGCCGTGGACATCGAGGTGCTGGCGGAAACACTGGCGCGCACCGGCGTGGAGATGGAGGCGCTGACGGCGGCTACGGTGGGTCTGCTTACGATCTACGACATGTGCAAGGCGGCCGACCGCGCGATGCGGATCGAGCAGGTCCGGCTGCTCGAAAAGTCCGGTGGCAAGTCCGGGCATTTCCTCGCCGATAATTAGGGACCTTCCGCTTGCAGTTCGGCGCCCGGGTCTCTGGCGCCGTGAAACTAAGACGCCGCCCGAAGGCGGCGTCTTCGCCCTCGGGTTTTGCATGCTTTGCCTACCAATTCCACATGCTGCCGTCCTCCAGGCGGTTCACCGGAAGCGCGCTGGGCTTGTAGGGGTAGCGCGCGGCCCGTTCCTCGTCGATGGTGACGCCATGCCCCGGCGTTTCCCCCGCATGCAGGTAGCCATCGCGGAAGACGTAGTCGTGCGGAAACACCGCGTCCGTCTCGGCCGTGTGCCGCATGTATTCCTGGACGCCGAAGTTCGGAACCCACGTGTCGAAATGCAGCGCCGCGCCCATGCAGACGGGCGACAAGTCGGTCGCGCCATGGCAGCCGGTGCGCACCTGGTGCAGTTCCGCGAGATGCGCGATGCGGCGCAGATGTGAAATGCCGCCGGCGTGGACCACCGTGGTGCGGATGTAGTCGATCAGTTGCTCGCTGATCAACTGCTGGCAGTCGTAGACGGTGTTGAAGATCTCGCCGACCGCGATCGGCGTGACCGTGTGCTCGCGGATCAGCCGGAATGCGGCCTGGTTTTCCGCGGGCGTCGGGTCTTCCATCCAGAACAGCCGATAGGGTTCCAGGGACTTGCCGAGCCGGCCGGCCTCGATCGGCGTGAGACGATGATGCACATCGTGCAGGATGTGGTGAGCGAAGCCGAAGCGAGCCCGGATCGCTTCGAAGAGCTTCGGCACATGATCGAGATAACGGGTCGTCGACCACACGTTCTCCGTAGGCACAGCCGAATCGGCGGGCTCGTAATAGAGCTTGTCGCTGGCCACGCCGTAGGTAGACGGCAATCCCGGCACGCCGCATTGCGCGCGGATCGCCTTGTAACCCATGTCGACATAGCGCGCGACCTCGTCCAGCGTCTCCGCGATGTCGTTGCCGTTGGCGTGGCCGTAGACCATCACGCCGTCGCGGCTGCGGCCGCCGAGAAGCTGGTAGAGCGGCAGGTTGGCGGCCTTGGCCTTCAGGTCCCACAGCGCGGTGTCGACGGCCGCGATGGCCGTCATCGTCACCGGACCGCGACGCCAGTAGGCGCCGCGATAGAGGTATTGCCAGATGTCTTCGATCCGATGCGCATCGCGACCGATGAGCGTCGGGATCACGTGCTCGGTCAGGTACGATGCCACGGCCAGTTCGCGGCCATTGAGCGTCGCGTCGCCGATACCCGTCAGTCCCGCATCGGTTTCGATCTTCAGCGTGACGAAGTTGCGTCCGGGGCAGGTGACGATGACGCGTCCGGCGGTGATTTTCATGCGCATGTTCCCAGGTGGAAGAAGGGCCCCGGCAAGGGACGGGAATGAGCATTTGGCCCGGTGGTTGGACCACTTGACCAGATTGTAGACGGGGGGCTACCATGCTGTATATAGGTTCCGGCGCGCGGCTTTCGATGCCGCGTCGACCGGAGCTTTTCGCGCAGGGATTCAACCCGGCCGCCTGAAGGAGTGTCCGTCTTGCCGCTGCAGACCGTCGAACCGCGCCGGCTCTACCGCCAGATCGCCGACCAGATCGCGGGACTCATCGGCAATGGTGAATTCGCGCACGGCACGCGGCTGCCCGCGGAGCGCGAGCTGGCCACGCTGCTCGGCGTCTCCCGCACCTCCGTGCGCGAGGCGCTCATCTCGCTGGAAATCGGCGGCCTGGTGGAAGTGCGCGTCGGCTCCGGTGTGTTCGTCACCGCTGGGCCGTCTTCGCATGCATCGGCCGGAGACAAGGGACCCGGCCCCTTCGAACTGTTGAGCGCCCGAACGCTGGTGGAAGGCGAAGTGGCGGCGCTGGCCGCCGTCCACGCGACCGGCGAAGACCTCGAGGCACTCCGGCAGGCCATCGCGCGCATGACGACCCACGTGGACGACTTCGTCATTCGCGAGGAATCGGACCGCGAGTTTCATTTAGGCGTCGCCAAGGCGACGGGCAACGGTTCGCTGGAACTGGTGGTCGAGGGCCTGTGGAATCAGCGCGCCGAGTTGTGGGGCAGGATGCAGCAGCACTTTCACACCGAGGCATTGGCGCGCCGCACGATCCATGATCATGCGGCGATCCTGGCCGCGATCACGGCCCGCAATCCGGAGGCCGCCCGTACGGCCATGCATCGTCATCTCGCGCGCGTCGTGCGCGAATTCCAGCGTGGCGTGAACAGCAAAGGCAAGGCAACAACCAAGGCGGGCAGCCGCGAATCGCGGCAACCGCATTTCATCGGCAAAGGAGGAGTGGCATGAGCACAGGCAGCAGCAAGCAGCAGGTGAACAAGAGCGGTCGGCGCTGGATCCTGACGGCAATGGCCGCCGCGCTGGGTGCGGTCGCTTGGATCCCGGCGAGTGTCACGCCCGCCCTCGCGGCGCCGGTGACGCTCAATATCGTCGACGTCGCGGGCAATCTCGCGCTGACGCAGGACGCGATCGATGCCTATGTGAAGAAGAACCCGGACAAGATCGCCAAGGTCACTTACACGAAGGCGCCGTCGCCGGAATTGCCCGGCAAGCTTAAAGCGATGCAGGGCGCCGGCCGTAGCGATATCGACATGGTGTTGACCGGGACCGACTTCCTCGCGGCCGGCATCGAACAGGGCGTTCTGATGAAGGTCCTGCCGGACCAGGCGGCGAAGTTTCCTGGCCTCACGGCCAACTACCAGCCTGCCGCCGCAAAGATGCAGGAACTGGCGCAGGACTATGGCGTGGCGGTCGTCTTCATGCCGGCCGGCCCGCTGGTCGAATACAACCCCGCCAAGGTCAAGCAGCCGCCGACAACGCCGGCCGAACTGCTGGCCTGGTGCAAGGCCAATCCCAATCGTCTGATCTACGCGCGGCCAGCCAATTCCGGTCCCGGCCGCACGTTCATCATGGGCTTGCCGTACATCCTGGGCGACAGCAATCCCAAGGATCCGGTGAAGGGCTGGGACAAGACGTGGGCCTACCTGAAGGACCTCAACAGCTGCATCGAGTACTACCCCACCGGCACCGGTGCGGTGATGAAGGAATTGGGCGAAGGCTCGCGCGACATCACGCTGACGATGACGGGATGGGACATCAACCCGCGCGTGCTGGGCATTGTTCCGAAGGACTACAAGGTCGTGCCGTTCAAGGGCATGACGTGGGTCAACGACGCGCATTACATGACGATACCCAAGGGCGTTCCGCCGGAAAAGGTGGCCGCCGTGGTGGACCTCATGGCCTACCTGCTGACGCCTGAAGCGCAGGCGTACACGTATGACAAGGGCTACTTCTATCCGGGCCCGGCGGTGAAGAACGTTCCGTTGTCGATGGCGCCGAAGGACTCGCAGGACGCTATCAAGGAATTCGGCCGTCCCGAATACGAAGGATGGCTTGCCCAGTTCCCGCACACGCAGTCGCTGCCGCCGTCGGCGCAAGTCGAGGCATTCAAGATCTGGGATCAGCAGGTCGGCGCGCAAAAGACCAAGTGAGGTTGTTCCGTCGCGAAGAGCGCGGCGGAATGACTCGCCACGTTGAACCGGCTTAGGCGTCGCCGGTTAACGTGGCGTCTATCCTTGAACCCGCAAACGCTTGACCGGATGCCCTATGAATCACGACTTCAATGAGCTGAGGCTGGAGGGCGTGACACGCCGCTTCGCGGGCGCCGGCGGGCAGGCGTTCGCGGCGTTGAACGAACTGACGCTGACCATCAAGCGCGGCGAATTCATCGCGCTGCTCGGGCCGTCGGGCTGCGGCAAGTCCACCGCGCTGAACTGCATCGCCGGACTGATGCAGCTGTCCGGCGGCAGCATCTGGCTCGATGCGACGCGCATCGATACGCTGCCTCCCGGAAAAGCGCGGCTTCGGCATGGTCTTCCAGAATTACGCGCTGTTTCCGCACATGACCGTAGCCAAGAACGTCGGCTTCGGCCTCAGGATGCGCGGGCTGCCTGACGCGGAGATCGCGCCACGCGTCGCGCATGCCATGAAGCTCGTGCAACTGATCGGTCAGGAGCACAAGCTGCCCGGCCAGTTCTCGGGCGGGCAGCAGCAGCGGGTCGCGATCGCCCGGGCCATCGTCATCGAGCCGCCGCTGGTGCTGATGGACGAGCCGCTGTCGAATCTCGACGCGAAGCTGCGCATCGAGACGCGCGCCGAGATCCGGCGCATTCACAAGGAGCTGGGCCGCTCGACGATCTACGTAACCCACGACCAGGACGAGGCGCTGTCGCTCGCCGATCGCATCGTCGTGATGAAGGACGGCGTGGTCCAGATGATTGCCGTCGCCTCACGACGTCTACGGCCAGCCGTCCAACCTGCACGTAGCGCGCTTCATGGGGTATCGCAACGTGCTCGAGCTCAACGTCGACTCGGAGCAGGGTGATCGGGTCGCGTTGTCCGGCCCCGATGTGCGCCTGACCGGCGTGCGCAAGCAGCCCCTGGCTGGCGGCCGCGCCTGCGTGGCCATGCGCCCGGAGGAGTTCGTGCTCGGGGTCGCTTCTGGCGGCGCCAATACCATTGCCGGGCGGGTCGCCAACGTCGAATACTGCGGGCGCGATTCGCTGGTCGACGTGGTCACCGCGTCGGGGACGCTGCTGCACGTGCGCTCGCCGGGCACGCCCGCGCTGGGCGACACCGTTCACGTGCAGGTTCCGGCCGAGCGCGTGCTGGTCTACCCAAGCGAGGCTTCCGCATGAGCAGCGCGGCCGCCGGCGCGCCGCCGAACGCCGCATTCGATCGCGCGCTGCTGCTCGTCGTGCCGGCCGCGGCTTTCATGCTGCTGCTCTTCGTGTATCCGTTTCTCTACGGCCTTGCGCTGTCCTTCAATCCGAAGGAGGGCGGGGCGTTCGCGAACTACTCGCATTTCTTCACCACCGACAATCTCTGGCCGACGATCTGGACCACGCTCCGGCTGGCCCTTCCCGCGACGCTGATCAACGTCGGCCTGGCGCTGCCGATCGCCTTCAAGATGCGCGTGAAGTCGCCGTACCAGCGCTGGGCGACAACCATATTGGTCATTCCCATCACGCTCGGCACCGTGCTCATCGCGCAGGGCATGCTGACGTATTTCGGTCCGAAGGGATGGCTGTCCCAATTCCTGCAATTCTTCCATCTGTACGAAGGTTCGATCCGCCTCACGCACAACTACTGGGGCGTGCTGATCTCGCTGGTCATCTCCGGGTTCCCGTTCGCCTTTCTGCTGATCCTTTCCTATATCACTGGAATTGACCCGGTGCTGGCACGCGCGGCGTCGACGCTTGGCGCCAATCCGCGCGCGCAGTTCCGCGAGATCTACCTGCCGTTGCTGGCTCCCGGCCTGGCAATGTGTTTCTGCCTGGCCTTCGTGCAGGCGTTCTCGGTGTTCCCGTCGGCCGTACTGTTGGGTTCGCCCGCGGGGCCCACACGGGTGATCTCAATCGCCGCATACGAAGCAGCGTTCGAGCAATACGATTACTCGCTGGCGTCGGCGATCGCGATGATCATGGGCTTCGTGCAGCTCATCGTGGTCGCGGCGGTGCTGGGATTGCGCAACCTCATGTACCGGGGTCCGGTGAGCGGGGGCAAGGGATGAACCCGTCCGCCCATTCGGCGGGGTATCGCTGGCTCGATCGCGCGTGGACGGGTCTGCTTTGGGGCCTGATGACGCTGTTCCTGGTCAACATCGGATTGATGATCGCGGCGGTGGCGACCAATTCCTTCGCCAAGCGGTGGCTCGGCACGTGGCTGCCCGACGGCTGGACCACCCAGTGGTACGTATCTGCGTGGAAGGAATTCCAGCTCGACGCCATCCTGATCGTCACGGTGGAGGTCGTGTTCGCCGTGGTGTTCCTGGCGCTGCTGATCGGCGTGCCCGCCGCATACACGCTGGCGCGTCGCAACTTTCCCGGCAAGCGGCTGCTGATGCTGCTCTTCCTGCTGCCGCTGATGGTGCCTCCGATCACCTACGGTATCCCGCTGGCGACCGTGCTTTACAAGGCGCAGCTTGCGGGAACGATCTATGGCGTAATCCTGGCCAATTTGATCCCCGCGGCGCCGTTCGTCATCCTGGTCATGACGCCATTCATCGAACAGATCGACCCCAACCTCGAATCGGCCGCGCGCGTGTTCGGCGCCAGCACGGGCCGCATGTTCTGGCACGTCCTGGTGCCGCTGCTGGGCCCGGGAATCCTGGCCGCGTCGCTGCTCGTGCTGGTGCGCACGATCGCGCTGTTCGAGCTCACCTTCCTCACCGCGGGCCCGGATTCGCAAACGCTGGTCGTCGCGTTGTACTACGCCGTGTTCGCCGCCGGCGTGCGCGCGCCGCAGTCGGTGGACGCCATGGCCATGGTGTACATGCTGGTGACGCTGGCGTGGCTGCTGATTGCGCTGCGTTTCGTCAATCCCACGCAGCTGGTGAGCCGCGTCAAGGAACATCCGCAGCCCGCGTGAAATTCAAGGAGCAGAATCTGTCCGGGTCGCCACACACCGGGGCAGCCGTACCGAAGCCGCAAACATAATTCGATCAGGAGGAAATTGATGAACAGCAAATTGAGGTTGATGGTCGCCGGCATGGTGGCGGCGGGAATCGCGACAACGGTCGCGGCCAGGGAGTTCCGCTCGTCGGACGTGCATCCGGAGGATTACCCGACGGTGATGGCCGTGAAGTTCATGAGCGACCAGATCAAGGCCAAGACAGGCGGCAAGGACTCGATCAAGGTCTACACGATGAGCCAGTTGGGGAGCGAGAAGGACACCATCGAGCAGACCAAGATCGGCGCGCTCGACTTCGTGCGGATCAACGTGGCGCCGATGAACAACATCTGTCCCGAAACGATGGTCCCGACGATGCCGTTCCTGTTCAAGTCCAAGGAACACATGCGCAAGGTACTGGACGGACCGATCGGCGACGAGATCCTGAAGGCCTGCGAGAAGCAGGGCTTCATCGGTCTCGCGTTCTACGATTCGGGCTCGCGCTCCCTGTACACCGTGAAAAAGCCGGTCAAGTCATTGGCCGACGTCAAGGGACTGAAGATTCGCGTGCAGCAGTCGGACCTGTGGGTGGCGCTGCTGCAGGCGATGGGTGCCAACGCGACGCCGATGCCGTACGGCGAGGTGTACACGGGCCTGAAGACCGGCGTGGTCGACGGCGCGGAGAACAACTTCCCGTCGTACGATACGGCGCGCCATTTCGAGGTCGCCAAGTACTACGCGCTGACCGACCACTCGATGGCGCCGGAAATGCTGCTGATGTCGAAGAAGGTCTGGGATGGCCTGACGCCGCAGGAGCAGACGATCATCCGCGACGCGGCGAAGGCGTCGGTGCCTTACATGCGCAAGCTGTGGGACGAGAAGGAGCTGGCGTCGCGCAAGAAGGTGGAGGAGGGCGGCGCGCAGGTCGTGGAAGTCGACAAGAAGTCGTTCCAGGACGCGATGAAGCCCGTGTACGACAAGTTCATCACCGACCCGAAGTTGAAGGAAATGGTCGTGAAGGTGCAAGCCACGCAGTAATCGTCACCCGCTTCTCCGGGGCCCCCGCGGCCCCGGGGTAGCGCTCCAAGGTTTCCCGTTTCTCCCCCGGTGCCTCCATGCTGACCCGCTTCTGCGCTCCGCTTGCGAAATACCTGCTGATGCTCGCCGTGGTCGGTCTCATGGCCATCGTGGCCTGCGTTTCGTTCCAGGTGTTCGGCCGCTACATCATGAACGACACTCCCACGTGGGCCGAGGCGCTCGCGCTGGTGCTGGTGATCTGGGTGACGATGTTCGGCGCGGCGGTTGGCGTGCGCGACGCCGGGCACATCGGCATGGAGTCGCTGCTGGTGCTGGTCCCCGAACGAATCCGCGTGAAGCTGGAAATCGTCATTCACGCGCTGGTCGGCGTGTTCGGCGCGTTGATGGCCTATAACGGCGCGCTGCTCGCCATTTCGGTCATGGACTACAAGATCCCGACGCTCGGGCTTCCGGAAGGCATCAACCACGTGCCGGTCGCGATCGCCGGCGCGCTGATCCTGCTGTTCTCGATCGAGCACATCGTCGCGCTCGTGCACGGCACCGAGGTGGAGCCTGCATGGCACTGACGATTCTCTGCATCTCGTTCGTCCTGTTCCTGATTCTCGGTGTTCCGGTCGCGTTTGCGATCGGACTGTCGGCCGTCTGCACGATCCTGTACGAGGGCCTGCCGGTCGCCGTCGTGTTCCAGCGGATGACGTCGGGGATGACCGTGTTCTCGTTCCTGGCCATTCCGTTCTTCATCTTTGCCGGCGAGCTGATGCTCTACGGCGGCATCGCGGACCGCATAGTCACGTTCGCCAAGAGCCTGGTCGGCCACATCCGTGGCGGACTCGGGATGTCCAACGTCGTCGCGTGCACGCTGTTCGGCGGCGTGTCGGGCTCGCCGGTCGCCGACGTTTCCGCGATGGGCGCCGTGATGATCCCGATGATGAAACGCGAGGGGTACGCGGCGGACTACGCCGTGAACGTCACTACGCACGCGGCGCTCGTCGGCGCACTGATGCCGACATCGCACAACATGATCATCTATTCGCTGGCGGCCGGCGGCAAGGTGTCGATCGCGGCGCTGATCCTGGCCGGCGTCGTTCCGGCGCTGATCCTCACCCTATGCAACCTCGCAGCCGCCTACGGCGTGGCCGTCAAGCGCGGCTACCCTTCCGGCACATTTCCCGGCTGGGACATGGTGTGGTGGTCGTTCGTGGCGTCGATCCCGGGGCTCTTCGTCGTCGTGATCATTCTCACGGGCATCCTGTCCGGCGTCTTCACGGCGACCGAGTCGGCGTCGGTGGCCGTCATCTACGCGCTGCTGATGACGACGTTCATCTACCGCAGCCTGTCGTGGGAGAACTTCCTCAAGGCGGCCGCGAAAGCCGTGAAGACCACCGGGACCATCCTGCTGCTGATCGGCATTTCCGCGACGTTCGGCTATCTCATCAGCCTGTACAGCGTGGCCGAGCTGACCGGCAAGATGATGGCGACGATCTCCACCAATCCGTGGACGATCTTCTTCCTGGTCAACCTGATCCTGTTTGTGCTCGGCACGTTCCTCGACATGGCGGCGACGATCCTGATCTGCACGCCCATCTTCCTGCCGATCTGCCAGCAGTTCGGCATGGACCCCGTGCAGTTCGGCATGGTCATGCTGATCAACTGCGCGCTGGGACTCAATACGCCGCCCGTGGGCACGACGCAGTTCGTCGGGTGCGCCATTGGCGGCGTGTCGATCGGCTATGTGATGCGCACGATCTGGCCGTTCTATGGCGCGCTGATCGCGGCGCTGATGCTGGTGACGTACGTGCCGGCGTTTTCGCTCTGGTTGCCGAAGGCGTTCGGCTACCTGGGTGGTTGAGGAGGGCGCGGTGACGGATCGCCTGGGCCTTGCCGGATTGAATGCGCTGCCTGCCGGCGTTACGCGGCCCGCCTTCGACCCGGCGCGGGTGACCGTCGGAATCATTCATTTGGGGCTCGGTGCATTCCACCGCGCGCACCAGGCTGTCTACACCGACGATGTCCTTGGCAGCGACGGGCGCTGGGGCATCTGCGGCGTTTCGCTCAAGACGCCGCGCGCCATCGCGCCGCTGGCGGCGCAGGACGGCCTGTATACGCTGCTTACCAAGGGCAGCGAAGGAACGGCGGCACGAGTGATCGGAAGCGTTCGCGAGACATTGTTTGCCGGCGCGGGCCGGGCCGCGCTCGTCGATCGCTTTGCCGATCCGCGCATCGCGATCGTCACGTCGACGGTTACGGAAAAGGGCTATTGCCACGACCCCGCGACCGGCGCGCTCAATCTCGCTCATCCGGACATCGTGCATGACCGCGCGCATCCCGATTCGCCGGAATCGGCCGTCGGCATCCTGGTTGCCGGCCTGGCTGCGCGGCGGCGAGCCGGCGCAGGGCCCCTCACCTTCGTATGCTGCGACAACCTGCCGCACAACGGGCGCATGGTGGAAGGACTCGTGACTGCATACGCCGGCGCGCGCGACGCGTCGCTCGTGGAATGGATTCGCGCCAATGTCGCGTTCCCGTGCTCGATGGTCGACCGCATCGTGCCCGCGACCACCGACGCCGACATCGTGGAAGCCGAACAACTTCTCGGCGTGCACGACGCCGCGCCCGTGGCAGCGGAGGCATTCGGCCAGTGGGTCATCGAAGATCGCTTCGCCGGTCCGCGGCCGGCCTGGGAGCAAGCCGGCGCGCAACTCGTGACGGATGTCGCGCCATTCGAGATGATGAAGCTGCGCCTGCTCAATGGCAGCCACTCCACACTCGCCTACCTCGGCTTCCTCAAGGGGCACGACTACATCTGGCAGGCGTCCGCCGACCCGCTGCTGGCGTTGCTGGCCGAACGGCAGATGGTCGAAGAGATTGCGCCGACGCTCGCACGTCCGCCGGGAGTCGACCTGCCGGCGTATTGCGCGCAGCTGATGCAGCGGTTCCGCAACCCCGCGTTGCCGCACCGGACGCGACAGATCGCGATGGACGGGTCGCAGAAATTGCCGCAACGCCTGCTCGGCACCGTGCGCGACCGGATCGCGACGGGGACCTCCTACGCGCACCTGGCGCTCGCGGTCGCCGGATGGATCCGGTATGCGAGCGGCTCCGATGAGCAGGGCCGCGCCATCGAGGTTGCGGATCCGCTTGCCACGACGTTCGCGCAGATCGCGCGCGACGCGCGCGACGACCCGGGCGTGATCGCCGACGGTTTTCTCGATCTCAAGCCTGTATTCGGCGCCGACCTGGTCGCTCACTTTGCATTTCGCGAGGCGGTGCGCGGGAATGTCATTGCGCTGTTTCGCGATGGAAGCAAGGCAACCCTTGCGCGGCATCTGCGTGTCGGCTGATTTCCACCGCCGCCCAATCCCCTTCCAGGAATCGACATGGCCCTACCGATGAATCTCCACCCGGACCGGTTGTTCCCCGCCGACGCCGCCACGCGCGGTCTTGCCCGCCGGTTGTATGCGACGGTGAAGGACCTGCCCATCGTGAGCCCGCACGGGCACACCGATCCTCAATGGTTCGCCGACGACACGCCGTTCGCCAATGCGTCCGCGCTGCTGATCACGCCAGACCATTATGTGTTTCGCATGCTGTACAGCCAGGGCCTGAAGCTCGAGGACCTGGGCATTCCGCGCCGGGACGGCAGCGCCGGCGAACAGGACGCACGCAAGATCTGGCATGCGTTCGCCACGCACTATCACCTGTTCCGCGGCACGCCGACGCGCATCTGGCTCGACCACGCGTTCAACACGGTGTTCGGCATCGACGAGCGGCTCACCGCGGAATCCGCCGACCGTTATTTCGACCGCATCAACGAGTGTCTGGCGCAATCGGCGTTCCGGCCGCGCGCATTGTTCGAGCGCTTCAACATCGAAGTCATCGCCACCACCGAGTCGCCGCTCGATCCGCTGGTCCATCATCAGAAGATCCGCAAGTCGGGTTGGAAAGGCCGCGTGGTCACGGCTTACCGGCCGGACCCGGTCGTGGATCCCGAGTTCGAGGGCTTCGCGGCCAACCTCGCGCAGTTCGGGGCCCTGGCCGGCGAGAACACCGCGACGTGGAACGGCTATCTTGCGGCACACCGCAATCGGCGCGCGTACTTCAAGTCCATGGGTGCCACGTCCACGGACCACGGACATCCGACCGCCCGGACGTCGGACCTTGCGGCGTCGGAATGCCAGCGGCTGCTCGATCGCGCGCTGTCCGGCGCCATCACGGCGGAGGAAGCCGAGGCCTTCCGTGGCCAGATGCTGACCGAGATGGCCAAGATGAGCCTGGATGACGGCCTGGTGATGCAGATCCATCCGGGCAGCTTCCGCAACCACAATCCGCTCGTGTTCCGCGACTATGGCCGCGACAAGGGCGCCGACATTCCGACGCGCACCGACTATGTGCGGGCGTTGAAGCCGCTGCTCGAGCGGTTCGGCAACGAGCGCGATTTGACCATCATCCTGTTCACCCTCGACGAGACGGCCTATTCGCGGGAACTGGCTCCGTTGGCGGGTCACTATCCGGTGCTGAAGCTCGGTCCCTCATGGTGGTTCTACGACAGTCCCGAAGGCATGCAGCGATTTCGCGAGCAGGTCACCGAGACCGCCGGTTTCTACAACACGGTCGGATTCAACGACGACACGCGCGCCTTCCTGTCCATTCCGGCGCGACATGACGTTGCCCGGCGCATGGATTGCCGCTTTCTCGCGACGCTCGCGGTGGAGCACAAGATCGGCGAAGACGAGGCGTTCGAACTCGCGCCGCTGCTCGCATACGGGTTGGCGAAGGCCGCGTACAAGCTATAGACGCCGGGTGGCGTGGCGGTGGTCAGGATTTTCCGCGGCGCCGTGACGCCGGCTTCGCGCTGACGCGTGCCGGCCCCGGCGCCGGTCCCAGCGCCAGGAAGCGCCAGTCGGTCCGGGTCACCGCGGCGATCCACCACGCCAGCGCCCGACCCGGCCGGACTTCCCTCCACGCCGCATGCAGGCGCACGGTCGCCCGAGGCGGTTCGACGGCCTTGATGACGAGCCGGCCGTTGGCGACCTCCGGACCAGCCATGAATGCGGGCAGGAATCCGCAACCGAGCCCCGCGACTTGCGCCGCGAGCTTGGTGCCGATATCGGGGACGGTCAACGTGTCCTGTCCGGCGAGCAATCCGGCCGAGCGCGGCGCCAGGCGACGCGACGAGTCTGCCGCCGCCACCGCGCGGAATCCGGCAATCTGCGCCTCGACCAGAGGCTCCGTCGCGGCCGCCAATGGGTGTCCGGGCGCAACGGCAAAGATCATCGTCGCCTCGGCCATGATGCGAAGGCGATAACCCCCTCCCGGCGGCGGATCTCCGGGCGCGCCCAGCACCAGGTCGGCGCGGCCTTCAGCCAGAGCGTCCCACGCGCCCCCCAGCACCTCGTGCGAGAACTTGAGACGTGTGTGCGCGGCGTTTTGCGAACTGCATTCGGCGAAGAACGCCGATGCGAGCGGAAGTACGCGGGCGAACGGGACAAGCGTGTCGACGGCGATACGCAACTCGGTTTCCCATCCCGTGGCGACGCGCTGCACGCGCCGCTCGACTTCGTTGACGGCGACCAGCAGGCGGCGGCCGTCGTCGAGCAGCAGGCGGCCGGCGGGTGTCGAACCGGGCGCGGTGGCCGCGGCGGTCGAACAGCAGGACGTCGAGATCGTCTTCCAGCTTGCGCACCGTATAGGTGATGGCGGAGGGGACGCGATCGAGCTCGACCGCGGCCGCGGCAAAGCTGCCGCGGCGGTCGATGGCATCGAGGACGGCAAGGGCTTCGAGCGTAAGTGGCATATGAGGGCCATATTCAATAAATTTGAATGAATAGGTCAGTATAGGCCCCTTTTGCGCGCGGCAGCGCACTCCTAACATTCATACCGATACGGCGGATGCCTGCGGCGCGCCTTCAACAGGAGAATCGAATGATCACGCTGAGACTTTCCGGGGAACGCGGCCACGCGAACCACGGCTGGCTCGATTCCTTCCACAGCTTTTCGTTCGCGGACTATTACGACGCGGAGCAGATGGGATTTGGGCCGCTGCGCGTGATCAACGAGGATCGCGTGCGGCCCGGCATGGGGTTCGGCACGCACGGACATCGCGACATGGAAATCATCTCCTATGTCCTGGAAGGGCAGCTGTCCCACAAGGACAACATCGGCAACGGCTCGGTCATCACGCCCGGCGACGTGCAGCGGATGAGCGCGGGCCGCGGCGTGATGCACAGCGAGTTCAACCCGTCGCAGACCGAGGGCGCCCACTTCCTGCAGATTTGGATCGAACCTTCGGTGCGCGGCATTCCGGCCTCGTATGAGCAGAGCCGCGTGGAAGCGGACGCCAAGCGCGGCCGGCTGGCGCTGATCGCGGGACCCGAAGGATCGGGCGCCGCCGTGACGATTCACCAGGACGCGCGGATCTACTCGACGCTGCTCGACGGCGACGAATCGGTCACGCATGCGCTGGCGCCGGGCCGCCGCGCCTATGTCCACATCGCGCGCGGCAGTGCGAAGCTGAATGGAGTGGCCCTGTCGGCCGGCGATGCCGCCAGGATCGAAGACGTCGCGCAGATCACGGTTGGCGAAGGCGCCGGCGCCGAAGTTCTCGTATTCGACCTCAACTGATTTTCAACTGAAAGGGAAGCTGACATGGATTCCAACAAAGACTTCGCGGCGCTAGCCGGCCGCGTGCTGCTCGCCGTGATGTTCGTGTGGGCCGGTTTTGGCAAGATCATGGGCTACGCAGGTACCGCGGGTTTCATGGCAAGCGCAGGAATGCCCATGGTGGGGCTGCTGTTGCCGATGACGATCCTGGTCGAACTGGGTGGCGGCATCGCGCTCATCGTCGGCTGGAAGGCGCGCTTCGTCGCGCTGGTGCTTGCCGCATTCACGTTGGTCGCGACGCTGGTGTTCCACCGGTTCTGGGACATGCAGCCGGATGCCGTGATGGCGAATACGCTCTTTTTCTACAAGAACGTCGGAGTCATCGGCGGCATGCTGATGGTGTTCGCGTTCGGCCCGGGCAAGTTCAGCGCCGACAGAGGTTGACTTGGGGCCCGACGCGCCGCGGGTCATTCCCGCGCGCGCGAATCGAGCCAGATCGTGACGGGACCGTCGTTGATCAGCGCAATTTGCATGTTCGCGCCGAAGACGCCGGTGGCCACGGGCCGACCCAATTCCTGCGCAAGTGCAAGGACGAAGGCGTCGAAGGCCGGCTGCGCGAGAAGCGGTGGCGCCGCGCTCGACCACGATGGCCGGTTCCCTTTGCGCGTCGATGCGTACAGCGTGAACTGGCTGACAGCGAGGATGCCGCCACCGGCCTGCGTGACGGACAGGTTCATCACGCCGGCAGCATCATCGAAGACGCGCATCTGCACGATCTTGCGCGCGAGCCAGTCGCGGTCTTCCGGCGCGTCGTCGCCGCCGACGCCGGCCAGCACGAGCAATCCGTGGCCGATGGCGCCGGTGACGTGTCCGTCGACGCTGACGCTTGCGTCTCGCACCCGCTGGACCAGCGCCCTCATTTCACCGTCTTGCGCTCGACCTGGGTCACGATCCCGTAGTCGAAAACGAGGCTGGTAATGGTTTGCGGATCACCCGGTGCCGGCAGGTAGCTCCACCGGGACTGCTTGCTGCCCTTGCCGCCGCGGGTGATGTCCGGTGTGCCGATTCGCGCGACCACTTCGCCTTCGCTCATCCCCGCCACGATGAATTTACGCTGCGCGACGTCGACGGTGGGCGCGGCTCCATTTTTCTTGTCGGACCTGGCGGCGGGCGGCGCCTTGGCGGGCTTGGGCGCGGCCTGCGCGGGCGGGGTGTCCGGCACGACGCGGAATGGAATGACCGAGACTTCCGCCGGGTCGGTGTCGAAATTGCGCAATTCCCGACCCTCGGGGCACGGGCTGTCCTGGTAGATGGGTTGCTTGCCGTCGACATCGACGCACTTGTAGATGGCTGCCACCGCGCTGCCGGCCGCGGTAGCGACTGCGGCGGCGAAAATCGCAATGTTGTAGGAATGGCGCATGGCGTTGGGCGAATGCTGCACGCAGGCGTTACGATAGCGCTTTCCCTCCCGCCCCGGTTTACGACTTTCGATGGATGCACGCACTGCGACGGCCGCCCGCGTGGCGGAAATCGAGCCGTTTCACGTCATGGAAGTGCAGACCGCGGCGCGCGCGCTGGAAGCCGCGGGGCGCACGGTCGTCCACATGGAAATCGGCGAGCCGGACTTCCCGACGCCGGCGCCGGTCATCGCGGCAGCGCAGCGCGCCATCGCCGGCGGCGGAATCTTCTACACGTCGGCGCTGGGTCTGCCGGCACTGCGCTCGGCGATCGCACGTCACTACGCAGATCACTACGGCGTGGACATCGCGCCCGAACGCGTGATCGTCACGGCCGGCTCCTCGGCGGCCCTGCTGCTGGTGCTCGCGTTGATCGTCGACCGCGACGACCGCATCCTGCTTCCCGACCCGGCGTATCCGTGCAATCGCCATTTCGTCCGGGTCCTCGAAGGGGCGCCGGTCGCCATTCCGGTCGGCCCCGAGACGAGCTACCAGCTGACTGCGAGCCTGATCGAGCGCAACTGGAACGCATCGACCCGCGGCGCCGTGATTGCCTCGCCGTCGAACCCCACGGGAACGGTCGTGCCGCGCGACGAAATGCAGCGGATCGTGGCCACCGTCGCGGCGTGCGCGGGCCGGCTCATCGTCGACGAGATCTACCTTGGACTGACCTATGGTGCCGGTCGCGACATTCGGCCGCGGAGCGTTCTCGACCTCACCGACGACGCGTTCGTCATCTCCAGCTTTTCGAAGTATTTCAACATGACGGGGTGGCGACTGGGGTGGGTCGTGGCGCCGGAGCGGCACGTGCGCGACCTTGAGAAGCTCGCGCAGAATCTCTACATATCTCCGGCGGCGCCGTCGCAGCATGCGGCGCTGGCGTGCTTCGAGCCGGCCACGCTCGAAATCCTGGAGTCGCGCCGGCGCGCCTTCCAGGCTCGGCGCGACTATCTGGTCCCGGCGCTGCGTGCGCTGGGCTTCGGGATTCCGGTCATGCCCACGGGCGGCTTCTTCGTGTATGCGGACTGTTCCGCCTTTTCGCGCGACAGCGAGCAGTTCTGCCGCGACGTGCTGCAGCAGGCGGGGGTCGCGATCACGCCCGGCCTCGATTTTGGCCACTATCGGGCGACCGAACACGTGCGCTTCGCTTACACTATTGCGCAGGACAAGCTGGAAGACGGCGTAGCCCGCTTGTCCCGCTACCTCGGACACTGAATGAAGAAGACCACGCTTGCCGGATTGGCAGGATTGCTGCTGGCAGGTTGCGCTGCCTACGAGACCACCGGTTACTACTGGCAGGGAGCGACGGGCCAGCTCGACATCCTGGCGCGCGCCAAGCCGATCGACGAAGTGATAGCGCAGGGCGACGACAAGGCGCTTTCGCAGCGCCTCGCGCGCGTGCAGGCGATCCGCGCGTATGCGAGCCGCGAGCTCGGCCTGCCCGACAACAAGAGCTTCACGCGGTACAGCGACTTGGGCCGCCCGTACGTCGTCTGGAACGTGTTCGCCGCGCCGCCGCTGTCGCTCGCCGCGCGCCAGTGGTGCTTTCCGGTGGCCGGGTGCGTCAGCTATCGCGGGTATTTCCAAGAAGCCGAAGCACGCGAGGAGGCCGCGCGCCTGGCCGCGGCCGGCGACGATGTCCACGTGAGCGGCGTGCCAGCCTATTCGACACTGGGGTACTTCGACGACCCCATCCTGTCCACGTTTGTCCGCTGGCCCGAGTCGGAGCTCGCGCGGCTCGTCTTCCATGAACTCGCGCACCAGATCGTTTACGTGAAGGACGACTCGGTGTTCAACGAATCGTTCGCCGTGGCGGTCGAGGAAGCCGGCGTGGAGCGCTGGCTCCGCGACCAGGGCAACCCGCAACTCGATGCGCAGTTCGAGCGGGCGCAGCGGCAGCGGGTGATCTTCCGTGATCTTGTGCATGACGCGCGCGCGCGCTTGCAGGCGGTGTATGCGGGCGGCGCCAGCGACGACGCGAAGCGCGCGGCAAAGAAGGCAGCCTTCGTGGCGATGACAGAAGCCTACGCCGGCGCCAAGAACGGGGAGGCCGGCATGGCCGGCTACGACCGTTGGTTCGCGGGCTATGCCAACCAGGGCCCGAACAACGCCAGCCTCGCGTCGGTGGCCCTGTACACGGCGCAGGTGCCGGCATTCCGGGAACTGCTCGCGCAGGAGGGCGACAGCCTTCCGCGGTTCTATGCGCGAGTCAAGGAAATTGCCGGACTCCCGAAGGGGTCGCGCGACGAGGTGCTGGCCCAAGCCGCTCGCGGGCGGGTCGCGCCGACAGCCTCCCTAGGTAACTGAACGGTAAGGCATTTCTCCACCGGCCGCAGTTCCGCCCGTCATGCCGTGTGCCAACCACGCTCGGGGCAAAGCGTTCCAGATCATTGATCGATAAGGCGAAATGCGCTATCATTAGCGGTTCCCTTGCCTCACCCGCCGCAGACGGGGAGGCCGCCGGTGGATCGCATTAGTCTTCAACAACAGCGAGCCGCCACTTAACCGACCGAAAGGAGTGCTCTGCATATGCGTCATTACGAAATCGTATTTATCGTGCACCCGGATCAAAGCGAGCAGGTGCCCGCGATGATCGAGCGGTACCGCACGATGGTGACGGGCCACAAAGGCCTGATTCACCGTCTCGAGGATTGGGGCCGCCGGCAGCTGGCCTATCCGATCCAGAAGGTTCACAAGGCGCACTACGTCCTGATGAACATCGAGTGCAACCAGGAAACGCTGGGCGAACTCGAGCATGCGTTTAAGTTCAACGACGCGGTGCTGCGCCACCTGATTGTCGCCACGACGGAAGCGAAGGTCGCGCCGTCGCCGATGATGAAGGAAGAAAAGGCGCGGTCGTTGTCGCGCGATGGCGAGCCAAGAACCGAAGTGCGTGCAGAGGCCCGTGCTCAGTTGGCAAATGAGCCCGTGGCGGAAGCTGCGCCGGTCGCCGACGCCGCTGCGGCCAGCTGAGCCCAACTGAGGCCATTGAGAACGGGCAGCGGACGTGCCGGCAAGTAACCGGCTGGCGTTCGATGCCCTGCTGACAGAACGCGGCGACCTGCGCTACACGCCCGCCGGTATTCCGGCGATCGACTGCAGCCTGCACCATGCATCGGTGCAGGCCGAAGCCGGAGGCGAACGCAAGGTGGAGTGCGAACTGTTCGCAGTGGCTTTCGGAGACGTCGCCCGGAAACTGGCCGCCAAGCCTGTCGGAAGCGCCCTGTGTTGCGAGGGATTCCTCGCCCGGCGCTACCGGACCGGCGTGACCGTCGCGCTGCACATCACGCATCTGGATTGAACCGAAAGAAAGTAAACTGAGGAAACGACATGCCCCGTCCCATCGGAAGAGGTAAAGGCAAGAACAAGAAGGACCTGAAGAAGCGAGACCGCGGCAATGCGCTGTTCAAGCGCCGCAAGTTCTGCCGCTTCACGGCCGAGAAAGTCGTCGAGATCGACTACAAGGACATCGACGTCCTGAAGGATTTCGTGCAGGAAAACGGCAAGATCATGCCGGCGCGCGTCACGGGCACCAAGGCCCGCTACCAGCGCCAGCTCGGCACGGCAATCAAGCGCGCGCAGTTCCTGGCGCTGCTTCCGTTCACCGACCGTCACTAAGGCAGGAGAGATAACATGCAGATCATCCTGCTTGAAAAGATCGCCAACGTCGGCAACCTGGGCGACATCGTCAAGGTCAAGGACGGCTTCGCGCGCAACTTCCTGATCCCGCAGGGCAAGGCCAAGCGGGCGACGGAGGCGAACGTCAAGATGCTCGAGGGCAAGCGCGCGGAACTGGAAGCCGCCGCCAACGCCAAGCTGGAAGCCGCCCAGGCGCTGGGCGCCAAGCTCGAAGGCGTAACCATCAAGATCACGCAGAAGGCCGGTGTGGACGGCCGCCTGTTCGGTTCCGTGACCAACGTCGACATCGTCGAGGCGCTGCAAAAGCAGGACCTCGCGGTGGAAAAAGCGATGATCCGCATGCCGGCGGGACCGCTGAAGCTGGTCGGCGATTACCCGCTGGTGGTGGCGCCCCATCACGACGTCGTGGCCAACATCACGGTGTCCGTGCTGGGCGACACAGCCCAGGGCTGATTCCGAAGCCGCATCGCAACACCTGCAAAGGGCCGCGCCGATATCTGGCGCGGCCTTTTGCTTTCAGCGGGTGCCGCGAAAATCGGTCGTCCTGGCCGTTAATGCATGAGGCCCAACCCGCAAATCATTGGCGGCGAGTAAAATCGCCTATTGCCCGCTGCTCCCCATGCCCGACGATCCACAACTTGAAGCACTGAAGCTGCCTCCGCATTCGCTGGAGGCGGAGCAGTCCATACTCGGCGGGCTGCTGCTCGACAACGAGGCCGCCGACCGCGTGGGCGACGTCGTCTCCGAAGACGATTTCTACAGCGAAGCCCATCGCCTGATCTTCCGCCACGTCAATCAACTCGGCGGCGAGGGCAAGCCTGTCGACGTGGTGACGCTGTCGGAGTCGCTGGCATCCGTCCAGAAACTCGACTATGTCGGCGGGCTCGCCTACTTGGGCGCGCTGGTGCAGAACGTGCCGACGGCCGCGAATATCCGGCATTACGCGACGATCGTCCGCGAACGGTCGATCCTGCGCCAACTGGCCGCGACGGCCGGCGAGATCGCCGACACTGCGTACAACCCGCTAGGCCGCAGCGCCAAGGCGGTCCTCGACGAGGCCGAGGCCAAGGTGCTGCACATCGCCGAGCAGGGCTCGCGCGGCGCGCAGAACTTCCAGCGCCTGGGCACGCTGCTGACTGGCGTGGTCGACCGCATCGAGACGCTGTACAACCGCGACGACCCGTCCGACGTCACCGGCGTGGCCACCGGTTACAGCGACCTCGACCGGATGACGTCCGGCCTGCAGGAAGGCGACCTCGTGGTGGTGGCCGGCCGGCCGTCGATGGGCAAGACCGCGCTGGCGCTCAACATCGGCGAGCACGTCGCACTGAGCTTGAAGCTCCCCGTCGCCGTGTTCTCGATGGAAATGGGCGCGTCGCAACTGGCGCTGCGCATGATCGGGTCGGTCGGCAAGCTCGACCAGCACAAGCTGCGCACCGGTCGCCTCGGTCCTGACGACTGGGAGAAACTGTCCAGCGCGCTCGGCCGCCTCAACGAAGCGCCAATGCTCATCGACGAGACGCCGGCGCTGAACGCCATCGAAGTGCGTTCGCGCGCGCGGCGGCTGGCCAAGCAGTACGGGAAACTGGGCCTGGTCATCGTCGACTACATCCAGCTGATGCAGGCGTCATCGTCGGGCGAGAATCGCGCGACGGAGATCTCGGAAATCTCGCGCGCGCTGAAGTCGCTGGCCAAGGAGCTGAAAGTGCCGGTGATGGCGCTGTCGCAGCTGAATCGTTCGCTTGAGCAGCGTCCGAACAAGCGGCCGGTGATGTCGGACTTGCGCGAAAGCGGCGCCATCGAACAGGATGCGGACGTCATCCTGTTCATCTACCGCGACGAAGTCTACAACCCGGAGACGCAGGAGAAGGGCGTTGCCGAGATCATCATCGGCAAGCAGCGCAACGGGCCAATCGGCACGGTGCGCCTCACCTTCCTGGGCGAACACACCCGGTTCGAGAATTTCGCGACGGCGGGAAGTTACTGCATCCACCCAACCCTCATCGCCATGGACCCCGTCTGGAAAACTCACCTCGGCACAGATGTGCCATTCGACCCGGTCTATCACGAAAACGCTCGCATCGAGATCGCCAGCTTCATCAACGAGCCGCCGGGCGTGGTGCTTGATATCGGCTGCGGCGGCGGCGCCACGGGCAAGCTCATCAAGTCCAAGTTTCCGGGCACCCAGGTCGTCGGGATCGAGCTCAACCCTCACGCGGCGGAATACGCCCGCAAGTTCCTCGATGTCGTGATCTGCGAAAGCGTCGACACGGTGGACCTGGCGCGGCATATCGGCGATCTGAAGGTAGGTACCGTGCTGCTCCTCGACGTGCTGGAGCACATCTACGACCCGTGGCGGACGCTGCTGAAGATCCGGGAAATGCTGACACCTGGGACGCGGGTGCTAGCCAGTCTTCCGAACATACGCAACCTGGCCAATCTCGATCAATTGGCCGGCGGCCACTGGGACTACGCCGCGAACGGCGTGCTCGACGTGACCCACGTGCGGTTCTTCACACGCGAGTCGCTGCGTGCGTTGTTCGAGCAAACGGGATACGTCATCGATGGCATGGAGCCCCTCGTGCAGCCGCGCTGGCTGGAAACCGTGGTGACGCAGCGCACTCCCGGGAAATTGCATACGGCCAACATCTCCATCGCATTCAGGAACTTTGGCGATCTGGAGGACCTGTACGCGCTG
This sequence comes from uncultured beta proteobacterium, assembly GCA_963782625.1. Taxonomy (GTDB): domain Bacteria; phylum Pseudomonadota; class Gammaproteobacteria; order Burkholderiales; family Casimicrobiaceae; genus VBCG01. Next base: position 141,158 of record CAWAKN010000020.1, on the reverse strand, counting down.
CAATACGTCATCGATGCGCGCGTGCCGGCGGCGCCTCTGGCCGCTCAAGCTGCTTGAGTTCCGCCGTGCCGCCCCCGATGGAAACCGGACCGATTCTGCCACCGGCCTTGCGTAACAGTCCGTGCCCGTGTGGCAGCGGACAGCGGTACAAGAACTGCTACGGCGCGCTGGCCGAGGACGTGACGCGTCGTCCGCGACGACGCCGGCGGTTCGAGTATCGTCTTACCGTGCCCCGGTTCGCGAATGGCCCGGCGTGAGCGAAGAGGAGCAGGATCGGCTTGGCGTGCTCATGGAGCGCGCCCTAGCGCATCAACTGGCGGCGCGGGTGGACGAAGCAGCGCGTGACTACAACACGGTGCTCGAGCGCGCTCCGGATACGCATGATGCCCTGCACATGCTGGGCGTGATCGAGTTTGGACGCCACAACCTGGACGAGGCCGAGCGCTTGATACGCAAGGCGATGGCGGTGCGCAGTCCGCATCCGGCCATCGTCGGGAACCTGAAACTGGTGGAGGATGCGAAACTCGTTCGCCGACGGGAGACTCCGGAACGCCTGTGCGAAAAGGCGCTCCCGATATTCGCGGACCTGGTACTGGGCGCGGTCGTCGGTGGCATGCGTGCTAGCACGGGCGGACGTACGGCCGGAAGCGCTTCTGGCGCAATTCATCTGATCGGCCGGGTTCACGCGCCCGATCATGACGACGGGTGGCTGTTGCACCGGTTGGCGCAATTGATCGACGTTCAAATGTGGGCGCTGGACGCCAAATGCCGGCTGGACCGGAAATATCGCCTGGCACGGGATCGACGAGGGAATCGGCATCTATCCCCGCTCCGGCACGCACATCCTTTCGGTATCGATGCCGATAATCTCAATTGGCTCGATCTTGTCGAACCGGCAGGACGATCGTGTTCTGCAGCGGCGTTGCGCCGTCGGCATGCCTTGATCAATTGCGGCGTATCGCAGGTGACGGCAGGCGGGCGGTGGAACTGGTCTTCTTCTCCGCGGCGGAAACGGCGCGCTTCGGCGGTGGGCATCGTGTCATCGTGCCCCCAGTAGAAATACCGACATTGCCGCAATCAACGGCCGATCTGATTCCAGCGGCCCGCGATGCATTTCGCATCGGCATCGTCGGGCAGACCTGCCATGCTGTGCTGGAACCCGATGCCGAAGACTGCACGCAACTTCGGCACTGCTGCGACGAGCTGGCGATCTATGATCCTGGCAGATTTAGGTTCACTCACGGTGACGCGAGAAACGTGATCTTCGTGCCGCGCAAGCCGGGCGCCCTGAATTCGTTCCTGTCCGGACTGGATGCGTTGGTGTTGCAACCCCGCGTCTGGTACTACGAAGGTGGAATGCACGAATTCTTCGGCGCAAGAGCGTTGGGGGTTCCCGTGCTGTGCCCGAAAGCATCCCGCTGGGCGGAATACATCGACGACGGGGTGGATGGTCTGTGCTATGAGTCGCAGGACCAACTGTTGCGCTTGCTGGGCGAATTGAGAACCGCACCGGGACGGGCCGAAGATATGGGTGCTGCCGCGCGCAATCGCGTGCTGGCGGAACTCGATCCGGAACGAATGCGCCGGACCTATGCTGAATGGATCGGTGGCGTCCCGCCCAGGTCCATCCCGGGCGGGAACGCGTTGCAGCGAGCAGGCGCAGCATGACGGGCGGCGATGCAGCGGCCACGCCGCGGGTGCGCGCCATTGCGTTTCACTTGCCGCAGTTCCATCCCATTCCCGAGAACGATGCGTGGTGGGGGAAGGGTTTCACCGAGTGGACCAACGTGGCCAAGGCGGAGCCCAACTTCGCCGGCCATTACCAGCCCCACCTGCCCTCGGAAACGGGGTTCTATGATCTGCGCATGGCAGAGGTCAGGGACCAGCAGGCGGCGCTGGCGCGCGCGTATGGCATCCACGGTTTCTGCTATTACTTCTACTGGTTTGCGGGCAAGCGGCTGCTCGAACGTCCGGTGGAGGAAATCCTGCATTCGGGCCAGCCCGATTTTCCGTATTGCTTCTGCTGGGCGAACGAAAACTGGACCCGGCGCCGGATGGCGCCGATCGGGAGGTGCTGATCGCCCAAAACCCGAGGGCCACCGACGACGAGCAGTTGATGGCCACGTTGCTTCGCACTTCCGCGACCCCCGGTACATTCCTGTCGACGGCAAGCCGCTGTTCATTGTGTATCGCGCGGGAGCCTTGCCGGATGCGCGTCGCAGCGCCGATTGTGGCGGAACATCTGTCAGCGCGAGGGTCTGGGCGAACTCTATATTTGCGCCGCGAAGACCTATGACACGGAGGATCCCACGGCTATAGGCTTCGACGCCACCATCGAATTCCCACCACATGGCTTGCGCGGGACACCGGTGAACAGCCGCGTCGACCTGTGCAATCCGAATTTCGAAGGCAATATCTTCGACTATCGCAGCTACGTGCTGGACTGGCTCGCCCGGCCCGTCCCTCCTATCGACTGCATCCGACCGTCATGCCGGCTGGGACAACACGCCACGGCGTCCGGACCACGCGCTCACGTTCGTCAATGCGACGCCGGAGATCTACGAGATCTGGCTTCGCGAGGTCGTTGAGCGGGTATGTGAACAGCGATCGGCCGAGCAACGGCTGGTATTCATCAATGCGTGGAACGAATGGGCGGAGGGAGCGCATCTGGAACCCGACCAGCGCTACGGGCACCAATATCTTGCGGCGACGCTCCGCGCGATTACCGGCGCGGACGTGGGCACTGCGCGCTACACGCGATTCACCGGCCGCCAAAGCGAAATGAAGCCCAAGGACGCCACTTGATTTCGGTCATCGTCTTGAGCGTCGATGCCGATCCCATGGATTCATCGTGCGCTCCGACGCCAGTACACCCCCGTGCCGTCGATGTCCTCGATTAAGTCTGTGATGCCGCGCGCCGCGCGGAAGTCCTCGACGGCCTGCCGGCAGCAGGGGAAAAAGCCGAAATCGTCGACGATGACGAAGCCGCCGACGGATGCTTTGTCGTAGAGGCCGGTCAGGGCGTCGGATGTCGATTCGTACAGGTCGCCATCCAGCCGAAGGATGGCGAGCCGCTCGATCGGCGCTGCCCGCAGCGTGTCGCGAAACCAGCCTTCGAGAAACACGACCTGATCGTCCAGCAGTCCGTAGCGGGCGAAATTGGCGCGGACCTCCGCGGCCGAGATGGCGAGTTCCGGATAGGTATGCAGCTCTTGGCCGGCATCGGCCGGATAGCGCGCGGCGTTTGGCGCCGGCAACCCGGCGAACGAATCCGCCAGCCAGACGCGGCGGTCGCGCACGCCCCAGGCCTCCAACACTGCGCGCAGCAGGATGCAGGCGCCGCCCCGCCACACGCCCGTTTCAATGAAGTCGCCGGGAACGCCCTCGGCGATCACCCTTTCCGCCGCCTCCTGCAGCTGGCGCATCCGCTTGTGCCCGATCATGGAAGGCGCCCGGCTGGGCCAATCCATGCCGACCTCGCGGCGGGACCCGTCGAACGGCAGCATCCGCCCGCCTTCGGGCTTCATCGCCAGCGAGGGGTCCTCGTAGATCGTGCCTGTCAGGCAATCGCGCATGAGGTCCAGGTAACGCGCGCGCAGATGCGCTGCGGTCACCGCGGCAGCGGCAGGGGGGATGCCGTGGACAGTCGGCTTGGCGAACATTGGGCGAATGCAGGTCGCAGGCAACGGGAGCAGCATACCTCATGCGGCAACCGCGCAACATTGCCGCCGAAACGGGCGGCGCAACCTACAGCACTTCAGCCGCGTGATCGGCCAGCCGCGAGCGCTCGCCTCGTTGCAGCGTGACATGGCCCGAGTGTCCCCAGCCCTTGAAGCGGTCGACGACGTACGTCAGGCCCGAGCTGCCTTCGGTGAGGTATGGCGTGTCGATCTGCGCGATGTTGCCCAGGCACACGACCTTGGTGCCCGGTCCGGCGCGCGTGATCAGCGTCTTCATCTGCTTGGGCGTCAGGTTCTGCGCCTCGTCGATGATGAGGAACTTGTTGATGAACGTGCGGCCGCGCATGAAGTTGAGGCTCTTCACCTTGATGCGTGAACGGATCAGGTCCCGCGTGGCGGCGCGGCCCCATTCGCCGGCCTCGTCGTCGGTCTTGTTCAGCACGTCGAGGTTGTCCTCCAGCGCGCCCATCCACGGATTCATCTTTTCCTCTTCCGTTCCCGGCAGGAATCCGATGTCCTCGCCGACGGGAACAGTGACCCGGGTCATTATTATTTCCGTATACACCTTGAACTCGAGCGTCAGCATGAGGCCGGCCGCGAGCGTGAGCAGCGTCTTGCCGGTGCCGGCCTGGCCCAGAAGCGTGACGAAGTCGATCTCCGGATTCATGAGCAGGTTCAGCGCGAAATTCTGCTCGCGATTGCGCGCCGTGATGCCCCACACGTTGTTCTTCTGGTGCGTGTAGTCCTTGAGCGTCGACAGGAGCGCCGTCTTGCCGGTGATTTCCTTGACGATCGCATAGAAAGGCGTCTCGTCCTTTTTCTCCTGGTACAGGAATTCGTTCTGCAGCAGCGACGTGACGATCGGGCCGGCGATGCGGTAGTAGGTGTGGCCGCCCTGTTGCCAGGATTCCATGCCCTTGCCGTGCTTGTCCCAGAAGTCCGCGGGCAGTTCGGTCGTTCCGGAATAGAGGAGTTCGGTGTCCTCCAGCACCTTGTCGTTGAAGTAGTCCTCGGCGGCGATGCCCAGCGCGCGCGCCTTGATCCTCATGTTGATGTCCTTCGACACCAGGATCACGTTGCGCTTCGGATGCGTCTGCGACAGGTGCATGACAACCGCGATGATCTGGTTGTCGGCCTTGCCGCCGGCCAGCGAGGCCGGCAGCACCGTCGAGATGCTCTCGGTCTGCAGGAACAGCCGTCCGGTGGCCGCTCCGTTGGACTTGGCCGCCAACGGAATGCCTTTGGCGATGGTATCGCTGGTCTCGCCCAGCGCCGTCACCAGTTCGTCGAGGAAGCGGCTTACCTGGCGCGCATTGCGCGCCACCTCGGTCATGCCCTTCTTGTTGTTGTCGAGTTCCTCGAGCGTGAGGATCGGCAGGTAGATGTCGTGCTCCTCGAACCTGAACAGGCTCGTCGGGTCATGCATCAGGACATTCGTGTCGAGTACAAAAAGCTTGGTCGCGGACGCGGAACCGGTCTTGGCCGGCTTGCGGGAAGGGAGGAGTTGCAGCGTGGAAGGTGCGGGGCGCAGCTTGCGTTCGACCATGGGCCTCCAACGGAAAGGTCGTCTATCGGGCGAGTCGTCCTTATGCTGCCTCAAGGAAAGCCACAGGCACAAGTCCTAGTGGTCGCCACCTGACCGGACGGCGACCGGTTGTGGTGGAAAGAGAACACTGGCGGGGCCCCCGCGGGAAGCGACCTGGCGCTTCCGTGAGAAGCCACCCAGGGCCAACAGGCCTGAAAACAGCAGTGCCATCGGTGCGGGTTCGGCGAGTTCTGCCGTGGTGACAAGAAGTTGCGATGGATGGCCGTAGTTGTACTCCAGGGAACTGAACACGTCGGTATCGGTGGTGCGCAGGTTGAAGGCAAGAAACGGCGCGTTCGTGGCGGCGACGAACGCCGTCACGTCGAAGTAGACGTCTTCGCCGTATCCAAGGTTCGCCGGCAGGATGAGAATTCCGAGCAATACCCCGGCGTCGGCGTCGCTATCGTCGAGTGCGCCGATGGCGGTGCCGTAGCCGTAAATTGACACCTCGTTCCCGAAGAGGGGGAGCCCGTACGGATTGAGCGACAACAGCGCTTGAGTCACCGCACCTGAAATTGAATTCGACGCGAACTTGACGTCGCCTTGTATATAACCCGAAACGAGGACGTAGTCGCCTTCGGAGACGATATTGCAGCCCGCGCAAACGTAGAGCGAGCCGTCGCTGGTCGGGTCGATGACGAGAATGCCGCCATGCGAAGTTGCCGGGGCCGTCAAGGCAAACGCTGCGAACGCCAACGAGAAGATTGCGGCTTTCATCGAAGCTCCTTTGGGTCTGCGGGATCGGCGCGACAACCGCAAGCGGCGGGTTCCACGCCAGATCATGTGCCGGCGGCAGGACTCATGCAAGCCCACGCGGCGGCTAGTCCAGTGCCTTGACAGCCTCCAGCACAGCGTCTACATGCCCGGCCACCTTGACTCCTCGCCATTCGTTGGCGAGTTTGCCGCGTGCATCGATGACAAACGTACTGCGCTCGATCCCGCGCACCTTCTTGCCGTACATGTTCTTCATCTTGATGACGCCGAACTGCGTGCACAGCTTCTCGTCGGTATCGGCGATGAGCTCGAATGGGAATTCCATTTTCGCCTTGAAGTTCTCGTGCGACTTGAGCGAATCGCGCGAACAGCCGACGACGATCGCGCCTGCCTTGCGGAAGTGCTTGTAGGCATCACGGAACTGCTCGCCTTCGGTTGTGCAGCCGGGTGTGTTGTCCTTGGGATAGAAATACAGGACCACGGTCTCGCCTTTGTGGTCGGACAAACGAAAATCGCCGCCGGTGGCAGGCGCGGTGAAGTCGGCAATCTTCTTTCCGATCATGGTCGTCTCCCTCATTGTCCAACTTAGGCGGCTTGCGCCAGGTCGACGTCGGCCAGGAATTCCGGACCCTGTACGAGCAGCGTGCCCGTGCGGCCGGCAACGGTGCCATTCTTCGTCGCGCAGCGCGGCAGCGCCATAGGCTCGACGGAATCAAACAACGTGCGGACCGGCCCCACCGTCCACCCTTGTGCCTTCCAGCCGGCGAGCAGTTGCTCGAACGCGGGCGCCAGGCGCATCCCTTCCAGTTCCGCGTGCAGCGTAAAGACATGGCCGGCGGGTGCGGCAGCCTGCGTGCGCTCCAGCAGGTGCGCGGCGACGTTGTCCTCGGTGATGTCGCCGGTTCCTATCAGCTCGTCCAGTGTCGGCAGTGTCGTCGGGAACTGCGGGCAGCGAATGGGCTCCCCATTCCAGACCGGAAGATAGGGATGCGTTCCGCGTCCGTCGGAGCAATAGTCGAACCCCAGCCGCTGAGTGAGCCGTAACGCATGCCGGTTCATCTGCCATCCCGCGGCGCCGTGCGTCGTCGGTGGCGCCTTGAAGATGTCGACGTAGCGCGAACAGGCGCGTCGCATCTCGTCATAGGTCCACTGCGCGTCGGCGCCGCCCACGCCATCCTGCCAGCGAATGTGGTCCCAGCAATGGATGCCGGTTTCGTGGCCGGCGTCCCGCACGCCCAGCATGACGTGGGCCGCCCGACGTCCGATGTCAGGGCCCGGGAGTAGCGTGCCGTAAAGCAACGTCTTGAGGCCATAGTGTCTGACGACCGATGTGCGGCGCACCTTGCCCATGAAACCTGGACGGAATACGCGCTTGATCGCGCGGCCCGTGTGGTCGGGGCCCAGCGAAAACAGGAACGTGGCGGTCACGCCGTGCCGGCGCAGGATCTCGACCAGGTTCGGCACGCCTTCGCGCGTGCCGCGCAGCGTGTCGACGTCGATCTTGAGGGCGAGGAACATGGGCGGCCTTAAGTTGCCTGCTCAGTTGCGCGGATCAGTCCACCAGGCGCCGCGCTTCGGCGACCTGTCCGCGATACGCGTCGAAGATGCGCGTCAGCGCGTCCTCCATCCCGACCTTGGGGCTCCAGTCGAGGTCGGCGCAGGTGTTGGCGATCTTCGGCACGCGGTTCTGCACGTCCTGGTAACCCGCGCCGTAGTAGTCGGCCGCGGTGGTCTGGATGATCGTGACCTTTGCCGCGTTTTCGGCGTATTCCGGGTATTGCTTTGCCAGTGCCAGCATCTTCTCGGCCAGTTCGCGCACCGACCAATTGTTGGCGGGGTTGCCGATGTTGTAGATCTTGCCGGTGGCGATGCCGTTGGGGTTGGCGATGATCTTCATCAGTGCCGCGATGCCGTCGTCGATGTACGTGAACGCGCGCTTCTGCGTGCCGCCATCGACGAGCTTGATGGGTTCGCCGCGCACGATGTGTCCCAGGAACTGCGTGATGACCCGCGAACTGCCTTCCTTGGCGGTGTTGATGGAGTCCAGGCCGGCGCCGATCCAATTGAACGGCCTGAACAGTGTGTAGTCGAGGCCTTCCTGCATGCCGTAGGCGTGGATGACCCTGTCCATCAGCTGCTTCGCGCACGAATAGATCCAGCGCGGCTTGTTGATGGGTCCTAACACTAGCTCGGACGCTTCGGGATCGAATTCGGCATCGCGCGACATGCCGTAGACCTCCGACGTCGACGGGAACACGACGCGCTTCTCGTAGCGGACGGCCGCGCGCACGATCGGCAGGTTAGCCTCGAAGTCAAGCTCGAATACGCGCAGCGGCTCGCGCACGTAGGTGGCGGGCGTGGCGATCGCCACCAGCGGGAGCACCACGTCGCACTTCTTGACGTGGTATTCGATCCATTCGCGGTTGATCGTGATGTCGCCTTCGAACCAACGGAAGCGACGCTCGGCGAGCAAGTCCGCGATGCGGTCGTTCTGCATGTCCATGCCGAAGATCTCCCAGTCGGTGGACCGGATGATCGCTTGCGACAGATGGTGGCCGATGAAGCCGTTGACACCCAGGATGAGGACTTTTTTCATGAATTTTCGCGTGAGGAGTCGACGCCGGGACCCGCGCCGGGAAAAATAAATCGGTCGAGCCGGCTGGGCGCGAACGTGGGAATCGCGAGCAGCAGGTACATGTACATGCCGGTGCGCGGGCTGATCACCGATACGGCCATCGATGCCAGCGGCACGAATCCGTAGAGGCGCAGATCGCGCCACATTTGCTTCACGACCATCGGCGTCAGGTCGGCGGTGGCCAGCGGTGGGTGGACGACGAGATAGCGCAACTGAAATGCGAGCAGCGATCCCAGCGCAAGGAGATTTGCGCCGTAGACCACGACCGGCAGCAGCAGGTGTCCCTGGTCGCCCAGCAAGTCCGTCGAGAACGGCACGAACGTCACCAGCAGCAGGAAAGCGATGTTGAGCCACAGCAAGCGGCGATCGGCATGGCGCACGAAATGAAACAGCAAGTGGTGCGCGATCCAGAAGATAGCCAGCACGAAAAAGCTGATGACGTACATGGCGAAGCTGTGCTCGAGCGTGACGAGGTAGCCGAGCAGGTCCGTCGCGGCCTCGAACTTGCGGTTCGTCGGCGACTTGATGTCGAGTACCAGCAGCGTCATCGCGACGGCGAAGATGCCGTCGGCGAGCGCCTCGATCCGGCCCTTGGTGAGCCCGCGCTTTTCGATGCCCGGAATATCGTCGCCGTGATTCATGCAACGCCTCCGCGGCCCAGGCGAAGCGGGACGTTGCCGAAGCGGGCGGCCAGTGCTTCCGGCGCGACGACCATGCCGTCGATTTCGAGGGCAAGCACTTCGAGGGCGCCGCCGCCGCCGCAGCGGGCGACGATGCGCTCGCGGTCGACTTCCAGCATGGGCGTATCGCTGCGCGTTGCACCGGCGTCGGCGACGCGCGTGCGCAGGATGCGGGCGGCAACGCCATTGACGGCGGTGAGAGCCCCCGGATACGGCGGCGCGACCGCGCGGACCAGATTGTGAATCGCAGCGGCGTCGTCGCTCCAGTCGATGATCCCGTCTTCCGGCCGCCGGCCGCCAAAATAGCTGCCGCTTGCCGGATCCTGCGGCACGCGCGGCGCTTTGCCCGACAACAGCGCGGGCAGCACGCGGAAGAGCGTCACTTCCGCCGCAACGGTCACCTTGTCGAAGACCTCGCGCGCGGTATCGTCGGGAAGGATTGGTACCGCGGTCTGCGCCACGATGTCGCCGTCGTCGGGCTTCACCGTCATGTAGTGGAGCGTGGCGCCCGTTTCGCGCTCGCCCGCCAGAACTGCCCAGTTCACCGGCGCGCGCCCGCGGAATTTCGGGAGCAGCGAGCCGTGCATGTTGAGGGCACCGCGTGTCGGAATGGCGAGCAACGCCGCGCCCAGCATGCGCCGGTAATAGAACGAGAACAGGAAATCCGGCGCCAGCGCCGCGACCCGCGCGATGACCTCGGCTGCGTTCGGGTCGCGGGGGGCCATTGCCGGTATTCCGTAGTCCGCGGCGGTCGCGGCGACGGACCCGAACCACTGCGCCTCGCCGGGGTCGTCGGCATGGGTCACGACCAGCGGCACGTCGATCCCCTGGGCCAGCAGCACCTTGAGGCAGCGCACGCCGACGTTGTGGTAAGCGAAGACAACCGCGCGCGTCATTGCACAACCTTGTCCGCGCCTGCCACGGGGGCCTCCTGCGCTTCCAGCACCGCGCGGATCGTATAGCGCGGACGTTCGCGCACCTGCTGGTAGATGCGCCCGACGTATTCGCCGATGAGTCCCAGGCCGAACAGCAACAGGCCGATAAGGAAGAATGCCAGGATGTCCCGATCCCACAACACGCGCAATGTCTCGACTCCCTGCCATTCGGAAGTGAACAACCGGTATGCGATGACGACGATGTAAGCGACCAGCGACACGGCCGACACCAGCATGCCGAACATCGAGGCCAGCTGCAGCGGCAGGAGCGAAAAACCGGTGACCAGGTCGAAGTTGAGCCGGATGAGCTTGTACAGCGAATACTTGGATTCGCCCGCGGCGCGCTCTTCATGCGCGACGTCGATCTCCGTCGGGCTGTGGGCGAACGTGTACGCGAGCGCCGGAATGTATGTGCTGACCTCGCGGCTCGCCGCGACCGCATCGGTGATGTCGCGGCTGTATGCGCGCAGCATGCAGCCTTGGTCGGTCATCCGGATGCGGGTGATCTTCTCGCGCAGCCCGTTCATTGCGCGCGATGCCGCCCGCCGCCACCAGGCATCTTCGCGCGTACGCCGTACGCCGCCGACGTAATCGTGGCCGGCGTCCATCGCTTCGAGCAGCCTGCCGATTTCCTCCGGCGGATTCTGGAGGTCCGCGTCCAACGTCACCACGCGCTCGCCGCGCACCCGTTCGAACCCGGCGATGATCGCCATGTGCTGGCCGTAGTTGGCGTTGAACAGGACGACCCGCGTCACGTCCGGACGGGCCAGGAACTGGTCCTTCAGCAGCGCAGCCGAACGGTCGCGGCTGCCGTCGTTGACGAAGATGACCTCGTAAGGGACGCGCAGCGCATCGAGCGCCGGATAGAGTCGCGCAAAAAGGGCGGAGAGGCCCGCCTCTTCATTGAAGACCGGGACGACGACGGACACCACTGGCGTTGCCATCGGCGCGGGCGTCGGGTCAGCGTGCATGGGCGGCCAGGACCTCCGCGCACGCCGCGCATACGCGGTCGACGTCCGCCAGCGTCAAAGCAGGATGCAATGGCAGCGTCACGGTCGTGTCGGCGATATGCTCGGTATGGGGCAGGCTGCCGCGATGATAGCCGAAGCGGCGATAGAGCGTGGCGAGATGGGCCGCTTCGTAGGACATGCCGGTGCCGATGCCGCGTGCATCCAGCGCATCGCGGAACTCGCGCCGGGAAATCGTCAGCTGCGCGAGCGGGAGCAATGGCGCGAACATGTTCCAGCTGTGGCCGTCCGTGTCGCCCGCATAGCCGGGATGCGGCAACTCGCATGCAGGGTCCGTGCGGAACCGTTCGAAGTAGCGGCCGACGAGCGTGCGGCGCCTGGCATTGAATTCCGGCAGTTGCGCGAGTTGCCGCAAACCGACCGCGGCGTTGACGTCCGGGAGGTTGAACTTGCCGCCGGCTTCCGTGACGTCGCGGGTGCGGTCGGGAAGGTAGGAGATGCCATGGAAGCGCAGCACGTCGATTTCGCGCGCTTCGTGCTCGTTGCCCATGACCAGCGCACCGCCCTCGATCGACGTGATGTTCTTGTTCGGGTGAAAGCTGAAGATGCAGATGTCGCCGAAACTGCCGATCCGCTTGCCGCGCCACGACGAGCCGATGGCCAGCGCCGCGTCCTCGATCACCCGCAGCTTGTGCTTTGCCGCCAGCGCATAGAGGCCGTCCATGTCGCACGGCAGTCCCGCGAAGTGCGTGGGCAGGAGGGCGCGCGTGCGCGGACCGATGCGCGCGGCGACTGCGGCGAGGTCGAGATTGCGCGTGCCGGGCTCGACGTCGACGAACACCGGCGTCGCGCCGACCTTGACGATCATGTTGGGCGCGGCGAAGAAGGTCATCGCGGGAGTGATCACCTCGTCACCCGGTCCGATGCCGCAGACGCGAAGCGCCAGTTCCAGCGCGGCGGTCGCGGACGACACACAACGCACGTGGCGGCCACCGGCGTATTCGGAAAGCGCGGCCTCGAATGCCTTGAGCTTCGGGCCGCTGGTGATCCAGCCCGAACGCAGCACCTCGGCCACACTCGTGATGGTCGCCTCGTCGAGAGCGGGACGTGCAAACGGCAGGTACGGTTGCGTGCTCACGATCGGTGCGGATAGATTGCTGCCATGGCGGCGATCATGTCTTGGCGACAAGCCAGACGCCCGCGATGATAAAGCCGATGCCGAGCCAGCGCGTGATCGTGACCGATTCGCCGAACAGGTAATACGCGGCAACGGCATTAATCACGTAACCCAGCGACAGCATGGGATACGCGACGGAAACGGGCACGCGCGACAGGCCGATGATCCAAACCAGCAGGCTGATCATGTAGCAGACGACACCGGCGACGAAGAACCCCTGCGTCCCCATCTTCCACAGCATGTCCCACCAGTTGTCGCGGGTCAGCGTGATGACGCCCAGCGTGTTGGTGCCGGCCTTGAGCAGCAGTTGCGCACCGGCATTGAGAACCACGCCGGCGAAGAGGAAGGCAAAGGCGGAGGCGGTCATGGTCAGTTCCTGGCGACGAAGACGCGGCGGGGGTCGCGCGCGACCACGCGCATCGGGACGGACTGGGCGACCAGGGCAGCGTAGTCGTCCAGCCGGATGAGCGCATAGCCCTGCGGCAGCGCGGTCCAGTGCGGAATCCAGGAGGCCTCGGTTGCGAAGCCTCGCTCCGGCTCGATGTCCAGTCCCAACCCCATTTCGTCCCGGTACGCGACCAGCGTGGTGGTCCGTCCGAGATAGAAGGGCAAGGTCTGGTCGTAGGTGCGAACCTGAAAGACGGGAATGCGTGGGTCGAGCGGGCCGCCGCCATGCGCGGCTTCCGCGGCCCGCGCCTCCTGGACGAGGTCGTAGGCCGAACGTGTCGCGCGGAACGCGTCATAGCCGATGAATCCCAGTTGCATCCCGGCTACGGAACCAAGAGCCATGACGACGATGGCCAGCGACTTCGTAGCGGCGCTGTCGCGGCGAAGCAGCAGGAACGCAGCCACTGCGCTTGCCGCCATCGCCGCGGCTGCCGCGACTATCCAACCACCGAAGGCATGGAAAATCTCCGCCGGGGTGTTGGCGTCGGCTAGTTCCGGGACGTAGGCGCCGAGCACCACACCCAATCCAGCCAAAAGCAATAAGGACAGGAGCGCGAGCGGCAACACCAGCAGGGCCAGCGTCCGCGCCGCCAGTTGGTTCAACTGCCAGCCGAGAACGAGCGCCAGCGCAGGGAACATCGGCAGGATATAGGAAGGAAGCTTGGAGCCCGATAGGCTGAAGAACACGAACACGAAGAGTGCCCAGACCAGGCAGAATCGGGGCCAGCAGAAGCCGTTGGCGGCGATCGGCGCATTGCGCCAGCTGCGCGTGAGCGTCCACAGCCAGACCAGAAGCCAGGGCAGGATTCCCGCCACGAACAAAGGCACGAAGTAATACCAGCTGCCCTCGCGCCGGTGTCCCGTCGTCAGGAAACGCTGGAAATGCTCGTGGATGAAGAAGAACTGCGCGAACTCCGGATTGTCGCGCGACACGAGCAGGAACCAGGGCGCGGTCAACAGGAGGAACAGGACCAGGCCCGGCATCGCGTGCAGGCGCTTCCAGGGGCCGGTGTCGCGCGTCGCCAGCGTATACAGCACCAGCGTCGCGCCCGGAATCACCAGCGCGACCAGGCCCTTGGTGAGCGTCGCGCCCGCCGCCGCGACATAGGCCGCGAGCATCCAGTTGCGCCGGACCGCCGGTGCGAGCCTGTCACGCTGCGCGAGCAGGAACGCGCACAATGCCGCCGCGAGCCACGCGCTCAGCACGCTGTCCAGCGTGAGCAGTTGAGACATCGCGAAATGCCAGAAGCTCGCCACCAGCACCAGTGCCGCGTAGATGCCGGTCACGGGACCGTCGAGCCGCGCGGCGGTCATCCCGACGATGGCCACGGCGAGCAGTCCCGCCAGCGCAGGCACCAGCCGTGCCGACCATTCGCGCACGCCGAACGCGTTGAACGCCGCCGCGGTTGCCCAATACTGGAAGGGTGGCTTCTCGAAATACTTGAGGCCGTTGAGGCGCGGCGTCACCCAGTCGCCCGAAGCGGCCATCTCCCGCGCGATCTCTGCGTAACGACCCTCGTCGGGATGTTGCAGCTTGCGCACAGCGATCCCCGAGAACCAGGCAACCACCAGGGCAGCGGCAACGAGCCACCAGACGGAACGGGGAAGGGATGCGAGCATCGCGGGCGCGGGATGGGGGCGGACTGCCAGGACGGCGAAGGCCTCGCATTCTACCTTGCGGCATCGCGCCGGCCGGTGCGATGCTCTGGTGCTGAGGGGGACGATTGCCAGCCCCTGGGTTCTCGCATACCATCGACCGCACGCATCGGGAAAGCCGCCAGCGCGATCACCGGCGGCTTTTTTGTGCGACCTAATCCTCGATCGCCGCATGCCCGCTCCCCTGCAGTTCTACGACAATTACACGCGCTCGCTGCGCCCCTTCGCGCCGCTCGCGCCCGGACCCGTCGGGCTGTATACCTGCGGACCGACGGTCTACGATTACCAGCACATCGGCAACTACCGCACGTTCCTGTTCGAGGATGTATTGAAGCGCGTGCTGGAATGGAACGATTATTCCGTCAGGCACGTGATGAACATCACGGATGTCGGCCACCTGACGTCGGATGCCGACACCGGCGAAGACAAGATGGAGAAGGGCGCGCGCCGGACGGGCAAGACGGCCTGGGAAATTGCGCGGCTCTACACCGACGCGTTCCTTGCCGATCTCGCGCTTCTCGACATCGAGGACCCGACGATCCTCTGCCGCGCGACCGACCACATTCGGGAACAGATCGAATTCATCGTCGATATCGAGAAGAACGGCTTCGCGTACGTGACGGCCGACGGCGTGTACTTCGACACGTCCCGGCAAAAGGATTACGGCTACCTTGCGCGCCTGAACGTCGAGGGCCAGGAAGCCGGCAAGCGGGTGGACTTGGGCGAAAAGCGCCATCCCACCGACTTCGCTCTGTGGAAATTCACGGCGCCGGGCGAGAAGCGCCAGATGGAATGGGACAGTCCATGGGGCCGCGGCTATCCGGGTTGGCACATCGAATGCTCGGCGATGGCGCAGAAGTACCTCGGCGACTACTTCGACATCCACTGCGGCGGCGAGGACCACATTCCGGTCCATCACACCAACGAGATCGCGCAGACCGAGGCGCGCGTCGGCACGCGGCTGGCCAATTTCTGGATGCATGGCTATTTCCTGACGACCAACGACGCCAAGATGGCGAAGTCCTCCGGCGACTTCCTGCGGATCGCGCTGTTGCAGGAGCGCGGCTACGATCCGCTCGCCTATCGCTACCTCTGCCTCACCGCGCACTATCGGTCGCAGATGAGCTTCTCCTGGGAAGCGCTGGATGCGGCGACGACGGCGCTCGACCGCATGCGCCAGGGCATCCACGCACTGCCTGCGGAGTCCTCGGCGCAGCCGGACGCGGCCTATGTCACGCGGTTTAGCGACGATATCAACGACGACCTCAATGTTCCGCGCGCACTCGCCGTGGCGTGGGAAGTGCTGCGCGGCGATCTCCCGCCTGCAATCCGTCGGGCAACGCTGATCAAGTTCGATGACGTGCTGGGGTTGCGCCTGGCGCAATGGCGGCCGACCGAGGAAGCCGTTCCACCCGAGGTGCAGGCGCTGGCCGAGGAGCGCGCCGCAGCCCGCCGCAGCAAGGCTTGGGCAGAGGCGGACAGGTTGCGCGCCGCGCTTGTCGCAGCGGGCTGGGAGATGGAGGATCTTGCCCAGGGCTTCAAGCTGAAACGCATCAAGTCCGGATCGGGAGCGAAGGCATGAAACTCGCGACGCAGAACGACCACACGCGCGACGGCCGCCTGGTGGTGGTGTCGCGCGACCTCTCGCGCTGCGTCGCGGTGCCGGAAATCGCGCGCACGCTGCAGGCGGCGCTCGACCATTGGCCGGGCGCCGAACCCGGGCTGAACGCGATCTACGCCGAGCTCAATGCGGGCCGGATGCCGGACGCGGAGCCATTCGATGCGGCGCATGCGATGGCGCCGTTGCCGCGTGCCTATCAATGGGCCGATGGTTCGGCCTACGTCAATCACGTCGAACTGGTGCGCCGCGCACGCGGCGCCACGATGCCGCCGGAGTTCTGGACCGATCCGCTGATGTACCAGGGCGCGTCTGATCATATGCTCGGCGCCTGCGAGGATATCGTGCTGATGGACGAGGCGTGGGGCATCGATTTCGAGGCGGAAATCGCGGTGATCACCGGCGACGTGCCCATGGGTACCGCGGCGGCCGACGCGCGCCGGCACATTCGCCTGCTCATGCTCGTCAACGACGTCAGCCTGCGCAACCTGATCCCGCAGGAACTGGCCAAAGGATTCGGTTTCTTCCAGTCGAAGCCCGCGTCGGCGTTTTCCCCGGTGGCGGTGACGCCGGATGAGTTGGGTGAGGCGTGGCGCGACGGCAAGGTGCATCTTGCTCTCGTCACGCACTTCAATGGCGAGCTTTTCGGGCGTCCCGACGCCGGCACCGACATGACCTTCAATTTCGACACGCTGGTTGCGCACGTCGCCAAGACCCGTGAGCTCGAGGCGGGCAGCATCGTCGGATCGGGCACCGTCTCCAACAAGGAGAACGGCGGGCCGGGACGGCCTGCGGCGGCCGGAGGACGCGGCTACGCGTGCATCGCCGAGCAGCGCACCGTGGAGACAATCCTCGCCGGCAAGGCGTCCACGTCGTTCATGCGCTTCGGTGACCGCGTGCGCATCGAGATGTTCGACGCGGCCGGCCGCAGCATCTTCGGCGCCATCGACCAGGTCGTCCGGAAAGGCGCCTGACCCACGTCGGAATTTCCCGGCAGCCGTCGCGCTGCCGCGTGCCGCTTCGCCACTTCGTCGCGCTCTCCTTCTTTTCACGCCACGATTTTTCCGCTTCGTCGCCTGGTTCTTGAGGGTGTCATGTTCGCCGCCTAGGATTCAGCCTGTCAGCAACGGCCCCCTTGGGACCTCCGGTGAATCCGAATCCGCCGGTGGGTGCATCAAACGGGGCATAAGCAACAGAAAGCCGGCACGAACTACAGCCAGGCACCAGGGAAACCCGGACCCGCCCGATGCGGGAGCAGGACTGTATTCGGACTGAAGCGAGGACATCATGACCAACGCAACGCATCCTGAATTCAACCCCGGCCGATCTCCGCTGTTCGCCGTGGCTGCAGTTTTCGCCACCGCCCTGACCATTGGGGTCGCGGTGCTGCTCCCGGGACAACCCGTGACGACCGCGCGGGGCGTTGCCGGCATCGCCGCCGCACCCCCCGCGATCGATGCGATCCAGCCCGTCGCGGTCCAAGCCGTGGAGGTTCAGGCGCCGACGCAACTGGTCACGCTGCCCCCGGTGGAAGTCGTGGGAACGCGTCCGGCCAAGTCCGCCGCCAATCGGTGGAACGTTCCCGCGGTGTACAAGCAGAAGAGCTGACCGCCAGGTCGGGAACAACGATGAGGGCCGGGCACCGCAGGGTGTCCGGCCGGCCTGGAGGGCGCCGGGGCTGGCCTTAGGGACCGGGGACCACCGAGAATACTTCCACAGGCGCGGACTTGCCCTTGATGTCGACGGGACCGAGTGGCTCGACGGACACGCCTGACTTCAACGCGTTGCGGGTCGCACCGTCGATCAGGATGGCACGTCCGGCGATCTTGGTGTGCGACTCCAGGCGCGACGCGATGTTGACCGTGTCGCCGATGCACGTATAGGACGCGCGCTTGCTGGTGCCGGCGTAACCGGCGACCATCTCGCCGGACGCGATGCCGATGCCGATACGGATTTGCGTCTTGGCGGCCGCGGTACGCTCCTGGTTGAACATGCCGATCATCTCGATCATTTCCAGCGCCGCGCGCACGGTGCACGCTTCGTGGTCCGGCAGCGGGAGTGGCGCGCCAAAGATGGCCATCAGCCCGTCGCCGATCATCTGGCTGACGATGCCGCCGTGCCCGCTGATCGCGTCGAACATCAGCGTGTAGTAGGTGTTGAGCAGTTCGATGGTCTCCTCGGGCGACTGCGATTCCGCCAGCGGCGTGAAGTCGCGGATGTCCGAGAACATCACGGACGCATACACCCGCTTGCCGCCCAGCGCGAAGCCCGACTGCTGCATGTCCTGCGCTACTTCCGGCGTGGCGAACCTGCGCACCATCTCCTTCAATTGGTCCTGCAGCCGCTTTTTGTCGAGGCTCGCGTCGATGCGCGCCTTGAGCAGCACCGGATTCACCGGCTTGGACAGGTAGTCCGCGGCGCCGAGCTCGATGCAGCGCACGACGCTGGCGACACCCTCGAGCGACGACGTGACAATGACCGGAAGGTCGCGCAGCTGCAGGTCGTTCATCAACTGCTCGAGCACCTGGAAGCCGTCCATCTCCGGCATTTCCATGTCGAGCAACAGGAGGTCGAACGCCTCTCGTCGCAACATCTCCAGTGCCACGCGGCCGTTTTCCGCCATCGCCACGCGGTGGCCATGCAGTTCCAGGCTGCGCGTCAGCAGCAGCCGGTTGACCTTGTTGTCGTCCACCACCAGCAGGCGGGCGGCCTCCGCGCGCACCTCAGGCATTGCGCAGTTCCGTCAACGCCGCCGCGACCTGCATATATTCGCGCGCCAGCGCATCCAGCGGCTGCGCATTGGCCTGGCGAACGGGGTCGAGTCCACCCAATTCCAGGTCCCGTGCCATGGCGCCGAGCCGGGTGGCCCCGAACGTGAGGCTGTTGGACTTGAGCGAATGCGCGGCGCGCCGAAACCGGTCGGCGTCACCGGCGGCAAGCGCCGCGCGCAGGTCCTGCTGCATCAGCGGCGCTTCGCTGAGGAAGGTATCCACCAGTTCGCCCACGAATTCCGCACCGGCGGTCTGCTGCAGGGCCTCGAAGGTGGGGCGATCAATCGTTTCACTCATGTCATCGGTCCTTGCGTGCTTGCACCTGGTACAGCGCCTCGACCAGCCGGTCCACGCGGATCGGCTTGGTCAGGTAGTCGTCCATCCCCGCGTCCATGCACATCTCGCGATCGCCCTGCATCGCGTTGGCCGTCATGGCGACGATGCGCGGCCGCTGTTCGGGAACCGCCATCGCACAAATCCGGCGCGAGGCCTCGAGTCCGTCCATCTCGGGCATCTGCACGTCCATCAATATCACGTCGTAGGCCTGCCGCTGGACCGATTCGACGGCTTCGATGCCGTTCGACGCCAGGTCGGCGCGGTAACCCATCTGCTGCAGGATGCGCATCGCCAGCTTCTGGTTGACGACGTTGTCCTCCGCCAGCAGGATGCGCAGCGGGTGACCCGCGGCCATTCCCGGGTCGAGCTGCGACTTAGGCGGAGCCGGCGCCGCGCGGGGCGCCGCGTCCTTCACCAGCAGGCCGACCAGCGTGTCGAACAGGTGCGATTGTCGGACCGGCTTGGCGAGGTACGCGGCGAAGAGGCCCTCGGTGTCGCCGGCCTCGCGGCGGCCGAGCGAGCTGAACAGCACCAGCGGCAGCGTCGGCCGGCGGTTGCGGATTTCCTTCGCCAGCGTCAGGCCGTCCATTTCCGGCATGTGCATATCGAGGATAGCGACGTCGAATTCCTCGCCGGCGTCGATCCAGCGCAGTGCCTCGGTGGGACGTTCCGTCGCGCGCGACTGCATGCCCCACTTGGCGGTCTGCAACTCCAGCACGCGGCGGTTGGTGGCGTTGTCGTCCACGACCAGCACGCGCCTGCCCTGGATCTCGGGCTGCAGGCCGACGAAGTCGCGCGTGCGCGAAGGCGAAGCTTCCGCCGTCGGCACCTCGATGGTGAAGTGGAACGTCGCACCCTTGCCGGGGCCGTCGCTCTGCGCCCACATCCGGCCGCCCATCAATTCGGCCAAACGGCGGCTGATGGCGAGACCGAGTCCCGTGCCGCCGTACTTGCGGGTGGTGGACGAGTCGGCCTGCGAGAACGACTGGAAGAGTCGCCCCATGGCTTCCTCCGAGAGGCCGATGCCGGTGTCGCGCACTGCGAACGCCAGCGAGGCCCGTCCAGGCGAGGCATTCTCCGCCGTCACCGTCAGGACGACCTCGCCTCGCTCGGTGAACTTCACGGCATTGGAAAGCAGGTTCAGCATGATCTGCCGCAGCCGCGTCACGTCGCCGACGATGGCCGGCGGCACGTCGCCTTCGTAGACGTATGCGATGTCGAGGTGCTTTTCCGTCGCGCGCGTGCTGACGAGGTCGAGCGCGGACTCGACGCATTCGCGCAGGTCGAATGGATGCGCCTCGATGTCCATCCGCCCGGCTTCGATCTTGGAGAAATCGAGGATGTCGTTGATGATCGTGAGCAGCGCGTCGCCGGAATCGCGGATCGTCGCCACATAGTCGTGCTGCTCGACATCGAGCTTGGTGTCCAGCAGCAGGCCGCTCATGCCGATCACCGCGTTCATCGGCGTGCGGATCTCGTGGCTCATCGTGGCCAGGAACGAGCTCTTCGCCTCGTTGGCGGCTTCCGCGGCGGCGCGCGCTTCCTGCGTCTGCCGGAAGAGGCGCGCATTCTGGATCGCGATCACCGCCTGGTCGGAGAACGTGCGCAGCAGCGCCTCTTCCTTGTCGCTGAACGGTCGGGGCGGCTGCCGGAAAACGCACAGTGAACCGATGCCGTCCCCTTCCCAGATCAGCGGACTGTACATCGCCGTATAGGGGCCGATCTCCTCGGCGAGCTTGCGCGCGGCCGGCTGGCGGGCATGGGCCATAGCGGTCTCGTCGACCTGGATCGTGCGCCGCTCGCGGATGGCCTTCTCCGTCAACGTCCCTTCCAGCGGCATGGAACCCACGTCGCGGACGAGCTTGTCGAACGACGGGCCGCGCCACGCGGTCGGGTAGACGCGCCCGTCGTTGCGCAGCAGCATCACCGCCAGCTGCTCGCTCGCGAACAGGCGCTGGCAGCTGTCGAGGATCTTCTCGAACACCGGCGCGGTGTCCGACACGGAGTTGCTGATGGCGTTGAGCACTTCGGCCGTCGCCGTCTGCCGCTCGAGCGCCTCGCGGGTCTCGTTGAACAGCCGCGCGTTTTGGATCGCGATCACCGCCTGGTCCGCGAACGTGCGGAGCAGGGCGTTTTCGCGGTCGCGAAGGCCGTCGACCTCCCTGCGCATCATCGTGAGAGAACCGATGCCGCGGCCCTCCCACATGAGCGGCGCGACGACCACAGCCGTCCCAAGTTGCATCCGCGCGGCCGCCCTGACGGCCGGCTGCGTCGCGTCGGCCCCCTCCGTCACGTCGCGGATCTCGACCAGCTTTCCGGAACGAATTGCCTGTTCGGTCAGCGTGCCCGCCAGCGGTCGAGGGAACGACGCCGATGTCTCCGCTTCGATCTTCGCGGCCGCGACGTCGCCCAATGATGCGCGTGCGGCTGCGGTGAGGCGATAGACGGGGAGGGCCAGCCGCCCGTCGCCGTCGACGATGCCCAGCGCAAAGGCTTCGGCCGAAAAGAGCCGCTCGCAGCACTCGATGATCTTCTCGAACACCGGCGACGCGTCGGCCATCGAATGGCTGATCACGTCGAGCACCTCCGCCGTCGCCGTCTGCTGCTCCAGCGCCTCCTTGGTCTCGTTGAACAGGCGCGCGTTCTGAATGGCGATCACTGCCTGGTCGCCGAATGTCTTGAGCAGCGCCAGTTCCTTGTCGGTGAAGGCCTTGGGCGGCTGGCGCATCGCGCAGATAGACCCGACCCCGCGGTCCTCCCACAGCATCGGCGCCCACGCGACGGATGCGTGACCGGACAGCTCGATGACGCCGCGCACCGCTGCGGGTGGATCAAACATCTTCGACGTGTCGCCGATGTGGTACGTCTGGCGCTCGCGGATGACGCGGCCGGTCATCGTCTCATCGATCGGCTTGGGGAACGTGCGCGCCACGGCCTCGAGCGCCGATCCGCGCCACGCGCCGACATGCACCTGGTTGTCGTCGTTCGCCAGGAATATGCCGAGCTGCTCGGTCGCGAACAGGTGCTGACAGCTGTCCAGGATCTTCTCGAACACCGGCGCCGTGTCTGCCACGGAACTGCTGATGACCTGCAGAACCTCCGACGTGGCGGTCTGCTGCTCCAGCGCCTCGCGCGTCTCGTTGAACAGCCGCACATTCTCGACGGCGACTACGGCCTGCCGCGCGAACGTCTGCAGCAGCGCCACCTCCTTGTCGTCGTAGAGACCCGTCTCGGCACGGTTGACCGTGATTGCGCCGATCACCTGCTGGTCGCGGACGAGCGGCACCGACAGGCCGCTGCGGAAGCCCGCGAGCTCGCAGGCTCGCTTCATCTCGTGTGAGTACTCCTCGTCGGACAACGCGAGGAGATCGGCCACGTTTACGACCTGGCGCTCGCGGATTGCGCGTCCCGCAATCGACGTGCTCTTCTGCAGCTGTTGCGGCCACGCGGCGCGCAGGGCGGTGGTTCCGGCGTCGCTGACGCCATGCACGGTAACCAGCTGCAACAGGTCACCGTCGAGCCGCGTCACCAGGCAATAACGCGCGTTGGTCAACGCCACGGCGCGCTCGGCGATGACGTCGAACACCGGCTGCACGTCGGTGGGCGATTCGCTGATCACCTGCAGCACGTCCGAGGTCGCCGTCTGGTGCGCCAGCGCTTCTTTCGTCTCGTTGAAGAGGCGAACGTTCTCGATGGCGATGACCGCCTGGGCGGCGAACGTCCGCAACAGGTCGACCTCGTTGTCGGCGAATTTGCCCGGCCTGCTGCGGTACATCGCGATGGCGCCGACTACCTGGCGGTCGCGGAACATCGGCACCGCCAGGCCGCCGCGCAGGCCCGCCTTTCTGGCCACCTCCTTCATGCCCGGCGGCGCAGGGGAGTTGACGCTGCGCTGCTGCAGGTCCGGCACGTTGACGACGGCTCCGGTCCGGATGGCCTCGGCCGAAATGAAGAAGGCGTCGGGCCGCGCCGGCAATCGCGTCGCCAGAAGGTCGATGAATTCGGAGTCGAGGGCGTACGAGCTCGCGAGGTGAATCAGCTCGCCGTCGAAGCGGAACACGATTCCCGACTCGGCACCCGTCAGTTTCGCCGCGCGTTCGGCAATGGTGTCGAATACCGGCTGCACGTCGGTCGGCGATTCGCTGATCACCTGCAGCACGTCGGCGGTTGCCGTCTGCCGCTCCAGCGCCTCCTTGGTTTCGTTGAAGAGCCGCGCGTTCTGGATCGCGATGACCGCCTGGTCGGCGAACGTGCGCAGCTGCGCGATCTCCTTGTCGCTGAACGGGCGCGGCGGCGAGCGCACGAGGTCGATGGTGCCGATGCCGCGGCCCTGCCAGACCATCGGCGCGCTGATCAGCGAGAAGGCGCCGACGTGGCCGACCAGGTCGAGCACGTAGCGCGGGACGTCGGCCACGGCGGAGGCGTCGGGGATGTGCACGACCTCGCCCTTGCGCATCGCGCTTTCGCTGATCGAGCCTTCCAGCGGGCGCGGATAGTACTCCTTCACCATGTTGCCGAACGCGCCGCGGTACGCCGGGAAGTCGATCATGCCGTCGTGCTCGAGGCAGATTCCCATTTCGTGCGTTCCGAACAGGCGCTGGCAGCTGTCCAGCACCTTCTCGAAAACCGGCATGGCATCCGCCATCGAGCCGCTGATCACCTGCAGCACCTCGGCCGACGCCGTCTGCTGCTCCAGCGCCTCACGCGTCTCGTTGAACAGGCGCACGTTCTCGATCGCGATCACGGCCTGGTCGACGAACGACTTGGCGAGCGCGATTTCCTTGTCGCCGAACGCGCCAGCCTTGTCGCGCGCTAGCGCCAGCACGCCGATGCACTCGTCCTTGCGGAGCAGCGGCAGCATGAGCGACGAGTTGACGCCGGTCATGGCATGGATTTGCTGTTCGTTCGCGGGCAGGTCGATCGCCTTCCAGTCCGGAATGTGCAGCATCGACTTGCTGAGGATGGCACGCGACGGGAAATTCGCGGCGGCATCGATTGGCGCGACCGCTGCGCCCAGTTCCATGGGCGCGCCACCCGGAGTGGCCGACGCGACCGAGGCGAAGGTGTTGGCGTCGCGGCGCAGCAGCGCGGCCCAGTCGCACGCCAGCAGCCGCACCGCGGTACCAACGATCGCATCGAAGACAGGTTGCACGTCGGTGGGCGAACTGCTGATCACGCGCAGGATGTCGGTGGATGCAGTCTGGTGCGCAAGCGCTTCCTGCGTCTCATTGAACAGGCGGGCATTCTGCAGCGCGACGCCGACGTTGGCCGCGATCGTCGACAGCAGGCGCTCGTCATCCGCGCCGTAGACGCCTTCCTTTCTTGTGCTCTGCACGCTGATCACGCCCAGGCTCGCGCCGCCCACCGGAATGGGCACGCCAAGATACGACTGCGCCTGTTTGCCGACGACCTTGGCGCCTAACTGGAGCCCGCGCCGGTCGGCCTCGTGGTTGATGATGAGCGCCTTGCCCGACTGGATGATCCGGCTGGTGAGGCCTTCGCCGAACTTGATCGGCTTGAGGTCGTCGCCGTATTGGTAGGGGAAGTCGATGATGCCAGTATCGGGGTTGTACAGCGCGACGTAGGCGACATCGGCGTTGAACACCGTCCGGATCTGCTCGCCGACCAAGTCGAGCAGGGGGGCCAGCTCGAGCTTGCCGCCCAGCTGCTGGGATACGGTGTTGATCGTGGCGAGTTCCGTCGCGCGCTTCTCGGATTCCGCAAACAGCCGAGCGTTCTCTATGGCAACCGTGGCTTGCAGCGACAGGCCGACCAGAAAGTCGAGGTCGCTGTCGCTGAACGGCACGCCTCCGGTCCGCCACACCGACATCACACCCTTGACCTTGCTGCCGGCGAGCAGCGGCGCGACCATCATGCGTTCGTTGTCCTCCTTGTCGGTGCCGGTTATCTGGATGCCGCGCGGATCGGCGTTGGTGTCGTTGATGTATTCTGCGCGTCCGCTTTCGACCAGGCTGCCGATGATGCCCACGCCGAATTCGATCTCGGTCTCCCGCAGCGCTTCGGCAATGTCCCCGACCGCCACGATCGCGCGGTAGTTCGCGCCGTCGTCGCTGGGCAGGAAGATCGCGCTGGTGTCGACGTTCAGCAGGTCTTTGGCATGCTGCGCGATGCGATCCATGACCTTGGTGAAATCGAGCGTCGACGAGATGTCACGGCCGACTTCGGCGAGCGCGGCTGCCTCGCGCGTGCGGCGCTGAGTCTCATCGAACAGCCGCGCGTTCTCCAGCGCGACGCTCATGCTGTTGGCCAGCGTCTGCAGGAGGCGCACGTCCGAATCGCTGAAGGCATGCTCCTGATCCATGTCGAGCAGGGCAATCAACCCCCGCGCCTGCGCACCCGCAATGAGCGGGACCATGACCAGCGACTTCTCGGACCGCGTGCCGGGATGCGTGAAGCTCCCGTATTTCTCGGACTCCTGCGCCATGTTCTCGTTGACGACCAACGTCTCGCGCGTGCGCAGGACGTGCGGGCCGAACCCCCGCTCGGGAAGCGGCACGGAATCGATCTCTATTCGCTTCCCGCTCTCTGTCAAATAGGGAAAATGGATCAACCCGGTTTGCGGGTCGTAGATTCGGATTCCGATGTCGGCCTGATGGAAAATTTCGCGGATCTTGTCGCCGACCGCGTCGTAGATGTCCTGCATGTTGAGTTCGGCCGCCAGCGCCTGCTGCACGCTGTTGATGATCGCCAGCTCCGCCGCGCGCTGCTCGCTCTCTTTGAACAAGCGCTGGGTCTCGTCGAACAGTCGCGCATTCTCCAGCGCCACGCCCATGCTCGCTGCCACCGTGGAGAGCAGGCGCACCTCGGCATCGCCAAAGGCGTTCTCGCGCTCGTGATTTTCCAGAAGGATCGTGCCGAGCACGCGGTCGCCGCCCAGGATCGGGACGGAGACCATGGCCTTGGCAGAGTCGGTCCCGGGAACGATCCTCCCTCCCTCGAGTTCGGCGAGCGTGTTCTTCACTACGGGCTGGCGCGTCTGCAACATCCGGGCGAACACGCCGTCGGGCGCGGGCACTGCCGAAGGGATCGTGAGTCGCGTGCCATGCTCATATTCGTACAGGTAATGAATCAGGTTTGCCTTGGCGTCGTGCCAGCGGATTCCGATGTCACCGGTCTTGAACACTTCGCGCAGCTTGTCGCCGACCAGGTTGACGATGGCTTGGAAGTCGAGTTCGGCTGCCGTACCCTCCTGGATGCTGTTGATCACTGCGAGCTCGGCGGCGCGCTGCTCGGTTTCCTTGAGCAGGCGCTGCGTCTCGTCGAGCAGGCGTGCGTTCTCCAGGGCCACACCCATGCTGGCGGCGACGGTGCTCAGCAGTCGTACTTCCGCCTCGCCGAACGCGTTTTCGCGCTGGTAGTCTTCCAGAATGATCTCGCCGAGAACGCGGTCCCCGCTGAGGATCGGAATGCTCGCGAGCGAGAGCGTGCCGGCATCGGTTCCTGGATGGACCACGAATCCTTCAGCCTTGATTTCCGCGGGATTGTTGAAGACCCGCGCCCGCCGCGCACGCATCATTCGCGCGAAGGGACCATCAGGTTTCGGCGTGCGCGGTCCTCCCGGTGCAAGACGCTTGCCATGTTCCACGCTGTAGAGATCCTGGAGGCGATTGGCTTCGGCGTCGTACCAGGTGATGCTGAGGTCGTCGCTCTTCAGGACGACGCGCAGCTTGTCCCCCACCAGGTCGATGATCGCCTGGAAATCGAGCTCCGCCGCCATGCCTTCCTGGATGCTGTTGATCACGGCGAGTTCGGCCGCGCGCTGCTCGGTCTCCTTCAGCAGGCTCTGCGTCTCGTCGAACAGGCGCGCGTTCTGCAGAGCCACGCTCATGCTGCTGGCAAGCGTTGTCAGCAGCTTGACGCTCGGCTCGTCGAAGGCATTTTCGCGGCTGCTGTACAGTGCGATCACACCGCGTGCTTCATCGCCCGACAGGATCGGCACGCCCAGGTAGCTCTTCCCGATGTCGGCGACGGTCTCGTCGCCGATGAGCTGCGCGCCATATTGCCGCGCGCGCTCCATGAAGTTGTCGCTGATGACCAGCGGCGCGCGCGTCTTGATCACGTGTCCGGTCAGCCCGACGCCCAGGGGAAACGCGTCTACCGCAAACCGCTCGCCGTGTTCGAGGTAGTACGGCATCACGATGAGGTTGCTGCGCTTGTCGAGCAGCGCGATCGACATGTCTGCGGTGCCAAAAATTTCGCGGACCTTATCGCCGACCAGGTCGATGATCGCCTGAAAGTCCAGCTGCGCTGCCAGTCCTTCCTGAACACTGTTGACGATCGCCAGCTCGGCGGCGCGCTGCTCGGTTTCCTTGAGCAGCCGCTGCGTCTCGTCGAACAGGCGCGCGTTCTCAAGGGCCACGCTCATGGCACCGGCCAGCGTCTGCAACAGGCGCACGTCGGAGTCGCTGAACGCGTGCTCGCGCTCCATGTCCATGAGACAGATCACACCCCGCGCCCCGCCGCCAGAGATCATCGGCACGAGGACCAGTGATTTTTCCGACTGCGTACCTTCGATCAGGGTACTGCCGTATTGCGCCATTTCCTCGGCCATGCGCTCGTTGATTACCAGCGTCTGGGAGGTGCGCAGCACGTGCGTCGTGAACCCCGTGGCGCCTAGCGGCTCCGACGGGATGTGCAGCCGCTCTCCGTTCTCGTAGGTGTACGGAAGGTGAAGCAGGTCCGTCGTCGGGTCGTAGATGCGGATGCCGACATCCGCCCGATTGAAGATCTCGCGAATCTTGTCGCCGACCGCGTCATAGATGCCCTGCATGTTGAGCTCCGCAGCCAGCGCCCCTTGCACGCTGTTGATGATCGCGAGCTCGTTGGCGCGCTGCTCGATCAGCGCGTTGGACGCCTGCAACTCTTCCGTGCGCGCGGCGACTTTCTGTTCCAGTCCTTGCGACCACTGCGCGTTGTCCAGCGCCACCGCCGCTTGGCTCGCCAGCATGCCCAGCAGGTCGCGGTCGGCGTCGTTGAAGCGTCCATAGGCACCGTCGATGTCGGCGTACAGGTAGCCCAGCAGCTCCTTCTGCGCGATTAGCGGCGCGACGATGCGCGAACGCTGCTTCAGCTGGTCTGCCCTTTCGGGAATGAAGGTGAGACTGACCGCGCGTGTGCGGCGCATGTCCGTCAGTTCGGGCGCGACCTCGCGCAGGAGTGCGTCCGCATCCTCGCCCTTCGGAACCAGCGAGCCGGCGAGCTGCGGTCCCTGCGGCGACTCGAGCACCAGCAGGACGCGCTCGGCGCCGGATAGCTCGGTGGCCTCGTCGATGAGGAACTCATGCAGCTCGCTGGCGCTGCGCAATTCGTTCAGGCGCAAGCCGGTGTCCACCAATCGCTCGAACGGCTCCCGCAGGCTGGTCTTGCCGGCCAGGTGAGCGATGCGCCGCTTCGGCCCCGATCCACGGTTGCCGGCGTCCGCCAGCCAAGCCGCGACGATCTCGCGGTGCGTATCGGCCTTGTTCAGATAGTTGCGCCGCAGTCCCTCGTCGCTCAATCCGGCGATCGGCTCGACCAGGAAGCGATACGCCTTGGCCAGCGCATCGCGCGCGGCGGTGGCCTTGCCATTGGCGGCGAGCGCCTGGCTGTGCCGCAACCACAACGACGGTCTGTCCAGGTCTTCCATCTCGACGAGGCCATGCGCTCGGTGAATACCGGTCGCGCGCTCGCTGGCGGTGAGAGCTGCCTGTGCATTGCCCGCATCCAGATGCGCCCGCGCTAGGAGAGTCAGCGTGCTGGTTTCGAGCGACTCCTCGTCCATGTCGCGAAGGGCCTCCGCCGCCTCGCTCAAGTTTCGCACCGCAGCGCGGGCATCACCCTCCGACAATGCCGTTTGTCCCTCACCCAGCGGCCGGTACAGGCCGCGGCGGGCGTCGCGCTGCGCTTCATGCATGGCGATGGACTCCTGCATGTAGGCGCGCGCCGCTTCGGCATTCCCGATCTCATGCTCCGCCAGCGCGAGCATGAACCGCGTGTTGCCGGCGCCCGCCCTTCGGCTGAGTGCCCTGGGAGATGGCGTCGGCCTTGAGCAGCAGGCGGCGGGCGCGCCGATAGAGTCCCAGCTTGAAATAGGCGAGGCCGAGGTTGTGCATGATGACGCCCTGCCGGTCGGCGTAGCCGGCGGCGTCGAAGGCGCCCAGCGATTGCTGGAGCAGTTGCAGCGACTTGGCGATGTCGGGCTCGTTGAACGTCTGCATGTTGAGCGCGTTGCCCAGCCCGTAGAGGTCGCCGCATCGCCGCGCCAATGCCACCGCTTCATCCAGTATGCGAGCGGCTTCCTGAGCATGACCCTGGCCACTGCGCGCGGCCGCCATCGCCCACAGGGCACGGCCTTGCCCGGCAACGTTGCCCTGCGCCTTGAACAGCTTTGCGGCCTGAGCGGCCGTCTTTGCCGCCTTTTCATTCAGCCGAAGGCGGAATTGCGCTTCGGCAAGGCGATAGAGTGCCGGTCGACTCCAATCCCGGTTGGCGTGCTTCATGCGCCGCCTTCACTGCGTCGGCTGCGGTGACCGCCCCGTCCCGCGAATTCCCGTTGCGAATCTCGACGATGGCGCGACGATTCAGCGCCTGCGCGAGCAACGCCGGCTTGCGTGCGCGGCGGGCCAGCTCGAGCATTGCCGTCGCATCCGCATCGGCGGCGTCGAAATCGCCTTGCGCAATGTGCGACTCCGCGCGCAGGTCCAGCAGGTCGATCCGCTCGGGAATCGTCAGGTCGGACTTGGCGAGCGACGACGCGGCCAGTTCGATGGCGGTGCCATGCTGGCCGGTCCATGCCAGGTCGGCGACGCGTTGGGAGACCGCCGGTGGCGCCTTGGACGCCGCACGCTTTACAGGCCGTACCGTCTTCTTCTTGTTGTTGTTCGATGGCACGGACATCAGGCGC
Organism: uncultured beta proteobacterium; assembly: GCA_963782625.1. Lineage (GTDB taxonomy): Bacteria > Pseudomonadota > Gammaproteobacteria > Burkholderiales > Casimicrobiaceae > VBCG01. The sequence continues at coordinate 111,053 of CAWAKN010000020.1, read as the reverse complement.
TCCGGCATTCCGATTCGCAGCACGGTTCCTCCGGCCGAAAGGAACGGCCGGACAGGAGACCGGATATTAGACTACCGCGGGCCGGCGCGAAACGACGCACCGAACTGGAAGGGCCCTAGTAGAAGCGCTCGACCTTGCCTGAGTAGAGGACCGGGCCCGTAGGCGCGCCCGTGGGCGATCCGCCCGCCGGTTCCAGGCTGACCGCGAGCGCCGGGACATTGGCCAGCGCCGCGTCAGCCGCGGAGGGGAGGGCGACACGGCCTACGCCGCTGTCCGGTATCACGCCCAGCGATTTTGGCGCCGAACCGTCGGGCAGCATCCACAATTCCAAGGACTTGCCGGGCGGTACGGCCGCGGCTCCGACCACTTTGATGGTCATCGTGCGCTCGCCCCGCAACACGGACGCGATCAGCACCGGCTTGGCGTCGGGACCCGCCAGCACGGTGACGATGGGTTGTTCCGGCGCCTTGGGCCCGGGCGTGAAGAGCGTGACGCCGAATGCAAGCGCCAAGGCAAAGCTGGTGAGCGCGAAGCGCCGCCAGAACGTCACGCGTGCCCACCACGGGACACCCGCGGTCGCCACTGCAGACCCGGCAAGGCCAAGCCGGGAGACGATTCCGGCCCACACGCGCGGCGGCGGTGTGACCGGCGCGATGCCCTCGGCCAGCACCGCGAGACGCATTTCCCATTCACGAATCGCTGCGGCGACCGCGCCGTCGCTGGCGGCGGCGCGCGCCAGCCGCAGGCGCGCACGCGCGGACAGCGTACCGAGTGCGTATTCGGCGGCCAGCGCATCTAGGCGTTGCGGTCGGTCGGGGCGTGACAGGTTCATCGCGTTCTTCTAATTGCTTTTCTCAGTTGCGTGCCTCAGTTGCGAACATAATCCGACACGGTCGAGGCAGCCCTTCAACCGTTCCAGCGCGCGGCGCACCCAGGATTTGACCGTCCCCAGAGGCTGCCGCAGGTGCTCGGCCACTTCGGCGTGCGACAACCCCTGGTAGAACGCGAGTGCGATGGCTTGCTTCGGGCCGGCATCGAGCGCGTCCACGCAATCGCGCACTGCCTGTGCCTCGGCGCCCGCCAACAGCATTTCCACGGGCGTCGGATCGCCGGACGGCAGGTCGAACTCCCTGCCGTCGTCGTCATCCGACGTCATCGTGACGGTATCAATTTCGCGCCGGCGCATGAGATCCAGGCACCGGTTGCGGATGATGGCGGCAAGCCACGTCGACGGCTGGCTCTTGGCCGCGTCGTAGGAGCCGGCGTGGTGCCACACGCTCACGAATGCCTCCTGCAGGATGTCCTCGGCCAGCGCGCCGTCCTTAAGGATACGCACGGCGACCCCGTATAGATGCGAGGACGTCTGTGCGTACAGCTCGGCAAAGGCGGCCTGGTCGCCCAGCGCGACCCGGGACATCAGCGCCGCGAGGCGGACGTTTCGCTCCGGGGACTTGCCGGATTCAGCCACTTTGCAGGCGGGCCTTTCGCCACAGCACGTCCGGGCTGCCGCTGGCGCGGTTGATGGCGCGGGCGAGCACGAACAGGAGGTCCGAAAGGCGGTTGAGATAGATGCGCGAATGCTCGCTGACCGCCTCCACTGCCGCAAGCCGGATCAGCGAGCGTTCGGCGCGCCGGCACACCGTGCGCGCGACGTGCGCGAGCGCGGCCGCCCGCGTGCCGCCCGGAAGGATGAATTCCTTGAGCGGCGCGAGGTCGGCGTTGAATGTCTCGACCGCCGCCTCGACGCGCGCGACGTGCGCGTCCGTCACCGCGGCGTAACCGGGAATCGACAACTCGCCTCCCAGGTCGAACAAATCGTGCTGTACGTCGACGAGGCATGCCGCAATCACTTCGGGCAGCGGCTCGGCAAGCATCACGCCGACTGCCGAATTGAGTTCGTCGACCGTCCCGATCGCCTCGATACGCGGCGATTCCTTGGATACGCGCGAGCCGTCCCCCAAGCCCGTTTCGCCGGCATCGCCGGTGCGCGTCACGATCTTCGACAGGCGATGTCCCATGGCTGCTGCAGACTGGAAGCGTTGGGAAGGAGATCGAGGGTAGCGAAATCGGCAGTTCGGAGCAAGCGGACATCGCGCGCGGTTGCACATTTGCTAGGATGGACATCCGGCAACGCACCGGGAGGAAGAACGCCGTGAACCCCTACGAACTGCATCTCGACCGCAACGCCGCCAATCATGCGCCGTTGACGCCGCTGTCGTTCATCGCGCGCACGGCGTATATCTGGCCGCATCGCGTGTCCGTCATCCACGGCGGGCGCCGTTACACGTGGGAAGAGACTTATGCGCGTTCGCGGCGGCTCGCCTCCGCGCTTGCCAGGCGCGGGTTCGGCAAGGGAGACACGATCGCCGTCATGCTCGCCAACACGCCCGAAATGATCGAGGCGAGCTTCGGCGTGCCGATGATGGGCGGCGTGCTCAATACGCTCAACACGCGACTCGACGCAGAGGCGATCGCGTTCATGCTCGAGCATGGCGAGGCCAAGGTCCTACTGACCGACACCGAGTTCGCGCCGACGGTGGCTAAGGCGCTGAAGCTGCTGCCGGTGGCGCCGCTGGTGATCGACATCGCCGATTTCGAGGGTCCGGGCGGCGAACTGCTGGGAGAGACCGATTACGAAACGCTGCTGTCCGAAGGCGATCCGGCGTTCGCGTGGGCGCCGCCGGGCGACGAATGGGATGCGATCTCGCTCAACTACACGTCCGGCACCACGGGCAATCCCAAGGGCGTCGTCTACCATCACCGCGGCGCCTATCTCAATGCGCTGTCCAACATCATCGACTGGGGCATGCCCCGGCACGCGGTCTACCTGTGGACTTTGCCGCTGTTCCATTGCAACGGCTGGTGCTTCGCGTGGACGGTGGCCGCCATCGCGGGGACCAACGTGTGCCTGCGGCGCGTCGAGGCCAAGGCGATCTTCGACGCCATTCGCGAGCATTCGGTGACGCATTATTGCGGCGCGCCGGTCGTTCATTCGCTGCTGATCAGCGCGCCGGAGGAAATGAAGCGCGGCATCGCGCACAAGGTGCATGGACTGGTCGCGGCGGCCGCGCCGCCGGCCGCCATGATCGAAGGCGCTGAGCGCATGGGCTTCGACATCACGCACGTCTACGGGCTGACCGAGGTGTACGGCCCTGCCTCGGTGTGCGCCAAGCATCCCGAATGGGACGAGCTCGACATCGGCGCGCGCACCGAACGCAACGGCCGGCAAGGTGTCCGCTACACGTGCCAGGAAGGCATGACCGTGCTGGATCCGGAAACCATGCAGCCGGTGCCGTGGGATGGCGAGACGATGGGCGAGATCATGTTCCGCGGCAACATCACGATGAAGGGCTACCTCAAGAATCCAAGGACGACGGACGAAGCGTTCGCCGGCGGCTGGTACCACACGGGAGACCTGGCCGTGATGCAGCCGGATGGCTACGTGAAGATCAAGGACCGTTCCAAGGACATCATCATCTCGGGCGGCGAAAACATCAGCTCGATTGAGGTCGAGGACGTGCTCTATCGCCATCCCGCCGTGCTGACTGCGGCCGTCGTGGCGCAGCCCGATCCCAAGTGGGGCGAGACGCCGTGCGCCTTCGTCGAGTTGAGGCCCGGCGCCGTCGCCACCGAGGCGGAACTCATCGCACATTGCAAAGAACACCTGGCGCGATTCAAAGCCCCGAACCGGATCGTGTTCGGCGAAGTCCCGAAGACTTCCACCGGCAAGATCCAGAAATTCCTGTTGCGCCAACAGGTCAAATCGGCGTCGGCGATCCGGTAGCGTTCGGCGTCAGCTTGCCGTCACCACGGCCTCGGCCGCGGCCAGGTCCTCGAGGGCGAAGCCGACGGATTTGAAGACCGTTACCTGGTCGTCGCGCCTGCGTCCGGCATGCGTGCCGCGCGCGAAGTCCCGAAGTTCCGCCGCGACCTTGGTTTCGGCAATCGCGCCGCTGGCGATCGCCTGCACGACATCGCCGCCCTCAGCGAGCGCGGCCTGCCGGTCATCGACGACGATCAGGTCGGCGCGCTGCATCGCCGCGTCGTCGGTCTCGCGCATATGCCGCTTGAAGGCGCCAACCAGATCGAGATGCGTGCCGGGAGCGAGCCAGCGGCCGAGCACGAGCGGCGACGTCGACAGTGTCGCGCACGAAACGATGTCCGCGGTTGCGACCGCGTTTTCCAAATCCTCCGTGGCGCGTGCCGGAATGCCTCCGCGCCTGCACTCCTCGGCAGTCCGCTCCGCATGCGCGATGGTGCGGCTCCAGATGGTCACGTGATCGATGGGACGCACGTGCCGGTGCGCGTCGATGAGAACCGGGCACAGGCGACCGGCACCGACCATCGCGAGGCGGCGCGCGTCGGGCCGGGCGAGCCGGTTTGCGGCGTAGGCGGACGCCCCGGCGGTTCTTCGCACGGTGAGCTCTTCGCCGTCCAGCGTTGCCACCGGCACGCCGTTCGTTGCGTCGAACAGCACATAGACGGCGGACACCGATCGCTCGCCGCGCGTCGTATTGCCGGGAAACACCGTGACCAGCTTGACGCCGACATGGCGACCGGTGCGCCAGGCGGGCATCAACAACAGCGACGCAGCCGGAAGGCCTGGCACGTCGACGGCGTGATTGACGCGCAGCGGCGCATGCACTTCGGAGCGCAGCGCATCGTCGAGTGTCGCCAGCATGCGCGGCCAGGGCAGGCGCGCGCGAATCGTCGCCGCGTCGATGACCTGCATCAACCCGGCGTTTCGGTCAACGACAGCAACGACGCGTTGCCTCCCGACGCGGTCGTGTTGATCGTGATCGTGCGTTCGCAGACCAGCCGGGTCCAGTCGTAGCCGTCGGCGCCAGCGACGATGACCGGGACGATGGATCCGGGGAGCGCCGCGAGTCGCCGACGCAGTTCCTGCGCGTTCTTGGCTGCACCCGCGAACAGCACCGCATCGGGTTCGGCGGCCAGCGGATCGGCGACGAGTTCGCAGGCGCCGCCGTCGGCATTGCGCACGCGCTCGCTCAACGCCGACGCGGGCAGCAAGGCGACGTTGCCGGTCGACGTTGCGGCACGGACCTGGTCGGTCAGTGCCTTTTCGCTATCCGCAACACAGGCGACCCGGCCCCGTGGACGCAGGTACAGCGTGTTGGTTTCCCCGGTCGGGCCGGGCAGCGACTCTCCGGCATTCACGTCGGGGGGAAGCGGCGGTGGCGGCCCGCTGACGAGCCGGCCGAGGTAATGCGGTCCACCCGCCTTGGGGCCGGTACCCGACAGGCGGTCGCCGCCAAACGGCTGCACGCCGACGACGGCGCCGACGATGTTGCGGTTGACGTAGATGTTGCCGGCGCGAACACGCGCGCAGATGGCCTCGACGGTTTCGTCGATCCGCGTTTGCACGCCGTGGGTCAGGCCGTAGCCCGTGGCATTGATCGCGTCGAGCAGCTTCGTCAGTTGACCCTGCCCGTAGCGCACGACATGAAGCACCGGGCCGAACACCTCTGACGTCAGCGCGCGAAGATCCGGAATTGTGATCAGCGTCGGCGGAAAGAAGGTTCCGTGACGGCACGCCTCGGCCAGCGGCAACTGGAACACGTCGGCGCCTGCGGCACGCATCCGGGCCACGTGCGCATCGAGCGCCATCCGTGCTTCCGCATCGATGACCGGACCGATGTCGGTGTCGAGGTGCGCGCTGTCGCCGATGCGCAGTTCCCGCATCGCGCCTTTCAGCATCTCGATCACCCGGTCGGCAATGTCTTCCTGCAGGCAGAGGATGCGTAATGCGGAACAGCGCTGGCCCGCGCTGTCGAAAGCCGACGTGATCGCATCCGAAACGACCTGCTCGGACAACGCCGAGCTGTCGACGATCATCGCGTTCTGGCCGCCGGTCTCGGCGACCAGCAGCGCGTCGTCGGAGCGCTGCGCGAGCGAGCGATTGATGATCTGCGCCACCGCCGTGGAGCCGGTGAAGAGGACGCCGGCAATGCGCGGATCGGCGACCAGCGCGGCGCCGACGGTCTCGCCGCGCCCCGGAAGCAATTGCAGCGCCGCAGGCGGCACGCCGGCGCGATGAAACAGCTGCACAGCCGCAGCTGCGATCAGCGGCGTCTGCTCGGCGGGTTTTGCCAGCACGGGATTGCCCGCGGCGAGTGCCGCGCTGACCTGTCCGACGAATATGGCCAGCGGGAAATTCCACGGCGCAATGCAGACGATCGGTCCCAGCGAGCCGGCGCCATCCAGCGTTTGCCGAGCCTGTTGCGCGTAATAGCGACAGAAATCGGCGGCTTCGCGCACTTCGCCGACCGCATTGGCCAGCGTCTTGCCCGCCTCGCGGGTGGCCAGTGAGATCAGCGTTGCGCGCTCGCTTTCGATGAGGTCGGCCGCGCGCTCCAGGCATGCGGCGCGCTCGGTAGCCGAAACGCCGGACCACGCGGCAACTGCGGCAACGGCCAGATCGACCGCGCGCGTCGCATCCAGCGTCGTGGCTTCAACGACGGTGCCGACGACGTCGCGACGGTCGCACGGATTGGTGATCGTCACGGTGCCGCCCGGTTGCATGGCTGCCGCGTCGCCCAGCATCGGCGCCGCCGCAATGCGTTCGGGTACGCGGGCCAGGTCGGCGTCGAGCTCGCGCAGCGCCGTTTCGTCGGAGAAATCGATGCCCCGAGAGTTTCTGCGATCCGGGAACAGCGCGATCGGCAAGGGAATGCGCGGATGTGGCGAGCCTCCGGTTTCAAGGGCGCGGGCGACCGGATCGGCGACGAGATCGGCGATCGCCACGGAAGGATCGACGATGCGATTCACGAACGACGAGTTGGACCCGTTCTCGAGCAGGCGCCGCACCAGGTAGGCCAGCAGCGTTTCATGCGAGCCCACCGGAGCATAGATGCGGCAGGCACTGCCCCAGTTCTCCTGGCCGACGACCTGGTCGAACAGGCTCTCCCCCATGCCATGCAGGCACTGGAATTCGAAGGTGCCATCGCGCGCGAGTGCGCGGACGGCCGCGATCGTGAATGCGTTATGACTCGCGAACTGCGGATAGATGGCGTCTTGCGCCGCCAGCAGGGCCCTAGCGCACGCCAGATAGGCGACGTCCGTATGGACCTTGCGCGTGAAGACCGGGTACCCGGCCAGGCCGTCGACCTGGGCGCGCTTGATTTCCGCGTCCCAGTAGGCGCCCTTGACCAGCCGCACCATGAGGCGCCGCTGGTGCCGGTGGCCGAGATCGACCAGCCAGTCGATGACGGCGCGGGCGCGCTTCTGATAGCACTGCACGACAAAGCCCAGGCCATTCCATCCGGCAAGGGCGGGATCGCCGGCCAGCGCTTCCAGAATGTCAAGCGTCAGGTCCAGGCGGTCCGCTTCCTCCGCGTCGATATTGAAGCCGATGTCGTAGCCACGCGCGAGGAACGCGAGGCGCGCGACTGTCGGGACCAACTCTGTGAGCGTCCTGTCGCGTTGCGCGCGGGAAAAGCGCGGGTGCAGCGCCGACAGCTTGATCGAGATGCCCGGTCCGGCATAGATGCCCGCGCCCGCGCTGGCTTTGCCGATCGCGTGGATCGCGGTTTCATAGGCTGTGAAATAGTGCCGCGCATCGTCCGCGGTCAGCGCGGCCTCGCCCAGCATGTCGAAGGAGTAGCAGTAGCCGCGCGCGACGCGTGGGCGCGCATTGACCAGCGCCTCGTCGATGGTCCTGCCGGTCACGAACTGCTTGCCCAGCAGTCTCATCGCGAGGTCCACGCCTTTGCGGATCAGCGGCTCGCCACCCTTGCGCAGCAGCGAAGCCAATGCCTGTTCCATCGCCGAATCGCTGCGCGAGTCGACGAGCTTGCCGGTGACCAGCAGTCCCCATGCGGCGGCGTTCACGAACAGCGACGGGCTGCGCCCAATGTGCGAGCGCCAGTCGCCCTGCGCGATTTTGTCGCGGATCAGGCGGTCGCGCGTAGCGGCGTCTGGTATGCGCAGCAGCGCTTCCGCAAGGCACATCAGCGCGATACCTTCGCGCGACTCGAGCGAGAATTCAAGCATCAGCGCGTCGACGCCGCCGGAAGTCGTGCGCGATGCGCGGACGCCTTCGGCCAGCGTGGTGGCGAGCCGCTGCGTCGTCGCCAGTTCGCCGGGCGATAGGCGGGCCTCCCTGGCCAATGCGAGGACCGCGCCGGCCTCGTCGCAACGGTAATCCGCGGTGATGCGTTCGCGCAATGCCGCGGCCGAAGCATAGGGAACCGCGAGAAGTTGAGACTTGCCGCTCATTGGTCGCTCACGACAGTCGCGCGTTGACGTCAGGAATGGGAGCTTGGCCGGCATGAAAAGTGGGCAGGCCGGCGGCGTATCATACCCACTCGCGCGGCGGCGGTCTGGCCCCGCATGACCGGCGAACACCGAATTTCCAGTGGGAGTTCACGATGGAAGCAACAGTGGAAGCCGGCGTGCAACCGTATGTGCTGGTGAGCTCGCGGGACGGCGTGGCCACGCTGGCGCTGAACCGTGGCGAGCGCTTCAACGCGCTGTCGCGGCCGATGATCGCCGCGCTGGAAGTGGCGCTCGATGAGATCGCCGACGATGGCAGCGTTCGCGCCGTCGTCATCGCGGCCAAGGGCAGGGGATTCTGCGCCGGACACGACCTGAAGGAAATGCGCGCTCATCCCGATCTCGACTGGCAGCGCGAGCTCTTCGCCGCCTGCGGCCGGATGATGCAAAAGCTGACCCAGCTGCCCCAGCCGGTCATCGCCCGGGTTCACGGCATTGCCACCGCCGCCGGCTGCCAACTCGTGTCGATGTGCGACCTCGCGGTTGCCGCCGACACCGCGAAGTTCGCGCTGCCGGGCGTGAACGTCGGCGTCTTCTGCTCAACGCCGGCCGTCGGCGTCGCGCGCAATATCGCGCGCAAGCGGGTAATGGAAATGCTGCTGACCGGGGAGATGATCGATGCCCGGACGGCGCTCGCCTGGGGACTGGTCAACCGCGTGGTGCCCGAGGCGGGTCTGGACGCCGAAGTGAAACAATTCACCGACGTGATCGTAGCCAGGAGTCCGGCCGTGGTCGCGCTGGGCAAACGCGCGTTCTACCAGCAGATCGACCGCGGGCTGGCGGGCGCCTATGAAACGGCCGGGGAAGCGATGGCGTGCAACCTGCTCGAACCCGACGCCGCCGAAGGCATCGACGCGTTCTTGGACAAGCGCGCCCCCGTTTGGCAGCGGCTATGACCGCGTCATGGCTCCGTTCGGTCGCCTTGCCGCCGATGCTCATCGATAAGCAGTACGATGAACGTATTGGGCCGCGGGTTGACCTGTGTCAACGCGGATGCGACGGAATCGTGCGCCAATCACCGGAATCGAGCGGCGGGCCGCAGGCAGCCGATCGGATAATCGAACGAAGGAGGGGACGATGGCGGACATGACCCAAGTGGACTGGAAGGCAATCGACGAGGATCCGAGGTTCCAGCAGCTGCATCGCAAGAAGACGCTGTTTTTGTGGGGATTGATGGTCTTTTCGATGGTCTACTATTTCCTGCTGCCCATCGGCGCGGCCTATTTCCAGAATCTTTTCATCATCAAGGTATGGGGGCCGGTCAACGTCGGCATCCTCTTCGCGCTGTCCCAGTTCATCGTTGCGTGGGGCCTCGCCTGGTACTACTCGCACCACGCGAATGCCGTATTCGATGCCGAGGCCGCCGCCATCGTCCAGGACGTCGAGAAGAAGCTGGGGGGCCGCAAATGAATACGCGTCGCTTCGCAGCACTCGCGGGACTCCTCGCCTTTTGCGCGACTGCCGCACCGGCATTCGCTCAGGCTCAGGGCGCCGTGCCCGACAAATTCCGCTGGCTCACGTTCCTTGTGTTCGGCGTCATCATTTCGGTGACGATGTACGTCACCTATGTCGCAGCCAAGCGCGTCAAGACGGCCTCCGATTTCTATGTCGCGGGCGGCGGGGTTTCCGGGCTGCAGAATGGCTGGGCAATCGCCGGAGACTATCTTTCCGCGGCGTCCTTCCTGGGCATCGCGGGTCTAATCTCGCTGTATGGCTACGACGGCTTCATGTACTCGGTGGGCTGGCTCGTCGCCTACATCACCGTGCTGCTGGTGATTGCCGAGCCCTGCCGCAACATCGGCAAGTACACGCTGTCGGACATCCTCGCCTACCGGAACGACCCCAAGAAGGCGCGGGTCGTCGGTGCGCTGTCGACGATCACCGTGTCGACGTTCTACCTGACCGCGCAGATGGTCGGCGGCGGCGTGCTGGTGAAGACGCTGATCGGCATCGATTATGAAATCTCGGTGATCGTCGTCGGCATCCTGATGCTGGGCTACGTGCTGTTCGGCGGCATGGTCGCGACGACCTGGGTTCAGATCATCAAGGCGATCCTGCTCGTAACTGCGTCGATCCTGCTGGTGATGTTCGTGTGGACGCCGTACGGATTCAGCCTGCCCGGATTCCTCACCGCGGTCGTCGGCGACGCCAAAGTACAGGCGCAGGTGGCGGCACTGCTGGGCGACGCTGCGAAGAACATGACGCCGGAGCAGCTCGGCCAGCGCTTCCTCGAGCCGGGCCTGTATCTCAAGAACCCGATCGACCAGATCTCGCTCGGCATGGCGCTGGTGCTGGGAACGGCAGGCATGCCGCACATCCTGATGCGCTTCTTCACGGTGCCGACGGCACAGGATGCGCGCAAGTCGGTGATCTGGGCAATGGCGATCATCGGCGGCTTCTACGTGCTGACGCTGTTCCTGGGCATGGGCGCGGCGATGAACGTCGGCCCTGCGAACATCCGTGCGGTGGACCCGGGTGGCAACATGGCCGGACCGCTGCTCGCGCAGTGGGTGGGCGGTGGCGCCGATTCGATGCTGGGCAACCTGTTCCTCGCATTCGTTGCGGCTGTGGCCTTTGCCACGATCGTCGCGGTGGTCGCGGGCCTGGTGCTGGCGGCCGCGTCGGCGATGGCGCATGACCTCTACGTCGGCGTGATCCGTTCCGAACACGTGACGCCGCAGGAGCAGGTCAAGGCGGCCCGGATCGCGACCGTGATCGTCGGCGCGCTGGCCATCACGATCGGCATCGCGGCAAAGGGACAGAACGTCGCGCACCTCGTGGCGCTTGCGTTCGCTGTCGCGTCGTCGGCGAACTTCCCCTGCGTGCTGCTGACGCTGTTCTGGAAGAAGTGCAACACCGGCGGCATCGTGCTCGGCATGATCGTGGGCACGGTGGCGGCGATCGGGCTGGTGCTGGTCTCGCCGAACATGACCTACCCGCTGGCGGTCAAGGCGGCTGCGCAGAAGGTGGTCGATGGTGCGGCGGCGAGCAAGCCGAAGCTCGAGGCCGACCTTGCGGCCGCGGCGGACGACGCCGCGAAGGCGAAGGTCGCCAAGTCGATCGCGGCGATGGACAAGAACGTCGCGGCGGCGCAGGCGAACCTCACCAAGTTCAAGAACGACAACACGAGCCTGGTCGGACTCGAGACGCCATGGTTCTCGCTGCGCAACCCGGGTCTGTATTCGATCCCGCTGGGGTTCCTGGCGGTGATCATCGGCTCGCTGCTGTATCGCGACAGGCGCGCGGAGGACATGTGGGACGAGCTGTACGTTCGCCAGAACACCGGCATCCTCATGGCCAAGGCCGCCGTGCACTGACGCACGCGCGTTGAAGTACGGCAAGGACCCCCGCCACTGCGCGGGGGTTTTTGCCTGCGCCGCGCAAATCCCCGTGCTCTTGCGGTCTCGATGACGATGACGACAATCCCCGCTGCGGCAACCGTCGGGCCTCTCGCTGTCGATACAGCCTGCGAATTTCTTCGGCGCTTCGCGCCTTTCAACCGGATGGCCGAGGAGACGCTGCGAGCACTCGTTCCGAAGTTGACGCTCGTGCATTACGCGAAGGACGCGACGATCCTGACGACGCAAAGCGGGCCGGTCGCACATCTGTACATCGTGCAGCGCGGGCTGGTCGGAAGCAGGCCGAACAACGTGCAGCCGGACCCCGATCGGACACTCGGTCCGGGCGACCTGTTCCCCGTCGGGGCGCTGTCCGCGGGAGGTGCGACGACGCGGATCTTTCATGCGCTGCAGGACACGGACTGCTATGTGCTGCGTCGCGACGACTTCCTGGAACTGCGTCGCGTGTCGCCGGAATTCGAGCGCTATTGCACGCAGGCGATCACCGAGAAGCTCAAGCAGTCGCTGGAGAGCCTGTACAGCCAGTACAGTCAGCGCGCGGCCGAGCAGCAAACGCTGACGCGCACGCTCGGGGAGCTGGTGCGGGGCCAGCCGATCACGTGTGCGGCGAATATGCCGCTCGTCGAAGCGTTGACGCTGATGGCCGACGCGAAAGTCCGCACAATCGTCGCGCTCGACGTCCAGGGCGCGCCGATCGGGATGTTCACGCTGGTCGATCTGCTGCGCCGCGTCGTGTTGCCGGGGCGACCGCTCGAGACGCCGCTGGCGGAGGTGATGTCGGCGCCCATCGTGACGCTGCCCGCGTCGGTGACGGCGTACGAGGCACTGCATGTGATGGCCGAGCGCGGCATTCGCCAGATCGTCGTCGTCGAAGGTGGCAAGATTCGCGGGGTGATCAACGAGCGGGACCTGTTCGCGTTGCAGCGCGTTTCGATGCGCCAGGTCATCGAAGGTCTGCACTCGTCCGATTCCATCGACAAGCTGAAGCGGGCCGGCGAGGATATCCGGCAGCTCACACAGAATCTTCTCGCGCAAGGCGTGGGCGCCGAGCCGCTCACCCGCACTATTGCGTCGCTGAACGACGCGCTGTCGCGGCGCGCCATCGAACTGGTCCTCGCGCGCCACCAATTGGACGATATCGACTGGTGCTGGCTGGCGTTGGGTAGCGAGGGCCGCGGCGAGCAGACCTTCGCGACCGATCAGGACAACGCACTGCTTTTTTCGGCGGCCGACGCAGACGAAGCGGCGAGACTGCGCGAGCGGCTGCTGGCGTTCGCGCGCGATGTCAACACGAGCCTCGACACCCTCGGATTCCCGCTGTGCACGGGCAACGTCATGGCGAGCAATCCGGAACTCTGTCTGTCGACGGAGGAATGGAAGGCCAAGTTTCTCGCGTGGATTCGCGCGCCGACGCCCCAGGCGCTGCTGAACGCCAACATCGTCTTCGACTTCCGCACATTGTATGGCGATACGACGTTGTGCGACGCGCTGCGCGAGTGGCTCTTCGCCTACACGCAGGCGAATCCGATGTTCCTGCGACTCATGGTGCAGAACGCGCTCGCGGCGGAGCCGCCGCTTGGCCTGATCCGCACCTTCATCGTCGACGACGAGGCGGAAGCGAAGGGCACGCTCGATCTCAAGGCGCGGGGGACGCGGATCTTCGTCGACTGCGCACGCGTCTTCGCATTGGCGCACGGCATCCCGGAAACCGGCACTGCCGCCAGAATCCGCCTGGCCGGCGCGCGGCTGCACGTCGCGCAGAAGCATGTCGACGCAACCGTCGAGGCGTTCCATTTCCTGCAGTTCCTGCGGCTGCGGCAGCAGGACGCGACCGCGCGCGGCGGCCCGAACCGGATCGACCCCTATGCGCTGCACGACGTCGACCAGAGAATGCTGAAGGAGGCGTTTCGGCAGGCGAAGCAGCTGCAGGAGCGGCTGCGCCTGACCTACCGGCTGTAGTCGCCTCTGGCCGCGTGAGTTTTGCCCGCAGGCAGGACCGCGCCACCGAACCGCGATGTTGCTAGTATTGAACCGGCCGTCACGGCGGGGAAGGAGGGACAAGGATGCGTGCGACGATGAAAGGCGAGCGCCTCGTGGCGATCTTCCTGCTGGGCCTGCTGCTGTTCAACTATCCGGTGCTCGCGTTGTTCAATCGTCACTCCGAGGCGCTCGGTATCCCGCTGCTGTATGCCTATTTCTTCCTGGCATGGCTGCTGCTCATCGGCCTGCTCGCGCTCGTCATCGAGCGCTCGCGGTAGCAGGCAACCCCCAGGCAAGGGAACGCGATGCTCCAGAGCTGGGTGATCATTCCCGTCGCGCTCGCGTACCTCGGGACGCTGTTCGCGATCGCCTATTACGGCGACCAGCGGGCGGACCAGGGGCGCTCGATCATCGCCAATCCCTACATCTATGCACTGTCGCTCGGCGTGTATGCGACGGCCTGGACGTTCTATGGGAGCGTGGGGCGCGCGGCTGCCGACGGCATCGGCTTCCTTCCCATCTACATCGGTCCGACGCTGATGATGGCGCTGTGGTGGGTGGTGATGCGCAAGATCATTCGGATCAGCAAGGCCAACCGCATCACGTCGCTGGCCGACTTCGTCTCGTCGCGCTACGGCAAAAGCGCGGCACTCGCCGGACTCGTCACCGTCATCGCGGTGATCGGGATCGTGCCGTACATCGCATTGCAGTTGAAGGCGGTATCGCACAGTTTCACCATCCTGGTCCGGTATCCGGAAGTCGCGATGGCCGCGCAGCGCGCCACGGTCCCCATCCTGGCCGACACGGCGTTCTGGGTGGCGCTCGTTCTGGCGACGTTTACCATCCTCTTCGGCACGCGCCACCTGGATGCTTCCGAGCGCCATGAAGGCCTGGTGGCGGCCATCGCATTCGAGTCGATCGTGAAGCTGGTCGCGTTCCTTGCCGTCGGGTTGTTCATCACCTACGGCATCTATGACGGGCTCGCCGACCTGTTCGCGCGAGCCGCCACGCAAGAGAGACTCGCAGCCCTGTTCGCCCCGCTGAACGGGGCGGCCGGAAGTTACGCGAGCTGGGCATCGCTGACGCTGTTGTCGATGTGCGCCATCATGTTCCTGCCTCGGCAGTTCCAGATCGCCGTCGTCGAGAACGTCAACGAGAATCATCTGGGCAAGGCGATCTGGCTGTTCCCGCTGTACATGCTGGCGATGAACGTGTTCGTGATCCCCGCCGCATTCGGCGGTGTCATGCACTTTTCCGGGTTGGCCGTGGACCCGGATACGTTCGTGCTGACGCTGCCGATGAGCGAGAAGCAGGAGGCGCTGGCGCTGCTGGTGTTCATCGGCGGACTTTCCGCCGCCACCGGCATGGTGATCGTGGAGACCATCGCGCTGTCGACCATGGTGTGCAATGACCTGGTGATGCCGGTGCTGCTGCGCATCCCGTCGATGCGGCTCGCCGAGCGGCGCAACCTAACCGGACTGCTGCTCGGCATACGACGCGGCGCGATCGTGGCGGTCGTGCTGCTCGGGTATTTCTACTTTCGGCTCGCCGGCGAAGCCTACGCGCTGGTGGCCATCGGCCTCATTTCCTTCGCTGCGGTAGCGCAGTTCGCGCCGGCAGTCATCGGCGGCATCTATTGGAAAGGAGCGACCCGTGCGGGGGCCCTTGCGGGCCTTTCCGCCGGATTCATCGTCTGGCTCCATACGCTGCTGCTGCCTTCGTTCGCGAAATCGGGTTGGCTGCCGATCGGGTTCGTGGAGCACGGCCCCTTCGGCATCGCGCTGCTGAAACCGTATGCGCTGTTCGGCCTGGACGGTTTGAACGACATCACCCATGCGATGTTGTGGAGCGCGCTGGTCAACGTCGGCGCCTTCGTGCTGGTGTCGGTGCTGACACGGCAGAGCGTCCCCGAGCAGGCGCAGGCGGCGCGCTTCGTCGATGTGTTCCGGCACGGGGTCGAGGGTCCCGATGTTCACGTCTGGAAGGGTTCTGCGTCGCTCCCCGAGCTCCGCGCATTGCTGTCGCGTTTCCTGGGCCCGGAGCGCGCCGACGCGGCGCTCGCCGAGCACGCGCAGCGGCGCGGTGTGGCATCGCCTGCGGAGATGGTCGCGGACGCGGCGCTGGTCCGGTTCGCGGAAACCGTGCTCGCGGGCGCCATCGGGGGCGCCTCCGCGCGCATCATGGTGGCATCGACGGTCAAGGAGGACGCGCTTTCGCGGGATGAGGTCCGGACGATGCTGGACGAGGCGTCCCAGATTATCGCCTACAGCCACGAACTCGAGCACAAGTCGCGCGAACTGATGGCGGCGACAGCCGAGCTGCAGGCGGCAAATGAACGGCTGAAGGAGCTCGATCGGCTGAAGGACGATTTCGTTTCGACGGTCACCCACGAACTGCGCACGCCGCTCACGTCGATTCGCGCGTTCTCGGAAATCCTGCACGACAACCCCGAGCTCGACGCGGACGAGAGGCAGAAGTTCCTCAACATCATCATCCAGGAAAGCGAGCGGCTGACCCGCCTCATCAACCAGGTTCTCGATCTCGCCAAGCTGGAATCGGGCCGCGCCGAGTGGCAGATCGGCGAGATCGACGTGAGGGAGGTTGTCGAGGCACTCGATCAACGCGACCGGACAACTGTTTCGCGCGAAGAACGTCGGCATCGAGACGCGCGTCCCGGACGCCGGCGCGTTCGTCCGCGCGGACCGCGACCGCCTCGTGCAGGTGGTGATCAACCTGCTTTCGAATGCGGTCAAGTTCGTCCGCCAGGATGAAGGGCGCGTCGTGGTTCGCGTCGACACTGCGGCGGGAATGCTTCGCGTGTGCGTCGCGGACAACGGGCCCGGCATCGCCGTCGACAACCAGCGGGTGATCTTCGAGAAGTTCCGCCAGGCGGGGAACACGATGACCGACAAGCCCCACGGCACCGGCCTCGGACTGCCGATCAGCCGGCAGATCATCGAGCACCTTGGCGGCCGACTGTGGGTGGAGAGCGTGCCGGGCGAAGGCGCGACGTTCATCTTTGAACTACCGGTCGCGAAGCCTGTGGCCGGATGGGATCCCTCGTCCGGAAAGGCGCCCGGCCCGGACAGGTTCGTTTCCGCGCCGCAGGAGTGAAAGCATGGCCAAAAAGGTACTGATCGCAGACGACGAGCCCAACATCGTGGTCTCGCTGGAGTTCCTGATGAAGCAGAAAGGCTACGTGGTGAAGGTCGTCACCAACGGCGAGGAGGTGCTGCGCGCGGTTGCGGAGTTCGCGCCCGACCTCATCCTGCTCGACGTGATGATGCCGCGCATGAGCGGATACGACGTCTGCCAGAAGGTGCGTGAGAATCCCGCATGGGCCGGCATCGGGATCATCATGCTCTCCGCCAAGGGACGCGACGTCGAGGTGAACAAGGGGATGGCCGTCGGTGCGAACGCGTACGTGACCAAGCCGTTTTCGACCAAGGACCTGATCGCGCAGGTTGCGCAGATGCTCGGCGAATAGGCGATGCCGGACAAGGGCCGCTTTCTGCTGGCGCTCGCCCTCGCATGGGGTTTCGTGCTGCTCTCGCTGGCCACGACCGGGCTGTTGCTGGGCGCGGACCTGAGTGCCGAGGAACTCGCGCTGGTGTCGCCGATCCTGCGCGAACGCGCCGCCCATCTGGTGGTCGCCGTGCTGCTGCTGCTGGTGCCGCTCGCGCTCGGGCTGTGGTCGCTGTTTCGCCGGTATGTGGACGCGCCGCGACGGCTCGCCGAGGACGCGCGCGTGATGCTCGCCGCCAATCCGGCGCATCGAGCCGAGCCTCGCGGATCGGCGGAAGTACAGCGACTTGCCACGGAACTCAATCGGTTCGCGGAGGCGCATTCGCGGCTGATGCAGGACGTCGAGCGGCAGGTGCGCGAGGCGAACGCGCGCATCGAGGAGGAACGCAACCGTCTCGCGGCGCTGATGTCCGAGCTCGCGCAGAGCGTCATCGTGTGCAACGTCGAGGGGCGGATCCTGCTCTACAACACGCGGGCAATGCAGCTGCTGCGCAAGCCTCTCGATGGAGCGACGGCTGCGGGGAAGGCGCACAGCCTGGTCGGACTGGGACGTTCGATCTTTGCCGCCTTCGATCGCAACCTGATCATTCATGCGCTGGAGAGCATTCGCGACCGCATGCGCCAGGAGGCGCGCAGTCCCGTCGCGAGTTTCGTCACGACGGCGCCGGCGGGTCAGCTCGTGCGAGTGCAGATAGCGCCGGTGCTAGGCGCCGACGCTGGCGGGGCGACGGAAGCGGCACCCGACGGGATTACCGGGTTCGTGCTGATCCTCGACAACATCACGCGCCGCATCGAGGCCGGCAGCCGCCGCGATACGCTGCTGCAAACGCTGACCCAGGATACGCGCGCGTCGCTGGCCAGTGTTCGCGCCGCGATCGAGACCATCGCGTCATTCCCGGAGATGGACAACGAGGCGCGCAGCCGTTTCATCGCCATCATCGGCGAGGAAGCGCAGCGGATGAGCGCGGGTCTCGATCGGACCGCCGTCGAGTTCGCCGATTCGCTGCGCACCGAATGGCCGCTCGAGGACATGCGCGGTGCCGACTTGATCAATGCGGCGCGGCGCCGCATCGAAGGCAGGCTGGGCCTGCCGACGAAACTCGAATCCGTCGACGAATCGATCTGGATGAAGGTGGACAGCTATTCCCTGATGCAGGCTATCACCTATCTCGTGAGCAGGCTCCAAGGGGAATTCGGCATCAGGGAGATCCGTTTCGCGCTCGGCGGCGCCGGGCAAATCGCGCACCTTGACCTGATCTGGACGGGCGCGCCGCTGGGATCGGAAACCACGATGGCGTGGCAGACGGATTCGCTCGAACTGGGAGGAGAGGCGTGTCCGCTCACGCTCAAGCAGATCGTCGAGCGGCACAACGCGGAAATCTGGTACCAGATCCACAAGCCGTCGCAGCGCGAATATTTTCGCATTGCGATGCCGGTCACCCGCCCGGAGGAAACGCCGTTGGGCGCGGCGCCGGTGGTCGAGAGTCGCCCGGAGTACTACGATTTCGATCTTTTCCACCAGCCCGGGCAGACGCCCGAGCTGGACAACCGACCGCTCGCCAGTCTCGACTACACGGTTTTCGACACGGAAACGACAGGGCTCAAGCCGTCCGAGGGTGACGAAATCGTTTCCGTGGGCGCCGTGCGCATCGTCAATGGGCGCCTGCTGGAGCACGAGGTGTTCGAACAGCTCGTCGATCCGCGCCGTGGCATGTCCCCGGAAGCCAGCAGGATCACCGGCATCGATGCGGCGATGCTCGAGGGCCAGCCGACGATCGATCGCGTGCTGCCCGCATTCGGGCAATTCTGCGAGGATACGGTGCTGGTCGCGCACAACGCGGCGTTCGACATGCGCTTCCTGCGCCTGAAGGAGGAGGCGACGGGTGTGCGCTTCGCGCAGCCGGTCCTCGACACGCTGCTCCTGTCGGCGGTGATTCATCCGGATCTCGAGTCACACCGGCTGGAGGCGATTGCCGAGCGTATGGGCGTGAATCCCATCGGACGGCACACGGCGCTGGGCGACGCCATCATGACTGGGGAAGTCTTCCTGCGCATGATCCCCCTGCTCGCGGACCAGGGAATCCGGACGCTCGGGGAAGCGCGCGAAGCTTCGCAAAAGACCTATTTCGCCCGTGTCGAGTACTGAGGCAGGCGTCCAAGTTGTGCCGGCGACCGTCGAGCCGGACGATCTGCCCCATGAATTGGTTGCGCGATACATGACGAAACACGCATAATCCGCCGCACTGGAGGAAATGCGGCGCCTTGCCTGGGCCCCGCGCCGTGAATGGCCGACGACACGATTCTCGAAACCAAGGGCCTCACCAAGGAGTTCAAGGGATTCGTCGCGGTCAAGGACGTGAGCCTGTCCATTCGCCGCGGAAGCATCCACGCGCTCATCGGCCCCAACGGCGCCGGCAAGACGACCTGTTTCAACCTGCTCACGCATTTCCTGACGCCCACCCGCGGCAACATCTATTTCAATGGCAATGAAATCACGGGATCGCGGCCCGCGGCCATCGCGCGCACGGGTCTGGTACGCTCGTTCCAGATTTCCGCGGTGTTCCCGAACCTCACCGTGCATGAAAATGTCCGCATTGCGCTGCAGCGCAAACAGGGCCATTCGCTGGATTTCTGGCGCTCCGAGGCCACGCTGATGCGGTTGGACGCCCGAGCGGCGGAATTGATCGACGCCGTCGGCCTGTCGGACTTCACGCGCACGCGGGCCGGGGAATTGCCTTACGGCCGCAAGCGGGCGCTGGAAATCGCGACCACGCTGGCGCTCGATCCGGAGATGATGCTGCTGGACGAGCCGACGGCGGGAATGACGCACGAGGATGTCGAACGAATTGCAGCGTTGATACGAAAGGTGGCAGCGAACCGGACGGTGCTGATGGTCGAGCACAACCTGTCCGTGGTGTCGACGCTGGCGGACAGGATCACCGTGCTGGCGCGTGGCGAGATATTGGCCGAAGGCGACTATGCGACGGTTTCGAAGCATCCCGAGGTCATCACGGCCTATCTTGGCGCAGGACATGCCTGACGTGGCGAGCGAGCAGCGCACCTCGACTCCACGCGCCGGGCCGCTCCTCGTCGCGCGCGGGTTGAACGCGTGGTACGGCGAATCGCACATCCTGCATGGCGTCGACTTCGAAGTCGCCGCCGGCGAAGTGGTCACGCTGCTCGGGCGCAATGGGGCAGGCAAGACGACGACGCTCAAGTCGATCATGGGCGCGGTGCCCCGGCGCGAAGGGTCGATCGCGTTCGAGTCCGCGGAGACGATCGCGCTGACGTCCAACCGCATCGCCAGGCTCGGCATCGCCTGGTGCCCGGAGGAGCGGGGAATCTTTGCCAGTCTCGACGTCGAGGAAAACCTGCTGCTGCCGCCCATCGTGCGCGAGGGCGGCCTGCCGCTGGCCGAAATCTATGAACTCTTCCCCAATCTGAAGGAACGCCTGCACAGCCAGGGAACCAAGCTCTCCGGTGGTGAACAGCAGATGCTCGCGATCGGCCGCATCCTGCGCACAGGCGCACGGCTGCTCCTGCTGGACGAGCCTACGGAAGGCCTGGCGCCGGTGATCGTTCAGCACATCGGGCGCACGATCGCCCAGTTGAAGCAGCGGGGCTTCACCATCCTGCTGGTCGAGCAGAATTTCCGGTTCGCGGCTACCGTCGCCGACCGGCATTACGTGATGGAGCACGGCCGCGTCGTGGACATGATCCCTAACGCGGATCTGGACGCGAACATGGCCAAGCTTCACGAATATCTCGGCGTGTAGCCGGGGGCAATTTCTTTTTTCATTGAGGAGCACCATGAACACTTTCAAACGCACGCTCGTCGGCATGGCAGTCGCCGCGGCCCTGTCGCTCGGCACGGCGCACGCGCAGGTTTCCGACAATCTGATCAAGCTCGGTGTGCTGTCTGACATGTCGAGTCTGTACACCGACCTGGCGGGCGCGGGATCGGTGGTCGCGGCGAAGATGGCGGTCGAAGATTCCGGCATCGAGAAGCGCGGCTACAAGGTCGAAGTCATTTCCGCCGATCACCAGAACAAGCCCGACGTGGGCTCGGCCATCGCAAGGCAGTGGTACGACACCGACAAGGTCGACGTCATCCTCGACACGCCCAACTCGGGCGTCGCGTTGGCGGTGAACCAGATCACCAAGGAGAAGGGCAAGGCGTTCTTGGTGTCGGGCGCCGCGTCGTCCGACCTGACCGGCAAGGCTTGCACTCCGAACACGATCCACTGGACCTACGACACCTGGATGCTCGCCAACGGCACCGGCAGCGCGATTGTCAAGACCGGTGGCGACACCTGGTTCTTCATCACCGCCGACTACGCGTTCGGCCACGCGCTCGAGCGCGACACAGAAGCGAACGTCATCAAGAACGGCGGCAAGGTGCTGGGCAAGGTGCGTGCGCCGCTGAACACGCAGGACTTCAGCTCGTTCCTGCTGCAGGCGCAGGCGTCGAAGGCGAAGATCATTGGGCTCGCGAACGCGGGCGGTGATACGACGAACTCGATCAAGCAGGCGGGCGAGTTCGGCATCGTCAAGGGTGGCCAGAACCTGGCCGGCATGCTGGTCTTCCTCACCGACATCCATTCGCTCGGCCTGCCGACTGCGCAGGGGCTGATCTTCACCGAAACGTTCTACTGGGACATGAACGACCAAACGCGCGCGTTCGCCAAGCGTTTCGCCGCTCTCGACAAGGGTATCCACCCGACGATGATCCATGCCGGCGTCTATTCGGCGACGCTGCATTACCTGAAGGCGGTCGAGGCGCTGAAGAGCGACGACGGCACCAAGGTGATCGCCAAGATGAAGGAAATGCCGACCGACGATCCGCTGTTCGGCAAGGGCTCGATTCGCGTGGACGGCCGCAAGATCCATCCGGCGTACCTGGTCGAAGCGAAAAAACCGGCGGAGTCAAAAGGCGAGTGGGATCTGTACAAGATCCGGGCGACGATTCCTGCCGACCAGGCGTTCCGTCCGCTGGCTGACGGCGGCTGCCCGCTGGTCAAATAGCAGAAACGGCCCGGCCCTGGCCCTCTCCGCGGGAGAGGGCAGGGGCAAGGGACGTTTCCACTAGAAGTTTTCTCCCATGGAAATTTTCGGCATCCCCACGCAGGCCCTCTTCGGGCAACTGCTGATCGGGCTCATCAATGGCGCGTTCTACGCCATGCTGAGTCTCGGGCTCGCCGTCATCTTCGGTTTGCTCAACGTCATCAACTTCACGCACGGCGCGCAATACATGATGGGCGCCTTCTGCGCGTGGTTTCTGCTGGAGAAGTGGGGCGTCGGCTACTGGTGGTCGCTGCTCATCGCACCGCTGGTCATCGGGCTCACCGGCGTGGTGATCGAGCGCACGATGCTGTCCCGGCTGTACAAGCTCGACCATCTCTACGGACTGCTGCTGACGTTCGGCCTGGCGCTCATCTTCCAGGGTGTGTTCACCAATTATTACGGCAGTTCGGGACAGCCGTACCGTTTGCCCGAGGAATTCGCCGGCGCGTTCAACCTGGGCTTCATGTTCCTTCCCAAGTACCGCGCGTGGGTGATCATTGCCTCGGTCCTTGTCTGTGCGTCGACCTGGTTCGTCATCGAGCGCACCAAGCTCGGTTCCTACCTGCGCGCGGCGACCGAGAATCCGGCGCTGGTACAGGCCTTCGGCATCAACGTGCCGCGGATGATCACGCTGACCTACGGTTTCGGCGTGGCGCTGGCGGCGCTGGCGGGCGTGATGGCGGCGCCGATCTACCAGGTCAACCCGCAAATGGGCGCCAACCTCATCATCGTCGTGTTCGCCGTGGTGGTGATCGGCGGCATGGGATCCATCCTGGGCGCCATTCTCACGGGCTTCGGATTGGGAATCGTCGAGGGCCTGACCAAGGTGTTCTATCCGGAAGCGTCGAATACCGTGATCTTCGTGATCATGGTCATCGTGCTGCTCATCAAGCCCGCCGGGCTGTTCGGCAAGGAAAAGTAGGCTCCCCATGGCCATCGCGTCCACCACCGCTGCGCTGCCGACATCGAGGACCATGCTAGTCGCGACCGCCGTCATGACGGTGGCGCTGGTGCTGGCGCCCGGTGCTGGGCGTCTATCCCGTATTCCTGATGAAGGCGCTGTGCTTTGCGCTGTTTGCCTGCGCATTCAACCTGCTGATCGGCTTCGGCGGGTTGCTTTCCTTCGGCCACGCGATGTTCCTCGGAACTGCCGGCTACGTGTGCGCGCACGCCGCCAAGGAGTGGGGTTGGCCGCCCGAGGCCGCGATCTTCGTGGGTACGCTCAGCGCGGCGGCGATGGGCGTCGTCGTGGGGTTGCTGGCCATACGCCGGCAGGGCATCTACTTCGCGATGATCACGCTGGCGCTGGCGCAGATGGTGTACTTCTTCTATCTGCAGACGCCGTTCACGCACGGCGAGGACGGCATCCAGGCGGTGCCCCGAGGCAAGCTGTTCGGGCTGCTGGACCTGTCCAGCACGCTTGTCATGTACTACGTGGTCCTCGCCATTTTCCTGGCGGCATTCCTGCTCATCTACCGGATCGTCAACTCGCCGTTCGGACAGGTGCTGAAGGCGATCCGCGAAAACGAACCGCGCGCCATCTCGCTCGGCTACGACGCGGAAAAATACAAGCTGCTCGCGTTCATCCTGTCCGCCACGCTTGCGGGACTTGCCGGCGCCACCAAGGCCATCGTATTCCAGCTGGCCTCGCTCACCGATGTCCACTGGACGATGTCGGGCGAGGTTGTGCTGATGACGCTGCTGGGCGGCATGGGCACGATATTCGGCCCCGTGGTGGGCGCCTTCACGATCATCGGCCTGGAAAGCTATCTGGCGGGCTTCGGGCAATGGGTGACGGTGATCACCGGCGTCATCTTCGTGATCTGCGTTCTCGCGTTCCGGCGCGGAATCGTCGGCGAACTCTCGGCATGGTGGGCGCGTCGCCAGGGCTGATTCGGCTCGCCATCGTCATTGCGCTTGCCGCGGTTCCCTTCGGGACATCCGCGGCAACGGCGGCGTATGTCGTTACGGGCAATTGTCGCGATGGGCAGCCGCATGGCGCCTACGAGCTGCGCATGCCCGACGGCACCTTGCGCGTCGCCGGCGCGTTCACGCGCGGCAAGCGCACCGGGAGCTTCATCTACTGGTCGTCCGCCGGCGTGCGCATCGCGCACCTGCCGTACGACGACGACGCGCTGAGCGGCACGGTGGCTTTGTGGTATTCCGAAGGAAACGCCAGGTCCGAACCCAAGTCCAAGCTCGAGGCGGTCTATGCCCACGGACGGCGCGCTGGCGGTGCGCGCTCGTGGTACCCCAACGGCCGCCCACGGGCCGAGTTCCGTTACGAGCACGGGGCGCTCGCGGAGGCCCGCGCCTGGAACGCCAAAGGCGGCAAGCTGACCGAGGCCGAGGCGCGCGCCATGGCGGCCCACGACGTGGCGACGGACGATCAGTTCTACAATACGCTTGAGGCCATCGTGCGCGACAATCCGCCGCCGTGCGGCGGCAACGGGAGAGCCACATGAAATCGACCAGACGCCGCCACCTGCTTCAGACTGCATTGCTGGTGACGGCGGGCGTGGGCGCCCATGATCGCGCGGCGGCCCAGGCCACGCAATCGCCGTTCGCGGTCGCTCCCACGTTTATCCCGATCAGCGGTTCCGCCGACCTGTTCCCGGTCCGCCGCATCTATTGCATCGGCCGCAACTATGCCGCCCATGCACGGGAAATGGGCTCCGACCCGAACCGCGAGCCGCCGTTCTTCTTCCAGAAGCCGACGGACGCCGTGCAGATCGTTCCACCCGGCGTGACCGTGGATCATCCCTATCCGACGCTGACGAAGAACTATCATTACGAGGTCGAGCTGGTCGCGGCGCTCGAGCGAGGTGGGCGCGACATTCCCGTCGAACAGGCGCTGGGCTGCGTGTTCGGCTACACCGTGGGACTCGACATGACGCGGCGCGACCTCCAGCGCGCCATGGGCGACGAGAAGAAGCCGTGGGAGATCGGCAAGAGCTTCGACAAATCGGCGCCCTTGGGTCCGCTGCAGCCTGCTTCCAAGACCGGACCCTTCACCGAGGGCGCGATCTGGCTCAAGGTCAACGGTCAGGTCAAGCAGTCCGCCAACCTGAACCAGATGATCTGGACGGTGGCTGAGCAGATCAGCAAGCTGTCGCAGGCCTTCGAGCTGATGCCCGGTGACATCGTCTTCTCGGGAACGCCGGAAAATGTCGGTCCCGTGGTCAAGGGCGACGTGATGACCGGACACATCGACAGGCTGCCGGACATCAGCGTGAAGGTTGTTTGACCAGAAACGCGTTCGGTCGGCTCGCTTCCGGGGTGTCCCGTACGCCGGTTTTTGACGGTGAAAGGGCTTTCGCGCTAGATTGCAGCCAACGCGCGATGCTGTCGTCGTCGCCATTCCAAACGGACTTTCATTCGAAGGTGATTTCCATGTGCATTTCCAAGCTTCGCCGCGGTTTCGGCGTCCTGGCCGCAGCGGCGGCGCTCCTCGTTGCGCCGCACGTTTTGCAGGTGGCAAATGCGGCCGATCTCAAGATCGCGGTCGCCGCGGATGTCACGTCGATCGACCCCCACTTCTTCAACCTGTTTCCCAACAACAACGTCGCCGAGCACATCTTCGACAAGCTCGTGCAGATGGACCCGGATTCGAAGATGATCCCTGGCCTCGCGACGTCGTGGAAAACAGTCGACGATACGACGTGGGAGTTCAAGCTGCGCAAGGGGGTCAAGTTCCACGATGGTTCCGAACTGACCGCCGAAGATGTCGTGTTCTCGATCGATCGCGTGCCGCTGGTGCCGAACAGCCCCGGCCGCTTTACTGCCTACACCAAGGCCATCGTCAGCAAGCAGATCGTCGACCCGTACACGCTGCGCCTCAAGTACGCGGCACCGTATCCTTTGGCGCCGAACGACCTGTCCACGATCTACATCGTGTCGAAGAAGGTCGCGGCCAACGCCACCACCGACGACTTCAACAGCGGCAAGGCGGCCGTCGGCAGCGGCCGCTTCAAGTTCGTCAAGTACGTGAGCGGCGATCGCATCGAACTCGCGCGCAACGACAACTACTGGGGCGACAAGCCGGTCTGGGACAAGGTCACCTTCAAGATCATCAAGAGTGAGCCGTCGCGGGTGGCGGCCCTGCTGTCGGGCGACGTCGATGCGATGGAAGGTGTTCCCACAGCCGACCTGGCCCGGCTCAAGAACGATCCGAAGTTCAACATCACCTCGAAGATCTCGCATCGCGTCATCTATTTCAACTTCGACTACCTCGACCGCTCGAGCCCGTTCATCACGGGGAAGGACGGCAAGCCGCTCGCCAAGAATCCGCTGCTCGACATTCGCGTGCGGCGCGCGATGAGCAAGGCGATCAACCGGCCGGCGATCGCCGAACGTGTGATGGAAGGCCAGGCCATTCCCTCGGGCCAGCTGGTATCGGACAAGCTCTTCGGCCATGTGCCCGGGCTTGAAGGCCGACGCCTACGATCCGGAAGGCGCCAAGAAGCTGCTGGCCGAGGCCGGCTATCCGGATGGCTTCAATATCACCATCCACGGCCCGTCCGGCCGCTACGTCAACGACGAGAAGATCGTGCAGGCAGTGGCGCAGATGCTGGCGCGCGTCGGCATTGCCGCCAAGGTCGAAACCGCACCGATGGGACCGTACGCGGCGCGCGCGTCGAAGCAGGAATTCAGCTTCGACATGGTGGGCTGGGGCGCGTCGACCGGCGAAGCGTCATCGCCGCTGCGCTCGCTGCTTGCCACCTACAATACCGACAAGGGCCTGGGCGCGGTGAACTGGGGCCGCTACAGCAACCCCAAGGTCGACTACCTGATCGAGCAGGCGCTGCAGCAGGTCGACGACGAGAACCGCCGCATCATGCTGCAGAGGGCGACGGAGCTCGCGATGTCTGACCTGGGCATCATGCCGATCCACTTCCAGTACACGATGTGGGCGACCGCGAAGGGCGTGACCTACGTGCCGCGTACCGACGAGTACACGCTGGCGTTCCAGTTCAAGCCGGTGAAGGGTTGATCCCCACGGTCAAAGGCGATCCATTGCCTTTGGGCGGATAACGCGATGCTTGTCTTCGTCATCCGCCGCAGCATGCAGAGCGTTGTCGTGCTGCTCGCCATGTCCCTGCTGGTGTTCGTCGGCGTCTATGCGATCGGCAATCCGATCGACATCCTGATCAATCCGCAGGCGGACCAGCAGGAGCGCGAGCAGGCGATCGCCACGCTCGGTCTCGACAAGCCGCTGTACGCGCAGTACTTCACGTTCCTGAGCGGCGCGTTCCACGGCGATCTGGGCAAGTCGTTCGTCCACGCGACATCCGCGCTCGGCTTGATCCTCGAGCGCATGCCGGCGACGATGGAACTCGCCATCTCGGCGATGCTGATCGCGGTGATCCTCGGCATACCGCTTGGACTGCTGGCCGGGCTGAAGCCCAATGGGGTGGCGGGGCGCTCGATCATGGCCGGCTCGATCCTGGGCTTCTCGCTGCCGACGTTCTGGGTGGGCCTGATGCTGATCATGGTGTTCGCGGTCGAGCTGCACTGGCTGCCGTCGAATGGCCGCGGACCCACGACGCTGCTGTTCGGGCTGATCCCGGTGTCGTTCATGTCGTGGGACGGCCTGAAGCACCTGATCCTGCCAGCCACCAATCTTGCGCTGTTCAACCTGGCGTTGCTGATCCGCCTGACGCGCGCCGGAACCCACGAGGCGCTGTTGCAGGACTACGTGAAATTCGCGCGCGCCAAGGGGCTCACCAATTCGCGCGTGATCGGCGTGCACGTGCTGCGCAACATCCTGATCCCGATCGTCACCGTCATCGGGCTCCAGTTCGGGACGCTGATCGGGTTCGCGATCGTCACCGAGAGCGTGTTCGCGTGGCCGGGCATGGGCAAGCTCCTCATCGACTCGATCAATTTCCTCGACCGCCCGGTGATCGTCGCCTACCTGCTCGTCATCGTGTTCCTGTTCATCGTCA
Source organism: uncultured beta proteobacterium (assembly GCA_963782625.1). GTDB lineage: Bacteria > Pseudomonadota > Gammaproteobacteria > Burkholderiales > Casimicrobiaceae > VBCG01. Next base: position 82,882 of record CAWAKN010000020.1, on the reverse strand, counting down.
TCAACCTGGTCGTCGACATCCTGTATTCCACGCTCGATCCGCGCGTGCGGATCACGGACAGCAAAGGATGAGCGCGGTGGGCACAGCCAAGGCCCGAAGGGCGCGTCACCGCGCGCATCCCGTGGCGGCCGACGTGTGCGGCCCAAATCACGTCGCCGGGTCGTGGAGGCCGCGCTGACATGGAGACCGCGCCCAAGTGACCCCCGCGAGCGCCGTCGTCCGGGGCGTGCAGACGCCGTTCCAGCGGGTCGTCAGCGACTTCGTCGCCAATCCGGTCGCCGTGTTCGGTCTGGGCCTGCTGTCGCTGGTGATCCTGGCGGCGATCTTCGCGCCGGTGATCTCGCCGCAGAATCCCTATGACCTCGCGCAACTCGACGTGATGGACAGCCGCCTGCCGCCGGGTTCGCCCGCGCCCAACGGCGGGCACTTCTGGCTCGGCACCGACGACCAGGGCCGCGACATGCTGTCCGCGATTTTCTATGGTCTGCGCATTTCGCTGCTGGTCGGCGTCATCAGTACCGTGTTCGCGCTGATCATCGGCCTGACGATGGGACTCACTGCGGCCTACTTCGGCGGGAGATTCGAAACGCTGGTCATGCGCATCGTCGACATCCAGCTTTCGTTCCCGGCCATCCTGATCGCGCTGATCCTGATTGCCGTGCTGGGGCAGGGCACCGGCAAGGTCATCACCGCGCTGGTCACGGTGCAATGGGCATACTATGCGCGCACCGTGCGCAGCGCGGCGCTGGTGGAGAAGCGCCGCGAGTACATGGAGGCGGCGCGCTGCCTCGCATTGTCGCCGTCGCGCATCGTGTTCCGGCACCTGCTGCCCAATTGCCTGCCGCCGATGATCGTGGTCGCCACCGTGCAGGTGGCCGCGGCCATCGCGCTGGAAGCCACGCTGTCGTTCCTGGGGCTCGGCCTGCCGATCACCGAGCCTTCGCTGGGCCTGCTGATCGCCAATGGCTACCAGTACCTGCTGTCCGGCAAGTACTGGATCAGTTTCTTTCCCGGCATCGCATTGCTGCTGACGATCGTCAGCATCAATCTCGTCGCCGATCAGCTCCGCGACGTGCTCAATCCGAGGCTTCAGCGATGAGCGCGGCGCGCAACTTTGCTGCGTTCCCGGCCGCTACAAGGAGCCCGAGGAAGTGATCGACTCGGCTGAAGCCATCACCGAACCCGTCCTCGAGGTCGATGGGCTGCGCACGCATTTCTTCACCAAGGCCGGCGTGGTCAAGGCGGTCGACGACGTTTCCTTCAGCGTGGGCCGCGGCGAAGTGCTCGGATTGGTCGGCGAGTCCGGCTCGGGAAAGTCGATGACGGGCTACTCGCTGATGGGGCTCATCGATCCGCCCGGGAAGATCGTCGCCGGCAGCATCGTGCTCGACGGCATCGAGCAGCGCACGCTGAACGCGGAACAGCAGCGCCGCATGCGCGGCAACCGGATCGCCATGATCTTCCAGGATCCGATGATGACGCTCAATCCGGTCCTGCGCATCGACGTGCAGATGGTCGAGGCCATTCTCGCGCACAAGCGCGTGAGCAAGGAGATCGCCCGGTTGCGGGCGCGCGAGGCGCTGGGAAAGGTCGGCATTCCGTCGCCGGACGAACGGCTGCTGGCTTATCCGCACCAGTTCTCGGGCGGCATGCGCCAGCGGGTGGCCATCGCGATCGCGATGCTCAATCGTCCCGACCTCATCATTGCCGACGAGCCGACGACCGCGCTCGACAACACGATCCAGGGCCAGATCCTCTACGAGATCCAGAAACTGACGCGTGAAACCGGCACGGCGCTGATCTGGATCACGCACGACCTGTCGGTGATCGCCGGCTTGGCCGATCGCGTTTGCGTGATGTATGCCGGGCGCATCGTCGAGCAGGGCTCGTGCGAAGAGGTGCTTGCGCACCCGGCGCATCCGTATACGCGGGGCCTGCTCGATTCGGTGCCCGCCAACAACGAGCGCGGGCAGCGCTTGAAGCAGGTTCCCGGCATGACGCCGTCGCTGCTCGACTTGCCGCCCGGCTGTCCGTTTCGCGAGCGCTGCTCGCGCGCGGACGCGGAATGCGAAGTCTCGCCTGAAATGCGGCCAGTCGGCGGTGCCGGGCAGTCGGTGCGCTGCTTTCATCCTCTCGTCCCGGCGCGCGCATGAACGGAATGAGCGCCGCATGCGTGGGGGTCCGAATGAACCCGGATGTGACGGCGCTCGTCGAACTGAAAGGCGTGTCGAAGCGGTTCGTGAAATCGCTCGACCTTGCCGCGAAGATCGGCAACCGTTTCGGCGCCGGGATGAAGGAAGAGGTCGTGCATGCGGTTGACAATGTCGACCTCGTCGTGGCGCCGGGCGAGGTCGTCGGGCTGGTAGGCGAATCCGGCTGCGGCAAGTCCACGCTCGGGCGCATGACCGTCGGGCCTGCTGCCGCTCTCCGCCGGAGAACGATTCTGGCAGGGCGCGTCGCTCGCGGGCCTGGACTCCGCCGCGGCGCGCAGGCAGCAGCTCAAGATGCAGATGATCTTCCAGGATCCGTACGCTTCGCTGAACCCGCGCATGCGCGTGCTGGACATCGTGGGAGAGGCGCCGGTCGCGCACAACATGATCCGCGGCGCCCAGCAGGTCGAATACGTCGGCCTGATGCTGAATCGCGTCGGACTCGATCCCACGCTCATGCGCCGGTATCCGCACCAGTTCTCGGGCGGCCAGCGTGCGCGCATCGGCATCGCGCGGGCGCTCGCGGTCAAGCCGCATGTTCCTTGTGTGCGACGAATCGGTCGCGGCGCTCGACGTTTCCATCCAGGCCCAGGTGCTCAACCTATTCATGGAACTGAAGGGCGCGCTCAACCTCACGTACCTCTTCATCAGCCACGATCTGGGCGTGGTCAAGTACCTCTCGGATCGCGTCGTGGTGATGTACCTTGGCCGCGTCGTCGAGAGCGCGTCGTCGGCGGAACTCTTCGCCCACTGCAATCACCCGTACACGCAGGCGCTGCTGGCCGAGGTCGGCAAGGTCACGCCGGGCAAACGCACGTTCGTGCCGATCAAGGGCGAGATACCGTCGCCGCTCGATCCACCCTCCGGTTGCCACTTTCATCCCCGCTGCCCGCACGCGATGGCAAAATGCCGTGAAACTGCGCCGCCACTCGTCGAGATCTCGCCGGGACACAAGTCGGCGTGCTACCTGAACGAGCAATGACCAGCCCGGACGTCTTCATCCGCCACGATCCCGCGGGCGACACCATCCCGCTGGTGCTCGATTCGCCACACTCGGGCACTGCCTACCCGCACGCATTCGACCATGCGCCGGCACGCGCGCTGGTGAGGCAAGCGGAAGACACGCACGTCGCCACGCTGTGGCGCGCGGCGCCGTCGTTTGGCGCGACGCTGCTCGAAGCGCGTTTTCCGCGCGCGTTCATCGACCCGAACCGCGGACTCGACGACATCGACCCCGATCTGCTCGCCGACCCGTGGCCGCACCCGATAGCGCCGAGCCGCAAGACGCTGCAGGGAATCGGGTTGGTCTGGCGGATGGCCGGTGACGGCGTCCCCATGTATTCGCGCAAGCTCAGCAGTGCGGAAGTCATGGCCCGCATCGACCACTATTGGCGGCCGTATCACGCCGAACTCGACGCGTTGCTCGACGCGCGCTTTCACCGCTTCGGCGCCGTGTGGCACATCAATTGCCACTCGATGCCTGCGGTGGGCGACGCGCGCGCCGACGATCCCGGCCGTGAACGCGCAGACTTCGTGCTGGGCGACCGCGACGGATCGACGTGCGAACCCGGGTTCACGAACCTGGTCGCCGACACGCTGCGGCGACATGGGCTACGCCGTCGCGATCAACGATCCCTACAAGGGGGTGGAAATCGTGCGCAAGCACGGGCGGCCCGCCGAACGGCGGCACAGCCTGCAACTGGAAATCAAGCGCACGCTGTACATGGACGAGCAGACGTTCGAACCCAGCGCTGGATTCCTGCGCCTCGAGGCGGACCTGGCTCGCCTGACCGCGACGATTGCGACGCACATCCGCGAACGCGTGGGAATCGCGCCAACGCGCGATACGGACGCCGCAGCCGACCGGTGACGACTGCCACCGCGTGTGATTGGTCAGACCACTTGACCGGTTGCATGAGCGCTGTTAACGTCGCCGCCACATCGCCGGATGCGCGCAGCCTTAAGCTGCCCCGAAGACGCGCCGTCGCCTTTTGCATTTCCGTCCTGAAGGAGGATCCATGAAACTGATGCAGCGCGCACTCGTTGCGCTGGCCGCCGCGTTCTATGTGTCGGCCGCCTTCGCCGCCTATCCCGAACGACCGATTACGCTCATCGTCCCGTGGGGCGCCGGCGGTGGCACGGACGCCACGGCGCGGATCATCGGTACCTTGATGGAAAAGGAACTCGGGCAGCCCGTCAACGTGGTCAATCGCACCGGTGGCAGTGGCGTCGTCGGCCATAGCGCCATCGCGCAGGGCGCGCCGGACGGGTACACGATCGGCATGATCACCGTCGAAATCGGCATGATGCATTGGCAGGGGCTCACCGAACTGACGGGCGCGTCGTATACCCCGATCGGCCTGGTCAATGCCGATCCAGCCGGGTTGCAAGTCGCCGCCGATTCGCCCTACAAGAACGTCAATGAACTGGTGGCCGCCATCAAGGCGAGTCCGGGCAAGTTCAAGGCATCCGGCACGGGGCAGGGCGGCATCTGGCATCTGGCGATCGCCGGCATGCTGCAGGACCTGAAGGTCGATCCGGCCAACGTTCCGTGGGTTCCTTCCAACGGCGCGGCACCTGGCCTGCAGGACCTGGTGGCCGGCGGCGTGCAGATCGCGCCGGTGTCGCTGCCCGAAGCGCGTTCGCTCATTGACGCCGGCAAGGTCAAGAGCCTCGCGGTCATGGCAGATGCGCCTTCCGCGCTGTACCCGGCGGTGCCGACCTTGAAGTCAGCGACTGGCAGCAACTGGACGATGGCCGCCTGGCGCGGGATTGCCGCGCCGAAGAATCTGCCGCCCGAAGCACGCGACAAGCTGGTCGCCGCGATCAGGAAGATCGTTGCCAGCAAGGACTACACGGACTTCATGGCGCAACGCGGCTTCGGCGTCATCTATGCGCCGCCGGACGAATTCGCACTGTTCATGGCCAAGTCCGACAAGGATCTGGGCGCGACGATGAAGGCGGTCGGGATCGTCAAGTGACACGGATTTCCGGGAGCCGGGGCCCTCGCCCCGGCACCCGGAGTCGCATAGAAGGGCCGCGCGCATGAGACTCAACGATGCCGTCTGGGGCGCGTTGCTGCTGTTGTTCAGCGCGGTGATCCTCGTCCACGTGCAGAGCTTTCCCAAGATTCCGGGGCAGCAGGTCGGGCCCGCGCTGTTCCCCGGCCTGCTGGCGGTCGGCCTTGCCGTCTGCGGCGTGCTGCTGGTACTGAAGGGCCTCGCCACGCGCCGCGCGTGGGGCGAGCGCGCCGAATGGATCGCGTTTGCCGACTGGACGCGATCGCGCAGAGCACGTGGTCGCGTTTGCGCTGACCATCGGCGTCAACATCCTGTACATCCTGGCCGTCGACAAGCTGGGTTTCATCCCGCTCGGCGTGATCTATCTGTCGCTCCTGTTCTGGGTGTACGGCGTCGGCGCGAAGTGGATCGTGCCGCTATCCATCGTCATGACGCTGGGATCCATTACGCGTTCTACAAGCTGCTGAAAGTGCCGCTGCCGTGGGGCCTTCTGCAGGGCGTTGCCTGGTGATGCCGGCGAGTCCCGCTGCCGTGGGGCCCGCTGCAGGGCGTCGCGTGGTGACCGTGGAATTTTTCGCGCGGAGGCCGGCGTGAGCCCGGCCTGGTCTCAGGCATTCGTCCTGGTCTTCGATCCGTACAACATCTGGGTGATGCTTGCGGCATCGCTGTTCGGGCTGTTCGTCGGCGCGGTCCCCGGACTCACGGCGACGATGGCCACCGCGCTGCTAGTGCCGGTGACGTTCTTCATGGCGCCGATCCCGGCCATCGCAGCCATCGTCACCGCGACGGCGATGGCCATATTTTCCGGCGACATTCCCGGCTGCCTGATGCGCATGCCCGGCACGCCGGCGTCCGCGGCCTATACGGACGAAGCCTATGCCATGACCAAGAAGGGCCAGGCCGAAACGGCGCTGGGAGCGGGGCTCGTCTTTTCCGCCATCGGCGGGCTGTTCGGCACGGCGGTGCTGATCATGGCCGCACCGACGCTCGCCGAATTCGCGCTGAAATTCAGTTCCTTCGAGTACTTCTGGCTGGTGCTGCTGGGACTGACCTGCGCCGTGTTCATGACTTCGGACCGCCCGCTGAAGGGCTTCGTGTCGCTGCTGCTGGGACTGCTCGTCGCCTGCGTGGGACTGGGCAACCCGGCAGGATTCCCGCGTTTCACGTTCGGGAACATCGAGATGCTGGGCGGCATCGGCATGATCCCGTTGATGATCGGCATGTTCGCCATTTCGGAAATCATCCGCTTTGCCGTCGACACCAACCCGCCCCTCAAGATCGTCGACCAGCCGCTCGGCAACGTCTTCAAGGGCATGTGGGGGCTCGCCAAGAAGTATCCGGTGCAGATACTGCGCGGGAGCGCGCTGGGCACGCTGGTGGGCGCGCTGCCCGGTGCCGGCGCGGACATTGCAGCTTGGATGTCCTATGCAATCAGCAAGAAGTTCTCCAAGGAGCCGGAGAAATTCGGCACCGGGCACGTCGAGGGCATCGTCGAGTCGGGGTCGGCGAACAATAGTGCGCTGGCTGGCGCCTGGATTCCGGCGCTCGTCTTCGGCATTCCCGGCGACTCGATCACCGCGATCGTGATCGGCGTGCTGTACATGAAAAACATGAACCCCGGGCCGTCGCTCTTCACCAACAATCCGCAGAACATCTACGCGGTCTATCTGCTGTTCATCATCGCCAACATCATCATGATTCCGCTGGGATGGTGGTGCATCAAGGTCTCCAAGCAGATTCTCAAGGTGCCGCGGACGGTGCTGATGCCCGTCATCATGCTGTTCTGCGTCGTCGGGTCATTCGCGATCAACAACACGGCCTTTGACGTGACCGTGATGCTGGTCGCGGGGGTGATCGCCTATGTGCTGGAAGAGAACGGGTTCCCGGTCGCGCCGGCCATCCTGGGTGTCGTGCTGGGAGGGATGCTCGAGGAGAACTTCATCACGTCGATGATCAAGTCCGATGGCAGCCTGGCGGCCTTTTTCGCGCGCCCGGTCGCGGCGACGCTCGCCGCGTTGACATTGGCGGTCTGGTTCCTGCCGTTGCTGATTCGACGCCTGAGGGTCCTGGCCGGCGTCTGAAGCGGGTCTTTCACGCCCGTGCCAGCCTTCGCGTTGACCCGCTGTGGTGCGGTGCGGTAAAATCGCAGGGTTTTGGCGCCCGAGTTTGTCGCAAGCGCGCCATTCGCTGCGTCCGCCCGAAACGTGGGCAAATCCCCTCCGGCGCGGAGCAGCGCCGGAAAGTAGCGGGTAAAACCTGAAAAGGTCGGTGGCAATGCGCGGGAAGCTCATCGTCGGCAACTGGAAAATGAACGGCGGGTTGGCGACGAATTCCGCGCTATTGGTAGCATTGCTGGCGGGCTGGAAGGCGCCTGCCGGCCGCACGATGGGCGTGTGCGTGCCATTTCCCGTATCTTGAACAGGCGCGCGACGCGTTGCAGGATTCCGCCATTGCGTGGGGCGCGCAGGACGTGAGCGCGCACGCGGCCGGCGCGTATACCGGCGAAGTCTCCGCCGGCATGCTGGCGGAATTCGGATGCGGATTGGTTTTGGTGGGCCATTCGGAGCGGCGCCAGCTGCACGGCGAAACGGATGGCGTGGTCGCCGCGAAGGCCGTGGCGGCGTTGAATGGCGGATTGACGCCGGTTGTCTGTCTCGGCGAAACCCTTGCCGAGCGCGACGCCGGGCAGACGCTGAACGTGGTGGACCGGCAATTCGACGCGGTCGCGGCAAAGTTGGGCGCGCGCCTGACGCTGGTTGCGCTGGCTTACGAGCCGGTCTGGGCGATCGGCACGGGGCGCACGGCAACGCCGGCCGAAGCACAGGCCGTGCATGGATTCTTGCGCCAGAGGCTCGAGGCGGCGGGTGCCGGGGACGTGAAAGTGTTGTACGGGGGCAGCGTCAAGGCCGCGAATGCCGCGGAGCTTTTCGCCATGCCCGACATCGATGGCGGACTCGTCGGCGGAGCATCGCTGGACGCGAATGAATTTTTGGCGATTGCAGCGGCCTAAAATCAGGCGGGCGGCAAGGCCGGAGCGGACACAATGGCACTATTGGAAACTATACTTTTCGTCGTACAGATCCTGGTAGCGATCGCGCTGTGCGGACTCATCCTGCTGCAGCACGGCAAGGGTGCCGACATGGGCGCCGCATTCGGGAGCGGTTCCTCGGGGAGCCTCTTCGGGGCCGCCGGTTCGGCCAATTTCCTTTCGCGCACGACGGCGATTCTGGCGGCGGTGTTTTTCCTGTCCAGCCTTGGATTGACCTATTTGGGCACAACGCATGCGCGGGGCGGAGCCACGCAGCAAGGCGTGATGCAGGATGTCCCGGCGCCGAAAGCCGGCGAAGGCACGGCGCCCGCGCCTGCCGCGCCAGGGCCAGCACCAGCGAACCCCGCCGCGCCGTCGGCCCCGGCATCCAAGGCGGGAGACGTACCGAAGTAGCAGGGACGACGCGGCGACACTGACTTGACGCCGCTGCCGAGTCCTTCGTTTGATACCAGAACTGCCGACGTGGTGAAATTGGTAGACACGCTGTCTTGAGGGGGCAGTGGCGAAAGCCGTGGGAGTTCGAGTCTCCCCGTCGGCACCAAAGCACGAGGGCCCATTCCGCGCCCGGCGGATGGCAACAGGCGGTCGCGGCGACGAGGTGCGGTAAAATGCGGTGAAGCGAGTGCTTTTTCGCCACGGGGCCATTGATGCTGGAACAGTATTTCCCGATCCTTCTCTTCATCATCGTCGGCCTGGGACTCGGTCTTTTGCTGCTCTCGCTGGGCGCACTCCTCGCGCCGCACCGTCCCGATGCCGCCAAGCTCTCGCCTTACGAATGCGGATTCGAAGCGTTCGAGGACGCGCGGATGAAGTTCGACGTCCGCTATTACCTGATCGCCATCCTCTTCATCCTGTTCGACCTGGAAATCGCATTCCTGTTTCCGTGGGCCGTCGTGCTGCCGGAGATCGGTTTCGAAGGCTTCGTCGCAATGATGGTGTTCCTTCTGATCCTCGTCGTGGGCTTCGCTTACGAGTGGAAGAAGGGCGCACTTGAGTGGGAATGAGAACTGACCATGGCCATTGAAGGCGTTCTCGAGAAGGGCTTCGTCACCACGTCGCTCGACAGCGTCATCAACTGGGCGCGCAATGGCTCGATGTGGCCGATGTCCTTCGGCCTCGCCTGCTGCGCGGTGGAAATGATGCATGCGGGCGCGGCGCGCTACGACCTCGACCGTTTCGGCGTCGTCTTCCGCCCGAGTCCGCGCCAATCCGACGTGATGATCGTCGCTGGGACGCTCTGCAACAAGATGGCGCCGGCGTTGCGCAAGGTGTACGACCAGATGGCCGAGCCGCGTTGGGTGATTTCGATGGGTTCGTGCGCGAACGGCGGCGGCTACTACCACTACTCATATTCGGTCGTGCGCGGCTGCGATCGCATCGTGCCCGTCGACATCTACGTTCCGGGCTGCCCGCCCACGTCCGAAGCCCTGCTCTACGGCATCCTGCAGCTCCAGAACAAGATCTGGCGCACCAACACTATCGCGCGCTGATGGCCTCGAAAACCGAAGAACTGGCCGCGGCGCTGCACGCCGGGTTGGGCGACGCGCTGACCGGAGTGACGATCGCGCTGGGCGAGGTGACGGCGGTCGTGCCCGCCGGGAAACTTGCCGAAACCATGCGCGCGTTGCGCGACCGGCCCGACCTGCGCTTCGAATCGCTGATCGACGCCTGCGGCGTGGACTACTCGACCTACGGCGACGGCGCATGGACCGGCGCCCGTTTCGCTGTCGTCTATCACCTGCTGTCGCTGTCGCACAACCACCGGCTGCGCGTGCGCGCATTTGCAGCCGACGACGACTTTCCGATCCTGCCCAGCGTGGTCGACATTTGGCCCGCGGCCAACTGGTTCGAGCGCGAGGCCTTCGACCTGTATGGCATCGTGTTCGACGGCCATCCGGACCTGCGGCGCCTGCTCACCGACTACGGCTTCGTCGGGCATCCGTTCCGCAAGGATTTTCCGCTGTCCGGCCACGTCGAGATGCGCTACGACCCCGAGCAGAAGCGCGTGATCTACCAGCCGGTGACGATCGAGCCCCGCGAAATCACGCCGCGGATCATCCGCGAAGAACACTACGCCGGAACGAAGTAGGCGCATGGCCGAGATCCGAAACTACACGATGAACTTCGGGCCGCAGCATCCGGCGGCCCACGGCGTGCTGCGCCTCGTGCTGGAACTCGACGGCGAAGTCATCGAGCGGGCCGATCCGCACATCGGCCTCTTGCACCGCGCCACCGAAAAGCTCGCGGAGAACAAGACCTACATCCAATCGCTGCCGTACATGGACCGGCTCGACTACGTCTCGATGATGTGCAACGAGCATGCCTATTGCCTGGCGATCGAAAGGCTGCTCGGCCTGGAAGTCCCGCTGCGCGCGCAATACATCCGGGTGATGTTCGACGAGATCACGCGCATCCTCAATCACCTGCTGTGGCTCGGCTGCCACGCGCTGGACATCGGCGCCATGACGCCGTTCCTGTACGCGTTTCGCGAGCGCGAGGACCTGTTCGACACCTATGAGGCGGTATCGGGTGCGCGCATGCACGCTGCCTACTACCGGCCGGGCGGCGTGTACCGCGACCTGCCGGAGCGGATGCCGCAGTATCAGCCGTCGAAGCTCAGGAACGCCCGGGCGATGGCGCGCTTGAACGAGAACCGCCAGGGATCGTTGCTCGATTTCATCGACGACTTCGTGCGCCGCTTCCCGAAGTGCGTGGACGAATACGAGGAGTTGCTGACCGAGAACCGGATCTGGAAGCAGCGCACTGTCGGCATCGGCGTCGTCACGCCAGAACGCGCGATGGCGCTGGGCTTCACCGGCGCGATGCTGCGCGGTTCCGGTGTGCCGTGGGACCTGCGCCGCAAGCAGCCGTATGCGGTTTACGATCGCATGCAATTCGACATCCCAGTCGGCGTAACCGGCGACTGCTACGACCGGTACCTCGTGCGCGTGGAGGAAATGCGGCAGTCCAACCGCATCATCGGCCAATGCGTCGAGTGGCTGCGCGCCAATCCTGGGCCCGTCATCGTGGACAACCACAAGGTGGCGCCGCCGGACCGCGAGTCGATGAAGTCGAACATGGAAGAGCTGATCCACCATTTCAAGCTCTTCACCGAGGGCATGCATGTACCGCCGGGCGAGGCCTACGCCGCGATCGAGCATCCGAAGGGCGAGTTCGGCGTCTACATCATCTCCGACGGGGCGAACAAACCGTATCGCGTCAAACTGCGTCCTCCGGATTTCGTGCATCTGGCCGCGCTGGACGAGATGTCGCGCGGGCACATGATCGCCGACGTGGTCGCGATCATCGGCACGCAGGACATCGTGTTCGGATCGATCGACCGATGAGCATTCGCGCGCTCGTCGTTCTGGCGGCGGTGGCCGTTTGGCTGCCGCAGGTTGCCGCGCAGACGTCGGCGCCGGCGCCTCCGCCGGCTGCCGCTACGCCTGGCGCGCCTGCCCAGCCCGAGTCCGCGCAACCGACGATGGGCGATGACCGCGAGACCATCGAGGCGTCCACGAAGTGGTTGGCGCTCCTCGATGCGGGCAAGACGGGCGCCGCGTGGGATACCGGTTCACCTTATCTCAAGTCCGTGGTGACGCGGCAAAAATGGGTCGACGGAATCAGCAGCGCGCGCAAGCCTTTCGGCAAGTTCGTCAAGCGGACGCCCGACCAAGTTCGCGCGCAGTCACTCAATGCCCGGGGCGCCGGACGGCGACTATTCGATCATCGAGTTCGATACCGAGTTCGAAAGCGGCAAGCGGGCGTCGGAACAGGTTATCTGGATGCTGGGGGAGCGCGAAGTCTGGAGCGTCTCCGGCTACTTCATTCGTTAGCGGCAAAACAGCATGCTGTCGTCAGAAACCCGGAAACAGATCGATCGCGAGATCGCCAAGTATCCCGCCGACCAGAAGCAGTCGGCGGTGATGTCGGCGCTCGCGCTCGCGCAGGCGGAGCACGGCTGGCTGTCCACGGAGACGATGGACGCCGTCGCGAGCTACCTCGGCATGCCGCCGGTTGCCGTCTACGAAGTCGCGTCGTTCTACACGATGTACAACCTGCGTCCGGTCGGCCGGTTCAAGGTGAGCATCTGCACCAACCTGCCGTGCGCGCTGCAGGGAGCCACGATCGCCGCGGAGCATCTCAAGAAGACGCTGGGCATCGGGTTCAACGAGACGACCGCCGACGGCACGTTCACGCTGAAGGAGGGCGAATGCATGGGCGCGTGCGGCGACGCGCCGGTGCTCGTCGTCAACGACCGCCGCATGTGCAGCTGGATGAACCCGGCGCAGCTGGACGAATTGGTCGGCGAGCTCAAGGCGGCGGCGGAGCGCGGCGAGGGCAATCCGGTCCACGGAGGAGACGGCGAATGAACGCGCCCTCCGAATTCCTGGACTACGGCCCCGACGCCATCCTGATGGCCGGGCTCACCGGCAAGAACTGGCGCCTCGCCGATTATGTCGCGCGCGGTGGCTACGACGCGCTGAAGAAGATCCTCGGCGAGAAGATTCCGCCCGAGCAGGTGATCGCCGAGGTCAAGCGCTCCGCGCTTCGCGGCCGCGGCGGCGCGGGCTTCCCGACGGGACTCAAGTGGAGTTTCATGCCGCGCCAGTTTCCCGGCGACAAATACGTCGTCTGCAATTCGGATGAGGGCGAGCCCGGAACGTTCAAGGATCGCGACCTGCTCCGCTACAACCCGCACGCGGTTATCGAGGGCATGGCCATCGGCGCCTACGCGATGGGTGCGTCGCGCGGCTACAACTACATCCACGGCGAGATCTGGGACACGTACCTGCGCAACGAGGAGGCCGTCGCGGAGGCGTATGCCGCCGGTTTCCTGGGCGCGAACATCCTGGGCTCCGACTTCACGTTCCACCTGCACAACCACCACGGCTTCGGCGCCTACATCTGCGGCGAGGAAACGGCGCTGCTCGAGTCGCTCGAAGGCAAGAAGGGACAGCCGCGCTTCAAGCCGCCGTTCCCGGCGTCTTTCGGCGTCTACGGCAAGCCGACGACGATCAACAACACGGAGACGTTTGCCGCGGTGCCGTGGATCATGAAGCATGGCGGAGAGGCCTTCCTGGACCTGGGGAAACCCAACAACGGCGGCACCAAGCTCTTCTCGGTGTCCGGCGACGTGGAGCGCCCCGGCAATTACGAAGTGAAGCTCGGCACGCCGTTCGCCACGCTGCTGCAGATGGCCGGCGGCATGCGCGGCGGCCGCAGGCTCAAGGCGTGCATCCCGGGCGGATCGTCGATGCCGGTGCTGCCCGGGGACGTGATGATGGCGACGGACATGGATTACGACTCGATCGCCAAGGCCGGCTCCATGCTGGGTTCGGGCGCCGTGATCATCATGGACGACACGCGCTGCATGGTGAAATCGCTGTTGCGCCTGTCGTACTTCTATTACGAGGAATCCTGCGGCCAGTGCACGCCATGCCGCGAGGGTACCGGCTGGCTGTGGCGCATGGTCGACCGGATCGAGCGCGGCGAGGGCCGCAACGAGGATCTCGACAAGCTCAATTCCGTGGCCGACAACATCGCGGGCCGCACGATCTGCGCGCTGGGCGACGCCGCGGCGCTCCCGGTGAAGAGTTTCATCAAGCATTTCCGCGACGAATTCCAGTACCACATCGACCACAAGCACTGCCTGGTCAAACCCTATACATGAAGAGATCCCCCCGATACTCGCTTCGTTCGTCTCCCCCAAGGGGACCGGCGCGCCCATGCTGAAAATCGAAGTCGACGGCAGGCAGGTCGAGGTCGCGCACGGCGCCACGGTGATGGATGCCGCGAACCTGCTCGGCATCTACGTGCCGCATTTCTGCTACCACAAGAAGCTGTCGATCGCCGCCAATTGCCGCATGTGCCTGGTCCAGGTCGAGAAGGCACCCAAGCCGCTGCCGGCGTGCGCCACGCCCGTCAGCGACGGGATGAAGGTGTGGACCCATTCGGAACCGGCGGTGAAGGCGCAGCAGGGCGTGATGGAATTCCTGCTCATCAACCATCCGCTCGACTGCCCGATCTGCGACCAGGGCGGCGAATGCCAGCTGCAGGACCTGGCCGTCGGCTACGGCGGCTCGGCGTCGCGCTACAGCGAAGCCAAGCGTGTCGTGTTCCACAAGGACCTGGGTCCGCTGATTTCCGCCGAGGAGATGACCCGCTGCATCCAGTGCACGCGCTGCGTCCGTTTCGGCCAGGAAATTGCCGGGGTGATGGAACTGGGCATGGTCGGGCGCGGCGAACACGCGGAAATCGTCGCGTTCATGGGCAGGAGCGTCGACTCGGAACTGTCCGGCAACTCGATCGACGTGTGTCCGGTCGGCGCGCTGACGTCCAAGCCATTCCGCTATTCCGCGCGGACATGGGAGCTGGCCCGGCGCAAATCGGTTTCGCCGCATGATTCGCTCGGCAGCAACCTGGTCGTCCAGGTCAAGGCGAACCGCGTGATGCGCGTTCTGCCGCTGGAGAACGAGGCGATCAACGAATGCTGGCTGTCCGACAAGGACCGCTTTTCCTACGAGGGCCTCAATTCCGAGGAGCGGCTGACCGCGCCGATGGTGAAGCAGGGTGGCGACTGGAAGGCCGTCGATTGGCAGACCGCGCTCGAATTCGTCGCCAACGGCTTGACCGACGTCGTGGCCAGGCACGGCGCGCACTCGCTGGGGGCGCTGGTGTCGCCTCACGCGACGCTGGAGGAGTTGGCGCTGACCGCGCGCCTGGTGCGCGGACTGAATAGCGACAACATCGATTTCCGGCTCCGGCAAAGCGATTTCCGCGGCGATGCGGTGCCGGGCACAGCGCCGTGGCTGGGGATGCCCGTTGCGGAACTCAATGCACTCGACCGCGCGCTGGTCGTCGGCAGCTTCCTGCGCAAGGACCATCCGCTGGTCGCGCAGCGGCTGCGGCAGGCGGCGAAGAAAGGCACGCAGGTCTCGATGTTGCACTCGGTCGACGATGACTGGCTGCTGCGCGTCGAGCACAAGGCAATTGTCGCGCCATCGCAACTTCCGGCGGGACTCGCGGGCATCGTTGTCGCTGCGGCGCAGGCGTCGGGCAAGTCGGTGCCGGCAGCGCTTTCCGGTATAGAACCCGACGCGCCCGCCAAGGCAATCGCGGCGAGCCTTCTCTCGGGCAAGAAGTCTGCGATCCTGCTCGGCAACTACGCGCTGCAGCACACGGCTGCTTCGCAGATCCACGCGCTCGCGCAACTGCTTGCCGACGTGACCGGCGCGACACTGGGCTTCCTCACCGACGCGGCCAATACGGTCGGCGCGCATCTCGCGCAGGCGCGGCCCCAGGCAGGTGGCATGAACGCTCGCGCGATGCTCGAGGACCCTCGCCAGGCCTACCTGGTGCTGCACGCCGAACCCGAATTCGATTTCGCCAATGCCGTCGCGGCTCGCGCCGCGCTGGAAAAGGCCGAGCTTGTCGTCGTGATGAGTCCGTTCCGGCACGGTACCGCGTACGCCGACGTCCTGTTGCCCATTGCGCCGTTCACGGAAACGGCCGGCACGTTCGTGAGCAGCGAAGGGCGCGTGCAGAGTTTCCATGGCGTTGTGCAGCCGCTGGGCGAGACGCGGCCGGGCTGGAAGGTACTTCGGGTCCTGGGCACACTACTCAAGCTGCCTGGATTCGACGCCGACACCGCGGACGATGTGCGTGCATCGG
Organism: uncultured beta proteobacterium; assembly: GCA_963782625.1. Lineage (GTDB taxonomy): Bacteria > Pseudomonadota > Gammaproteobacteria > Burkholderiales > Casimicrobiaceae > VBCG01. The sequence goes on along the minus strand of CAWAKN010000020.1, from coordinate 66,929 downwards.
TGCTGCCTTCGGGCGGCGACGTTGCCGGCAGTCTCTCAAACGCGGCGCACTCGGCGATCGCGAAGCCTGTCGCCGCGGCGTCCCCGGTCGAGCGCGTGGCAGACATTCCCATCTATTCCGCGGACGCGCTGGTGCGGCGTGCGGCGTCGCTGCAGCGCACGGCCGATGCCAAGGCGCCGAAGGCGCGTATGCATCGCTCGCTGTTCGAAACGCTGGGCCTTGGCGCCGGCGCGCAAGTCAAGGTGACGCAAGGGCAGGGCGAAGCGGTCCTCACGGCCATGATCGATGGTGCGGTACCTCCGGGCGTCGTGCGCATTGCCGCGGCGCATGCGTCGACGTGCGGCCTCGCAGGGTTGTCCGGCCCCGTTAGCGTGGAGAAGGCATGAGCGCTACGGGGACGACCGCAGGTCGAGCCAAGGCCCGAAGGGCGCGGCGTTGCGCGATTGCCCCGGGGCCGACCACACGCTGCTCTCAAATGGAAGGCGGTTCGGAGGCCGAGGCTTGATGGACCTCCTGGCGCCCATGCAGCAATTGTTCGGTTCCGCTTGGATCGCGGTGTGGACGCTGCTGAAGATCGTCGCCATCGCGGTGCCGCTGATCCTGGGCGTGGCCTACATGACTTACGCCGAACGCAAGGTGATCGGCTACATGCAGGTGCGCATCGGCCCCAACCGTGTCGGGCCGTTCGGTTTGTTGCAGCCTTTCGCCGACGTGGCCAAGCTGCTGTTCAAGGAAATTGTCGTGCCGTCGGGCGCGAATAGATACCTGTTCTTCATTGCCCCGATGCTCGCGATCGGCCCGGCGCTGGCGGCCTGGGCGGTCATTCCTTTCACCGATACGATGGTGCTGGCCAACATCAACGCCGGCCTGCTGTACATCCTCGCGATGACGTCGATGGGCGTGTACGGCATTATCCTGGCCGGCTGGGCATCGAATTCGAAGTACGCGTTCCTGGGCGCGCTGCGCTCCGCGGCGCAAATCGTTTCCTATGAAATCGCGATGGGCTTCGCGCTGGTCGGCGTATTGATGGTGGCGAGCAGCCTCAACCTCACCGAAATCGTGCGCGGACAGGAAGGCGGTGCTGCGAACTGGTACGTATGGCCGCTGTTCCCGCTCTTTATCGTCTACTTCGTTTCCGGCCTTGCCGAGACCAACCGCCATCCATTCGACATGGCCGAAGGCGAGTCCGAGATCGTGGCCGGATTCCACGTCGAGTACTCGGGCGTGGCCTTCGCGGTGTTCTTCCTGGCCGAATACATGAACATGATCATGATCGCGGCGCTGACGTCGCTCATGTTCCTGGGTGGCTGGCTTGCGCCTTGGCCCTTGCTCAACGAGTGGCGCATCGGCGGCATGACCCCGCTTGCCGACGGTTTTGTGTGGCTCGCCGCCAAGATGTCCTTCGTCCTGCTGTTCTTCCTTTGGGTCCGCGCGTCGTTCCCGCGTTATCGGTACGATCAGGTCATGCGCCTGGGCTGGAAGGTGTTCATTCCGGTCACGCTCGTCTGGATCACATTCCTCGGCGCGATGATGCAGACGCGCTGGGCGTATCTCTTTCACTGACGGGAACGAGACTGATCATGTTCGCTCGCGTCAAGGAATTGCTGAACACCTGGCTTCTGGTGGAGCTGTTGAGGGGTCTGTGGCTGACCGGCGGCTATTTCTTCGCGCGCAAGGTCACCGTGCAGTTCCCTGAAGAGAAGACGCCGCAGGGTCCGCGCTTCCGCGGCCTGCATGCGCTGCGCCGCTACCCGAATGGCGAGGAACGCTGCATCGCGTGCAAGCTGTGCGAGGCGGTCTGTCCGGCCCTGGCCATCACCATCGAATCCGAGCAGCGCGACGACGGCACGCGGCGCACGACGCGCTACGACATCGACCTGACCAAGTGCATCTTCTGCGGCTTCTGCGAGGAGAGCTGCCCGGTGGATTCGATTGTCGAAACGCGCATCCTCGAGTATCACGGCGAACGTCGCGGCGATCTCTATTACACGAAGGAAATGCTGCTGGCCGTCGGCGACAAGTATGAGGCGCAAATCGCCGCGGACCGGACCGCCGACGCGAAATACCGATGAGCAAAAATCCAATGGACCCCTCGCATTCGCCAGTGGCGCTTCGCCACCTGGCGAGCGCCGGCTTTGACGCATGACGTTTGCTTCATACCTATTCTACGTATTCGCGGCGGTCTTGATCTTCGCCGCGCTGCGCGTCATCACCACGCGCAATCCTGTGCAGGCCGCGCTTTGGCTGGTGCTGTGCTTCTTCACGGCAGCGGGCATCTGGATACTGCTGGGGGCGGAATTCCTGGGTATCGCGCTGGTGCTGGTCTACGTGGGTGCGGTGATGGTCCTGTTCCTGTTCGTCGTGATGATGCTCGACGTCAATTTCAGCAGCCTGCGCGCGAATTTCCGCAGCTACGTCCCCGTCGCCATAACGGTGGGGTTCTTGGTGCTGCTGGAGATGGCACTGGTCCTGTGGGGCGCACAGGTTGGCGGCGGCGCCGTGCCGCCGCCCATGCCGGGCAGTAACACGAGCGCGCTCGGCCGCCTTATCTATGTCGATTACGTCTATCCGTTCGAAATTGCCGCCGTGGTGCTGCTCGTCGCCATCATCGCAGCCATCGCATTGACGCACAGGAAGCGGAAGGAATCGAAGCACCAGGACCCCGGCGCGCAGGTGAAGGTCCGCCGCGAGGACCGGGTGCGGCTCGTCGACCTGCCGTCGGAAACGAGCGAATGACAGCGCTGGCACAACAGGCGTCGAGGGACATCGGGGAAACATGCTGTCACAGCTGACCGCGCCGCCACTGGCGCACTACCTCGTGCTGGGCGCGATCCTGTTCGCGATCAGCATGGCCGGCATTTTCCTCAACCGGAAGAACGTCATCATCATCCTGATGGCGATCGAGTTGATGCTGCTGGCCGTCAACCTCAATTTCATCGCCTTCTCCACCTACCTGGGCGACATGAGCGGACAGGTGTTCGTGTTCTTCATTCTCACCGTCGCCGCGGCGGAGTCGGCCATCGGGCTGGCCATCCTCGTGCTGCTGTTCCGCAATGCCGGCTCGATCGACGTCGAGGATCTGGGCAAGCTCAAGGGATGACGGCGCGCTTATGACGATGCAGCAACTCTACCTGCTGGTGCCGCTGGCGCCGCTCGCCGCGTCGGTCGTCGTGGGACTCTTCGGTGCCAGGATGCCGCGGGCGGCGTCGCACTGGATCACCATCATCGCGGTCGCGATCTCGCTGGCGGCGTCGGTGGTCATCTTCCGCGACGTGCTGGCTGGCAACACTTTCAACGGCGACCTCTACGTCTGGGCGGATACCGGCGGCATCAAGATGGCGCTTGGCTTCCTGATCGACCCGCTGACCGCGCTCATGCTGATCGTGGTCACCTTCGTGTCGCTGATGGTGCACATCTACACGATCGGCTACATGGTCGACGACGACGGCTACTCGCGCTTCTTCTCGTACATTTGCCTGTTCACCTTCTCGATGCTCATGCTGGTGATGAGCAACAATTTCCTCCAACTCTTCTTCGGCTGGGAGGCCGTGGGCCTGGTGTCGTACCTGCTGATCGGGTTCTGGTTCACGCGGCCGACGGCGATCTACGCCAACCTCAAGGCGTTCCTGGCCAATCGTGTCGGCGACTTCGGCTTTATCCTGGGCATCGGCCTGGTGCTGGCGCATTTCGGTTCGATGGACTATGCGGCGGTGTTCGCCAAGGCGCCGTCGCTGGCGTCGACCACAATCAACATCTGGGGCACGGCCGAGTGGTCGCTGCTGTCCGTCACCTGCATATGCCTGTTCATCGGCGCCATGGGCAAGAGCGCGCAGGTTCCGTTGCACGTGTGGCTGCCGGATTCGATGGAGGGCCCAACGCCGATTTCCGCGCTGATCCACGCCGCCACCATGGTGACCGCCGGCATCTTCATGGTCGCCCGCATGAGCCCGTTGTTCGAGCACTCGGACACGGCGCTCGCCATGGTGACCATCATCGGCGCGACCGGCTCGCTGTTCCTCGGGATCCTCGGCATCGTCGCGTTCGACATCAAGAAGGTCGTCGCCTACTCGACGCTCTCCCAGCTGGGCTACATGACGGTTGCGCTCGGCGTCTCGGCCTACGCGGGCGGCATTTTCCACCTCATGACGCACGCGTTCTTCAAGGCGCTGCTGTTCCTCGGCGCGGGCTCCGTCATCATCGCGATGCACCACGACCAGGACATGCGCAACATGGGCGGCCTGCGCAAGTACATGCCGATCACCTATATCACCATGGTGATCGGCGGCCTCGCGTTGTGCGGCATCCCGCCGTTCGCCGGGTTCTTCTCCAAGGACTCGATCATCGAGGCGGTGGGTCTGTCGACCATCGCCGGCCACGGTTACGCGTACTTCTGCGTGGTAGCGGGGGTATTCGTGACGGGCTTCTATACGTTCCGCATGATCTGCATGACCTTCCACGGCGAGGAGCGCTTCCACCACCCGCCGTTCCCGGGAGAGCACACCGAGCACGGCGAGCATCACGTCGAGCCCAAGGAGAGTCCCTGGGTGGTGACGTTCCCGCTCATCATGCTTGCGATCCCATCGGTGATCGCAGGCTGGATCGCCATCGAGCCACTCCTCTACGGCGGTTATTTCGGCCAGTCAATCTTCGTGCTTCCGGCGCATGACGTGCTCGGCAAGCTGGAAGAGGAGTGGCACGGCGTGGGTGCGTTCATCGCTCACAGCTTCACGACGCCGGTGCTATGGATCGCGCTGGCGGGTGTCGTCTCACCGATCTACCTCTACCTCTTCAACCCGACGCTGCCCGCGCGGATCGCGAGAGGCCTCGGCGGCGTCTACACCGTCCTCGTCAACAACTACTACTTCGACGCGTTCAACGAACGGTTCTTCGCCGGCGGCGCGCGCAAAGTCGGCAATCTCTTTTCCGGTGTCGGCGACCGGATGCTGATCGAAGGCATCGTCAACGGCTCGGCGCGCCTCGTCAACCGCTGCTCGTTCCTGTTGCGCAGGATTCAGTCGGGGTACATCTATCACTATGCGTTCACGATGATCATCGGGCTCTTTGCGCTGCTGATCTGGTGGGTGCCCCGCTGAAGCCTCCTGCGCCATGACGCCTTATCTTTCCCTGTCCATCTGGGTGCCGATCGTCGCGGGTGTCGCAGTGCTTGCCATTGGCCGCGACCGCGACGCCACGACGGCGCGCTGGATCGCCCTGGCCGGCGCGCTGGCCGGCTTCCTCGTCACGATCCCGCTGTACACACTCTTCGACCTGACCACCTCCGCGCTGCAATTTGTCGAGCACCGCAACTGGATTCCGTACTTCGACATCTATTATTTCGTCGGCGTCGATGGCATCTCGGTGCTGTTCATCCTGCTCAATTCGTTCATCACGCTGCTGGTGGTGTGGGCGGGGTGGCGGGTGATCACGGTGCGCGTCGCGCAGTACATGGCGGCGTTCCTGATCATGTCGGGATTCATCAATGGCGCATTCGCCGCCCAGGACGCGATCCTGTTCTACGTGTTCTTCGAGGCGATGCTGATCCCGATGTACCTGATCATCGGCATCTGGGGCGGCCCCAACCGCGTCTACGCCGCCATCAAGTTCTTCCTGTACACGCTGCTGGGCTCGTTGCTCATGCTGGTCGCATTCATCTACCTGTACCAGAAGTCCGGCAGCTTCGCGCTGCAGGATTGGTACGAGTTGCCGCTTTCGATGAAGACCCAGATGCTGATCTTTATCGCGTTCTTCGCCGCCTTCGCGGTCAAGGTGCCGATGTGGCCAGTTCACACGTGGCTGCCGGATGCCCATCCGGAAGCGCCGACCGGCGGCTCGGTCGTCCTCGCCGCCGTCACCCTCAAGATCGGCGCGTACGGCTTCGTGCGCTTCATCCTGCCCATATTGCCGGATGCGAGCCGCAGCCCGCAGGTGGTCGGCTTCATCGTCACTCTGTCGCTGATCGCCGTCGTCTACATCGGCTTCGTCGCGCTGGTGCAGGCCGACATGAAGCGTCTGATCGCCTATTCGTCGATCTCGCACATGGGCATCGTCACGCTCGGCTTCTTCCTGTTCAGCGCGCAAGGCATGGAAGGCGGCCTGGCGCAGATGATCTCGCACGGCTTCGTTTCCGCCGCGATGTTCCTTTGCGTCGGCGTGCTGTACGACCGCATGCACACGCACCTCATCGCCGATTTCGGTGGCGTGGCCAACACGATGCCCAAATTCGCGGCGTTCGTGATGCTGTTCTCGATGGCCAACGCGGGACTGCCGGCGACGTCCGGCTTCGTCGGCGAGTTCCTCGTCATCCTGGCGGCGGTCAAGGTCAATTTCTGGATCGCATTCCTCGCGGCCACGTCGCTGATACTGGGCGCCGCCTACACGCTGTGGATGTACAAGCGCGTGATCTATGGCGCCGTGGCTAATGCCCACGTCGCGGCGCTCCAGGATCTGGACCGGCGCGAGTTCTGGCTGCTCGGCGCGTTGGCGGCGGCCGTGCTGGCGATGGGCGTGTGGCCCAAGCCGTTCGTCGACGTGATGCATGTCTCGGTGACCGACCTCCTGGCGCACGTGGCCAAAAGCAAACTGTAGAAGCGCGCCAACGCCATGACTGCAGACTTCCTTGCCGTCCTCCCCGAGATCGTCATCCTGACCGCAGGGTCGCTGATCCTGCTGGTCGACCTCTGGCTGCCGGACAACCGGCGTCATGTCAGCTACTGGCTGACCCAGTTCGCGCTGCTGATCGCCGCCTGCGTGACCGTGCGAGGCATTCACGACGAGATCGTCCGAGCCTTCCACGCCGTCGTGGTCGCGGACATGGCCGCGGACATGCTGCGCCTGTTCAGCTTCGTCGCGCTTTCGCTGGTCCTTTTCTACTCGCGCACCTACCTTGCGGCGCGCGGCCTGTTCCGCGGCGAGACCTTTGTGCTGATGCTGTTCGCGCTCCTCGGGATGCAGGTGCTGATCACGGCGAACAACTTCCTGACGCTGTACCTTGGGCTCGAACTGATGTCGCTGTCGCTGTACGCGCTGGTGGCGCTCCAGCGCGACGAGGCTGCGCCGTCCGAGGCCGCGATGAAGTATTTCGTCCTGGGCGCGCTGGCCTCCGGCATCCTGCTCTACGGCATGTCGATGATCTACGGAGCCACCGGAACGCTGCAGATCGATTTGGTAGCGCAGGCGCTGGCCGTCAACACCGCCAACCACGCGTTGCTGATCTTCGGGCTGGTGTTCGTGGTCTCGGCGATTGCGTTCAAGCTTGGCGCGGTCCCATATCACATGTGGGTGCCCGACGTGTACCAGGGAGCACCGACCGCGATCACGCTGCTGATCGGCACGGTCCCCGAGTTCGCGGCGTTTGCGATGATGCTGCGGCTGCTCGCCGGTGCGCTCGGTACACCGGAAATGCAGATCCAGTGGCAGGGCATGCTGGCCATCCTGGCATTGCTGTCGGTCACGCTGGGGCACGTCGTCGCCATCGCGCAGGCCAACCTCAAGCGGATGCTGGCGTACTCGACGATCGCCAACATGGGTTATGTATTGATGGGCTTCCTGGGCGCCGATGCGTCGGGCTACACGGCGGCGATGTTCTACATCCTGGCCTACGTGCTGACCAGCCTCGTCTCGTTCGGCATGATCCTGCTCCTGTCGCGTGCGGGATTCGAGGCGGACCGGATCGACGACCTCAAGGGCCTGAATCAGCGGTCGCCATGGTGGGCGTTCATCATGCTGCTGGCGATGTTCTCGCTCGCGGGAATGCCGCCGACAATCGGCTTCTACGGCAAGTTGCTGGTGCTGCAATCGGCGGTGAAGGCCGGATTCGTCTGGCTCGCCGTGGCGGGGGTGCTGGCCGCGCTGGTCGGGGCGTTCTATTACCTGCGCATCGTCAAGCTGATGTATTTCGACGAACCGGTCGATCGCTCGCCCATCGAGGCACGCGGCGATGCCCGCTGGCTGCTTTCCGGCAACGGGTTGGCGCTGCTGCTGTTCGGCGTTCTGCCGCAATTGCCGATGGGTCTTTGCTACGTTGCCCTCGTGCAGTCCCGCTATTTCTGAACCCTTCGGGGCTCCCCGTTCCGCGTCGCTCGCATGCTAAGATGACCGTCGCTCCCGGCTGACGGTACCAGCCCATTCCGGACTCCCATGCGCGTCGGATTCTTCGTAACCTGTCTGGTCGACCTGATGCGGCCGTCGATCGGATTCGCCGCGCTGAAGCTGCTGGAAGCGGGCGGCGCCGACGTCTATGTCCCGGCCGCGCAGACATGCTGCGGCCAGCCGGCGTACAACTCCGGCGATCGCGCGCATGCCCAGGCGCTCGCGAGCAAGGTCGTGGCCGAGTTCGAGGACTGCGATTACCTGGTCGCTCCGTCCGGATCCTGCGGCGGCATGATCAAGACACATTACGGTGAACTGTTCAGCGATGATCCCGCGATGCAGGCGCGTGCCGCCAAGCTGGCCGCGAAGACTTTCGAACTCACCGATTTTCTGGCCAATGTCCTGAAATCAGCCACGTTTCCGGGAACGTTCGCGGGCACGGCAACCTATCACGACTGCTGTGCCGGATTGCGTGAAATGGGTGTCAAGTCGCAGCCGCGCGCATTGCTGGCGAAGCTGCCCGGCGTGCATTTGTCGGAAATGGCCGAGTGCGAGACCTGCTGCGGCTTCGGCGGCACGTTCGCGATCAAGTTCGGCGAGATATCGGCCCGGCTGGCGGACAACAAGTGCCAGCGCATCGCGGAATCGGGCGCCGGCGCGGTAGTGCTGGGCGACCTGGGTTGCATGCTGAACATCGAGGGACGCCTCCGCCGCCGTGGCGATACCACGACGAAGGTCCTGCATATTGCCGAGGTCCTGGCAGGGGAAGCGGGGTAGCGATGCAAGTCGCATCGATGCACTTCAAGGCCAATGCCCACGTCAAGCTGAATGACGCGGACCTGCAGCGCAATCTCAAGAAGATCAAGACGAAGTTCGTCGAAAAGCGCAGGTTGTCGCTATTCGAACTCGACGACTTCGAGGGCACGCGCGATGCGGCGCGGGCAATCCGCCAGCGCGCGCTCGACAATCTCGACACGTGGCTGGAGATCTTCGAGCGCAATGCCACGGCGCGGGGCGCCACCGTGCTCTTTGCGGAGACGCCGGCCGACGTCAATGCGCTTCTCCTCGAAATCGCGGCCAGGCATTCGGTGAAGAAGATCATCAAGTCGAAGTCGATGGTCTCCGAGGAGTCCGGCCTGGACCACGCCATCGAAGCGGCCGGCCTGACGGTCGTCGAGACCGATCTCGGCGAGTACATCCTCCAGATCAACGATTACGAGCCCCCCTCGCACCTGATCGGCCCGGCGCTGCACAAGAGCAAGGAGGAGGTCGCCCAACTCTTCCACAAGAAGCACGGCACGCCATTGAAGTCCGGCATCGACGAACTCTGCCTCGAGGCGCGCGGCGTGTTGCGCGGCCACTACCTGACCGCCGACATGGGCATTTCCGGGGGCAACTTCTTCGTCGCCGAGACGGGCTCGGTGGTCCTGGTGACCAACGAAGGCAACGCCACGCTGACGACAACATTGCCGAAAGTCCACGTCGCCATTTCCGGAATCGAGAAGATCGTCCCGACACTGGAAGACGTCGCGACGCTGATGCGCCTGCTGCCGCGCTCGGCGACGGGCCAGTCGATTTCGAACTACGTGGATGTGCTGACCGGCACCCGGGGCAGCGGCGAGTTCCACGGTGCGGATCACATGTATTTCATCATCGTCGACAGTGGACGCTCCGCGGTACTGGGGAGCGATGTGCGCGAAGCGCTGCGCTGCATCCGCTGCGGCGCGTGCATGAATCATTGTCCGGTCTACCAGAACATCGGTGGTCATTCCTATGGATGGGTCTATCCGGGTCCGATTGGCCAGATCCTCACGCCCATGTACGTCGGCCTCGAGAATGCGCTCGAACTGCCTCACGCCTCGACGTTGTGCAATCAGTGCGGCGTCGTCTGCCCGGTGCGCATTCCGCTGCCCGACCTGCAGCGCAAGCTGCGCGAAATGGAGTTCAAGGGCAATTTGCGTCCGTGGACTGAAAACGCGGCGCTCAAGATCTGGAGCTGGCTCGCACTGCACCCGGCCCTCTACGGTGCGCTTTCCGGGATCGGGGTCAGGCTGTTGCGCGGCATGGCCGGCGCCGACGGCATGATCCGCAAGTTGCCCTTGGCAGGCGGCTGGACCGACGGGCGCGACATGCCGGCACCGGCGGGCCGCACGTTCCGCTCGCTGTACCGGGAACGCCAGAAAGGGGCGGTCCGATGACCCCACCGCATGCCAACGCGTCCAGCGCGCCCCATCACGTTTCGCTGGCGCTGCCGAGATTCTCGCGCCGCGCGGAGTCGCTGGGCACGGAGAACGCGTTCGTTGTTCTGGCCGAAGTCAATGCGTTGATTCGCCAAGGCAAGGACATCGTCTCCTTCTGCATCGGCCAGCCCGACTTCCCGACGCCGGACAACGTGCAGGAGGCAGCCATTACGGCGATCCGCGGCGGCAAGCATGGTTACACGCCGAGCGCTGGCATCGACGAGCTGCGCGCTGCCGCGGCCCACGATCTGGGTCAAAGGCGCGGCCTCGACATCCGGCCCGACGACGTCGTCGTGGGCGCCGGCGCCAAGCCCTTCATCGCGTACACGATCGCCTCGGTCACCGATTATGGCGTCGGCGACGAAGTGATCTACCCGGTGCCCGGCTTTCCCATCTACGAATCTCAGATCCACGCCAACGGCGCGGTGCCGGTTCCCATCTTTCTGCGTGAATCGCGCGGGTTTGCCTTCGACCCCGCCGAGCTCGAGGCGAAGATCACGCCGAACACACGTCTGCTGATTCTCAATACGCCACAGAACCCAACCGGGGGCATCCTCGACCGCGAGAATCTCGACGCCATCGCCGAGATCCTTGCCCGGCATCCGCAGGTATGGGTCTTCGCCGACGAAATCTATTCCCGCCTGGTGTACGACGGGCGCTTCGATTCGCTCGCCACACGCCCGGACATGCTCGAGCGCACGATCATCAGCGACGGCGCGTCCAAGACGTGGGCGATGACCGGATGGCGCATCGGTTATGTCGCCAACCGCGCGCTGGCGCCCGTATTCACGCGCTGGATCACCAACACCGAGTCGTGCGCGTCGCAGATTTCGCAATGGGCGGCGGTCGCCGCGATAACCGGCCCGCAGGATGCCGCCAATGAAATGCGCGCGCGCTTTCTCGAGCGACGCGACCTCATCGTGCGGCTGCTCAACGACGTGCCCGGGATTGCCTGCGCTACGCCCGGTGGCGCTTTCTATGCGTGGCCCAACGTGACCGAGGCGTGCAAGCTCACCGGCTGCGCGGATTCAGAGGCGTTCCGCAAGCGTCTGCTGCACGACGCGGGCATCGCCGTGCTGGCCGACATCCACTTCGGCCGCCGCGTGCCGGGCGACGGTCAACACATACGGTTTTCCTACGCAGCGTCCAACGCAGCGATCGAGAGCGGTATTTCGCGGCTCGCCGACTTCGTGCGCAAGGGTGGCAAGGCATGAATTGCGCTGCGGCCTCATTGCGGCAATTCACGTGCGCTGCGTTGTCTATTCGGCCGCCATCCATGCTCGCGGACGCGCTCTGCGAGCCTTGGCTTCGCCCCGCTCGCATGGACGTCCACGGGGGCAGCGCAGCGGCCGAACTGACTCGTGAGGCCGCAAGCGTGGGGGTCCTATGACCTCGATTGCCGGCAATCGCGCAGCGCGCGACGCCATCCTGGCCCGAGTACGCAATGCCCTTGGCAAGACCGGGTCGGACGTCGCTGCGCGTGCGGCGGCCGACGCCTATATCGCCGCGCACGCGCAGGGGCCACGTCCCGCGGTACCCGGCGACCGGGTCACCCGCTTCCTGCAACGCGCTACGGACATGGCCAGCACGGTCGAGCGCGTCGACTCGCGATCGGCCATTCCCGCCGCCGTGGCGCGATACCTGGATGCGCTCGACCTGCCGCCGGAACTGGCGGCGCAGAAATCGCACGCTGGCGTGTGCTGGCCCGAATTCGCGGACCTCGACTGGCGGGGGGCGGGGCTTGCCATTGAGTCCCGCCCCACGTCGGGGCATGATCGCCTGGCCATCACCGGGGCGTTCTGTGCCATCGCCGAAACCGGCACGCTGGTGCTCACCACCGGTGAGGACATGCCGACCGCGTCGGCACTGCTGCCGGACACGCACATCGCCGTGGTTCGCGCGGAAAGCGTGGTCTCGGGGATGGAAGAGGCGTTTGCGCTGGTTCGCTCGGCCAACGGCGGCATGCCGCGTGCGATGAACATGATCTCCGGGCCGTCGCGCACCGGAGACATCGAACAGACCATCGTGCTTGGCGCGCATGGGCCGTTTCGCGTCCATCTGCTGCTGCTTGGCTGAAACACGGCGCTTCGCGCCAGGCGCACCGCGCCGCGCGTGCGGCATGGCGCCATGATCCCCGTAACGCTGGTCCTGCTGCCATTCCTCGTCGCCATGGGCGTGGCGGCGTTGCCCAATACCGCGCGCAATGCCACCGCCTGGCTGGCCGGCTTGACCGCGCTCGCCGGTTGCGCGCTGCTCGGCCTCGCCGCGCCGGCCGTGTTCGGCGGCGAAATTCTGCGCGTGTCGTGGCCATGGTTCGCCGATGTGGCCTTCGGGTTTCGCATGGATGGTCTTGCGTGGGCCTTCGCGCTGGTGATCTTTGGGATCGGCGCATTGGTCGTGCTGTATGCACGCTACTACCTGTCGGCCGACGACCCTCCCGCGCGGTTCTACGCGTTCCTGCTCGCCTTCATGGGGGCCATGCTCGGCATCGTGCTGGCCGACAACCTGATCCTGATGGTCGTGTTCTGGGAACTGACGAGCGTGTCGTCGTTCCTGCTTATCGGATTCTGGAGCCAGCGCGCGGATGCGAGGGCTGGAGCGCGGGTGGCGCTCACCGTGACGGGCATGGGCGGCTTGTGCCTGCTCGGCGGCGTCATCCTGCTTGGCCAGATCGCCGGCAGTTATTCCCTTGACGTCGTCCTGGGCGCCGGCGAGCAGGTTCGCGCCGACCCGCGGTATCCGCTCACGCTGGCGCTGATCCTGTTGGGCGCGTTCACCAAGTCGGCGCAGTTCCCGTTTCACTTCTGGTTGCCGCATGCAATGGCGGCGCCCACGCCTGTCTCCGCGTACCTGCATTCCGCGACGATGGTGAAGGCCGGTGTATTCCTGCTGGCGCGCTTCTATCCGACATTGGGCGGAAGTGATCTCTGGTTCTATGCGGTCGGTGGAACCGGCCTGGTAACCATGACGTTCGGCGCGGCCGTGGCGATTTTCCAGCAGGACCTGAAGGGACTCCTCGCGTACTCGACAATCAGCCACCTCGGTCTCATCACGCTGCTGTTCGGATTGAACTCGCCGCTCGCCGTGGTGGCGGGGCTGTTCCACATCCTCAATCACGCGGTGTTCAAAGCATCGTTGTTCATGGCGGCGGGCATCATCGACCACGAGACAGGTTCGCGCGACATGCGGCAGCTGAACGGGCTCTGGCAATTCATGCCGATCACCGGAACGCTGGCGATGGTCGCTTCCGGGGCCATGGCCGGGGTGCCGCTGCTGAACGGCTTCCTGTCCAAGGAAATGTTCTTCGCCGAGACGGTCGACCTCGATGCGTCGCACCTGATCGAGTGGTCCGTTCCCGCGATAGCGACGATCGCGGCTGCGCTGGCCGTGACCTACAGCATGCGCTTCATCCACGACGTGTTCTTCAATGGCCAGCCGGTCGGGCTCACCCGGACGCCGCACGAGCCGCCGCGTTGGCTGCGCGTGCCCGTGGAGGTCCTGGTCGTCGTGTGCCTCGCCGTGGGCATCGCGCCCAACTGGACCATCGGACCCGTGCTGGCGGCGATGGTGACCGGTACGCTGGGCATGCGGCCGGAATACAGCCTGGCGCTCTGGCACGGATTCAATATGCCTCTGCTGATGAGCACCATAGCGCTTTCCGTGGGCGTGGCCGTGTATTTCGGGTTGCAGCGCTACATCAACCTGCATTCGGTGACGCGCCTGCCGGTTTCCGGCAAGCATGTCTTCGATGCGGCTGTAGGCGCACTCGAAACGTTGGCGCGCCGCACGATCGCGTGGCTGCCATCCGCAAGCCTGCGGGGCCACCTCGTCTGGATCGTGGCGACCGCGCTCGCCGCGATGGCCTGGCCGCTCTCGCACTATGGATTCGGTGCGGCGCCGGCGACGATGTCTGTCGGCAGCGGGCAATACTCGGTGATCGGCGGACTGTTGTGGCTGCTTGGCGTCGTGGCGGCGTTCGCGGCCACCTTCAACTATCGCCGCCGGCTGACCGCACTGGTGCTGCTGGGGGCGTCCGGGCTCGCGGTGAGCCTCCTGTTCGTGTTGTTCTCCGCGCCGGACCTGGCGTTGACGCAACTGCTGGTCGAAGTCGCCACCATCGCGCTGATGATGATCGTCCTGCATTTCCTTCCGCAGGAGTCGCCCGCCGAACCTGGCTGGGGCCGGAAATGGCGCGACGCGGGACTGGCCGGGGCAGCGGGCGTCGGCATGGCCTGCGTCGCGCACGCGATACTCACGCGGCCATTCACATCGATCTCTCCGTTCTACCTCGCCAAGGCCTTGCCCGAGGGCGGCGGAACCAACGTCGTGAACGTGATCCTGGTCGACTTTCGCGGCTTCGACACACTGGGCGAAATCGCGGTGCTCGGTGCGGCCGGATTGCTGGTGTTCGCACTGCTCGCCGGATTTCATGTTCATCGCGATCATCGTGCCGCCGATATTTTGGAAAACTGGAATCCGCTGCTGGTGCGCACGGTGACCCGGATCGTGCTGCCGCTGGCCGCGCTCGTGGCCGTGTTCCTGTTCCTGCGCGGCCACAACCTTCCCGGCGGCGGCTTCATCGCCGGGCTGGTGCTGGCGTGCGCGATCCTCGTTTTGCGCATCGGCGGAGGGGGCCGGCCGATCCTCGATCCAGCCCACCTGCCGTATCAGCCCTGGATCGCCGCGGGATTGCTGGTCGCCGCGCTGACCGGCGTGGGCAGCATGGCGCTGGGTTACCCCTTTCTGACCAGCGCCTCCCTGCATCCGGTGCTGCCGGTCGTGGGCGAGGTCCCCATCGCCAGCGCCGCGTTCTTCGACCTGGGCGTCTTCGTCACCGTCGTCGCCGCGACGATGTTGGCGACCATTTCACCGGGAATAGTGCCGGAGCAACTCGATGCGGAGGCCGGAACATGACGGAATGGCTCTTCGCCTCCGCGATCGGCGTCTTCACCGCGTGCGGCATTTGGCTCGTGTTGCGCCCCCGTACGTTCGACGTGGTGCTGGGCCTCGCGCTGTTCTCCTACGCGGTCAACATGTTCATCTTCGCGATGGGACGCCTGACCTTGCGCGCGCCGGCCATCGTGGATCCGGCCGTCCCGGCCACGCTTGCACGGTATGCCGATCCCTTGCCGCAGGCGCTGGTGCTGACCGCGATCGTGATCGCCTTCGCGATGACTGCGCTGGTGCTGACCCTCGCGCTCAAGGGGCGCTTCGTGAACGGCAGCGACGCATGCGATGCCGACGATGAAGCCGGCGCCGAGGAGTTGCCGCGGTGATTTCCACGCCAAGCCACTGGCTCGTTGTTCCCGTTGTGCTGCCGCTGCTGATGGCCGCGGTGCTGCTTCTGGTGGAGCGCGTGCGGCCCGCGTGGCAGGCGCCACTGTCGCTGGCGAGCACGCTGGCCCTCGCGGTGCTGTCGCTCCGGCTGGTTTCGCTCGCCGACGCGGACCAGATCGGCGTGTACCTGCTTGGCAACTGGCACGCACCCTTCGGCATTGTCTTGGTGCTCGACCGTCTCGCGGCCATGCTGCTGGCGCTGACCGCGGTCATTTCGCTTGCGAGCCTGGCCGCTTCGCTGCGGCTCGCCGGGCGGGGACCGCATTTCCATGCGTTCTTCCAGCTGCAGTTGGCCGGATTGAACGGCGCGTTCATGACCGGCGATGTGTTCAACCTGTTCGTGTTTTTCGAGGTGCTGCTGATCGCTTCCTATGCGCTGCTGCTGCACGGCGCGGGCGGGCGCGCGCTGCGGTCCGGGCTTCACTACGTCGTGATCAACCTGATCGGCGCGTCACTGTTCCTGGTCGCGGCCAGCCTGCTCTATGGTGTGGCCGGCACGCTGAACTTCGCGGATCTTGCCGTCAAGCTGCCATCGCTGCCGGACTGGGATGCCGGGCTCGCGCGTGCCGCCGCGTTGCTGTTGCTGGTTGTGTTCGGCGTCAAGGCGGCGGTGCTCCCGCTGGGCTTCTGGCTGCCGGCAACGTACGGCGTGGCGTCGGGTCCGGTGGCGGTTCTGTTCGCGATCATGACCAAGGTCGGCATCTACGCGATCGTTCGCGTTTCCTTTACGGTGTTCGGCGGCGACGGCTGGATGATCGATTGGGGCGACCCCGCGCTGTTCGTGCTGGGCATCGTGACCATCGTCGTCGGCGCGCTGGGCGCGCTGGCCACGCGCCGCTTGATCGCGTTGGTGGCGTACCTCGTGCTGATCTCGTCCGGCATGCTGATCGCCGGATGCACGCTGGGCAAGGAATCGCTTGGCGGCACGCTGTATTACCTGGTGCACACGACGCTTACCGTGGCATCGCTGTTCCTCGTTGTGCACGCCATCGCCGGCCAGCGCGGATTGCGTGCCGACCGCTTCGGCAACGGGCCGCAGTTGCTCCAGCCGGCATTACTGGGCGTCTTGTTTCTTGCCGGCGCAGTCGCCGCCGCCGGCTTGCCGCCGTTTTCCGGATTCATCGGCAAGGTGCTCATGCTGCGAGGAGCCGGTCACGCGCCGCTCGCGGCGTGGTTCTGGGCGTCGGTGCTCGGCAGCGGGCTGCTTGCCACGTTCTCGCTTGCGCGTGCCGGCGCGAGCGTATTCTGGAAGACGCGCGGCGAGGCCGTCGGATCGTCATTGACCGGCGGCGACCGAACCGCGCTGGCAGTACTGGTGGCCGCGGGAACGTTCTGGATGGTCGGTGCCGACACCGCCGTACGGTTCACTGCCGCAACGGCCCAGCAGTTGGCGCAGCCCAGGATCTACGTCGACGCCGTGCTGCGCCACGCGCCGGTGCCGCCGCAAGCGGGGAGGACCCCGTGAAGCGACTGTTGCCACATCCGCTGCTGTCGTTGGGGTTGTGGCTCGCCTGGCTCGCGCTCAACAACTCCATCGCGCCGGCGCACCTGTTGCTTGGCGCGATGCTGGCCTGGGCACTTTCGCTGACCGGCCTGCACCTGACGGACGGCACGTGGCCGCGGCTGCATCGCCCCCTTGTCGCGGCAAGGCTTGCCGTGCGCGTCCTGGCCGACATCGTGGTGTCCAGTATTGAAGTCGCGCGGCGCGTTCTTGGCCCGGAGTCCGCCATCCGTCCCGGATTCGTGCGCGTCCCGATCGGCCTCAGCGATGAGTGGGCCATCACGACGCTTGCCGGCATCATCACGCTGACCCCAGGGACATTGACCGCCGACATCGCCGCAGATCGGTCCTACCTGCTGGTCCATGCCCTTCACGTCGACGACGCCGAGGCGATCATTGCCGGGATCAAGACTCGCTACGAGGCGCCACTCAAGGAGATCTTCGAATGACCGATGCCATCCTGCCCTGGGTAGAAGCCGCATTCGCGCTCGCGTTGCTGTGCAGCGGGTATCGCCTGGTGCGCGGGCCGTCGCTTCCCGATCGCATCCTCGCCCTCGACACGCTGTATGTGAACACGCTGGCGCTGCTGGTTCTTTTCGGCATCGAGTACGAAACGCAGGTGCTGTTCGAGGCGGCGCTGGTCGTGGCACTCCTGGGCTTCATCGGCACTGTGGCACTGTCCAAGTACGTGACCCGCGGCGACATCATCGGATGAACGCGCTCGGCAATCTGCCGGTGTGGGCCGACGCATTGATCGCGGTGATGCTGCTGGTGAGCGCCATTACCGTGCTGACGGGCTCGTTCGCGCTGGTCAAATTCTCCGACTTCTACAAGCGCCTGCACGGTCCGACCAAGGCGACGACGCTCGGTGTGGGCGGCGTGCTGATCGCCTCGGCGGTCTATTTCAGCGTGCGCGGCCCCGGCCTGTCGGTGCACGAAATCCTGATCGCGCTGTTCCTGTTCCTCACTGCGCCGATCTCCGCGCACCTGCTGGTGAAGGCGGCGATGCATCTGGCGCGCGCTGATCGGGAGCCTCCCCGCTAGAGCGACTTCCCGCGGCGACTTTGGCTTCCGCAATGCGTTCGAGCGCGAAATCGACGGCCTGCTGCAACGTCCAGGATGACCCCTGCCGGTGCGCGTCGGCCATCGCGGCTTCGTCCAGCAATGCGTCGGCGTCACGTTCGTCCCGCTCGTGCACGGCGCGATCCAGAGGCGGCCAGTGGAACTTGAACCGGGCCCGCGCCGCATTGCAGGCGGCGCGCACGCGCGTTGCCGCCGCGACGTCGCCACGCATCTGCAGCGCCTCGGCCGCCATGTCCAGCGCGAGCAGCGTTTCCTCCTTTTGCGACAGCAGTTGCAATCGCTCGAGGCCCTGCGCCAGGCGTTCCCACCCTGTGTCGTCATCCGCGAGTGCGATATCGGTGCGCCCCAGCAGCATCGTGGTCTTGGCCTGCTGCATCACGTCGCCGGTGCGCAACGCGAGGGCGTGTGCGGTCGCGAGGCGCGCCCGCGCCGCGACCAACGCGCCTTCGCGCAGGTCGAGTTGTCCCAGCATTTCGTGGGCGTAGACACTGGCCGTTCCCTCGCCGCTGTCGGCCAGTACGTCCAGCGCGGCCAGCAGGCCGGCGCGCGCCGCGGGTGCATCGCCTCGCAGCATGTCGACGTTGGCGAGATTGACGAGACAAATCGCCTGCGGTGCCTTGGCCCCCCGGGTGCGGCTGATGGCCAGTGCCTCTTCGTGGCAAGCGCGGGCTTCTTCAAAGGCGCCGCTCGATTGCAGCACGACGCCCAGCATGATCAGGACCGACGATTCTTCGCTTGCGCGACCCAGTGACCGATACAGGGCGAGGCTCGCTTCGCCCATTGCGCGCGCCTCGTCGTTGTCGCCCTGGAAACTCGCGAGGATGCCGGCCTCCAGCATGGCGCCGGCATGGGCACGGGGAAAACGGGCTGCATCCGGGTGTGCCAGTGCCTCGCGCAGGTAGGCGCGGCCTTCGGTTGCATGGCCCTGGAAGCGCCAGAACGCCGCGAGCTTGACGCCAATGCGCAGCGCAGCGTCGGTGTCGTTCCCGGGTCCGTTCAGCCACGCCATCGCCGCGCGCAGGTTGTCGTGCTCCGCCGTCAGCCGCGCGCACCAGTAAGGCTTCCTGAGTCCGCGAATCTCCTCGTCGGCGCGCTCGGCGAGACCGAGAAAATAGGCGGCATGGCGGCGCGCAGTTTCCGCGGCCAAGCCTGAACTTTCCAGCTTGTCGAATGCGAACGCCCGGATGGTCTCGAGCATCCGGTAGCGGCGGGGCCGTTCCGCGGCTTCGCCGGTCGTGGCACGTGTGCCTCCGTCGGTGCCGATTTCGGATCCATCGGAATCAGCGAGGACCATGACCAGTGACTTGTCGACCAGACCCATCAGCGTGCCGACGACGTCGGCGCCATCGGGCTGCGCCGAGCCGCAAACTCCTTGCGCGCCGTCAAGGTCGAAGCCGCTGGCAAAAATGGCCAGGCGTTCGAACACGGTCCGCTCGCTGTCGTTCAACAGCTGGTGTGACCAGTCCACCATCGCCGCCAGCGTCTGGTGCCGCGGCAGTGCCGTCCGGGTTCCGCTGCCCAGGAGCCGGAAGCGGTCGCTGAGTCGCTGCGCGATGTGCTCAATGGACAGTGAGCGGACTCGCGCGGCGGCGAGTTCGAGCGCCAGCGGGATCCCGTCCAGTTCGCGGCATATGGTGATGACGCCGGCCAGGTTGCGCGCGTTGAGCTCGAACGACGGTAGTTGTTCGCGCGCGCGATCGACGAAGAGCGCGACGCCCGGATAGTGATACACGGCGTCGACGCTGTGTTCATCGTCCGGTGGAACGGGCAGGGGCTGGAGTTGGTACAGGCACTCGCCGGCAACGCGCAGCACTTCGCGGCTGGTGGCAAGGATGCGCAACTCAGCCGCCCCGCGCAGCAGCGCGTCCGCCAGCGCCGCGCAGGCATCGGCGACGTGTTCGCAATTGTCGAGGATCAGCACGGCGTGGCGCGTCGCAAGGAACTCGGCGATTGCGGCAACGGTGGACACGCCGGGCCGCTCCGCCACGCCGAGCACCTGGGCCACCGTCCGCGCGACCAACGGCGCCGCGGACAACGGCGCCAGTTCGACGAACCACACGCCGTCCGGGTAGTCGTCGAGCACTTCGGCGGCGAGCTGCAGCGCGAGGCGGGTCTTGCCGATGCCGCCCGGGCCGGTCAGCGTCAGCAATCTATGGCGAAGCATCAGTTCGCGCAGCTCGGCGATGGCCGCGTGCCTGCCCACGAACGAACTCGTCTGCTGCGGGAGATTGTTCGGTGTCGAATCGAGCGAGCGCAGCGGAGGAAACTGCTCGTCCAGTCCCGGGTGCAGCAGCTGATAAACACCTTCGGGATGCGCGAGATCCCGCAAGCGCACGCGCCCCAGTTCGCGCAGGCGGACCTCCGCGGGCAGCCGTCCCCGGGCCAGCACGGCGACGGCCTCCGAGAGGAGGACCTGTCCCCCGTGCGCGGCGCCCATGATCCTCGCGGCGCGATTGACGGCACCACCGTAGTAGTCGCCGTCTCGTGCCTGCGCGCCTCCGATATGGATGCCGCAGCGCGCCCGCAACGGCAGCGCGACCTCCTGCGCCAGCGCCGCCAATTCCAGCATGAACTGCCCGCTCGCCGCCACCGCGTCAACCGGATCGTCGAACACGGCGTGGACACCGTCGCCGGTCATCTTGATCACCTGTCCTCCGGACTCGGAGATGACCCGGCGCGCCAGCGCGTCGTGGCGATCCAGAGCGTCCTGCATGCGCAGCGGCTCGCACTCCCACAGCCGCGTGCTTCCCTCCAGATCGGTGAACAGATGCGTAACCGGCCGCTGGGTGGCTGCCATCGGCTGTCCCGTTCCGACTGCCTTGGCCCGAGCGGCCCGCTACTTGGGTGGCTTCGGCGGCACGTGCGCGTCGTACGCCGCCTGCATCTTCTTCAATTTGAGCATGCCGTAGGCGAACGTGATCCCCATGGCAATGACCAGGGTGCCCGTCAGCGCCCGTTCCACGTGGTAGGAGGCTTCCCGATTGGCAACATAGCTGGCCACGATCAGGCCCAGGATGGCGAGGTTGATGATCCAGTTCATGCTTCGCGACACGACATAATGCAGCGTTCCGAAGCCGGCGAGCTGGTACAGCATGAACGGAAGGATCGCCACCATCGGCAGCAGTTCGGAAGCGCCCAGCGAAATGTCGACCGCGCCGGGTGCCTTGGCATGGAGCAGCGTACTGTTGGCGAGTTCATGGAACAGCGTCGGTACCGCGGCCAGGAAGGGGACGACGGCAAGCAGCTCCAACACCAGCGCGCCGCTCCACACTCCGATTTGCGACGACGTGTCGGCGCCGGCGCCGGCGGACTGCGTTCCGATATACAGTCCGCCGACGATGGCCGACGCACTGGCCAGCATCAGCAGCTCGACGGTGATGCCGAAGCTGGCCGGTTCGCCGGCCTTGATCAACAGCAATGCCAGGAATCCCGGCGTGTAGAACATCACGCGTATCAGGCGCGCCCAAACGCGCGGGTCGCGTTCCGGAGGCAGGATCGGCAGCGCGAGTCCGTCTGATCCGATTTTGGGTCTGTCTTTGGACATCTGAGACTCCGTCAGTCAGGAATGGTCGGTCATTATGATCCACCGCAGCACAGTCCTGCGCGCAGGCAGGCCCGAAATAGAACGGCGGTATGGGCCGTTGCAGCCAAGCAGAATCACTTCAATGCCGTGAGCACCCTTTCCCGCGTGAATGGAACGGTTGTAAGGCGGGCGCCGACAGCATCGAACACGGCGTTGGCGAGCGCCGCCGGCACCGGTGTGGCCGATGCCTCGCCGGCACCGAGCGGTGGATCGCCTGGACGGCTCACGATGTCGATCGCGATCTCCGGCACGTCCGGGAAACGAAGGATCGGATAGCTTGCCCAATTGACGCTCGTCACCCGTGAGCGGTCGAACGCGACTTCCTCGTAAAGCGTCCGCGACAGCGTCTGCAGGATATTGCCTTCGATCTGCGCCTTCAACGCGTCTGGATTGATGACTAGTCCGCAGTCGTGTGCGCAGGCAACGCGGCGTACGCTGATCGCGCCGGTTGCGCGGTCGACGTCGACCTCCATCGCCATCGCTACATAGCTCTCGTTGTGCTTGTAATGCATGTAGGCGAATCCGCGTCCGCGTGCGCTGGCAGACGATGCCGGCGACGGTCGCGCCTGCCACCCGATCAGCGCCGCCGCGCGCCTGATCACCTCGACGCCGCGCGGATCGGACAGCGCCTGCAGCCGGAACTCGACGGCGTCGCGTTTTGCGGCGGCCGCGAGCATGTCGGTGAAGCTCTCGACGGCAAAGCAGTTGGCCACCTTGCCGGGCGCGCGGAAGTTCGACGGACGCAGCGGCGACGTAGCGAGCCAGTGAACGACGACTTCCTGGTGCGGCACCGCGTAGGGCGGGTCTCCGTTCTGGCTGATGAGCCCCGTCGTGATTCCCGGCGTTTGCTCGATGCCGGCGGCGTCGAGGGCCAGCAGCGGCATGTTGGGCAGGCTGGCCGTAGCCTTGGGAATCCACATGTCGGTGCGCCACGCCGAGATCTTGCCGGAATCGTCCACGGCGCCTTCCAGCGCCAGCAACTGGGGCGGTCCCTTCGGGTCCCAGGCGAGCTCATCCTCGCGCGACCATTGCACACGCACTGGCCGGCCGACCGCTTTCGACAGCAGCGCCGCGTCCGCAGCCGCGTCGTCGTGGCCATTCATTCCGTAGCAGCCGGAACCGTCGAGATAGATGACGCGCACGGATTCCTTCGGCAACGCCAGCGCGCGCGCGATCGTTTCGCGGAAGCGGTGCGTGGCCTGCGATGCGGACCATACCGTCGCCTTGCCGCCACGCACGTCGGCGACCGCGCAGGACGGTCCCATCGAGCCGTGCGATTGCATAGGCCAATAGAACTCCGCCGCGACTTTCGACCCGCCCGCGAGCGCGGCACCGGCATCGCCTTTCTTTACCAGGGTCTCGTCCGAGGCATACGGACCCGCGCGTAGCCAGCCGCTAACCGCGGCGGTACCCATCAGCGGCGCGGAATCGGACCAGCGCGCTTTCAACAACTTGGCTGCCGCCATGGCGTCCCATTCGCTGGGGGCAACGACGCCGAGGAAATCGTTGACGCGGACGACCCGGGACCCCGGGATGGACTTGACCGATACTTCGTCCACGGCGAGAAGCTTGGCGCCCACAGTCGGCGGCCTCACGACGCACCCGTACAGCATGCCGTCGACCTTCACGTCGTGGACGTAGACGTGGCGACCGGCGACCTTGCCGGGAATGTCGGGCCGCGCGACGGATTTGCCGACGACGGTGTACGACGCGGGATCGCGCAGCTTCGCCTGGGGATCGACCTTGACGTCGAGTCGTTTGTCGCCGACGAGCTGGGCGAAGCGGATGCCGGCTCCGCCGGACTTCAGCCGCACCTCGCCATCGACCGTGTCGAATTCGGCCGCCGGCGTGTTCGCGCGGGCCGCCACCATCGCGATCAGCGCTTCACGCGCCGTGGCGGCGGCCTGCCGGATCTGGATTCCGCCGCGCATGATGCCGCTGCTGCCCGCAGTGGGGCCCTGGTCGGGTGTCAGCGCGGTATCGCCTTCAACCATAACGATGCGCTCGACGCCAATGCCGAGTTCCTCCGCCGCCATCTGCGGGATGGCGATGCGCAATCCCTGACCCAGATCGACCTTGCCCGAGAATATTGTCACGGTGCCGTTGGCGTTGACCGAGATGAATCCGTCGACCGCGTTCGTGTCGAGCGTCTTGCCCAATGCGGCGTCGGCCCCCGGCTGCTGCTGCGCAAATGTGGGCGGGGGAAGGGAAAAGCCGACGACGAACGCGCCACCGGCCTGCAGAAATTCGCGGCGGGGCAGGGAGAAGGGCGGGTTGGTGTGGAACTTGTTCATGCCGCCGACTTCCGCGACGCGCGCAACATCGCGCGCAGGATCCGGTCATGCGTGCCGCAGCGGCACAGGTTGCCGGCCAGCGCCTGCTGCGCGTCGTCGCGCGTGATCGCGGGCTTGCGCGCGAGCAGCGCGGCGCCGGTCATCACCATTCCCGCGACGCAATAGCCGCATTGCGCCGCCTGCTCGGCGACGAAGGCCGCCTGCAGCGGATGCGGTTTGGCCGGCGTCCCGAGGCCCTCGATGGTCGTCACTTTCTTGCCGGACAGCTTGGAGACGGGCAATTGGCACGAGCGTACGGCCTCGCCGTCGACGATGACCGTGCACGACCCGCATTGCCCCAGGCCGCATCCATACTTGGCGCCGGTCAGTCCCAACTGGTTGCGCAGCACGTAGAGCAGCGGTTCGCTGGAATCGCGGACGACGACGGTCCGGGTCTCGCCGTTGACATTGAGTTTGAGCGTGGGCATCGGATTTCCTGCATCGGACAGGGTCAGGGAAAATCATCGCACCGGCCCCAGCGCTTGTCCACCTGCACGACAGCGATGTCGGCCTGCCACACCTTGCCAACGCGCCTGACGCAATGCGGGGGAATTTGCTATTCTGGATCCTCGGCGCGGCGCGGGACACGGGGAGCAAACATGTTGAGTTCACTGACGCATTGCCGGAATGCCGCCTTGTTGATGCTGCTTTGCGGGTGGACCGCCGCGGCAGGTGCTGCCGACATCGGCCAGGTCAAAGTTGTGAAGGGCCAGGTCACGATCGAGCGGCAGGGAACGACGATGCCCGCGACGGTCGGCGCCCGGCTGCAGGTCGCGGACACGGTCCGAACCGGCGCCGACGGCTCGGTCGGCATCACGATGGACGATGATTCGCTGCTGTCCGCCGGACCTAATAGCACGCTGTCGCTCGATCGCTATGCGTTCGATTCCACGACCAATCAGGGGCGCCTCGACACTTCGCTCAACAAGGGCACGCTCTCCGTGATCTCGGGCCGCATCGCCAAGCAATCCCCGGACGCAATGACCGTGCGCACGCCCAACGCGATTCTTGGTGTTCGCGGGACCGAATTTGTCGTGAGCGCGGAATGACCGATTCGCTCCGCTGGCTGCGTGCCTTGGTTGCCATGGCGGGGTTGTGCGTCGTTCTTGGCGGTTGCGCCAGCGGCGGCACCGTGATCCTGCTGCCGGAAAAAGACGGCAGGCAGACGGCCGTGTCGGTCAAGCAGGGCGACAAGGAAGTGGTCCTCGATCAACCCTATGCCGCGGCCAGGACGACGCAGCTCGGACCGCGCGCCTACGTGGCGAGTCCCCAGGATGTTGACGCGCAGTTCGGCACGGCGCTCGCCGCGCAGCCCGCGCGCGCGGTATCGTTCACGCTGTATTTCGTCGAAGGCAAGGACGAGTTCACCGATCAGTCCAAACAGGTCGTTTCCGGGATCCTGACCGAGATTGCGAAGCGTCCCGTTCCGGACATCCTGGTCGTCGGACACACCGATACGGTCGGCAGCGACCAAGCCAACGACGTGCTGGGCCAGCAGCGCGCCGAAATTGTTCGCGCCGCGTTGATCAGGCTTGGCGTTGCGCCTGACGACATCCGTGCGCTATCGCGTGGCAAGCGCAGTCTGGCCGTGCAGACGCCCAACGGCGTGTCCGAACCGCTCAATCGCCGCGTCGAGATCATCGTTCGCTAGCGATCCGCGACTTCGCGCGAACTGTTAGATTGCAGCTCCTGGCCCCACCCAACGCAGCGCCATCACCGTGACATCGTCGGCGGGCTTGGCGGTGCCGACGAACTCGCCAACATCGGCGTCGATGGCGTCGACCGCCGCGCGTGCCGTAAGGCCGCGAGTCCGCAACTGCGCGAGCAGGCTGCGCAAGCGTTCGCTGCCATAGTGTTCGCCTGCCGGGTTTTGCGCGTCGGCCACGCCGTCGGTCACGACGCAGAGCAACTCGCCGGGTTGCATGAGATGGTTGCCGGCAACATACGCGAAGCCTTCGACGGTGCATAGCGGCGGACCGGCGCCTTGATCCAGCCGCACCAGTGCCGGTTCCGATGCTGCGAGCACATAAGGACTGTCATGACCTGCGTTGCAGTACGAGAGTTCGCCGGAGGCTAGGTTGATGATCCCGGCGAACGCGGTGACGAAATACATTTCCGGATTGTCGCGGGAAATTTCCGCGTTGGCCGCGCGCATCAGTTCGCCGACCGACGCGTCCGGTCGCATGAGCGTGACACTTTTGTACAGCGACTTGCTTATCGCCATGAAGATGCTGGCCGACAGGCCCTTGCCGGCGACATCGCCAACCAGGAAGAACACGCGATCCGCATCCAGCCGGAAGAAGTCGTAGAGATCGCCGCCGACTTCCTTCGCCGGCAGCATCGTCGCCGCCAGGTCGATGCGCCGCTCTTCGTCCAGCGACTCCGGCCGTGGCAGGATGCCGGTCTGGATGCGCTGCGCGGCCTCGAGCTCTCCGGAGATGTAGGCTGCCTCGACCCGCTGCGCCTGCACGACGAGCTCGAGCGACTTTCTGCGCCGCGCAGCGTCGGCGAGCGTCAGCACCAGAAGCACGCTGAACAGGATCAGCAGTCCCATGCCGCTGGACGCTGCGTCGTACAGCTGCCGCCGCGAGTGGAACAAGGCGAACGCCGCCAGCGCAGGCAGCACGACGCACGCGGTGGCCAGCAGCGCCGCATTGCGCGGCTTCCAGCGTGGCGTGGCCCAGATCAGAAGCACTCCGAGCAGCACGAATCCCGCGAGCTCGAACTTCGGCGCCCAGGCGGGACGCACGAGCCACGTCTGGTCGAACAGGTTTTCGAGCAACTGCGCGTGGATTTCGCTGCCCGGCATCGCCTCGCCCAGCGGCGTGTTTTGATAGTCGGTCAACGCGAGGCCGGTCATGCCGACCAGGACCAGTTTCCCTTTCAGGCTCTCCGGGTCGACTTTGCTCTCGAGCACGTCGAGCGCGGACAGGTACCGCCCCGCGTCGCGAGGCGAGTAGTAGATCCGCACGGAGCCGTCGGCCTCGGTGGGGGCCATGAAATTCCCGATGGAAACCGCGCGCACCACCGGCCCCGCCACATGCAGACCGAGCGCCGGCTCGTGCAGCGCGACACGCAACATCTCGACCGATAGCGCGGGCGCCAGTTTTTCGTCAATGCGCGCGACGAGTGGAATGCGCCGGATCACACCCTTCGCCGGGTCGTTGACGGAAAGCAAGCCGCGTCCCGACGCTACGCGATCGAGCTCATCGATGTTCGGCACGACGCCGGCGAACCTCCCTACGTTGAGCAACGCTGCCGTCGCGACGCTTCTCCCGTCAATATCCCAGGTCCTGAATGGTGGTGCGCCTGGATCCTTGCCCGTCGCTTCGGCGGTGCCCGCCAATCCCAGGACGACAGGCCCAGCGCTGATGGCGGCTGCGAGCTCCGCATCGTTCGACGGCAGCGACGCCAAACGGTCAGCGAGGACCTGATCCTGCTGCCGGGCACGCTGCAACAACCGGTGGGGTGACAGTCGGTCGGCGTCGGGCATCAGGATATCGATGCCGATGGCCGCCGGCTGCTGCTTCTCGATGGCGCGGATCAATTCGGCCAGTATCGTCCGCGGCCATGGCCATTGACCGAGCGCGTCAAGGCTCTTCTCGTCGATTGCGACGACGATGACGGGCCTCGATTCGATCTTGCGCGGCGCCCTCACCTGGAGCGTGTCGAATCCGAACGACTGAAGGCGCGTGCGCCAGTCCGTCTCGATGGCGAATAGCGCAGTAAGCAGCCCAAGCGCCAGTATTCCGACAACCCAGACTCGCCGATACTCGTTCGTTCGCGATTCGGCTGCCGCCGCCTCGCTCACAACCCGATTTCCATCCCGTCATACGCCGCGGTGACAAGCAGTGGCCGGCCCGAGCGCGTGATTTCCTCGTAGCGCCGCGTTTCCGTCAACAGGCGATCGATGGCGGCGTCGCCGTGGATCGGCTCATGGTGAAACAGGCACAGTTGCCGCGCCCCCGCGAGCTGGCACAACTCGACACCCACGATGTTGCTGGAGTGACCCCAGTCGGCCTTGATGGAGATCGCGTCGGCGAGCGAATACATGGCGTCGAAGACCACCAGGTCGGCATCGCGAAAGAAGTTGACGTAGACGCTCGTCTCCTTCGCATCCTCCAGCGCGTGCTCGGAATCGGTCGTGTAGATGACGGTCCGGCCGTCCGACGTGAAGCGGTATCCGTACGAGTCGCCGGAATGCCGCTGCAGCATGAGGCTCACCTGCATGCCGGCAATTTCATATTGCCGTCCCGGCTGAAGGCGAACGAATTCGAAGTCCGCTGCCAGCGTCCCGAAATCCACGGGAAACGACGGCGCGGCCTGCTGGCGACGGAACGCCACTTCCAGTTCTTCGTGACCGCCATAGATGCGTATGCGGTTACCCGGTATATATGCCGGAGTGAAGAAGGGAAAACCCATGATATGGTCCCAGTGCACGTGGGACATGAAGAAGTGATACGTCTGCGGAGACTTGGGGCCGTGGCGCGCGAGCGCCTTCTGGCCGAACGGACGCACGCCGGTGCCGAGGTCGCACAGCACGTACTCGTTTCCGCCGGTCTCGATCTCGACACAGGAGGTGTGCCCGCCATAGGTTCCGGAAACCGGCAGGCCGAGGCCGTCGACGAAGTTGTTCAGGTCATCGTCCGAGGCAAACGTCTGTCCGGAAGCCGCGCGCACCGCCTGGATCACCTTGTCTCGGACCGCGGAGGCGGTCAACGCAACCGGCAGGGAACCGCGCGTGCCCCAGAACCGGATGCGCTTCAAGTGGCCGCCGCGTCGTAGGCTGCAAGCGCGGGTGCGGATAGTTGTCCCAGAGCCGTGCGCACGTCCGGAAAGATCTCCAGCACGTGATTGAAGCGGGCGATCCCGAAGATCTCCGTGACGACCGGCTGCAGCGCCGCAATCGCCACCCTCCCGTCGACGGCGCGAAGCTGTTTGGCCGCGAGCAGCAGGACGCGCAGCCCCATGCTGCTGATGTAGGTGACACGGGAAAAATCGAGAACGATCGCGCCCTTGGCCAGGACAGCTGCCTCCAGTGTCGGCGCGAGCGCCTGCCGGAGCACCTCGGCATTCGGATGGTCGATCTGTCCGACCGGTGCGGCCAGGAAGACGTCGACAAGCCGCTGGCTGGAGAATTCCACTGGGTCTCCGAGCTGTTTCGCTGTTGATCGGGAATGCCGACTTCCGCTGGCGTTGCGGAGAGGGAACAGACGCCTCGAACGCTTGCCCGCGGTCCGATTGCGAGGCAGGGCGCCGACAAGGCGAGACGGTCTCCGTACGCCTGGCCAGTATAGCCCAGCGGGCAGTTACCACTCAAAGGCGCCAGGCACCCTCGCCGGACACGTTCCGTGCGGATCCTCTCAGGAGCGGGGGTAGCCGGGCATGTTGAATTGCGCCGCGCGCAGGGAATCGAGCAGGGCGATGGCCGTTCCTTCGTCGAGGGCGGTCAGCGGCGGGCGCACCACCCGCCAGTCCGGCGCGCATGCGAATTCGGAGACCACGCGCTTCATGGCGGGAATCATCGGCAGCGCCTGGAAGATGCTGCGGATGACGTCGGCGTAGGCCTGCAGCAGTTCGCCTTGCGCGTTATTCCAGTTTGCATACACCGCGTGAATGCCCGCCGGATTCATGTTCACGGTCGCGCTGATGCAGCCCGCTCCACCGATGGCCAGCGATTTCGACAGCAGCGATTCGCTTGCGGGAAAAACATCGAAGCCCCCGCGTGCAAACGTGTCGATCATCGCCTTCGAATTGTCCCAGTCCCCAGACGAGTCCTTGGCGCCGGCAACTGAATTCGGGTAGCGCTTCAGCAGCCGCTCGATCAGGCCAAGCGTGATGGGGACCTGCGTGAGCTGGGGGATGTGATACAGGTAGACGGCCAGCCGATCGTCGCCGACGCGCTCGATCACCTCCGAGTAGTACGCGAACACGCCGTCGTCGGAGACACCCTTATAATAGAACGGCGGCACCATCAGCACGCCTGCCGCGCCGTTTTGCACGGCGTGCCGCGTCAATGTCACTGCGTCGCTGAACGAGCATGCGCCCGTGCCGGGCATCAGCTTCGATGCCGGGATGCCGGATTCCAGCAGCGCGTCGGTCAACGCCAGGCGTTCGTCGACGGACAGCGAAACGGCTTCCGAATTGGTGCCGAAGATGGCCAGCGCGGCGCGGTTGTCGACGAGCCAGCGACAATGCGCGATGAAGCGTGCGACGTCGGGCTCGAGGCGCGCGTTGAAGGGAGTGAGCACAGGCGCCAGGACGCCCTTGATTCGCTCGGTCATGGGTGCTTCCCGTCTGCGTGTCGTGCGGCGTGGCCGGTCAGCGTTGTGGGACCTTGCCGACGATGTCGGGCGCGCGCAGGAAGTCGAAATCGACTCCTTGGTCGGCCTGCGTCACTGTATCGAGGAACATTTTGAGAAAGCCGCGATCCGCCGCAGGCGGCGTCACGGGATTCTCGGTTGCGCGCCGAGCCAGCTCGTCGTCGGTGACGCGCAATAATATCTCGCGCCTGGCCACGCTCAACGCGATGATGTCGCCGTCGCGCACGTGCGCGAGTGGGCCGCCGACTGCTGCCTCCGGCGTGACGTGCAGCACGATCGTGCCGAATGCCGTGCCGCTCATGCGCCCGTCGGAAATGCGCACAATGTCCTTCACGCCTTGTTGCGCGAGCTTGCGCGGGATGGGGATGTAGCCGGCCTCCGGCATGCCCGGCGCGCCCTTGGGACCAATGTTCTTCAGCACGAGGATGTCGTCGGCGGTGACGTCGAGATCGTCGCGGTCGATGCGCTCGACCAGGTCCTCCACGTCCTCGAAGACGACCGCGCGTCCTTCGTGCTCCATGAGTCTCGCATCCGCGGCGGATTGCTTGATGATCGCTCCCCCCGGCGCAAGATTGCCGCGCAGCACGGCGATGCTGCCCTCGCGGAAGACCGGATTGCCGACGCTGCGCACGACGTCCTGCGCGAAGCCCGGCCCGGCGCGCTCGATTTCCTCGCCCAGCGTACGCCCGGTGACCGTCAATGCCTCCAGTCGCAGCAGCGGCTTCAGTTCGCGCAGCAGCGTCGCCATGCCGCCGGCCTTGTGGAAGTCCTCCATGTAGTGCCGGCCCGAGGGCTTGAGATCCAGCAGCACGGGCGTTTCGCGCCCCATGCGGTCCAGCGCGTGCAGGTCGACGTCCAGGCCCACGCGGCCCGCGATCGCGGTCAGGTGGACGATGCCGTTGGTCGAGCCGCCGATCGCCAAGAGGACGCGCATCGCATTTTCGAACGCGGCGGGCGTAAGAATCTTGTCGATCGTCAACTTGTCGCGTGCGAGTTGTACGGCCTGCGCGCCGGTCTGTTCGGCGATCCGGATGCGGTCGGCCGTGACCGCGGGCGGCGAGGCGCCGCCCGGCATCGTCATGCCGAGCGCTTCGGCGACGCAGGCCATCGTGCTGGCCGTGCCCATCACGGAACACGTGCCTACGCTCGCGACGAGCTGGTCGTTCACGGCCGCGGTTTCCTCCGCGTCTATTTCGCCGGCGCGGAACCTGCCCCAATAGCGGCGGCAGTCGGTGCATGCGCCGACGCGCTCGCCACGATGCGCACCGGTCAGCATGGACCCCGTGACGAGCTGGATGGATGGAATGCCTGCCGATGCAGCGCCCATCAGCTGCGCCGGCACGGTCTTGTCGCAGCCGCCGATCAGCACCACCGCGTCCATGGGCTGCGCGCGGATCATCTCCTCCGTGTCGATGGACATGAGGTTGCGCAGGTACATGCTGGTCGGCGCCGCGAAGCTCTCGTGGAGGGAGATCGTGGGGAACGGCATCGGCAATCCTCCGGCCAGCATGACGCCGCGCTTCACGGCATCGACCAGCTGGGGCGTGTTGCCGTGGCACGGGTTGTAGGCGCTGCCGGTATCGGCGATGCCGATCACCGGCCGATCCAGCGCCGCGTCGGTGTAACCGGCGCCCTTGATGAACGCCTTGCGTAGGAACAGCGAAAAATCCTGGTCGCCGTAGCTGGTGAGACCCCTGCGCATTCCACGCTGTCCGGCAGCGCCGGGCGGGCGGGCATTGTCGTTCGATTGTTTCGGCATGGACGTGATTCGCGACGGATGAGGCGGATATTACGCGTCCGCGCGGGCACCGGCTTTGGCGCCTCTCCGGACCGGAGATATAATTTTCGTCCGCATGACTTCACGTGAATGGGGGCACTGCGATGGAACGACTGAAGGCGAGCGATTTTCCTCCGGAAGTCCTCAAGCTCTTCGATGGCTACGTTCATGGCGCGGTCAGCCGCCGCGATTTTCTGGACCGGGCATCGAAATACGCCATCGGTGGCTTTACCGCCGCGGCCATGCTGGAGAGCCTGCGGCCCAACTACGCGTTCGCCCAGCAGGTTGCCAAGGACGACGCGCGGATCAAGACCGAGTATCTGAGCTATCCGTCGCCGCAGGGTTCGGGCACCATGCGCGGCTATTTCGCCCGTCCCGCGAATGCCGCCGGCAAGTTGCCCGGCGTCGTCGTCATTCACGAGAACCGCGGTCTCAATCCCTACATCGAAGATGTGACGCGGCGGTTGGCGGTGGCAAATTTCCTTGCGTTCGCGCCGGACGCGCTCACGCCGCTCGGCGGCTATCCGGGCGACGAAGAAAAGGGCGTGCAGCTCTTCGGCCAGCTCGATCCGGCCAAGCGCGCGGAAGACCTCCTCGCCGCCTGCGCTTTCCTGAAGTCACGGCCCGAATGCACCGGCAAGGTTGGCGCCGTCGGTTTCTGCTTTGGCGGAAGCACCGTCAACATGTTTGCTGTGCGCCTGCCCGATCTCGCGGCCGCGGTGCCGTTCTACGGGGGGCAACCCAACGCTGCCGACGTTGCCAAAATCAAGGCGCCACTGCTGATTCATTACGCCGGGCTCGACGAACGGATCAATGCCGGCTGGCCCGCCTACGAGGCGGCGCTCAAGGCCAATGGTGTCAAGTACGAGATGTTCATGTACGCCAATACGAATCATGGCTTCCACAACGACACCACGCCGCGATACGACGAGGCCGCTGCCAAACTCGCGTGGTCGCGCACGATCGCGTTCTTCAACCAGACACTGAGGAGTTGATTTCCCGACCGATCCTTAGCGCGCGCGAAACAGCGCGTTTAGTTCCTGCCCCGATGCGGCATCGCCAAAGCCGTCAAAGCGGCCTTCCTTGGCGATGAGCGCGGCGGCGCGCATGAATCCGCCCCAGGCCGATCGCGCCAGCGCACCGCCGACGCTCACCCGCCGCACGCCCAGCGCAGCGATGTCCTGCAGCGTCAGCTCGACGGCTGATCCGACCAGAAGGTTCACCGGCTTGGGCGCGACGGCGGCGACGACCGACGCGATATCCTCGCGCGTGCGGATGCCAGGCGCATACAGGCAGTCGGCACCGGCGTTCGCATAGGCCTGCAGTCGCGCGATCGTCTCCTGGAGGTCCGGACGGCCGACAAGAAAGCATTCGGCGCGGCCCACCAATAGCGTGTCTCCCCCCGCCAGATCGATGGCATGGCGCGCCGCGCGGATTCTTTCGACCGCCATGTCGACCTCGAAGAGGGGGCTGTCGGAGACGCCGGTCGAGTCCTCGATGGAGAGTCCGGCGACCCCGGCTCGCACGGCCAATGCAACGCTCTCCGCAACCTCGCCGGCGGTACGCGCGAAGCCGTTCTCGAAATCCGCGTTCACCGGCACATCCGTGGCCGCGACCATGCCATTCAGGTGCGCCAGGACCTGGTCGCGCGTCATGCCGCCGTCGGGGCGACCGTGGGACCACGCGAACCCCGAACTCGTGGTGGCGAGCGCCTTGAACCCCAGTCCTTGCAGGTACAGCGCGCTGCCTACATCCCACGGATTGGGAATGGCGAAGCAGCCCGCCTCGTGCATCTGGTGGAAGACGCGCCGCTTGTCGGCAACGGTGGGTCGGGGGTTGTGCATGGCATCGATCACCTGACGAACTCGCGGACAGCCATTGTGAATCATGTGGCGCCGCGCCGCTGGACATGCCGTTCACTACAATCGAATCCCTTGCGCTCGACGCGCACTGGCATGGCTTGTGCTGTTACTCGTCGCACAACTAACAAGAACTGCCAAGGGACGCTGCCCATGCACTCGCCGGAATCGCTTTCGCAGGGGATAACACCAAGACCGGATTTTCCGGGCGTCGAGGCAGCCGCCAACGCCCGGGTTCCGCTCGCGCAGTCCGGCGACTGCATCGAGGCGCAGAAAGCGACGTTCTTCGCGGTCCTGCAGCTGATGCGGGACGGCCCGCCGGAAATCGGCAACCTCGACCGGCTGTACGCATTGGAGCGGCACGCACAATCGGTAAACGAGCTGTTGCTGATCCGGTACGTGCAGGGCGACGACCAGCTGCGCCCGTTCGACTGGAATGCATGGCGCGGCGCATTGCAGATCAGCCAGTCGTTTGCACAGACCTGCGAACGCTTCCTCGACCACGCTCGGACCTCGTCCGATCCGGCGTGGAACGCGCACGCGCCGCGGCTGCTCGCGCAGCTGTTCAAGCACCGGAAAGTCGAGCTCCTGCTGCGCTTTTTTCGCTACAAGAAGCGCAGTTCGGGACTGTGGCAACAGCTGAACCTCATGTATCGCGAAGCCCTTGACGGGGCATTGCCCGATGCCGCGGATTCCACCCAGCAGACGGCGAACGAGCTGGAACAACATTACCTGCAGGCCCTGCTGCTGGATGTCATGAACACCGGCCAGTTCTCGCCGCGCGAAGCGCTGTGGGCATGTCGCTGGTTCGCGCGCTGGTGCGGCGAACGCGGGCTGCGCCTGACGCGCGTGCGCGGCAACGATGCGCCTGACGCGCAGGGTTTCGTGGTCGACCTCGACGGCGCAGAAGGTCTGCAGCGGCAGGCAGGCCCCGGTCGCAGCCTGCTGCACTTCGATTCGTCGCCAATTCGCGCGCTGATCGACGCGGAAATGGCCGGCCTGGCGAAGGACACCGCACTCTCGCATCGTACGGCGCCGGCGGAGCGCGCCGGGCAACGGGCGCTGCTGAATCGCCTGGCGACGATCCTTGCCCCGGTTCACATCGAGATCGCGCGCCGTGCCGAGCGCGCGCCGGTCGCGTTCACGGTGCAAGCGACCGCGGGATTTGCATTCATCGTGGAAGAATTGCGCAGGAGCGGGCAGGCGCGCGGCGGCGGCAATGCCGGTTCTGCGGCGGATGGCGAAAGCACGATTTCTCCCTTCGGAAGTTCGACCTACTCGCCACTGTTCGCTGCCGGGGGCCAGCAAGGCCAGGCCATCTTCTCGATCGCGGACCAATTGAGCGCGATTCCCCAGATCTGGCAGGTGAAGGACCGCAGCGACACCGGTTGCCGCATGCGCGGCCAGATCGACAACATGAATCGGGTGATCCCGGGTTCGCTGATCGCACTCCGCGACAGCGAAGGAGCGTCCTGGACGGTATCGGTGGTCCGCTGGTTCAGGCGCCTCATGGTCGACCATGTCGAGATCGGCGTGGAATACCTGGGACGAAAGCCGCGCTTCATCAAGCTCGTGGCGGACGGCGATCCCGACCCGGACCTCGATTTCGGACAGGAACCGGCGCCGAGATGCTTCGCGGCGCTGTACCTGCCTCCCAGCGCGCAGTATCCGACGCTGCCCATCAAGACGATCTTGCTTCCCGCCTGCGAGTTCAGCCCTGGCGGCGAGTTCACGCTGCTCTCGTCCAGCGCCACCTACCGGATGCGCCTGAACGAGGCCATCCAGCAACAGTTCGAATACGTGCTGACGTCGTTTTCGATCATCGGCAAGGCGGCCTTGCCGAGCCACTTGATGCAATAGGTCTATCCTCCAACGAGTTGACCGCGCCACCAGTCACCGGGATACTCGGCCCGGTTGTGCCGGCTCACCCGGTGACAAGGAAAGTCCGATGACGCTGTCAGCGATCGTCCAGTCCATTGCGTCGGCAAGGGAGGTGATCGGCACGCGCGCCGCGCAGCATCTCGACCTCACCTTCCGCCAATTGATGAGCAGGCAGGGCGCCGAACTGGGTGATGGCTACTTGCGCATGATGACCGGGGAGCCGCATCCGCTCGGCAACGTGGCGATCGTTTCCGACCCAGCCGAACTCCGGACCACCACGACCGCCATCGCGCCGCTGCTCGCATGTCGTGTCCCGACGTCGGTGCTGTTTCCCAGGGGCCTTTCCGCCGCAGTGACCCAATCCTTGGTCGCTTCCGGATACGAGAGTATGGGTGCAATACCGGCCATGGCCGTGGACCTCGATCGGATGCCGGCGACGGCGTTGCCACCGGACTACGATTGGGCGAGGATCGGCGATGGCGAGGACGGCCGCGCGTGGACCGACGCGTTCGCTGCCGGTTACGACCTTCCGCGTGGGCTGGCGCGTCTATTCTCGCCTGAGTGCCTGGGCGCCGACATGGCGCCCGACGCGCATATACAGTTCTTCGCGATACACCACAATGGCAGACTCGTGGCCACGTCGCTCCTGTATCTGGCCGACGGCCTGGCCGGTATCTATTGCGTGGCGACGCTGGCCGACAAGCGCGGCAAGGGCCTCGGCGCCCATATCACCGCGGAGCCATTGCGCATCGCGCAGCGTCTGGGTTATCGCGTCGGCATCCTGCAATCGTCCACCGCCGGCCACCCGGTTTACCTGCGCCTTGGGTTTGCGGACTTCGCCAGCGTGCCGATGTTCGTGAAGATGCCCGCCTGATATTTCCGTGATTCCGTCCCCGTGATGCGGCCGGCATGAAGTATCCGTCCCGCCCGCTTGACGCTTTCCTCCCCGATCCCGACGTCGCGGAGCGATTCGAAGTAACGGTTCGGGCACCGGCGGATCTGGTCATGGACGTCGCTACGCATTTCGACATGCAGTCGTTGAAGTTGGTCAAGGCCATCTTCTGGTTGCGGGAGAAGTTCATGCGGACTTCCGGTACGAAACCACGAAAGCCGCAGGGCATCCTGGACGAAACGAAATCCCTGGGCTGGGGTCTGCTGGCCGAGCAACCGGGCAGGCTTGTGGTCTGTGGCGCGTCTTGCCAGCCATGGCAGGCGCAGGTCAAATTTTCAGCGCTGGCTCCCGATAAATTCGCGACCTATGCGGAACCGCACCAAGCGAAGATCGCGTGGACGCTGGAAGCTGACGAGGTGGGTCCGGCGATCACACGATTTGCACAGGAAACACGTGTCGTCGCTACCGACGATGAGGCTCGGCGCAAATTCCTTCGCTACTGGCGCTGGGCGCGCTTCGGCATCATCAGCATTCGCTTGCTCCTGATGCCGGCAATCCGGCGGGAGGCGGAGCGGCGCTGGGCGAGGGAAGAACACAAACCTCGTTGACTAACAAGGGCGGCGTGCCCTACGCATCATTGCGCGCCTCGCCCCGGGGCCACATCCCGCTTCTGCGTCGTCTCGACGCGCGAGGGTGATCTAACCGTCCCAGCCTTGCGCGGGCGGCGGACCGTGGAGTAGCATCAGATCAAATCAAACAGCAGGCCCTCGCGGCGCGCGTGGATGGCAGCGCGCGATTGCCGCGTCGGGCAACGGTAGGGGAAGCTTTTCGACCAACCGCGAGTGGGCAGCTGACACTTTGCATGAAAGGGAAGCTATGCCCTCACGTCTTCGTACATTCGGTGGGTTCGCGTTGTTGCTGGTTTGGAGTGGCATCTCGCTCGCCGCACCCTTCGCATACATTGCGAACCTCGATTCCAACTCGGTCTCGGTGATCGACATCGCCGGCAACACCGTCGTCGCGACAATTCCGGTGGGATCGCAACCGGCGGGCGTTGCCGTCAACAGCACGGGTGCGCGGATCTACGTGGCCAATGTGGACAGCGTCTCGGTCATCGACGGCGCCAGCAATTCCGTCATTGCGACCTTACCGGTGGGAGTGGCGCTCTACGGGGTCGCGGTGAATCCTGCAGGGACACGCGTCTACGTCGCTGACCAAGGTAGCGACACTGTCAAGGTGATTGACGCCTCCAGCAACACGATTGTCGCGACCGTGCCGGTGGGTGCGGCGCCGGGCGGAATCGTAGTCAACCCCCAGGGCACCCGGGTCTATGTAACCAATTCGTTGAGCGCCAGCGTCTCGGTGATCGATACCGCCACCAACACGGAAATCACGAAAATTCAAGTTGCGGCCGCACCGGCGTTCGCCGCGATCAATCCGGCGGGCACGCGCATCTATGTCACGCATACTCCCTCAGATCCGGTCGATCCTCTCGCCACGTCGGTCAGCGTGATCGACACGGAGTCAAATGCTCGCGTTGCCGGCATTCCTCTTGGGTTAAACGCCGGTGAAGGCATCGCGCTTAACCCAGCCGGTACGCTCATATACGTCGCGTCGTTTCGAGGCGGCGTCGTCGTCATCGACGCCAGCACGAATTCGGCCATGGATTTGCTGCCGGCCGCGGGACGCTTGGCCGGGATCGCCCTCAATCCTGCGGGCACGCGAATATACGCTGTGGACTCTGCCGGCAACCAGGTTGTCGCAATCGACATTCAGAGCCGAGCGGTCATCGCGCACGTGCAAGTTGGATTCGTGCCGGTGGCATTCGGACAATTCATCGTGCCGGCCCCGCTCCCAGCCGCCGTGACGACAGTGATCGAGTATCACCATGCAGGGTTCGATCACTACTTCATGACGCCGTTGGTTCCGGAAATCGCGCTGCTCGACGCCCACGCCCCGCCGTTCGAGGAGTGGTCACGGACTGGGTTCTCGTTCAATGTCTACGTGAACGCCGGCGCACCGGCGGGCTCGGTCGCCGTCTGCCGCTTCTTCAACGATCATTTCGGCACGAAGAGCTCGCACTTCTACGCACCAAAGGGCTCGGTATGTGAAGACACGCTGCGCCTGTTCCCGGACTGGGGACTGGAGGATGACAAGCTCTTCAATACGATGCTGCCGGACGCCATGACCGGCGCCTGTCCCGCCGGGACCATTCCGGTTTATCGTACGTTCAACAACGGCATGGGCGGCGCGCCCAACCACCGCTTCGTAATCCATCTCGCAGAGCGTCAGAAGATGCTCGACCAGGGCTTCGTGGCCGAAGGTGCCGGCATCGGCGTGGGGATGTGCGTGCCGGAGTAGTTGGGCGCGCTTTGGCATCGTCAGCATTCACCTGCTCCTGATGCCGGCGATCCGGCGGGAGGTGGAGCGGCGCTGAGCCGCTGCCTTCGGCGGCCATTGAAGAGGCAACGGCGCGTCGTCAAGACCTTTCGAATCTCTCCAGCGTTCGACCGAAATCTGCCGTTGATTACCGCTGTTTGGGCGGCGCCGATTCCGGTGGGTCCTGCGAGGCTTCGGCGGTCCCCGATCCGGCCACGACCTTCCGGCAGAAGTCGATTCCAGCATGTAAATGGTTGGTCCAGACGTTCCCATCCGACACATCCCCGTCCTCGATGTGTCGCCCCGTATTGGCACTGGGTGGCAATAGCATCCAATTCATGACGCGCCTCCGTTGCAAACGCCGATCCCGGCCCAGTTGACGCAAGCACAAAGTGTGCCGAACCAGGATGGTCATTGCTTGGATGGCATTCCAAGCTATCGCGATGGAAGACTTGGGGTACTGACGCCCTGCGGACAACGAGCGTGCGTTCCCCGTCCAGAACCGGACGGGAGCCTGTAGTGAGCGGGTACTAGTCGCCCGACTTGATGTTGTTGTCCTTGATCACCTTAGCCCAGCGCGGTATTTCCTTGCGCACCAGCGCATCGAGATCGGCGGGCGATCCGCCACTCACTTCCATGCCCTGCGCCGAAAGCTTTTCAATCACGGCGGGGGCCTTCGCCGCGTTGGCCAGTTCTTCCGCGACGCGCTTGGCGAGCGCCGGGGGCATGTTGGCGGGACCGAACACGCCCCACCACGTGTAGGCGGCGAAACCGGGCA
Organism: uncultured beta proteobacterium; assembly: GCA_963782625.1. Lineage (GTDB taxonomy): Bacteria > Pseudomonadota > Gammaproteobacteria > Burkholderiales > Casimicrobiaceae > VBCG01. Next base: position 26,875 of record CAWAKN010000020.1, on the reverse strand, counting down.
CGCCCTGGCTGGCAATCGTCTCCACGCCGGGCAGCTTGGGGTCGGGCTTGGCCGACGTCACGGCAATGGCGCGCAGCCGACCCGACGTCACGTGCGGACTCACCAGGAACACCGAGCCGATCGCGAGGGGCACCTGGTTGCCTATCGCGTCGTTCATCAGCGGACCGCCGCCGCGATAGGGAATGTGATTGAACTCCACGCCGAGCTGATTGCCGAGCTGCGTCATCGTCAGGTGGCCCAAGCTGCCTGCACCGATGGTGCCGTACGATACGCCGCCCGGATTGGCCTTGGCCGCGGTGACGACATCGCGGAACGACTTGTAAGGCTGCGCGGATGGCGTCACCAGCGCCATCGCGCCGGTGCCCACCAACATCAGCGGCGTCAGGTCGCGCAGCGTGTCGAAGGGCATGTTTGGAATCAGCGAGGGATTCACCGCGTGCGTGTCGAACACGACGCCGATCGTGTAGCCATCCGGATCCGCCTTGGCCAGCAGGGCCGTGCCGATGGACCCCGACGCGCCGCCCTTGTTGTCGACGATGAACGACTGCCCCGTCTGCTCGGACAGTTGCTGCGCGAGGATGCGCGCCACCTGGTCGACCGAACCGCCCGCCGGGAACACCGCGATCACCTTGACCGGCTTGGTCGGCCAGGTCTGCGCGACGGCGACGGGCGCCAGGCACAGATTGAGCAGCAGCGCGAGCGCCAGGCTCAAACGAAACGTCTTCATGCGAGTCTCCGAGTAACTTGGTGGGGAAGGGGCGTTACTCCGGCTCGACGCCCAACGCCACGAGAAAGCGCGACACCATATTGTAGGTGGCAATGATGGCCACGATCTCCACGACGTGACGATCGTCGCGGAGCGCGACGCGGACTGAGGCCATGGTCGCGGTGCTCACTTCCACTTTCTGCGTCATCTCGATGGCCAAGGCGAGCACCGCGCGTTCCGCGGCGTCGAACAGAGCCGGGTCGATGTTTGCGTTGGTCAGGTTATGCAATGCATCGAGCTGTCTGCCGATCCCGCCCTCGCGCAGGAATTCCGGCGCGTGGTGGTGATACTCGTAGTCGGCATGATTGAGCAGCGCGACGACGCAAATTGCCAGTTCGCGCAGCTTGGGCGAAACCGTGAGCTCCGTCCTGACCGCGCGCAGATAGCCGTTCCAGCCTTGCGCCAGCGGCGGACTATGGAGCAACATCCGGTCGAGGTTGAGCAGCACGCCGCCACGACGGGCGCGGATGGCGGCGACGAGTTCGCGTGGCTCGGCGAGATCCTTCGGCCGATAGGGGATGGCGGGCATCAGGTGGGTTCCTTCCATTAGGCGGTGCGGCGAAACCGGAGGATCGATCTTGGGCCAGTTGTTGCGGTACGACCACAATCGGTGCCCAAGGGCAAGTCATCCGAACGGACGAGTGTCCAATCCTAGGGAATCGTTCATGCTGTTTTCTAGGTTGGCGATACTCCGCCCGTTGTGTCGGTCCGCCGTAACTATATCGCCAACAGCAAGGATCCTGACATGAGTGGTCTTCTCATTCTGATCGTGGCGGCCCTGTGGGCGGCATTAGGCTTTGCGCTTTGGAAGCGGTTCGTTCGACCGCACTTTCACTCCTCCGCAAAGCTAATCGTGGTCTCGATGGTCTTGGCCCCGATTTGGTTTGTAGGGCCGGTGCTTGACGAAATACTGGGCGCGAAATCATTTGAGCAAGCCTGCGCCGAAATGCCGGATGTGACGTTTCATGGACCTCTTGCGATTGGACCAGGAGCATTCTTTGACGAAGCCGGACGACCGCGTTGGAACAATGAGGATGAATTTTTCAACATCAAACGCAATAGCGAGACGTGGCATGACTTGTTTAGTGTCCGCGAGGAATCGACAAGAGTGCAATCTTGGCCTATTCCAATAATTCAAAGCCGCTCTACAGATTATGTAACGAATTCCGGTGAGCCAATTGTCGATTCCTATCTTCGAATATCGCCGGGTGGATGGATTAAGCGAGGACTGGGGTGGGGCGCACAAGGGCCGTATCAGTGTCCCCGTAAAGGACGATTTCCGCGCGATGAAGAGTTCATCACGTTCAAATCCAATTAGAAGCCACGAACATCGAAAAAGTCATGACCTCAATCGACCAAGCGTTTCTCGATGTAGTCATTTCAGACATCGTCTATGTTGACGGCTTCACCCGTGGACTAACAGGCAATGCCTCGCTCAGCGACCATTCAGATATCGAATCCCAATGTCGCTTACGCCGAGATGATTGGTCGACCGGTTTATCCGTACTTGATGTGCGGAATGAGTCCCGGTCGTCCAACTTTCAAGCGGCCGTCTCAAAGACTTGAACCGACGGCACGATCTACGTTGCGAATCCGCGGCACCCTGGAAACCCAGGATTACCTTGCGGACGTCAGATTTGACCGTCCTTTCGGGCTCGCGCGAAATCAGGTAGCCGCAATGGTGAATTGGTGGCAAGACGTGGCTAGCCCTGCCGGGACCGCCTATACAACCATCGGAGCCATTCCAATTGGGATCCCCGATGTCCGCACATTTTTCGCTGAAGATACGGCGCAAGCCAGCGGCTTCTTTCGAATGAACTCGCTCAAGCACACGCACAAGGAAAGGTTAGAGTTGTCGGGCACTCGCTTGGCGGGCATCTGACCACGGTCCTTGCAGTCTTTTCTCGGACCAAATTGATCAACACGGCTACATTTAACGGTGCAGGTATCGATTCTGTACTCTGTGGGAGACTTTCCTTAGTGGTTTTCTCAGTGGAACTCCGTTACAACAAGCTGCAGCGCTGATTGGACGATCATTCAATCTGCCGGATCGGGAGCAAGCAAGATAACTATTTTGCAGCGAACGGGCGCAACCTTACTACAAGTGACGAAATCTTTCGTCAGTAGGGGCTACGAATCCCGGTTTACAACGAGTACACGAACGAAATCGACACCACCGTTTTTCAAGAATCATTACATCTACAAGTTAACTGATTCGCTTGCGATTTTTCGTCTGTTAGAGCAACTCGATCGAAAGACAAATCTTACGTTTGGTGAATGGCCTCGGCGAGGCGTCCAGTGCTAGAGCAGCCGGATTCGCGAGCGTTTGCTGGATGGCCTAAGACGGACATTGGTCAATCCTATGGCGACAGCTACGCCTGAAAGCGATGACGGTGGCGATTCGCAGACGCATTACATGCCGCAGGAGCGGACAAAGTACTACGACAACCTCGCTGAGTTTGGCAATAGTCAATCGTTGTATAGTCTCTCGGGCAAGGTGGATGTCGTTTCGAGTTTGGCCCGCTGGAAACCTGTCTAGTTCGGCCAAAACGAACTTCGGCGACTTCGTAGCGCTTAAGACGCTTAGCCCCTTCGCTCTTCATGCCAAAGGCGGGCGTCGCGAGCGCCGAAGCGACGCCAAATGCGGTTTCGGCAGTCCGTTCATGCGACTTGCGATTACGCAGGCTGGAACTTGGAGAAGGACGCACGCCATACATGGCGACACGACTAGAGGAATTCAACTATACGGATAACTGGTACGGCGACCGAAGCGCACTTCTGCAATGGAAGATCAAGCTCAATCAGTGTCAAATTTTGTATCGTCAGCCCAATACTCGATATGGTGGAGGCACGGCCACTATGGTTTGAGGACCGGATCTCTGGAACTAACATCTGGATAGACTTCGCCCGGTGGCTTGCGGCAGGCGATAGTGCCGTTCGTTCGGTTTCGGGACGGACCCTTCTGAGAGCAACCTGGATGGCCTAGCGAAAGGCGATCACATCTATGGCATGGCCGGAGCGGACACCATCTCCGGAAACGGCGGCAACGACTACCTCGAAGGCAACGCTGACGGCGACGCACTGAACGGCAACGATGGCAACGACACATTGCTTGGCGGGGAGGGCGCCGACTTCCTCTACGGCGACGACGGCAACGATCAACTCCTTGGTGGTCAGGGCATCGATACGCTGGAAGGCGGCGATGGCCGGGACGAGCTGAGAGGTGGTTCTGAACTCGATTATCTGCGAGGCGGCGAAGGGATCGACACACTTGATGGCGGCACCGGCGACGACCTTCTAACCGGCGGCACCGGAAATGACACCCTGAGGGGTGGCGCGGGCAATGACAGTTACATCCTCATTTCCGGCGATGGTGACGACATAGTCGACGACAGCGACGGCTCCGGTGAGGTTCGCATTGGCGCCGCCAAATTGATAGGTGGTGATTCGATTGCCACGGGTCTATGGCAGCAGTCGATAAACGGTAAGGGCGTGCTGTACTCGTTCGCCCCCGGCCCCGATGGGCGGGGCGACCTGCTGATCCAGTCGACTGTCGGCGCAACGACCGTTCGGCATTTCAAGTCAGGTGAACTCGGCATCGTTCTGAATGCCCCGGGTCCGCTGCTCATTCCGATGCCATTGGCGAGCAGCACGATCTCGGGCACCACCATTGACGATAATCGCCTGGGCAATGTCAGTCACAAAGCCGTAATGGGCGGTGCCGGAAACGATCGCGTCCAAGGTCTGGCCGGCCGAGACGAAGTTTTGGGCGCCAATGGAGATGACATTGTCGAAGGCGGAAGTGGCATTGATGTAATCGCAGGCAACGTCGGCAAGGATGCGGTATTTGCCGACAGCCAGCTGACTGGGGCGCAACTCGTCGCGTACATCGCTACGTCGGCGACAGCGCTCACTTTAGGTCCCATGCCAACGCAGTTGCAGGTCGCTTCGAGTGAATGGCTTCAAGGCGGACTCGGCGACGACACGGTGGCGGGTGCTAATGGCAACGACATCATCTTTGGTGGCGGTGGGAAGGACCTGCTCGTGGGCGGGGCAGGTCACGACCTGATCAATGGCGACGATGATTACGAGCCGGCGGACCTGACCAGCCTGTATGTGGAATTGGGTGCTGGCCATGTCGGACCATTCAATGCCTGGTATTCGTCCGTGCTCGTTCACGACTCTGCGCTGGACGTCGGCGCCGCCGACGAAATCCATGCAGGTTCGGGCGGCGATGCGGTCTTCGGAGAACTCGGCGACGACAGAATCTGGGGCGACGATGGCGACGACATGATGTCCGGCGGCGAGGACAACGACGTCCTATTTGGCGGCAACGGCCATGACCGCCTTGCCGGTGACGATTATGGGCAAGTCGTCGGCGGTTCGTTCGCCACGCCCAACGGCGACGACTACATCGAGGGCGGCAACGGCAACGATCAGATCTATGGCGACGGCGGCGAGGACACGCTTCTGGGCGGAGCTGGCAACGACGTCATTTACGGCAACAATAATATCGCTCTAAGCGGCGTTAGCCCGACCGCCGCAGATGACGGGTACGACTACCTAGCCGGCGGCGATGGGGACGACACGCTGGTTGGCGACTCCCTCGATGACACGCTTCTTGGCGGAGACGGCAATGACTCGCTGTTTGGCGACGGTAGTGCGACACCCACTGCCTATCAAGGGTCCGATTATCTCGAGGGGGGCGCCGGCGCCGATGTGCTGCGCGGCTATGGCGGGGACGACACGCTGTTGGGCGGCGCGGACGGCGACACTGTCTATGGTGAGGAAGGCGGCGACTACATCGATGTGGGCACCGGCGACAACATGGCACTTGGTGGCGATGGGGACGACATTATCATCGCGGAGTCAAGCGCAGCTGTCTCCCTTCGTGGCTACAACAGATTGGCGGGAGGCGCCGGTGACGATGTGATTTCCGGCGAGGGCTACCTGTGGGGAGAAGATGGCAACGATACGCTGACAACACAGGGCGCTTATGGGCAGTCTGCGGCGCAATCCGTCCTGATGGGCGGCAACGGCAATGACACGTTGAATTCGCCACTCTGGCGGCGCCTCGATGTACGGCGAGGCCGGCGACGACACATTGAACGGGGGGGACGGTGGCTCGCTGGCGTCCGGCGGTGAAGGGAATGACGTATTCGCCGGCGGCACGGGCAACGACTATGGCTGGGGCGAAACCGGTGACGACGTGATGTCGGGGGGTGGCGGTATCGACCAGTTCGATGCAGGCGCCGGCACCGATCAATTGTATGGTGATGCTGGTGACGACATGCTGTTCGGCAAGGACGGTGACGACGTTCTCGCGGGAGGGGTGGGTCGCGACTACCTGGTCGGGGGCGCAGGCAACGATACCTATCTTGTGGATGGGGCAGACGGCGAGGACACCATTGTCGACACGCAAGGAACCAACATCGTCGAATTCGCGGAAGGCATTTTGGCGGAACAGCTTACCTTTCGCACAGGCTTTGACGACGAAGGAAACGACAACTACCTGGTTGTCGAGAGCGCGGGCGGAAATGGTCGCCTGATCATCGCCGCGGGCATGGATGGCGCGGTTTCGACGCTCAGGTTCTCCGACGGTTTGACGTTGACATCGGCACAAGCACGCCTGCTTGCTCTTTCCAATACCGGTCAAATCGCGCGCCAGGTAGCGACGACGTCACTCTCGCTGATCGGAAGCAGCGGTGACGACACGATCGATGCAACGGCTGCGACCCAGACCATCCACGCCGGTCTGGGTAACGACGTTCTGATCGGTGGCACGTCCGAGGACGACCTGCAAGGAGAATCGGGCAACGATCGCCTTGTCGGTGGCGGTGGACGGAACCAACTTACCGGGAGTGAAGGCACTGACACGTATGTGGTGGGCTTGGGCGACGCCGGCACGACCGTCTTTGACAGACATTCCGGCACATCAAGCGAGATCGACACGATCGAATTCGGGGCAGGCGTACTGTCGGGTGAATTGCGCCTCATCAGGGACGGTGGCTCGCTCGACGTCCTCATGAAGAACGGAATTGCGCAAGTGAGCATCAAGGGGTATTTCAAGACAAGCATTCCCGGAGTGCCAAACGACATTGCCGTCGACCAGAAGATCGAACGATTCCAGTTCGCTGACGGAACCGTCTGGAATTCCGCTCAGATCGCCTCGCACATCGAAGGCGGAACCGCCAACGCGATGACCGGCACTTCTGGCGACGACACGTTCGTCGTGGACTTCGACCTCGATACCGTCGCGGAGTCGACCAACGGCGGAAGCGACACGATCCAGAGTTCAGTCAGTTACTCTTTACCGAACAATGTGGAGAGGCTGGTCCTCACGGGAAAGGCGGATACGAGTGCCTGGGCAAGTCCATCGAATTCAGTCAGCTATCTCGTCGGCAACGACGGCGACAATACATTCAATGGTCCCGGCGGTGCCCAGAATTCCGGAAGCGGGGGCGGTACCGGCGCGTTTGCGGTGATGACAGGCGGAAAGGGCAACGACAATTATTACTATGATTACATTTATGGCGGCGAAGTCCACGAAAACGCGGACGAAGGCATCGATACCATCTTTCTGACGCATGGCGTCGGCAATTTCATGCTGCCCGCCAATATCGAGAACGCCTTGGACGTTGGCGGTTCGTGCAACCTGTTTGACTCGGGGCCGAGTTCGATGCTTGGCAACGATCTCAATAATCTTCTGGGTTTGCCGGTACCGACGGCGCGGGAATTGCCTATTACCTTGACGGAGGCTTGGGTGCCGACACCATGCGGGGGTCCAACCGCAACGATGTCTACATTGTCGACGATCGGGCAGATCGCGTGCTCGAGCCAACGGCGGCGAGCGGGTCGCAGCTCTCCTACGACGAAGTGCGAAGTTCCGTCCCGTTCGAGGCACCTGACAACATTGAAGCAATCACGCTTATCGGAAGTGCGGCCATCGACGCCTGGGGCAATGAACTGAGGAATGTCCTGGACGGGTCTCAAAATGCGTTGGCGAATCGGCTCAATGGGGGCTTGGACAACGATTGGTATCGGATCGGGTCCAATGACGTCGTCGTAGAGAACTATGACGAAGGATTTGATACCGTGGAATTTCATGGTACGGGCACCCGAGCCTATACGACGGCCGATTTGCCCAACAACGTCGAAGGCCTAGCGCTTGGCGACGACGTCGGCGAATCCGGTTTGCAGGGCGATTCGGACGACGACGTCCTGACCGGCAATTCGTCTGGCAATGTCATTGGGGGCGGCCCGGGCAATGACCAGCTTTGGGGAAACGACGGGGCGGATACGCTCGAGGGAGGCGCGGGCGACGATTTGCTGCTTGGCGGCGAAGGCGTGGACACTTATTTGTTTGGAAAGGGATTCGGCCGCGACTCTATCGCCGACATCTTCCCCACCTACGGAGCGGCTGGACCGGCAAACCACATCGTGCTCGACGCTTCAATAGCTTCGTCGGACGTATATTTTGATGGATGGAGGCTGCTGGTACGTGGCACCGACGACGAGCTGAGCATTGACGCGTACGCAGATCTGCGGTTCGCCGACGGGTCGAATATTTCGGCGTCGCAATTCACACAAATGATGATCGCCAGTGCCTCAACGCATCCTTCCGCGGACAGCGATCTACTGTACGGAACTGCCGCCGACGATACGTTCGACGCGACTTGCCGGCAATGATTTCATTTATGGATATGCCGGGAATGACACTCTCGCAGGAAGCGCAGGCGACGACCAGGTTTACGGTGGGTCGGGCAACGATTCGATCGCGGGAGGCGCCGACAACGATCTGCTTCTAGGCGACGCTGGAAACGACACAATTGCGGGTGACGTGGGGCGCGACACGATTCACGGCGGAGACGGTGACGACATCATCGATGGTGGCGTGGACGTCGACACCCTGTTCGGTGATGCGGGCAACGATCACCTGGTTGCGGGGAACCCCTTCGATCCGACGGACTATGGCAACACGCTGGACGGCGGTGTTGGCGATGACATGCTGATAGCGGGTGGTGGGGGGGACAAGCTTTACGGTGGCGACGGCGCTGATAGCCTTCTTGGCGGCGATGGCGCCGACACTCTCGATGGCAACATTGGCAACGATTTCCTGTCTGGCGGTGCAGGCAATGACTGGCTGTCTGGCTCCGAAGGCGATAACACGCTCGACGGCGGCGAGGGCGACGATTCCCTGATCGCATCCACCGGCGCCGATATACTCGACGGCGGAGCTGGTACCGATTACCTGTCCGGTGGCACGGGCGATGACCAATACGTCCTGAAGAGTGGTGGAGGCATCGACACTGTCAGTGAGCAATGGATTGGCGGCGAAAACACAGTCATCGTCGTTGATGCGATGCTGCAACCGGCTGACGTCTCGGTCACTCGCGATGATCAGGACGATGGCGTGTATGTCGTGATTTCGGCCAATGGCGGCGCCGACGCCCTGAGATTGCGCTATGTACCCACGCAACTGCCTGTCGAAGTCCGATTCGCCGATGGCACGATCTGGGACCAAGCCGGAGTTTTTGACAGGCTTTACGTGCGGCGCGGCACTGCAGCCAGCGACACGTTGACGGCCGGCGTTGGCGGTTCTCAGCTGTTTGGCTTTGCTGGCAACGATACTTTGATCGGTGGCGCTGGGTATGACCTGCTCGACGGTGGCACCGGCGCGGATTTCATGTCGGGTGGCGGCGGCTTCGATACCTATGTTGTCGACGACCCGGGTGACGTGGTCGTCGGCGCGAGCCCTGGTTATGACCTGATTCAATCCTCGATCAGCTTTGTCCTGCCAACAAACGTCGACACGCTGTCGCTGAGCGGTACGGCTTCCCTCAATGGCACCGGAAACGCCCTGGCGAATACGCTTACGGGCAACGCCGGAAACAATGTTCTCGACGGCAAGGCCGGTGCGGACACCATGATTGGTGGTGCCGGTAACGATACATATGTCGTGGACAATGCTGGTGACGTTGTCACGGAACTCTCAGGCGAAGGCGTGGACCTGGTCCAGTCGAGCGTGACGTTCGCGCTAGCCGCGACCCTGGAGAATCTTGTACTCAGCGGCGCGTCTGCGGTCAATGGAACCGGCAATACGTTGGCCAATATTTTGACGGGCAATGCGGGCGTCAACATCTTGACGGGCGGCCCGGGCAATGACCAGCTGGATGGCGGCGCAGCGGCCGATACGCTCAAGGGTGGTGTGGGCAACGACACTTATGTGATCGACAATGCGGGCGACATCATCACCGAGCTGGCAGCGGAAGGCACGGATGCAGCAAGAGCCTCCGTGACGTACACGATCGGAAGCAACGTCGAGACGCTTGTGCTTACGGGTGTCGCTACGATCAATGGCACGGGTAATGCCCTCAACAATCTGCTGACCGGCAACTCCGGCAACAATACAATGTCCGGGGGCGCAGGCGCTGACACGATGATAGGCGGACTGGGCAACGATACGTATGTGGTGGACGCCGCCGGTGACTTGGTAAACGAGAACGTCAATGAGGGCGTCGACGCGGTACAGAGCAGCATCACGTACGTCCTGCCGGCCAACGTCGAAAACCTGACTTTGACTGGAGCCATCGCCATCAACGGCACTGGCAATTTGCTCAACAACATGCTGACCGGTAACGCAGGCAATAACGTGCTGGATGGTGGCGGAGGCACGGACACGCTGGCAGGCGGCATGGGCAACGATACCTATGTTGTCGATGTCTCCAGCGATGTGGTGAACGAGGTAGCAGGTGCCGGCACCGACCTGGTGCAAAGCGCGGTGACACTGATGTTGGCGGGCAATGTCGAAAATCTCACGCTTGACCGGAACCGCCGCGATCAATGGCACGGGCAACACGCTGGCCAACATCGTTGACGGGGAATGGTGCCGACAATCTGCTCGACGGGGGAGCCGGTGCGGACACACTGGTGGGCGGTGCGGGAAACGACACGTACGTCATCGACAATGTCGGGCGACATCATTACCGAGACGGCGAGCGCGGGGACGGACCGGGTAAACGCCAGCGTCACATACGTCCTCGCGGCCAACGTCGAGAGTCTGACGCTGACCGGGCTGACGGCGATCAATGGTACCGGCAACACCTTGGCCAATACGCTGATCGGGAACAGCGCCGACAATGTGCTTGGACGGGAGCATCGGCGCGGACACGCTGGTGGGTGGCGCTGGTAATGACACCTATAATGTCGACAACGTCGGCGACGTGATCACGGAGGGAGCGAGCGCGGGAACGGACAGCGTGAGCTCCAGCGTGACCTATGTGCTGGCGGGTAATGTCGAGAACCTCACGCTGACCGGCACTACCGCGATCAATGCGACCGGCAACACGATCAACAACGCGCTGAGCGGTAACACCGGCAACAACACACTCGACGGTGGTGTTGGCATCGACACGATGCGCGGCGGCCTGGGCAACGATATCTACATCCTCGACGTTGCCACGGATGTCGTTGTCGAAAACGCCGGCGAGGGTGCGGACACCGTGCAGATTGCCCTGACTTACACGTTGGGCGCCAACCTTGAGAATCTGATGCTGACGGGGGTGACGGCGATCAACGGCACGGGCAACACCCTGACCAACACTTTGACCGGGAATAGCGGCGACAACGTGCTCGACGGTGGCACGGGGGCCGATACCCTGGTCGGCGGCGCCGGCAACGATAGCTACGTTGTCGACAACGCGGCAGACGTCGTGACCGAGGCGGCCGGCGCGGGGTGGGACACCGTGCAATCGAGTCTTGCCTACACGCTGGGAGCCAACCTGGAGAACCTGACGGTTACCGGGGTGGCAGCGATCAGTGGCACCGGTAACGCGCTGGACAACTGGCTGCAGGGCAACGCTTCGGTGAACTCGCTGGACGGGGGCAGCGGCAACGACACGCTGTGGGGCGCGGCAGGGGATGACGTGCTGCTCGGCAACATCGGCAATGATCTGGTGCAGGGGGGGCTGGGTAACGACGCGCTGACCGACGCTGTCGGCAACAACCTGCTGGACGGGGGCGGCGGAAGCGACACGCTCACCGGCGGTGCGGCACACGAGATGCTTATCGGGGGCACTGGCAACGATACGCTGAACACGGGCGGCGGGGCTGATGTGATCGGCTTCAACAAGGGTGATGGCGCGGACGTGGTCAATGCCAGTGTGGGCAGCGACGACACGCTGACCCTTGGTGGGGGGCTGGCTTACAGCGACCTGAAGTTGTCCAAGACCGGGCTGGACTTGATCCTGGATGCCAGTAACGGTGACCAGGTCACGTTCAAGAACTGGTACCAGACGGGGGTGAATAACAAGAGCGTGCTGAACCTGCAAGTGATCGCGGACGCGATGGCGGGGTTCAATCCGGCGGGTGCTGACCTGCTGCTGAACAAGAAGGTGGTGAATTTCAACTTCGGCAGGCTGGTGAGCCAGTTCGACGCGGCGCTGCTGGCCAATCCGACGCTGACCAGCTGGAACCTGACCAATGCGCTGACCAACTCCTACCTGTCGGGGAGTGATACCGCGGCGATGGGCGGGGACTTCGCCTACGATTATGGGCATCGCAACGCGCTGGCCAACATCGGGGCGACGCCGGCGCAGGCGGTACTGGCAGGGGCTACGTTCGGGAGTGGGGCGCAGACGCTGCAGACGGCGGCGATGCTGTACGCGGGAACGGTCCGCCTGCAGTAGCGGTCGGATGGCCGCTGGCAGCGAATTCGCGTCAGCGCGTTTGGTCACGCTCGCGCATCATCGCACAACTGGATCGGTCACCGCGCCGGCGGACGCCTTCGCGCCGCCCTCTAAGCGGTGGCGGCGGCCTCGCTGCGCTTGGCTGCCTCGTCCACCATGTCGCGGATCACGGCCGTCAGGTCGGACTCGACAGCCATCTTGCCGTCCACACTGGCCCGGCCATGGATCTTGGCCACGCCGCGCGACGCGCGCTTCATCGTGCATTCGAGCAGCAGTTGGTCGCCCGGTATGACGTCACAGCCAAAATGGCACTTGTCGAATCCGGCGAAGAAGAAGATGGTCTTGCCGATCCGGCTCATCATGCCGGAGTAATGGCACAGGACGCCCGCCGCCTGCGCCAGCGATTCCAGCAACAGCATTTGCGGCATCACCCGTCCGGCGAACGGTAACCCGTCAAAGAATTGGTCGTTATGGCTGACGTTCTTGATCACCCGCGCCCATTGGTTGGGCTCGCACGCTTCCATCCGGTCGATGAGCAGGAACGGATAGCGGTGAGGAATATGCTTCAGGATCTCGGAAATGTCCGACGGGGGAAGCTGTGTGGCGGTCGTCACGGGTACCTCGGAAAAGACGGAATTCGGTCGGGCGGATGCCCCATCCTACGTTTTGGCCCGTTGCCCGGTCAAATCGCCTGCGGCGCGACTCCCGGCAACGATATAATCTCCCTTTCCCAACGCATTCCCAAAGTTCCCCGCCATGAAAATCCTGGTCCCGATCAAGCGAGTCGTCGATTTCAACGTCAAGGTCCGGGTCAAGCCCGATGGCTCGGGGGTGGACACCGCGAACGTGAAGATGTCGATGAATCCGTTCGACGAAATCTCCGTCGAAGAGGCGGTGCGGCTGAAGGAAAAGGGCATCGCGACCGAAATCGTGGTGGTGACGTGCGGCACGGCGGCCAGCCAGGAGACGCTGCGCACCGGGCTTGCGCTCGGGGCGGACCGGGCGATCCTCGTGGAAACCGATGTCGAGCTGCAGCCACTGGCCGTGGCCAAGCTGCTTGCCGCGATCGCGGGCAAGGAGCAGCCGCAACTGGTGATCCTGGGCAAGCAGGCCATCGACGACGACGCGAACCAGACCGGCCAGATGCTGGCGGCGCTGCTCGACTGGCCGCAGGCGGCGTTTGCCTCGAAACTGGAAATCGCCAACGGCGGAGCGACCGTGAAGCGGGAGGTCGACGGCGGCCTGGAAACCATCCAGATGAAATTGCCGGCGGTCGTGACTGCCGACCTGCGCCTGAACGAGCCGCGCTACGCGACCCTTCCGAACATCATGAAGGCGAAGAAAAAACCGCTGGAGACCACCAATCCGGCGGCCCTCGGCGTGGACGTGACACCGCGCCTCACGACGCTGAAGGTGGTGGAGCCACCCAAGCGCAAGGGCGGCGGCAGGGTGGCCGACGTGCAGGAACTGGTCGCCAAGTTGCGCAACGAAGCCAAAGTTATTCGCTGAGAGCTCACATGTCCATCCTCGTCATTGCCGAACACGACCACGCATCGCTCAAATCGGCCACGCTGCACACAATCACCGCCGCGCTGCAGTTGGGCGGGGAGGTCCACATGCTCGTTGCCGGCCACAACGCCGGCGCCGCCGCGCAGGCCGCCGCAAGTGTCGCGGGCGTGGCGAAAGTGCTGCACGCCGACGCGCCCCATCTGGCCATGCCCACGGCCGAAAACATCGCGGCCGTGGTGCTGAGCCTGTTTCCCGGTGCATACACGCACGTGCTGGCCGGGGCCACGGGCTTCGGCAAGAATCTGTTGCCCAGGGTGGCCGCCAAGCTCGATGTCGCGCAGATTTCCGAGATCACCACCGTGGTGTCGCCCGATACCTTCGTGCGGCCGATCTACGCGGGCAACGCATTCGCGACCGTGCAGTCGAAGGACCCGGTCAAGGTGATCACCGTGCGGGCAACCGCATTCGAGGCGGCCACGACGACCGGTGGCAGCGGCGTGGTGGAGACGCTTGCCGTGCCGGCCGACACCGGCCATGCCCTGGTGACCGGGCAGGAGCTGACCCAATCCGAGCGCCCCGAACTGACCAGCGCGCGTGTCGTGATCTCCGGCGGACGCGGCCTGGGCAGCGGCGAGAACTTCAAGATGCTCGAAGCGCTGGCGGACAAGCTCAATGCCGCGCTCGGCGCGTCGCGCGCGGCGGTCGATGCGGGCTACGTGCCCAATGACTACCAGGTCGGACAGACCGGGAAGATCGTCGCGCCGGACCTCTACATTGCCATCGGGATTTCCGGCGCGATCCAGCATCTCGCCGGCATGAAGGACAGCAAGGTCATCGTCGCAATCAACAAGGACGCCGAGGCGCCGATCTTTCAAATCGCCGATTATGGTCTCGTCGGCGATCTGTTCGTCCTGGTTCCGGAATTCACCGCCGCGCTGGGCTGAACCCGTTCCGCCTGCGTCCAGCGAGTGAGCGCCGTTTAGAGCGTTTCCTCCAGAGGCGCGGCGTTAAGCTCGTACCGTCGCATCCCAACGTCCACCGCGGATCACACGCATGAGCGCCTATCACGCCCCCCTCGCCGAACTGCAATTCGTCCTGAACGAACTGGCCGGCCTGCAGCAGGTCTCGAAGCTCCCGGGGTTCGAAGACGCGACTCCCGACACCGTCGGGGCCATTCTCGACGAAGCCGCGAAATTCGCGACGAATGTCCTCGATCCGCTCAACGTGTCGGGGGACCGCGAAGGATCGAAGCTTCTCCCGGACGGCACCGTCAGGACGCCGACGGGATTCAAGGACGCATACAAGCAGTTTTGCGACAACGGCTGGAACGGGCTAACGAAAAATCCGGAATTTGGCGGACAGGGCCTGCCGCAGTTGGTGCAAACGGCTGTCGAAGAAATGTGGCACGCATCGAACCTCGCCTTCGACCTGTGCCCACTGCTCACGCAGGGCGCGGTCGAGGCGATTCAGCTCAAAGGCTCGGACGCGCTCAAGCACAAATTCCTGCCCAACATGGTTGCCGGCACATGGACGGGTACGATGAACCTGACCGAACCGCAGGCCGGTTCCGACCTTGCCGCCGTGCGCACGCGCGCCGTGCCGCAGGGCGACGGCACCTACAAGCTGAGCGGACAGAAGATCTTCATCACGTTCGGCGAGCACGACTACACCGAGAACATCATCCACCTGGTTCTCGCGCGCACGCCTGACGCGCCCGAAGGCGTGAAGGGAATTTCGCTGTTTGTCGTGCCCAAGTTCCTGGTCAACGACGACGGCTCGCTCGGCGCGCGCAACGACGTGCATTGCGTGTCGCTCGAGCACAAGCTCGGCATCCACGCGAGCCCGACGGCGGTGATGGTCTACGGCGAGAAGGACGGCGCGATCGGCTACGTGGTGGGCGAGGAGAACCGCGGCCTCGAGTACATGTTCATCATGATGAACCTCGCGCGTTTCTCGGTGGGCATGGAAGGCGTCGGGCTGTCGGATCGCGCCTACCAACGCGCGGTGGCGTACGCGAAGGAGCGCGTGCAGGGCAAGGCGGTGGGCCTCGACAAAGCCGCCAAGGCGGGCCCGATCATCGACCATCCGGACATCCGGCGCATGCTGATGACGATGCGCGCGCACACGGAAGCGATCCGCGCCGTCGCCTACGTCACAGCCGCCGCCCTCGACAACGGGCACGCCCATCCCGATGCCGACGCGCGCAAGCGGCATCAGGCGTTCGCCGATTTCATGATTCCGATCGTCAAGGGCTGGTCGACCGAAATCGCGCAGGAGGTGACCTCACTTGGCGTGCAGGTTCATGGCGGCATGGGATTCATCGAGGAGACGGGCGCGGCGCAGCACTACCGCGATGCCCGCATCATCACCATCTACGAAGGCACCACCGGGAATTCAGGCGAACGACCTCATCGGCCGCAAGACCGCACGTGATGCCGGCGCCGTCGCCACGACCGTGGCGGCCGAGATCGACAAGGTTGCGGCCAGACTCGCGTCGCACGCGGATCCGGTACTCAACGCCATCGGGCTGCAGTTGGCCGCGAGCACTGCGGACCTGCAATCCGCCATCGACTGGCTCGTGCCCGCCTTTGCGCAGCACACGCGCGCCGCGCATGCCGGCGCTGTGCCCTACCTCAAGTTGTGGGGAATCGTCGCCGGGGGTTGGCAAATGGGCCGCGCGGCGCTGATCGCGCACGAGCAGCTTGCCAATGGGATCGGCAACGCCGACTTCCTGCGCGCGAAGATCGTCACCGCACGCTTCTACGCGGATTGCCTGCTGCCGCAGTCGTCGGGCTACGCCCATGCGGTCACGCACGGCGGCGACAGCGTGCTGGCGCTGCCGGTCGAGGCATACTGACGCAGGATACCGATGCACCACACGCGCTTTGTGCGGTAGGCCACTGACACCCCGGGGAGGGGATGCTACCGTCGGGAATGTCCTACAGCGCATTGCCCGGAGCGCCGATGGAACGTGCTCCACGCCCCGCGTCAAATGATGGCGTCCGCGAATCTCCGCGCAGCCACGCCAGGAATTCTTCCATGAAGCATGTCCTCGCAGCTCTGGCGATCTTTGCCGTCATCGCATCCGACGCCCGGGCGGATTCGATTCCGCCATTCGGCCCCGGTCCCAACCAGGTCGGCTGCAGCAACGTCATGCAGGACTTCTCGCGCGTGCCGATGGGCGACTCCGCGCAGGACTACTGGGAAGGCAACCCTGCCGGCAACACGCAGCGGTACATCACCGACCTGCTGGCGGATCCGGCCAACACGATCACCGTTAACCTCACCGTTCCGGATGACGGCGGCCTCTTTGGACCGTATGCGACGCAGTCGTTCCCTTACGTCGTGCTGGTTTGCTACCCGACGTCCATTGCCAATGTGCGTCCGGACTACGCCTTACCGACTGGCGACGTGGTGCCGCACATGCAACGCGGCAATGAAGCGCCCATTTTTGCGGATGCCGCGGCACGTTATCCGGTCCTGTTGTTTTCGCATGGACTCACCGGCAGCCCGCTGTCCGGCGACTACGTCAACGCGGTGCGTGTTTTCGCGAGCTGGGGCTATGTCGTCGTTGCGCCTTTCCACGCCGACCCGCGCTTTGCCGACATCAGACTCGACGGTTTCAGCGACTATTTCTACGCACTGCTGAATATCAAGCAGTTCGTCGCCATGCAATCGCTGCGACCGCTGTCGCTGTCGCTCGCGCTGGATTCGGTGCTTGCGGGCGCGCAATTCGCTGATCATGTGGACGCCAACAAGGTCGGTGGGTTCGGCGCCAGCCTCGGTGGTGAGTCGCTGCTCCTGATGGCCGGAGCTCAGGTCACGACAAGCGTGGGTCAGGCGTACAAGCAGGTCACATTCGATCCCCGCCTCAAGGCCGCAGCGGGGTACGTGCCGTACTTCGGCCAAGCCGCCTTTCCGGCGTTTGGCCGCGATCAAAACGGACTGCAGGACATCACGCTGCCGTTTCTGGCGATCAGCGGTACGGCAGATACCACCGCGGACATCGCCGCAACCGAAAGGGGCTTCGACTTCCTGACCAATACCAGGCAGCTGGTGGCGCTGACGGATGTCGAGCATGGATTCAATCCGGCCTTCTCCGACGAGATATTTACGTGGTCGCTGGCATTTCTCGCCGGTCAGCTGTCAGGCGACCCGGTGGCGCGGGCGACGAGTGCACGCATGACGTCGGTCGCCGGCGGTGGCGACGATGTGCTGAAGACCGACTACATCGCCCCTTCGCCGCCGCAAGCAGGCGAGCGCATCGTCGTCGAATTCCGCAACGACGCGCTCAACCACTACTTCATCACCGCCGAGCCGGCCGAGGCGGCGTTGCTTGATGCGGGCGTCGTCATTCCGGGATGGCACCGCACCGGATTCAACTTCAAGGAATGGGCGGCGGGCGATCCGCACGGCCTCCCGGCGTGCCGTTTCTTTGGCACGCCCGGCATCGGTCCCAATTCGCACTTCTATACGATCAGCGACTACGAGTGCTGGTTGACCAAGGCAAATCCTTACTGGCTCTACGAGGGCATCGCCTTCAATTCCGAGGCGCCGGCAGGCGAGGTGTGCGCGGCGAATCGCGTTCCTGTCGTTCGGCTTTATAACAATGGCATGGACGGACAGGCCAGCCATCGTTTCGTCACCAGTCACAGTGAGGTTCGCGAGATGGTGCAACGCGGATGGATGGTCGAGGGCAACGTGTTCTGCGCGATTCCCTGACGCCCAGCGAGGACCGCCCGCCGTGTCAATGTTCCTGCGGAACGACGACGACGCCGTGGCGGGCGAACGCCACGCCGACGTCGGTGCCGACCGCGATCGGATGGTCCACCGCGACAGAGATGACGAACAATTCGCCGATTGGCGAGTCGAGCGTGTATTCGATGAGGCCGCCCAGGTAAGCCGCCTTGCGCACGGTTGCCTTCAATGGCGCATTCTCCAGCGGCACGATCGTGATCGCTTCGGGGCGGATCGACAGGTCGACTTCACCGTCGGGCAGGCCGCGGTGGGGAAGGTCGAGCGTCATTCCACCGACGCGGACATCGCCTCGCGTGGCGTCACGCCGGGTCAGGGTGCCGCGAACGCGATTGGCGTCGCCCATGAAGCCGGCAACGAAGGGATCCCGCGGCTGCTCGTACAGTTCGCGCGGCGTGCCGGCTTGCGCGATCCCACCCTTGTTCATCACGATGATGCGATCTGACACGGCCATCGCTTCCGCCTGGTCGTGTGTGACATATACGACCGTCAGTGCCAACCGCTGCTGCAGGTCGCGGATCTCTTCGCGCATCTGCCGGCGCAGCCGCGCATCAAGGTTGGACAGCGGCTCATCGAAGAGCAGCACGCCCGGTTCGAGCACCAAAGCACGCGCGACCGCCACGCGCTGCTGCTGCCCCCCGGACAATTCCGAGGGCAGGCGCCGATCGAAGCCCGAGAGACCGACGGTTGCCAGCGCGGCCCGCGCTCGTTCGTCCGCGCGCGGCGTGGGCACGCCGGTGACGACCAGCCCGTACCTCACGTTTTCCAGCACGGACATGTGCGGGAACAACGCGTAGCTCTGGAACACCATCGACACGTCGCGGTCGGCGGCGGACACCCTGGATACGTCGTTGCCGCCGATGAGGATCGCGCCGTCGCTGGGCAATTCGAGGCCGGCGATCAGGCGCAGCGTGGTGGTCTTGCCGCAGCCCGACGGCCCCAGCAACGTGACCAGCGTCCCCGCGGCAATGGTAAAGGACAGATTGCGAACCGCGGCGACGTCGCCATACATCTTGCTGACGGAGCGGAATTCGATGGAGGCGGCGGTCATGTTGCGAATGGAAGATCACGCGGCGGAGCCGGCCAACGAGCCGACTTCCGGGCCTGCGGCGCTGCGCCGGCCGAGCCTGCGCTCGCCCACGGCCCACTGGATGATCCAGATGATGATCAGCATGAGGATGATCAGCACGGAACTGTACGCGATCGCGACGCCGTAATCGCCGTTGACGACGCGATTGATGATGTAGGTCGTCGCCCACTCGTATTGCGCGGACACCAGGAAGATCACCGCTGAGACGGTGGTCATGGCGCGGACGAAGCTGTAGACCAGCGCCGCGACCACGGCGGGCTTGAGCAGGGGAAGCAGTATGCGGCGCAAAGTCGTCGCACTGCGCGCGCCGAGCGTCGTCGACGCCTCGTCCAGGCTGGGGTCGATCTGCGCCATCGACGCCATGCCGGCGCGCACGCCGACCGGCATGTTGCGGAAGACGTTGCAGACGACCAGGATGATCGCCGTGCCGGTGATCTCGATCGGCGGCACGTTGAATGCGAGTATGTAGGAAACGCCGATGACGGTACCGGGTATGGCGAAAGAGAGCATCGTGCCGAACTCGAACAACGCTTGCCCCGCGAATCTCTGGCGGGTGAGCAGCCAGGCCGCAAGGATGCCTGACGCCGCGGTAAGCGGTGCCGCGATCGCCGACAGCTCGACCGTCGTCCAGAACGAGTTCCACGCCGCGCCGGTCCAGAGCAGGCCGTGCGGTCCCCATTCGATTCCGAATGCCTTGACGTAGTGCCGGAACGTGAACGTATAGTCACGGCCCCAGGTCTCCACGAAACCGCCGGCGAGCGCCATGCCGTAGATCACGATCGTGAGGAACACCCAGGGCAGCACCACGCCGTAGCACAGCCGCCGCGCGCCGGCGGGAAGCGGCGTGGGCACGCCGGAATCACCCTTTCCGGATAGCGTGGCATAGACCTTGTTGCCGAGGGCCCGACGTTGCAGAAAAAAGGCGCCCAACGCGAACAGCAGCAACACAAGCCCCAGCGTCGCGGCGCGGCCCTGGTCCAGCTGCGCGCCGACGACCGCGAAGAAGATCTCGGTGGACAGCACGCCGAAATTGCCGCCGAGCAGGATCGGATTGCCGAAGTCCGCGATGGACTCGATGAACGTGATCAGGAAGGCATTGGCGATCCCCGGTCGCATCAACGGCAGGGAAATGTCGGCGAATGTGCGCCACCGACCTGCGCGCAATGTCTGCGCGGCTTCTTCCAGCGCCGGCGATACCCCTTCGACGACGCCGATCAGGACCAGGAAGGCGATCGGCGTGAACGCGAAGACTTGCGCGACGAGAACACCCTGCAGGCCATAGAGCCAGCGCGTCGGCGTGATGCCGAAACCCCACTCCAGCAGCTGGTTGACGAGTCCGGAGCGGCCGAAGAGAAGGATCAATCCCAGGCCAACGACAAACGGCGGCGTGATGATCGGAAGCACCGACAGCACGCGCAGGAATTTCTTGTACCGGAATTGCGTGCGCGTGACGACCAGCGCGAACGCGAGACCGAGCGCCGTGCAGCCGACCGCGCACGCCATCGCCAGCAGGAGCGTGTTCCAGGCCACGCCGCAGCGCGTCGTGCCGACGATGCATGCCAGCCCCCATATTTTTTCCGTGAACAGACGTGCCGGCAACGCGGCAAGGGCGAATTCGCCGTCGTTGTCCTGGATGGCTTGCACGAGGATCCTGAATACCGGAAAGAATGTGAATACCGCGATGAGGATGCCTATTGCCACGACGGTCCCGGCGACGAAGGCGTCACCCTTGAAAAGGCCCCGTCCGGCAAGGCCCAGTGACAGCATCATGGCGAAGGCGGTGGCCGTGAGGCACGCGCCGAGGCCCATGCCGTATTGCCGGGCGGAAAGCGATCCGAATACGTCGGCGAGCACGGCGAAGTTCCAGCCCGCCGGGCCGATCGCGAAGCCCTGTGCCAGGAACCAGGCAAATCCCGCGAAGCCGATGGCGATCAGGCCGTTGGCTCGGGTGGAACGATCGAGTCGCGGCGCCAGCAACACCGCGGCGGCGGCCAGCAGTGCGAACAGGGGCAGCAGCCAGGGGCGCCCGTGCCGAAGTGCCTGCAGCAACGCCGGCGCGTTGTCGCTGTGCGACCAATTGCGCAGCCAGGCCACACCGAGCACGGTGTCCTGCAGCGCGTACCACGGCAGGAGCACGAGACCTGTCGCCCCGACGATGAGCCAGGCGAGGAGAGCGCGGCGATGCGGCGACATCACGCGCTACTTCGGCGCCGAATTGATTTCCTTCTCCCAGCGTTCGAGCAGCCGCTTGCGGGTATCGGCAGCGCCGAATCTCGAAAAGTCGTAATCGATCACCTTGATGTCGGTAAGCTTCGGAACCATCTTGGGCAGCACCACGTTGCGGTTGGTGGGAATCGCATATTCCTTCAGGTCCAGTCCGATCTTCTGCGCATCGGCAGTCAGCGCCCAGTCGTAGAACTTCTTCGCGCTTTCCAGGTTGCGCGCGCCCTTGATGATCGCGACGCCGGCCACCTCGTAGCCCACGCCTTCGCAGGGCAGGACGGGAACCACCGGGAAGCCGCGCACGATCTCGTTGATCACGCCATGCAGCACGGTGCTTCCCACGTACACCTCACCGCGGGTGATCGCCGTCATCGGCCCGATCCCGGAACGCGCGTAGCTCGTCACGTTGCGGTTGATCTCCGCCATGAGCTTGAACGCGTCCTCTTCGCCGAACACCTGCACCAGCGTCGCCAGCATGAGGTAAGCGGTGCCCGACGTCGACGGGTTGCCCAGCATCACTTCGTTCTTGTAAACGGCGTTGACCAGGTCCCGCCAGCATTTCGGCGCGGGCAGCTTCTTCTTGTCGCCGATTTCCGAGTTGTATCCCAGCGCCAGAATACCGCCGTACACACCGGCGACGCGACCAGCGGATGTCTTCGTGATCTGCCTGGCCCAGTCATGGAGTTCAACCAGGTTGGCCGAGCGGTATTCCTCGAGGAGGCCGTCATCGGCGGCCTGAAGATACGAATCCGCTGGACCGGCCCACCAGACATCGCCCTTGGGATTGGCGCGCTCGGCCTTGATCTGCGCGAACATCTCGCCGGTGGCCTTCTGGATGACGGAGACGTGGGTGCCGGTAGCCTTCTCGAAGCCGATGGCCATGCCCTGGCACCACGCGGTGTTGGGCGAGCTGCAATACAGGTTGAGCTGTGCCCACCCGAGCGACGGCAGCAGGAGCAGCGCGAGCGCCAGCAGGATCGGGATCGGTCCGCGGTGTTTCATGGGTCAGGTTCCTGCGAGCTGCTGCTTCTGGAGGTTGAAGCTGCGCATCACTTCGCTTGCGCGCCGATGTCCTTATCCCATCGCTCGAGCAATCGCTTGCGTTCCGCGGAGGCGCCATATTTCGCGAAATCGTAGTTGATGAGCTTGATATCGGCTGTCTTCGGCGACAGCGGCGACACCGGCGTGTTCAAGTTCGACGGAAGCTGAAACTGCTTTGCCTGAGCCGCCAGCGCCTGGGCCTTGGGGGTCAACGCCCAGTCGTAGAATTTCTTCGCATTGTCGAGGTTGCGCGCGCCCTTGATGATCGACATCGACCCGATCTCGTAACCGGTGCCTTCGCAGGGTGCGGCGCTCCGGACCGGGAAACCGGCCTGCGCCTCGGTCACGACGTCGTGAATGAATGAAACGCTGGCGAGCGTTTCGCCACGGGCGACGGCCTTGATCGGCCCCACGCCCGACCGCGGATAACTGTTGATGTTCCGGTGCAGAGCCTTCAGATACTTGAACGCCTCCTCCTCGCCGAAGACCTGCACGATGGTGGCAATCGCGGTATAGGCGGTGCCGGAGGCATTGGGATTGGCCATCTGCACTTCACCGGCGAACTCCGGCTTGACGAGATCGCGCCAGCACGCCGGCGCGGCAATCTTCTTCCGGGAAAGAAGCTCCGTGTTGTACCCCAGCCCGAGCACGCCAAGGTAGAGGCCCACCGTGCGGTACTTTGCCTGCTCCGCCTGCTTCTGCGCCCACGGCTGCAATTGCGCGAGCATCGGCGACCGGTATTCGTCGGTCAGGCCCTGCTCGGCCGCCTGCAAGTGCGGGTCGCCGGTGCCACCGAACCAGAGGTCGAGTTTAGGGTTGGCCTTTTCCGCGGCAATCTGCGCGAACGATTCGCCGGAACCTTTCAGCGTCAGTCCGACCTTGATGCCGGTTTCCCGTTCGAATTCCGTTGCCGCAAGGCTGCACCATTCCGCCTGCACCGGACAAATGATGTTCAACTGCTGTGCCGAGACGGGCAACGCCAGCGCCGTCAGCAGCGCCAGCGAGATTACGGACAGTGCGTTGGATATTGCGGGCATGCATTTCTCCCCGATGCGCTTGAGCGTCTGGGCGCGACAAGCGACGAAAGGTAATATTCGTTCATCGCACGGAGGGGGTCAACCTGTGCTGGCGTCCCGCGGTCTAAACAGAGAGGACACCCATGCCGAAGCCCATCCGCCTCGGGTTGGACCTGGGCGGAA
The DNA here is from genome assembly GCA_963782625.1 of uncultured beta proteobacterium. GTDB lineage: Bacteria > Pseudomonadota > Gammaproteobacteria > Burkholderiales > Casimicrobiaceae > VBCG01. The sequence continues at coordinate 2,605 of CAWAKN010000020.1, read as the reverse complement.
CCAAGATCGAAATCGTCGCGCTCGACACCCAAGGGCGCGAGTGCCTGCGTCGTCGCGTAGCCACCCCAGCCGCAGGCTACGATGCAACGCTGGCCGCGATGGCGGACCTGGTGCGCGAAGTCGAGCTCGAGCTTGGATTGCCGCCGAACGCGTCGCCGGTGGGCGTAGGGACGCCGGGTTCCATTTCGCGCGCTACGGGACTCCTGCGCGGATCCAATTCCGTGGCGCTGAACGGCCGGCCGCTGCGTGAGGATCTCGCCGCGCTTCTCGGTCGCGAAGTGCGCATCAGCAACGACGCGAATTGCTTCGCGCTTTCCGAGGCGACCGATGGCGCGGGTCGCGGCGCCGAAGTCGTGTTCGGCGTCATCCTCGGCACCGGCGTCGGTGCCGGCATCGTCGTGAATGGCCACGCGCTCGATGGCCCGAACGGAATCGCGGGCGAGTGGGGACACAATCCGTTGCCCTGGCCGCGCGACGACGAGCGACCCGGACGCGAATGCTTTTGCGGACGCGCGGGCTGTATCGAGACGTGGCTCTCCGGACCGGGCATGGTCGCCGACCATCAGCGAGTTTCCGGTTCTGCGTTGGCCGCCCCCGAAATTGTTGCCGGCGCGGCGGCGTGCGATCCGGCGTGCGAGGCCACCATTGCCCGCTACGAGGACCGGCTGGCGCGATCGCTGGCGCACGTCATCAACATCGTCGATCCCGACGTGATCGTGCTGGGTGGCGGCATGTCGAATGTCGAACGCCTGTACGTCAACGTTCCCCGGCAATGGGGCGCGTGGGTCTTTTCAGACCGTGTTGACACGCCGCTGGTCAGGCATGCACACGGCGACTCGAGCGGCGTGCGCGGTGCGGCGTGGCTGTGGAACTGAACGCGGTCCCGCGTCACATTCCCGTGTAGCTTGGCCCGCCGCCGCCTTCGGGCGTCACCCAGTGGATGTTCTGGCGCGGATCCTTGATGTCGCACGTCTTGCAGTGCACGCAGTTCTGCGCGTTGATCTGCAGTCGTTGCGCGCCTGGAGCGCCGCCTTCGACGGCGACGAATTCGTATACGCCGGCCGGGCAGTAGCGCTGCTCCGGGCCGTCGTAGAGCGCAAGATTCACGTCGACCGGGACGTTCGCATTGCGCAGCTGCAAATGGACGGGCTGGTCCTCCTCGTGGTTCGTATTGGACACGAATACGGAAGAGGGCTTGTCGAACGTGAGCACGCCGTCCGGCCTGGGGTAGGCGATTTCCGGCGCGTCCGCGGCGGGTCGCAGCGACTCATTGTCGGGTTTGTCGTGGCGCAGCGTCCACGGAACCAGCGCGCCAAGTCCGAGATCGTTCAGCCACATGTGGATGCCGCCATGGGCGGTCCCCGTCCACATTCCCCAGTTGAGGCCGGGCTTCACGTTGCGCACCTTGTACAAGTCCTCGTACACCCAGGACTTGCGCCAGGCCTCGGGATAATCGGCGAGTTCGTCGTGGGCGCGGCCCGCGCCCAACGCGGCGAACGCCGACTCCGCCGCGAGCATGCCGGTCTTCATCGCGTTGTGGCTGCCCTTGATCCGCGGCAGGTTCACGAATCCGGCGGAACAGCCGATCAGCGCGCCGCCGGGAAAGGCGAGCTTCGGGACCGATTGCAGGCCACCTTCGTTGATCGCGCGCGCGCCATACCCAAGACGCTTTCCGCCATCGAACGTTGCGCGAATCGCAGGATGCGTCTTGAAGCGCTGAAACTCGTCGAACGGCGACAGGTGCGGATTCTCGTAATTGAGGTGAATGACGAATCCGACGGCTACCAGATTGTCGTCGAGGTGGTAGAGAAACGACCCGCCGCCAGTGTTCGAATCCAGCGGCCACCCTTGGCTGTGGATGACCAGGCCCTTCTGGTGCTTGTCCGGCGCGACCTGCCACAGTTCCTTGAGGCCAATGCCGTATTTCTGCGGGTCGATGCCGTCGCGCAGATTGAACTTCTGCATCAGTTCCTGCGACAGCGAACCGCGGCAGCCTTCGGCGAACAGCGTGTATTTCGCCAGCAGTTCCATGCCCGCCGCATAGCCCGGCTTGTGCGATCCATCGCGAGCCACGCCCATGTCCCCAGTGGCGACGCCGCGGACGGAACCGCGGTCGTCGTACAGGATTTCCGCGGCCGCAAAGCCCGGGTAGATTTCGACGCCGAGCGCTTCGGCCTGCGTCGCCAGCCAGCGGCAGACATTGCCGAGGCTGACGATGTAGCAGCCATGGTTGTCCATGAGCGGCGGCAATGCCCAGTTCGGAATGCGATAGGCCTTCTTTTCAGTGAGCACGAGGAAGCGGTCCTCGGTCACCGGCGTAGTGATCGGCGCGCCTTGCTGCTGCCAATCGGGCAACAGTTCGTTCAATGCCTTGGGGTCGATGACCGCCCCGGAGAGGATGTGCGCCCCGATTTCCGAGCCTTTTTCGAGGATGCAGACGGATGTCTCGCGGCCCTGCGCGGCGGCGAGCTGCTTCAGCCGGATTGCGGCAGCGAGTCCGGAGGGGCCGCCACCGACGATCACCACGTCGTATTCCATCGCTTCGCGTGCCATGCGGCTTATCCTCTTGGATGCGGGGAATTGCCGGGACTGTCCCGACCTCCCA
>CAWAKN010000019.1:0-98748 GCA_963782625.1 uncultured beta proteobacterium | reverse complement strand
GCCAGCGCGCCGGCGGTGATCGCCATGAACGTCCAGTCGTAGCGCGCAATCAGGACCGCCGAGACAAGCGCGATCTCGACGAGTGTCGGCAGGATCGAGAACAGCGTGAACTGGATCAGCGTCGAAATACCGCGCTGGCCGCGCTCCACGTCACGCGTGAGACCGCCCGTCTGCCGCTGCAGGTGGAAGCGCAGCGACAGCGCGTGCAGGTGACGGAAGACCTGCAGCGCGATCTTGCGCGTCGCGCGTTGCGTCACTTTGGCGAACAGGAACTCGCGAAGCTCGGTGAACAGCGTCGTGGACAGCCGCAGAACACCGTACGCGACCAGCAGCGCCAGCGGGACCACCAGTGGCGCCAAATTCGAATCGAGGCTGTCGACGATGCGCTTGAGCAGCACCGGCACGCCGACATTGGCGACCTTGGCGAGCACGAGGCAGGCGATCGCGGCCAGCACCCGCGCCTTGTACTCCCACAGGTAGGGCAGCAGCGTGCGGATCGTGCGCCAGTCGCCGCGCTCCGTGCGCGGCACGTTCTTCTCTACGGGAGCCGGCAGGGCGGTGGAATGCGAATGGCGCATGGTAGGGCGGCAGGTGTCAGGGAACGTAATGCCCGACGCGGACCGGCGGTCCGGGAAGGTCGGCTTGGCAACTTCGGGCAACCGCGTATTTTAGCAGGCCGCGAGCGCCTGCTTCAGTCGCTGTCCTTGTCGCGCGGGAACCATTCGTTTCCGCCGTAGCCCATGACCCCCATTCCAATCCGGACGATGCCGTAGGCTATCCAGGTCAGCGCTTTTTCGATGTTGGTGCGACCCGCCCAGCTCTCCGGCACGACGCGGCGGGCCCCGTCGGCGATCATCCGCAACAACTCGCCCCGGAGCTGGTCCGCGAAGCGCGGATCGCTGACGAAGACGTTGGCCTCGCGCGCCATGAGGAACGAATAGGGATCGATGTTGGATGAGCCGACCGTGGCCCAATGCTCGTCCACGACGGCGACTTTGGCGTGCAGGAACGAAAGGTGATATTCCTCGATCGTCACGCCGGCCTCGAGCAGTTGCCCGTACAGCGCGCGCGAAGCGTAGTGCAGCAGCCGGTATTCGACGCGCGCCTGCAACAGCAGCGTCACCCGCACGCCGCGCAGCGCCGCGGCGGTCAGCGCCCGCCGGAACTGCGTCCCGGGAAAGAAATACGCCGTCGCGATGATGATCTCTTTCTCGGCGGCCAGGAGGGCGGACAGGTAGGCGGCTTCGATGTCGCTGCGGTGGCCCAGGTTGTCGCGGATGGCGAAGGACGCCGCCTGCGTTCCCGAGACCCGGGTCGGAATCGCGACCGGGAACAACGGCACCTCGCTGCGGTCGAACTGCGTCAATTCGACCAGCGCCCACAGCCGCTGCATCGACATGACGATCGGTGCCAGCAAGGGCCCTTCAACGCGCACCGCGAAGTCCACGCGCGGCGGCTTGTGCCGCGGCGTGTTCATGTCGTCGATCAGGTTGATGCCGCCGACGAAGGCAACGCGACCGTCGACATGGCAGATCTTCCGGTGCAGCCGGCGCAGCCGGTGCAGGCGGAATTGCCACGGCGCCACCTCCGGCCGGTATTTCATCAGGCGCACCCCGCCCGCGGCGAGCATCTTTGCCAGCGACGGCGTGAGGTATAGGCGCGCGCCCCAGCCGTCGACCAGCACCCGGACCGTCACGCCTCGCTGCGCCGCGCGCACCATCGCGTTGGCGACCGCCCGGCCCGACGCATCGTCGGCGAAGATGTACGTCTCCAGCCACACTTCCGTACCGCGCTGCATCGATGGCGTCGATCAGCGCCGGAAAAAATTCGGCGCCGTTGCGCAGCAATTCGATCCTGTTGCCGGTCGTGAACTGCTCCACCGTCGGGTCCTGAGCACCGCCCTTTCAGCGGCGCCTGCGCGGTAGCGTAGAACGTCGCGGCGAGCGCCGCGTGGTCGGAGAGCCTGCCCGAGGGAAAGGCATAGTGGACACGGGCGTCCTTGACGTCGAGCTTGCGGGCATAGATGCGATCGAGGCGGAATACCGGCAAGACGGACGGAAAGGTTCGTGCCGGACGCCCCTTGACCTCATCGAACACCTCGTAGACGCCGAGCTCGTCGGTGAGTATGCGGTCGCCCTTGCGCCGCCAGTCGTTGAAGTCGCCGGCGATGATCAGCGGCGCATCCTTCGGGACCGTGGCGCGAATGCGTTCGGCAAGCGACCGGATCTGCCATTGCCGGCCTCGCTCGAACAAACCGAGGTGGACGTTGATGCAATGCAGGTTCTGCGCGCCACCGGCCAGCTTGATCTCGCAATGCAGCAGCCCGCGGTTCTCGAACACATGCGCCGAAATGTCCTCGTTCTCCTGCGTGATGATCGGAAAGCGCGACAGGATGGCATTGCCGTGATGCCCCTGGCGATAGACGGCGTTGCGGCCATAGGCCACTTCCTTCCACACGGTGTCCGCGATGAATTCGTGCTGCGGCTTGCCCGGCCAGTCGATGTAGCGGCCGGCGTTGCGGCGGTGGGCGCCCTGCACTTCCTGCAGGAATAGGATGTCGACGGACAGCCCGTGCAGCTTCTCCTTGACCTCATGGATGACCATGCGCCGGGTCAGGTGCGAGAAGCCCTTGTGGATATTGAACGTCGCGACGGTGAAATTCATCGCGGTGATGGAAGGCAAGAAGTGGTCACTGCCGCAATGTTAGCGGGAAACGGCCTCCAATGGCTTGCCGTGCGCACCCGGCCAATACGCCCGCGTAAGTTTGGCGCGGGTCCCTCGACCAAAGCTTCAGGCAGGCCATGACCCTGTCCTCCTCAACCCGCATCCACAGGAGCATGCACCATGAACAGGCAAGCCACGATCCAAGCCGCCATCTCCGGCCTCCTCGCCATCGGATTCGCCGCGTCCGTCGCCGCGCAACCCGTTGTGCCGAAGGAAGGCACCGAAAAATGCTACGGCGTCGCCAAGGCCGGGCAGAACGACTGCGGCACCGCGAAGCACGCCTGCGCGGCACAGGGCGCCAAGGTCGACAACGATCCCAACGAATGGAAGTACGTCGCGAAGGGCACTTGCGAGAAGATGGGCGGCAAGACGATGGCGCCCAAGTAGGCATTTCCCGCACCGGAACTGCGCGGCGGGTCCTTGAGGCAACGATCGGCCGCGCGCATCATCCCCCCATGAATCGCCTCCTGCCTGATTCCGCCGGCATCGGGTTGCGCGCCCCGCATGTGGGCCACGTGCTGGCGATGCGTCCCTCGGTGCCGTGGTTCGAAGTCCACAGCGAGAACTACTTTGCCGACGGCGGGCCGACGCTGGCGGCTCTCGACCGGATCCGCGCGGACTATCCGGTATCGCTGCATGGCGTCGGTCTATCGCTTGGGTCCACCGACCCGCTCGACACGGCGCACCTCGCCAAGCTTTTGCGCCTGGTCGACCGTGTCGAGCCTGCGCAGGTGTCGGAGCACCTTTGCTGGAGCAGCGTGAACGGCAGGCACTACAACGACCTGCTGCCGCTGCCGTATACCCGTGAAGCCCTCGACCACGTTTGCGCGCGCGTTTCCGCCGTGCAGGATGGCCTCGGCCGCGAAATCCTGGTCGAAAACGTGTCCAGTTACCTGACGTTTCCGGAGTCCACGATGCCGGAATGCGAATTCGTGGTCGCTGTCGCCACGCGATCCGGCTGCAGGCTGTTGGTCGACGTGAACAATATCTACGTCAATGCGCGCAACCACGGCAGCGACGCCGACGCGTACCTGATGGCGATACCGCCCGACCTGGTCGGGGAAATCCATCTCGCCGGCTTCGACGCGAGCGGCCCGTGTCTCATCGACACGCATGGCGCGCCGGTCGCGCCGGACGTCTGGGCGCTGTACGAGCGGGCGCTGCGGCGTTTTGGCCCTGTGCCCACGCTGATCGAATGGGACACCGACATCCCGGAATTCGCCGTCCTGCAGCGCGAGGCCGCGACCGCGCAATCGTACCTGGAGGCCGCGCTTGCCGTCGCTGCGTGAAAGGCAGACGCGCTTCGCCGCGGCACTGCCGCACGGTGGCGACGACGCGAATGAGCGCATCGGAATCTATCGCAACACGGTATTTTCCAACTATCGCAACGCGCTGGGCGCGACCTATGTCGTGGTGCGGCAGTTGGTCGGCACTCCATTTTTCAATGGCGCCGTCGACGCGTTCGTGCTCGCCGTCCCTTCGGCGGGTGGCGATCTCAACATCTACGGCAGCGATTTCCCGGATTTCCTCGCGAGCTATCCGCACGCCCAGGACCTGCGCTACCTGGCCGACGTCGCCCGGCTCGAGTGGGCGGTCGATGCGGCCGGACGCGCCGCGGATGCAGCCGGTTCGCCGGAGTCAATCCTGGCGGCACTGGCGAAGGTTCCGGCAGAGAAGGTGGTCACGCAACGCTTTGTGCTCGACCCATCCTGTCACTTCCTGCGTTCGGCGTATCCGGTGCTGCGCATCTGGCAGGTCCATCAGGCGGGGTTCGAAGGCGATGCGACCGTCGCGTTCGACGGGGCGGCGGACCATCTGCTGGTGCGGCGCGAGGCGGGCGCCGTGATCATCCAGCGATTGCCGCCGGGCGACCACGCGATGCTCCTTGCGCTTCAACGTGGCGGGGATCTGGCCATGGCGCTTGACGCCGCCGTCGCGGCCGAACCGGAGTTCGACCTCGGAACCGCCCTTCGCGCCGGCATCGCCAGCCGCACGCTCTTGCAATTGCGCGGCGACTGAAAGCAATGGCGACAAACCGCGACTAACTTTCGCGTCCCTATCTCCCGAGGAGCAGCATCCATGCAGTCCGCCGCGATGTCCGTGTCCGAGCGCGCCGCGCGCGGGTATTTCAACCTGACTGCGATGGTCGACCGGATGCAGCCGCTCTTCGCACTTGCGCTTCGCATCTACATCGTGCGCGTGTTCTTCCTGTCCGGTCTCACCAAACTGCACGACTGGAACATCACGCTGGCACTGTTCCGCAACGAATATCACGTGCCCTTGCTCCCGCCCGCCATCGCCGCGGTGCTGGGAACGAGCGCGGAACTGGGCCTGCCGGTCCTGCTACTGCTGGGTTTCGGCACGCCGCATCGCGGCGGCCGCGCTTTTCGCGTTCAACGTCGTCGCCGCCATTTCCTACCCGGATCTCTCGGCCGCCGGTCTCAAGGACCACATCCTGTGGGGCAGTCTGCTGCTCGTCCTGTTCTTCTATGGTCCTGGCAAGTTGTCGGTCGACCATTTGCTGCGACGAAAGCTCGGCCGGGCCGACTGAACCTGGGGCCTGCGCGCGTTTCCGCCGGCCAAGCGGCGCGCGGAGGATACAATTCGCACCGGTGGCCATTTCCGAATGTGGCGCGCCCATACCCTGCGAAAGTAAGCATGTCCGACAGCACGTTGCAAGATTCCGGGCAAGACCCGGAAGCCCTCGTCAAGGCTTATAACGACGTCGCCTATACGAGTCATCCGGACTTCGCGAGCCACCCGGACCATCTGGCCACGGTAGCCACGCTGCTCGGCCTGGATGTCGCGCCCGTCGCGACATGCCGGGTCCTCGAGCTCGCATGCGGCGACGGAACGAACCTGGTGCCAGTCGCCGCGGGGCTGCCGAACGCGACGTTTGTCGGCGTCGATTTCGCGGCGCGTCCACTTGCGCGCGCCACGCGCATGGCCAGCGACCTGGGCATCGCCAACGTCCGCTTTCTACAACTCGACCTGCGTGAGTTCCCCGCGGACACGGGGAGTTTCGACTACATCGTTGCTCACGGGCTCTACTCGTGGGTACCGGCGGAGGTGCGCGCCCATGTTTTGCCGCTGATCGCGCGCCATCTGGCGCCCCATGGGGTGGCGTTCGTCAGCTACAACACGCTGCCGGGGTGTCACATGCGCCGTGTCGTGTGGGACATGCTCAACTTCCACACGCGCAATCTTGCGGACAAACCGGCGAAGGTCGCTTCCGCGCGTTCGCTGATCGCACTCGTCGCAACACCGGTCGTGGGCGAGGACGCTGGCCTCGCCGCGTTGCGCGCGGAAGTGCGCCACGCCGGTGAAGGCGGTGACGCCGCATTGGCGCACGACGACATGAGCGAGCCGAACGACCCCGTGTACTTCCACGAATTCATGGCCGACGCCTCCCGCGCCGGGCTGGCCTTTCTCGCCGAAGCGCGTCTGGGGAAGATGATGGGCCCCGGTATCGCGCCGGCAGTGCGCCAGGCCCTGGGTCCATTGGACAGGCTGACCCGCGAGCAATATCTCGACTTCGTATTCTTCCGACGCTTTCGGGAGTCGCTGCTGTGCCACGCCAATGCGTTGTCGCGTTTCGTCGTGCAGCCGCACCGCGCATTGGGCATGCACGCGTACGCGTCGCTGGACCTGCGCCGCGCCGCCGCGACCCCCGCGCCGAACGCGGGCATGGCCGCCGACGTGGCGGCCCTCACGTCGCACCTGCTTGCCCACTGGCCGAATTCGATTCCTGTGGCCGACCTGGTGGAATGGCGCAACCGCGAGCTTCCCACCAACGCGGAACAGCCGCACCAGCCCATCGAGACAATGCTCGCCGAGCTCTATGTAGCCGGTCAGGTGGGGCTGCGCATGACGGCGGTGGTTGCCGCCGCCACGCCCGGCGATTTACCGCACGCCTTTGCCGCCGCGCGCTGGATCGGCCGCGAACAGGAAGTGGTGCCGACGCTCTACCAGGAGCCGCTTCGCCTCAACGACGCGGCTGTGCGCAAAGTCGTCGGGCTGCTTGACGGAACGCGTACCCGCGACGACCTGATTTCGGCGATGGAAGGGACGTTTTCGGGACCGCACGGCCGCGCGCAACTGGACTCGCTGTTGACCAAGCTCGCCAAGGGGGCATTGCTGGTCGGATGATTCATCGCCCCGAGCGGCCGTCAGCGGGATGAATTCGCCAGCGTCCGCACGCCCTGTCGGACGAGTCCTGCAGGGGCTAGAATCCCCCGATGCGTCGCACGGTTCTCATCATTCTCGCCGCCATCGGCGGCGTGGTCGGGCTGCTGTTCATCGCCGTCGCGATCGCGGTCTGGCGCGTTGATCCGAACGATCTCGCGGCACCGATCCAGGCGAGAATCAAGCAGGTCACCGGGCGCGACGCGTCGATACGCGGCGGCATCGACCTTAAACTGTCGCTGACTCCGCGGCTCGTCGTCCACGACATCGCGCTCGCCAATGCGCCCTGGGGACGGGCGCCGCTGATGGTCGCGGCAAAGCAACTCGACGTCGAGGTTGCGTTGCTGCCGCTGCTCAACAAGCGCTTCGAAGTGATCCGCGTGGAATTGGTCGAGCCGTCGGTCGCGCTCGAGACTGACGCACAGGGGCGAGCCAATTGGGACTTCGGCGGCAAGGCAGCTGGAGCGCCGCCAGCGGAGAGTGTCACGGCGCAGCCCGCGTTCGGTGTCGGCAATGTCGCGATTACCCGCGGCGTGCTCACCTACCGCGACGGAAAGTCGGGTGCGGAGACCAAAGTGGCGATCGATTCGCTCGCGCTGTCGGCGCGCGATGCGCACTCGCCGGTAAAAGCCGAATTTCGCGGCAAGGTCGACGATGTGGCCGTGGCCATGACCGGCCAATTGGGTCCGCTCGAGTCCCTGGTCCGGCGTCGCTGGCCGTATCCGTTTGCACTTGACGGCGAGATCGACGGCCAGGAGGCCAAGATCGCGGCGCGGCTGCGCGTCGAGGGTGAAGTGGTGCACGTGGAGGAACTCGCGGCTGCGATCGGACCCACCGTAGTCAATGGCACCGTCTCGGTGGCGACCGTTGGCGGCCGTTCGCGCTACACCGTCAATCTGACGGCGCCCGTGTTGTCGCTGACGCATGCGGCGGCGGTTGGCGCGCGTGGCAAGGGCGTGGCGGGCGCGAATGCTGCGTCGAAATACATCTTTCCAGAGGCGCCACTGCCGCTCGCGTTCGTGCGCGCGGTCGACGCTGCGGGCGAGGCAAGAATCGGTCGGCTCGTCGTCTCGCCGACCCGCGAATTCACGGCGGTCGATATCCGATTCACGCTGCGTGACGGCCGTCTCGACGTGCCGCAGTTGAAAGCCACTACGTATGGTGGCAGCGTCAACGCGCATATGACGTTCGACGTGCCCGCGAACGGCGCGCCCGCGTTGGCGCTCACGGTCGATGCGCGAAACCTCGACCTGGGTGCCGAACTGGCCGCGCTCGACGTGCGCCGCGACGTGAAGGGCGGCAAGTCCTCGCTCAAGGCGAACCTGACCGCGCGCGGAAACTCGCTGCACGAATGGGCAGCGTCCGCGAGCGGCAATGTCACGGCGGTCGCCGGTCCGGCGACGATCGTCAACGCGAAGGCCGCTCCCGATAGCGCCTTCGACCGGGTGGCCAGCGCAACGAATCCCTTTCGCGACAAGGACCCGACCACGGAACTCAAATGCGCGGTGATCCGGCTGCCGCTTGCCGGCGGGATCGCGCGCATCGATCGCTCGGTGGCGATGGAGACGCAGAAGCTCGGCGTCTCGGTCAGCGGTACTCTGGACCTGCTCAACGAATCGATCGATCTCACGTTCAAGCCGCAGTTGCGGCAGGGAATCACCATCGACATCCCGCAGATCGCCGAACTTGTCCGTCTGCACGGTCCGCTCCGGCATCCTCAGGTAAGCATTGATGCAATGGCGTCGGTCACCACCGCCGCGCGCATCGGCGCCGCGTTCGGCACCGGCGGATTGTCCGAGATCGGCGTCGCGCTGCTCGGAGCCGTGGGGCGTGGCGGTGCCGGCCCCTGTGCCGTGGCGCTCGGCGCGAAGCCGCTACCGGCTCGCCGACGCCGGAGGGTAGGACGCGCGCAGCCACGCAAGGCACCGATCCGCTGAACAAGGCGCTGGGGAAATTGTTCGGACGCTAGGCTTGGTGTGTGGCTGACGGGACCAAGCACCCGCGACAACTGGCAGAAGGGGTAGGGTAGGATTGTTCAACGTCGTCCCGGAGGAACGGTCCAATGTGCGTTTGTTATTTGCGTCGTGCGCCGGTCGTACGTGCTTCGCGCATCAGTGCACGACGATGACCTGGCAATGACCGTGCGATTGCTCCGGGCAGCGATTCTGGCACTGATTTTGGCAGGCATCCTGCCTGCGACTGCCCAGACCGGACTGCCATCGAGTATTACTATCCGGCATGGAAGGCGTATTTCGTAACTTCGTTTCCGGATGAGGTGCAAATCCTGGACAGCAGCGCATTGGGCGGCGTGTGGAAGCGCACCGGCAAGACGTTCGAAGTCTGGACAGACTCAACAGGTGGCGGTATGCCGGTCAACCCGACATGTCGCTTTTTCAGTACTTCGTTTGCGCCGTACAGCACGCATTTCTACACGCCGATCGCCGATGAATGTGCAATCGCCAAAGAGAATCCCGACTGGCAATTCGAGGCTGATGCGTTCTTCCTCGGACTTCCGGACATGGCGGGCAATTGCCCCGCCGGCAGCCTTCCACTTTATCGACTCTACAACAATGGCCAAGGCGGCTTTCCGAATCACCGCTACAGCGACGATATTCGGTTGTCGAACAAATGCAGGCCGCCGGCTGGACGGCAGAGGGCGATGAGGTGACCAGCGTGTTTGCATGCGTGCCGGCGAAGGTGTTGAGCCTTGTCGTTGTTCCGCTGCTGTATCAGTCGCCGCCATCCACGAGCGCGGATGCCATCAAGACGTACAACGACACGTTGCCCTATGTGACGCAGGCGAACCAGCAGGCGCTATTTGCTGACATAGCGGCGTGGTGGAGCAAGGAAACGTATGGGCGTAACCGGCTCGACGTCACCGTCCTGCCGGCGATAACGGTTGCCGGGAACCCGGCCTGCGATACGTTGCGCCCGCAATCTGGCAAAGGAGGCGGCGAGTGCGGCGGGGCTGACCTTCAACGTGCTGGTGGTGATTCAGCCGTATGCCTGCTGGAAGTACTACGCCGTGACAACGGGTAACACGGTTATCGCTCGCGGCGGACCACGGGAATATTCGGGCACCATTGCTCACGAGATCGGGCACGCCGTGGGCTGAATCACAATGCGGCCAGGCTTCCTGATTATCAGGTGTACGGCTCCTGCTATGACCAAATGGGCTGCGTGGCACCCACACTTAAACATTTCATGTCGGACCACAAGGAAAAGCTCAACGCGTTAACGCCGAAGGCCTGCGCGAGCGCCACGCTGCGGACGCTCTACACCTATCCGGACGCGATCCGCTGCGGTGACTATTTCGTGGATTATCTGGACGACATCAACACCGTCTTTGTCCATCAGCGTGTGTACGACGGATATGGCAGTCCGTACGGGTTGAGCGACACGACCGACGTGGCGCGGCTAACGCCAGGGCAGACCTACAGCGGGGGCGGATATACGTTTACCCATGTCGCCAATGGGCAGGTAAGAATCGGCAATTAAGTGTGTTGGCCCGTCCGGCAGGTTCCCTAATACCGCGCGGCCCCCGGACTCACGGCTTGGCCTTGCGTGAGGACCAGTGCATGTGCACGCATTGCCAGCTCCCGCCAGTCAGTCGCAAGACGGCGGTCTCCACACCGATCAGGTTGATCGGCTTGCCCTCATAACTGCCGCCGGTTTCGGTTTCCTCCATGATCAAGGCCATGTTTCACCGCCAGTTGTTCAGCGTGCTTCAGCACCTTGCGCGTCGCTGTCTTGGCGAATTTGGCGTCCTCATCGAAATGGTGCGACAAGTACTCCTCGCGGGAACGCTCGACAAATCCGGCCCCGAATATCTGGATGTGGGGGCGAGTGCCGATCTGGCGACAGCGCGATCCGCTTTGACGACGGCGGCGAGAAACGTCCTAGCCATTGCTCGCGACCGGCCTGGGCATTGGCCAGCGTCGCCACCATGGAAAGAAGAAGGAACGGGCTCAGAGATCACAATGGTTTTTCCAGTTGGCATGAACGGTTCGGCACGTGACATTCGCGGCATATTGAAGCCAGGAGCGCCACAAGCGTGACCCCGAAAATCCAATAGCATGGACGCAGGCGAAACGCTTCCAATCGCGACGCCGCCCGGGCCGCACGTCACAGTCAGATTCCGCCAGGCGAAGAGTGCCAGTGTAATCACGGTAGTGACATCTCAGCAACGACCAGTGCTCCGCGAGTGAACCGTAGCAATCTGCCGTCGACCCAGTGGGTATGGATGTGGGATAATTCGCCTTTTTCCAATCCCGCGATTGGAGAACCGATGAACATCCGAGGAAGCGCAATTCATGCGGCCATCGCGAGCCTTGGGAACGGGCGCTGCAGCCACCGCATCTGCGGACGACGTGCCGGCTCCGGCCGGATGGAAAAGTGCTACGGCATCGCAAAGGCCGGGCAGAACGATTGCGGTACCGAGCAAGCATGGTTGCGCAACGCTCAGTAAGGCCGACCGCGATCCCGAGGACTGGAAGGGAGTGCCGATCGGCACATGCGTCAAGTTCGGCGGCACACTTGCACCCCCGAAGAAATAGCGCCCAGCCTCACCTGCGGAGCAGTGCGGCCGAACGCAGATTGACTGCGCGATTCACAGTGCGCCTTGAGCAATGCTGAACTCAGCTTGGGCTCTGCCCATGCCAGCCCTTGGCTGGCTCAGTCGAACCATTAAGGGCGCTTCGACAGAATGGCCCGTAGCCTGGTGTTGGCAGTCATTGCCCGGATGCGGTCATGCTCCTTCCGAATGCCCGTGCCTTCCGCTGGACCAAATGAGGAAATCGTATGCCTTCTTGCGTATCCACGGTTAATTGTTGTCGGAGATATGTAACGGCCATCGGACCGGCAGCGGCCTTGGAGACTTCCATTGCCGCCATTGCCACGGGCCGCTGCGCTGGGCACCCGACCGGATCTTGTCGGCGACGATCTTGTTGGCCCGTTGTTCCCCAGATAGTGCGTTGCGATATCGACCCAAGCGGGTCCAGCTGCCGCATCAATCTTCTCGTGACAATCGTGCAACGGTATTTTTCCAGCAACTCCTGGGGCGGAGTACCGGCAGCCCAAGCGGTGCTGAAAAGCATCGCCAGCGCAGTCGCCAGGACCATGCGCACCGGAACATCGCGCCCTCGCGTCATGAGTTGACTGTAGTTGTGTCATTGCCTCACTCGGACGACCAATGGGCCGCGATTCATTCTGGCCGTTGGCGGGCGGCCTATTGATGCACGTCAATGCATCTGGCAGGAGGCCCACATTAGGCCCGCCGGTTTCACGATCGATTGGTTTCGACTCTCTCCGCCCACTGTCCCGAAAGCGGACTTGTCGGTGCGTCGGAGCCGACATTCGGGATGCGATTGGGCGGCGCCCAACGATGGAGATCACCGTCCCCCACTGGCTGGGACGCCCACTGTGGCGGGTCCGGTACCGCGACGGGCCGGACGTCATACCTGCACACGTCAGGCTCGGGTGTTCCCCACGAGCGCGGCAATCTGCACGAACTCGACGCCAGGGCGCACACCGTAGAGACCGGCTACCCGCTCGAGCAACTCATCGGTGAAGAACGCTTTGGCCGCGTCCTCTGAATCCCAAACGTAGAAGTTCGCGACCTCGCGCTTTCCGGAATTGAGCGTGAAGGCCTTGGAGCGAAGCCCCGGCATTCCCTCAAACCTTACACGTGCGGTTTCAGCGATCTTCCGCACGCGCTTGCTCGTCGAAATTGTCTCCGTAGCGGAACGTCACGAATACTCCGATCATGTCGCACTCCCTTCGATATCGTTGTCAAAAGCCCGCGACGACGACAAGTACGCGCTCGACTTTTCGCCTTGGGACTCTGGCTTGAACTCTGCCGACCAGCAGAGCGCTACCGTTGTGCCTTGCGCGGCCACGGCAGGAGCATCCCAACCTGCTCGCGATACCGGCGATAGCGGTCACCGAACTGCGCAACCAGGTCGCGCTCTTCAAAATAGATGCCGATCAAGATGTAGCCGGTGGTCGCTGCGGAAAAGAGAAGGTGTCCCGCCGTCATGTGCGGCGTCGCCCAGAAGCCGAGCAGAAATCCGATGTAGAGGGGGTGGCGCACGTGGCGATAGAGGAACGGCGTTCTGAATTCCGGTGCCGGGATGGTGTGACCGAGCAGCCGCGCGAATGCCTGTCGCAGCCCGAACAGCTCGAAGTGGTTGATCAGAAAGGTGCTGGTCAACAGCACCGTCCAGCCGAGCCAGAACACGGCTTGCAGCACCATGGCTGCGGCGTGGCCTTCAACCGTCCAGATGACTGGATCGGCGATCGGCCGCCACTGCCACAGCAATAGCGCCAGCGCCAGCGTCGCGGCCAACACATACGTGCTGCGCTCGATCGGCTCCGGCACGATTCGGGTCCACCAGCGCTTGAACGCGGCTCGCGCCATCACGCTGTGCTGGACGGCGAAAAGGACCAACAGCAGCAGGTTCACGATCAAGGCCTCGGCTAGCGGCGTCGACGCTCCGCTATCGATCGACTTCGGCACCACCAGGTTGCCCGCAAAACCGATCGCATACAGTAAAGTCGCGACAAAGAATGCGTAGGTGGCGATGCCGTAAATGGCGGTCAGCGATGCGCCCATGGAAAACTCCTTGACGAATGCGACGCGACGCGCGGATCGCGGCATCGAATGCGATTCAGTCTAGTGGGCGGGCGCTGCAGCAAAGCTTCACGGTGAGGCCATTCATGTTTCGTTTGTTTCGAATGCATCGAGTACCCTGGCGGACCCGGTGATCGTCTTCAACTGGCGCCGAAAGCAGTCACTCATGTGCCGCATCAGCCTGCTTCGCAGCTGCTCGCTTGGCGGCCGTCGTCGAGGGCGTCACTGATCGGCCACATCCGGCGTGTGGGTGCGACCGCTACTCTCTACCGATGACTTAACGGGAATTCCATTGCGGGAGGTAGCCGCGGGCCGAGTCACGCTGGCGGCGCAGCGCGAGTTTGATCGCCGTCAACGCGATCGCGGCTTCGTCGGCTCATCCTGAATTGCATTTCCGGCGCATTCTGCTATGCGCGCCATCGCGACCGCTGCTTGTGCGCTCCTGCTTGCCGTGTGTGCGAACACGCCGGCGGCTCCCGAGTCGCCCGCGATGTCGCCGGGCAAACTCCAATCGGTGCTGGTCTGTACCGATCCTCCAATAGAGGAAAAGACTATGAGTTGGGAAATCTACCCAGCTTCCCGTTTCGCCGAATTCGCGTACGCTTGGGACCGCCTGAACAATCAGGCCTGCGCGCCGCCGTTCCTGCGCTCCGCATTCGTTGGGCGGGCTCTAGCCACATTCGGCGTCGGGGACGAGTTGATCGCCGCAAGGGGCGACAGCGGAAACGAATCTGCCATTTGCATCCTTCGGCGAAAGTCCACCGGTATTTGGCAAACGTTCCAGCCGTCCCAGTTGCCTCTGGGAGCTTGGCTCATGGACCCCCGCTTGACCTACGACGAAGCGGCAAGTGATCTGTTCGCGCGGCTGCCTGGATTCCCCGTCATGGTTGGAATAACCCAGCAGGACCCGGCGTTTTACCCGAAGCCCGACCCGAACGCATTGCTGCAGACGCTGCACTACATCCAGACCAGTTGGATCCCGGTGGATGGTGCGTTCCGCAGCTACTGGACGCAGCGTGGTAAACGTCTGCGCCAAAAAATGCGAAATCAGCATTCGAAAATGGTCAGGCAAGGCATTGAAGCCGCCCTCGATGAAATCACACTCCCTGACCAGGTTCCGCAAGCGATAGAGGACTATGGACGTCTCGAAAGCGCAGGTTGGAAAGGACGATTGGGAACTGCAATCAGCTCGGCCAACAGGCAAGGCGAATTCTATCGTGGGGTACTCGAGGACTTCTGCCAACTGGGGGCCGGACGCATATTTCGACTGCGCTTCAACGAGCATACGGTTGCCGTGGAGTTGTACATCGAGTGGCACGGGATGCTGGTGGGCCTAAAGCAGACATACGATGAGACCATCAATGGATTCTCGCCATCTTCACTCCTGAAGAAGCGTGCCTATGAACAGGTCTTTCTGCGACCTGACATCCATCGAATCGAGTTCTTCGGCCCTCGGATGGAGTGGACTGCGCGCTGGACACCATGGGCACGGCCGCTGTTCCATGTAAACGTGTTCCGAAACTCAATACTGCGCGCCGCTCGCGCTTGGGTAAGTCCCGCGCTCGTGACGCCAAATGCGGTGTTCGGGAACCAGTGTGTTCACGATCCGGCTTGGCGATTGCGTTGGTCGGGGGGTTCCGATGCGCCACCTGAGAGAGCCGATCCAAGAATTGCCGAAGGATTCAGAGGCACCAAGCGATCTCACGAAGCTCAGGATTGCGTGCCGTGACCTCTAACCTCGCGCCTCACGCTTCCCAAGCCATTGCCGCACGTGCGCGCTCGAAACAGGGCTTCCTTGGTCTCGCCCGGCAGCAGAGCCTCGCCGGGCGCGACCTCGAAGTCGAGTTGATGCGCGAGGTGAATCGAAAAAATGGTGAGCCCAATGGGACGGCGCGATGTTGAGTGCCCCGCCAGTGTCCCATGACGGGTAACTGGAAGTGCTCACTAACTCGGGAAGGCCCTACCAGATGGGGTGGCTGACGGGAAACCACCCCCACCAGGCTCGCGCAGTCGCTATCGCAGGGAAAATCGCTACTGCTACACGGCGCTGTGTAGCAGTTAGTGTAACAAGTCCCAGGGCTTACGGCACCTGGTCGCCAACGAGACTGGCGTACCAACGACTGCTCCCGACTGTGGATTCAACGGGTCAGCGCAACACATGCTAGGTTTAGCGAGCGCAACAGCAAGTGCTTGTCAAATCAATACTAATCGCGAGCAGTGCTGTTCCCTGGCCATTCTCACTCGTGCTTGCGCAACCTCGGATCGTCCCTACGTCACGCCATAGGAAAACCTTAGGCTTCAACCCCCTGTCTGTAAGGATGAAGGGTGTTGCATCGACCGGTTGAGCCCGCAACCCGAAGCGGACGTTCGATCTCGCGGAGAGCGGCCGTTCCAAGGACCGCCAATGCAGGTTCCAACCTTCACGGCCCAACCGCAGCGTGTGCCAATGGGTTTGGGCAACGAACGGGACCACCATTGCAGTGCCCTCAGGACAGGGTCGTACGGGTTGTAGGCTAAGCTTCCAGCGCCCGGCTTCGTTGGAAGTACCACGATACTTGCGGGGCGCCGACAGTTCCTTGGGGAAATCTTGAATCCGAAAGTTCTGCACCTCGTCGTCCTGCTTGTGGCCGTCCACTTCGCGGAAGCGTCCTCCTCCGCCGACCGCAACAAGGTTCTGCACGTCGCGTCGACAAATATCGAGACCCTCGATCCGCAACGCTGGAACGACGATCCCTCGTATCAGATCCAGTTCGCGATCTTCGAAGGACTCTACGAATGGGACTATCTTGCCTCGCCGTCCCGATTGGCGCTGAATACCGCGACGGCAATGCCGACGATCACGGACGGCGGCAGGACGTGGACCATCCGGGTGAAGCCGGGCATCCATTTCACCGCCGATCCCGCGTTCAAGGGCAAGCGGCGCGAGCTTGTCGCCGAAGACTACGTATATTCGCTGAAGCGCGTACTTGATCCGGGTTTGCAGCGCGGGGGGAGTCCGGTCGCGACGGATCTCATCGTCGGGGCGCGTGTGGTCGTCGACGCAGCGAGCAAATCGGGAGGCGGGTTCGACTATGACGGGAAGATGGAGGGGTTGCGCGCGCTGGATCGCTACACGCTGCAACTTAAGCTCACTGCCGTCAACTATCCCGTGATCGAGGATCTCATCACCAATGGAGCAGTTGCGCGCGAAGTCGTCGAGGCGGCCGGCGGGGACGTCCGCACGCGTGCCGTGGGCACCGGGCCGTATAGGCTGAAGGAATGGAAGCAGGGGTCGCGCATGATCCTGGAAGCGAACCCCGACTACCGGGCTTTGTCCTTTCCGGAAAGTCGTGATCCCACGCACGCCGCATTGACGGCAAGCATGCGCGGAATCACGCTGCCGCAGATCGGCGCGATCGAGATTGCCTTCGTCGACGAAGCGACGACTCGTACCCTCGAGTTCGAGCGCGGCATACTCGACTACGTGGCGCTGGGCGGCGAGGCTGCGAACCGCCTGCTGGCGGGCGGAAGGCTCAAACGCGAATACGCGGCGTTGGGTATCGGGCACCAGTCCGTGCCGAGCCCATATGTATTCGGACTGGTCCTGAACATGTCCGATCCGGTCCTGGGTGGAATGGGCAATGCGCGCGTTGCGTTGCGGCGTGCTATTGCAAAGGCGCTCGATGTCGACGAGTTGGTCAAGGTCGTCTACGCGGGTCAGGCTATCGTCATGAATCAGCTCAGTCCTCCCGGTGTCGCGGGATACGATGCCCTGTGGCCGTCCCGATCGGCCTACGATCCCGCGGGTGCGAAGGCGCTCCTCGATCGCGTTGGTTATGACCGCAAGGACGCCCAGGGCTACCGAGTGGGGCAGGACGCGAAGCCAATTGCACTGACGCTCACGTTGTCGTCGAACGCCAGCACTTCACGGGAGCTCGCTACACTCGTGAAACGGAACCTGGAGGCGATCGGCTTGAAGACGGACGTCCGAATGACGCCTTTTCAGGATGCAATCAAGGAGGTGATGGCCGGCCGCTATCAGATGTTCTTCGGGAGCCAGGGAGGCGATCCGACCGGATGGATCGAGCTTCGCATCCTGTACGGGAAGTCACCGCCGACCACGAATCTGTCGCGTTTTTCATTTCCCGAATACGATCGTGCGGCAGAGCATTTCATGCGCGCGGGCGCAGAGGCCGAGCGGGTAGCGGCCGCACGGACAATGTCTCAGGTCGCGAACAATTACGCACCGTTCATTCCGCTCATCGTGCGCCTGGACAACTGGTTCGTGCAGCCGTGGGTATCGGGATTCAGTCCGCCGATCATCCAGACCCACTGGAAATACATGGACATTGATGTCACCAAGCAATTGGCGAAACGACGCGGCAACTGATGTTATTCCGTGGATGCGTCGCCGCGGTCGAACGGCTGCTCTCGGCGAGCCGACATCCACCGGCGCGGAAGCAGACGTTAAACCCATGGTACGCAGACGATCTGCCGATGTCCTCGTTAATCGGTCAATAAGGGGCGCGACTAAATTCCGTGCGTGGAGTGTCACCTGTTGATTCCAGAATCGGCGTCATCCAACGCGCCATGGAACGAATAGCAGTCCTCATGCGTTGCACTTTCGCGTTGTCCAGTGACACGATACACTTGGCGCAAGGAGATGGCATTCCTCCTCTAACCGCCGCAAGGCTGATGATGCCTACGATGCGTGTAACGGGTTCTCCGGTCGCGCCGTAGGCGGGTTTCTTCAGCCAATTCCCCGTTCGACGACGACCATGTACCCCCTGCTGGGCATGAGGAGATAGCCATGGATGCCGTAGCGCTCAGGTTCTATGTTCACCAAACGCGCAAGCATCACAAGCATAAGACTGTCTTATTCGAATGGCTCCTTGAAATGGCCAGAACCATGGGCATCCATGGCGGCTCGGCCTTTCTCGCGGTGGCGGGCTACGGCCGACACGGCGTGATCCACGAGCAACGGTTCTTTGAGCTTCCCGAGGTCCTGCCCGTCATGGTCGAGTTTATCGTCAGCGCGGAGGAAGCAGACAAGTTGGTCGCCATGGTCCGCGAGGAGAGGATTCACCTGTTCTGCACACGAACCTCGACCGAGGTCATCCTTATCGACGACGCCTGACTTGCTTGCTGGAATATTCGGAGATTTCCTAGCCACCTACAGTGTGACGGTGGTGGTTCGCTAGCGAGTTGGGTGGGTGAGACGAGTCAAGGGACGTGCATGATCGCTGTCGACATTCCTGGATTGCGCGAACTTAGCTTGGAGCACTTGGTCCTGGATTACAACGGGACTCTTGCCGAGGATGGCAACCTGCTCCCGGGCGTCGCGGCAGCACTCAAGGCGCTCGCCCAAGTGCTACAGATTCATGTTGTTACCGCGGACACGTTTGGGTCTGCTGCGGAGCAGCTTGCGGGACTCCCGCTGGACGTCATTGTCATGCCTGAAGCTGCTCAGACAGATCGCAAGCTGGAATTCATCAAGAGTCTCAACGCAGACAACGTCGTCGCGGTCGGCAATGGGAGAAACGACCGGAAAATGCTCGAGGCGGCGGCAATTGGCATCGCGCTTATCCAGCGGGAGGGCAGCGCCGTCGAAACCTTGCTGTGCGCCGATGTTGCTGCAAAGGATATTTTGGATGCGTTGGCGCTTCTTCAGTGTCCGAAGCGCCTCGTAGCGACGTTGCGATCCTGACAGGTTGTCGCGCGCGACGAAGGGTTCAATGGTGAGTGTCCGCTTCCAGGGAATTTGGGCGGCGACACTGACCGTCTCCAACTGGCCGAACGCGGTCGGTGGTCGACGACAGCTATCGACCGAGGGCGTGTGAAAACGCTGGAGACAGCGGTCGGTACGTGGCGGACGGGGCCGATTGGACGCGGCGAAGGCCGCGAGCTCACTGTGGTGAAGTCGGAGCGTTTGGGGCTACGCCCTCATGAAGGCAACCAGAAGTTGCGTTCCGAAGATGTTCAGCGCCCGTTTCAGGTTATAGGCCAGGACCTGGAGGCTCATTTCCGTTTGGACCCGCGGCAAGGTCCTGGTTAGGAAATGAGTCGACCCCATCCACGCCTTGAGCGTTCCAAACGGATGCTCGACGGTTTGCCGACGCAGCCGTGAGGCTTGCGGAGTGCGATCCAGCCGGTGCTGCATGCGTCCAGCACCTGCTCGTGTTCCCAGCGTGCGATTCGGCGATAATCGCTGGGTGTGCATCGCGACTTGATCGGGCAGTGCGGGCAGGCCGATGGCCAGTACCGGTGCATCTTTCGGTCATTCTCAATCGTCGTCATGCGCCAGATTGCCCGTTCGCCAGCCGGGCAACGGTACTCGTCGCGTTTCGCGATGTAGATGAAGTCGCGCTTGTCGAAACGCCCATCGGCTCGGCTATTTGAAGTTATCGGCTTGGGCACCAGCGTCGTGATGCTCTCCTCGACGCACTTGAGGATCTCCTCGCCGTCGAAGTAACCACGATCGGCCAGCACCGTCAGCTTCTCTCCACCGATCGCGTCTCGCGCCAATTTCGACATCGCGGTGAGCTGCGCCCGGTCGTGACCGACGTTGGTGACCGCGTGGGCCACGATCATGTGGTGCTCGGTATCCACCGCCACCTGAACGTTGTAACCCACGATACCCGTCCCGCGGCCGCTGGCCGCCATGGAGCGTGCATCGGGATCGGTGAGCGAGATTTGCTGATCGGGCGTCTCTTGCAGTTGCTGTTCGATGCGGCGCAGCTTGCGCACCTGCTCCTTCACCGTGGCAATCTTTTCCTTCAGTTGTGACACCCGGGCCGCCGGTACCGAAGTAGGCTCCCGATCCGCCCGGTCAAGGTCGTTCAGGTAGCGCGCAATGCTCTCCTCGAGCTGCTGCATCCGCGCCTTCAACTTGTGCGGCGTGAAGTTCTTGTCGCGGTTATTGACCGCCTTGAACTTGCTGCCATCAACGGCGACCACAGCCTCGCCAAACAGCCCAATCTGTCGGCTCAACTCGACAAATTCGCGGCAGACCCTGCGGATGGCCGTCCCGTTGTCCCGGCGGAAGTCGGCGATGGTCTTGAAGTCGGGCGCCAGCCGGCCGGTCAGCCACATCAGCTCGACGTTGCGCTGCGCCTCCCGCTCCAGCCGGCGGCTCGACGGGACACGGTTCAAGTAGCCGTAGATATAGATCTTGAGCAGTACCGCAGGGTGATAGGCCGGGCGCCCCGTATCCGCAGGCTTCGCACCGTCGAACCCCAACTGAGCCAGAGCCAGTTCCTCGACAAAGGCGTCTACCGCTCTGACCGGATTGTCCTCGCTAATCCAGTCTTCAAGCTGCTCTGGAAACAGCACGCTTTGTGACCGCTGTTGCCCCTCAATGAATCGGCTCATCCGCAACTCCGGCAGGTCCACCTGCCGACTCTGACCGCGGACGCATCAAAGAGTTTTCACACAGCCTCGACCCAAAGCCGCCGGCCGAGGTGCTCCGAAGCAGCCGCACGCCATGCTCACAAGCGGACGTTTCGCCCGCCTGTGCCCGGCCATTGGCAACATGCCACTCCTTATGCCGACGTGTGTTGAACCCGAAGGTTCGACAGACGGCGCACTTCCGCCTCGAGTTCGGCGATCTGCTGGTCGCGCTGCTCGAGCGCTCGCGCCATATCCACCGCATCGAAGCGCTGCGGAATGTACTTGGGGCAGTTGGCATCCCACGCCAGCACTCGAAAAATAAGGACCTGCTCGCCGCGAGACTTGCCGTCCTTCGGCATCAGGTCGGCCAACAGCGCGGCGTCATCCTCGACCACACGCGCCTCGCCCCACAGCTTGATCCGCTGCCGCGTAGAGTAGTCAATCAGAAAGAGGTGTGCCTTGGGATTCTCCGCGAGATTGCCCTGCGTGATGAACTGCCGATTGCCGCGAAGATCCGCGAAGGCGATCGTGTGCTCGTCGAGCACCCGCAGGAAACCAGGTGGGCCGCCACGGTGCTGGATGTAGGGCTGGCCGACGGCATTTGCAGTTCCAAGGAATACGCTGGTCTGGGCGACGATGAACTCGGCGAGTTCTGGTGTGATCGTCGTGTTCCAGCCCTCGCCTCCTTCCATCCGCGCGTACGCGGACCGCGAGCCTTTTCGCGCCTGGATGGCCTTGACGGTTGGCGTGAAAGCGATGTCGCTGGTAATGCGCGCGCTCTTGGACATGTTGTCGGATGACTTCCGTTGTTGATGAGGCGCCGGCGGCGAAGGCCACCGGCGCTGTCGCGTTACTCGCGCGTCGACGACTCAGGCGGCACGCTTCTGGTCCACCGCGGGGAAGTCGATCTCGGTTTGCGCGACTTCGTTCACGTAGTTGGTCAGCGTATTGAGCGCTACGTGAACCACGATTTCCATGACTTCCGCGTCACTGTAGCCGGCGTTCTTCACGGCGCGCACGGCGGCATCGGAAACATGCCCGCGTTCCAGAGCTACGCTGACGGCAAAGCGCACCGCTGCATCCGCCTTGGGGTCGTTTGAGATACCACTCCGGTTGGCGGCGATTTCCGCGTCATCCAGCTTCGCGACGTTCTTTCCGAGGTAGGCTGTGGGCTGCGAGGCAGTAGCTGCAGGCGTTGACCTCGGCGATGGCGAGCGCGATACGCTCCCCGGTCTTCGCGTCAACGGCACCCTTGGCCAACGCACCACTGAGCGCAAGATAGCCGCCCAGGGCGGCCGGGCTGTTGCCAACGACTTTCATCAGGTTGGGAACGACCCCCAGTTGCTTCTTGACGGCGTCGAGCAGGGGGCGAGTAGCGGCCGGGGTTTGGTCGAGCGTGGGAATGCTGATTCGGGGCATGGCGGTTCTCCAAGAGAGTCTGGGTTAAATCGCGACGCGGAATGCGCCGCGGACAAGACGCATCTTGCAGAATTCCTCAAGGAAGAAGAATATCCGTCGGAGACAATTTATTATTCCGATATTAGGAATACTGATATGGATCGATTCTATCTGATGAATGTCTTTGTCGCGGTCGCCGAGGAGCAGGGTTTCGCGGGCGGCGCGCGCCGGCTAGGCTTGTCGCCGCCGGCGGTGACCCGGGCCATCGCGACGTTGGAAGATCGCCTCGGCGTGAAACTGCTCAATCGAACCACCCGCTACGTCCGCGCGACCGATGCCGGCATGCGTTATCTTGAAAGCTCCCGGCGCATCCTCGCGGAGGCCGACGAGGCCGACGAGGCGGTGGCCGGTGTTCATGCGACTCCGCGTGGGCAACTGGCCGTGACGGCTCCGGTCCTGTTTGGAAATCTCTACGTCATGCCCGGCATCGTCGACTTCCTGAATCGATACCCGGACGCTTCCGTGTCCGCACTGTTTCTCGATCGGGTCGTCAATCTGCTGGAGGAAGGTCTCGACGTTGGCGTGCGAATTGGCGACCTCCCCGACTCGACGATGCGGGCGATCCCGGTCGGCTTTGTGCGGCGTGTCGTATGCGCGTCCCCGCGCTACCTGAAGCAGCATGGCGAGCCACGCGAGCCGGGGGAACTGGCGCAACACGCCATCGTCGCGGCAAGCCCGGTGTCGCCAACCATCGAGTGGCGCTTCGGCGCCGGCAAGCAGCATGTCACCACCAAGGTTCGGCCTCGCCTGACAGTGACAAGCAATGATGCAGCGATTCACGCTGCGCTCCTAGGCTTCGGGGTCACCCGGCTGATGTCTTATCAACTTGCCGCGCATTTGGTCACGGGCAAACTGAAGCGCATTCTGGCGACGTACGAGCCACCGCCACTACCGATCCACGTTATTCACCTCGAGGGGAGGCAGGCGTCTGCAAAGGTGCGCACCTTTGTCGACTTGCTGGTCGAGCGAATGCGGGCGGAGGCCGCACTCGCACCAGGCCTACCGCCATTTGCGCAATTCTAGCCACTCCTTGCGCACCCTGACGGCACTACTTCATCCGCCACGCCGGTCCATTGCTGTCTTTACCGGCGCGCTACGATCAATCTAGACATCGGTTTGCAATATCCATTTCCGCGCGGCTTCGAATTCGGAGGTGGGGAAGGCGCGTATTGGATGATGAAACAGCGGGGCGAACAGGCGAACTGCGTTGGTAATCCATTCCGCATCGGTGACGACAGCCATACGTCCAAAGTCGCCCCAGTGCGCCAAGCCAAGCTTGGTGTCCGCCCAGACGGCGCCGGGCGTCATGCCCTCGAACTCCGGCCCCAGAAGGCACAGCAAACGCAGCGATCTATGTTGCTTGATGCGGTGCAGTGCCTCGGGGATCAGGGTATCGCGATAGTCCTCCGCACTCACACGTTCCTTGCCACGGACCGCAAGAACATCTTCCGGAAAACCAGGCATGATCTCAAACATGGCATCACTCTCCTTCCGCGTCGTCTGCTCCGGGGTCGCGCTGCGCGGACGGCGCTCAGGGTTCGGCGAGCGGCTTCATTCGCTCGTCGGGATTCCGCACGCTAGCGAGGCCGAGGAGTAAGTCGAGATCGCGTTTCAGGCTCCTCAGTGCAGCGGCCGGCATTCTGCCAAGGGCATCGGGAATCACGCCCTCGACGGGCATAGGAGCCTTTCGCAATAGCTGCTGACCCGCCTTCGTAAGGTAGACTTGGACCACCCGCTGGTCCGAACTATTGCGCTCACGGCGAATGAGTTCCTGCGCTTCGAGCTTGTCGAGCAGATTGCTCGATGTCGACAAGTGAATTGACAGCGCCCGTGCGAGACCCGAGACAGTAAGCCCGGGCACTGCTTTGAGTTCAGACAGCGCCCACAACTGGGCCCCACTGACTCCGCAGTTCGACTCGATCCTCTGGAAATGCTGCTGCGATACGCGAAAGAGTTCGCGGAATTGTTGCAGCACTGCCATCGCCGCCGCAGCATGCGCCGGCATCGCGGGCGCCGCCGCGTCCCCATTGGCCAACTTGCGCGGCGCCGACTTTGAGCGAACGGGATTGCGGAAGAGCGGCTTGATTGGTGGCATGGTCGGTTAGATCGAATGTGGCAAAGTAAGTGCCCAGCCGTTCATTCTAGCTTTCTGACGCGACCGATGGTTTACTCGCTGCCGCGCTGCGAGCGCTTCCTGGCCGCAAGCACGCGGAGGCTTCCGGCGCTCCTCTCACTCTCTCGCAATTTCTCCGTGATCGACAGCGCCCCTTGTGACATTCAACTGGAACGACTGTGGCGCGCGATCGCGTCGTCTAAACAGCGTTCTTTTTGTGCCGCTGGCCCGGCAACACAGCTTCTGAGCGAAGCGCGATAGGCCGATTCACGACTGCCGGCCGCTGATGCTGCCGCCATCGGTTCGGGCTTGGTGTGCATATTACTTTGAGCGGTCGTATGGTGCTTCTTGGTGCCCTTGGTGCTGCTCGGCTTGGCCGCCGTTGTCCCGCCGTTGGCGTTCGTGGTCGGATTAGCGATGGCAGTGTTGCCAGGGGCCATCGTGTTGTGCGACGAACTGCCCGTAGTCGTTTGGCCCACCGCGGATAGTGCGAGGAGAGCCAGACAAACACCAACTCCTACTGGGTACATGCTTCGCGATTTCATGGTGGTCTCCAAATAGGCGAGGAAAGAATTTCGCCAGTTCCCTCTTTCGCTGGCTCGCCACTAGCACGAACTACCGCCATTGGCGAATATCGAATGATCGCACTGTGCCGGACTCCCCATTCCCCGGCAGGCTGACGCAGCTTGCGCTCGTTGCATATTACCACATATCATATGCCCCAATATTGTTAATGGGAGAATACATGTCTCGCCGTTTCTTTGCGCTGGCGTCATTCCTTCTAGTCGCCGCCTGCACCAGCACTCCGACAAAGGATGTGACTCCGGATAACGTCGAACCGCCCTTACAACGCCCGGCCGAAGCCACCATCGCTTCGCCGACCCGCTCGAGTCCTATGGTCGAGGCGCCTAATCCTCTCAAGGACCCGGGTAATATCCTCTCCAAGCGCAGTGTCTACTTCGAATATGACCAATTCCTTGTCAAGGACTCGGACAAGCCGCTCCTTCAAGCTCATGCCCTGTACCTTCGCCAACATCCGGCCGCCAAAGTCGTTGTGCAAGGAAATACGGACGAACGTGGGAGTCGGGAGTACAACATCGCGCTGGGCCAACGGCGGGCGGACGCGGTTAAGCAGATCGTGAGGCTGCTTGGGGCCGAGGATCGCCAGATCGAGACGGTCAGCTTCGGTAAGGAGAAGCCGCGGTGCCAGGCGAGCGACGAATCATGCTGGTCGCAGAATCGGCGTGCCGATCTGGTCTATGCCGGTGACTAACGGCGCCGGATGTGGACTCCCCCCAGCGGTCGGAGTCGCGATCACCCATTCACTTCACCGCTATCGATTCTTCCTCTTGCCGCGGAGCGCGGAGGCTACGCCATCGGTCCCCGATTGCACACCTATGGCGCCGCGATCGGTATCTTTCGGCCGCTCACTTGTATTGTCTCCAAACTGCAGGAATTTCGTCTCACCCGGCGACTCATGTGTGCTGTCCCCAAACCGCAAGAAATCAGGGCTCTGCCAGATTAGGACCTTATGAACAGGGCCACCCCCCATCGCCTCGAGAATGATCTCTTCGTCGTCACTTGGGTCAGCCCTGGCGTCCACGAATTTCAGCCCCATCAGTTCTATGAGCAGAAAAACCGCCATCGCAACCACCAGCGCTCGGTTACGCATGGCATTCCCCCATTGCACCCTGCTGCGTTCTGTTGCGACAGAGAACGCCGAAGGCTGAAGGTCGAACGGCCTGCATCACTCCTCCTAGGATTCTGAGGCGGACTTTCAGGTGGACACAATAGTATTCCCCAATAGTAAATAATGCAAGCGTCGCGTCTGGGGCCGCCACTCATCGGTTGCGATTGTCAGGATTGGCTTCCCGCCCTCTCCGCTGCCGCCGGGCAGCGACGGGGTTCTTGCGAGCTTGGCTTCGGGATCTCTGGTATGCCCAATTTCCATCGATCCGGGCGTTCGCGACCGCAGTGGCGCGCATCGATTACTGGAGATCGCGACTGGGCTTGTCGGCCACGCAATCACGCGGCGATTCACGGAACTCTTGGTCTGAGCCGTCCCTCCAACAGCGTTCCAGTCGGTGAAACCTTATGCCAACGAAAGCACTGCGGGCTGAACCGCATTTCACGCTCGACCCCTCTTCCATGCCGACCGAGGAAGTGGTCGAACAGCGCGTGTCGGTCGCAAAAGCACGCAATCGTACGAGGATCGTCGCGCTAGCGGCACTTGCGCTTGTCCTCGGCGTCGTGGCCATCCTTTTCTTCTGGCCACGCAGCATGTCGCCCGCGGAGCATGCCGCGTCGACTTTCCCGGCGGTAAACCCTGCTCCCGCATCGGACACCAGGCCCAGGATCAAAGACCCGGTGGAAAGGATCCCGGTCCCGTCCGCCATGGATAACGGGCGCCCACAATCGGCGCTGCCCGCATTGGACAATAGTGACAGCGGGGCAAAGGATGGGCTCGAGACGATTCTCAACGGCGACGCGTATCTGCGACTGCTCACGCCGCACGAGATTATCCGCCACATCGTGGCAACGATTGATAACCTGCCCCGGAAAACGATGTCCGCCAGAATTCGGCCGGTCGTGCCGGTGCCCGGCACATTCACGACGACAAACGCAGCCGACGGAGTGCTGGTCGCGGGCGATAACGCCGGCCGCTACACCGCGTACGTAGATGCGGCGGAGGCGATCGATAGCAAGCGCCTAGTGCAAATCTACTTTCGCCTGTATCCGCTGTTTCAGCAAGCGTATGTCGAACTCGGTTACCGAGATGGATACTTCAATGATCGACTGCTCGGCGTAATCGCCCATCTGCTGGCCGCTCCGGAGCCCAACCCGCCGATTCGCTTGTCTCAACCCAAAATCATGTTTGAATTTGCCGACCCCGACTTGGAGGACCTATCCGCGGGACAAAAGATCCTCGTAAGAGTCGGAATCGAAAATGAACTGCGTCTGAAGGCTAAGCTGCGCGATGTCCGGAGGGCGCTGACCGGCAAAAACTAGCGTATCTGCTCGACCGAAATCCGTACGTGCCGAAAACTGGACAGTCAAGATCGCCTGGCTCACGGGCGCAACGGCAGGGTGGCTGGAGGTGCGGGGGGTGACCGCGGCGCCAGCAGCGCTGCGAGTTCCAGATACATCGGTGGCGTTATCCAACGAGCCACCCCACTTGCCAGCAGTGCGGTCGCCATCAGGCTCAGGACCATCGCGTGACCCGCGACCATCTCCATCACGATGATGAAGGCGGTGAGCGGCCCTTGCGTGGTCGCTGCAAGGAAACCCACCATGCCGAGCGCAATCAGGGGAATTGCGGTCTCCGATCCAACCCCGGTCATCAGCGCCACGTCCCGGCCAATTCCTGCGCCGATCGCCAGCGACGGCGCGAACACGCCCGCTGGCACGCCTGACCACGCCGACAGCCATGTCGCGCAGAACTTGAGCAACGTATAGATCGCCGGCAGGTCGCCGTGGCCCTCGAGTAGCGCCCGCGTCGGCGCGTATCCGGCGCCCACGGTCGCCCCGCCGCTGACGATGCCGATCACTGCCACCGCCAAGCCACAGCCGGCTGCGAAACGCAACGGATACCGTGTTCGCCAACGCGAGAAACGGTCCGGCAGTCCTCTGGTCGACACAACGATTAGTCGGGAGAACAGGCCGCCAGCAAGTCCGGTGACCAGTGCCACCAGCAGTCCCGGGCCAAAGAGCGACCAGCTCAGTTGCTGGGCGCGCAGCTCACCAAAGTAGCTCAAGTTGCCGAAAGCTGACACGGCGACCAATCCTGCGAGCACGATGCTGATGATCACCAGCCCGCTGTGCGAAAGGCTTCGCCGACGTGAAAGCTGCTCGAGAGCGAAGATCACGCCACCCAGGGGTGTGTTGAATGCCGCTGCTATGCCCGCTGCTGCACCCGCGACGATCAAGTCGTGAGCATCGATGCCGGACTGCGGTGACAACCATCGCCGCGCATGTTGCATTACACCTGCGCCCACTTGGACGGTCGGTCCCTCGCGGCCGATCGAGAGGCCCGCCAACAGACCGCCCGAGACCAATACGACCTTTTCTACGGACAGACGCAGCGAGACCAGCCGGGATCGCTCGTGCGGAGGAAGTGTGTCGTCAAGGGCCGCGACAACCTGAGGGATTCCCGACCCTTGGGCACCGGGGGCGAAGCGTTGCGTCCACCACAACAGTGCGACCGTAAGCGCAGGCGTCCAGACAAGCGGCAGCCAGGGCCCAAAGGCGCCGAAGTGAAGAACGTGTTCGAAACCCTTGCTCGCGACTTCGGCCAATAACGTAAAGGCGACCACAACCGAACCGGTGATCACCGCGTAGGTCAATACGACGGCGCGATCGTGCCATTGCCGTCCTGCGGCAATCTCGTCGCGCAGATTGCGCCAAAAATCGTGTTGCAGTTCGCGCATCGCGCTTACGATACCAGCCTTTCAGACCCCAGGCTCCGTCCGTGCATATCGCGTCAGTGGGTGGACCGACGAGGAGATGTGACGGCATAACTAATGAAGAGACCAAAGACGACGGCCACAATAGCCCACGCCCGCGTGAAGTAGGGGCCTTGGATCGACCACCAATCAAACATGGCACGAGCCCGCTCAACGCCGAAGAGCGGGGTGAACACGCCCGCGATCATGATGAATACACCAAGGACGCGAAGGATTATGGGTGCGCGTGACGCAGGCGCGACCCACAGGAGTATGACGCCGAAGACGACGCGCACGGCTGCAACGATGTAGAGGGCATGGGAAGTTTGCAACGATCGCCCAAATTCGAGGAGAACTGATGGAGCGGCAACACCAAGGACACCAAGGGCAGCTACGATAAGTCCCAAGGCCATCGCGAGAAGCTTCATGACGTGCACTATCGTCACCTGACAAACTTGTGGAAAAGCCCCAGCCTACGCAGAACGATTGCGGGCATCAAGATCGAATTGGCATGGCTTGCGCTGGCGAGCCGTCAGCCTGGGCCGCTCCGCGTCAGGCGGTCCTGCAACTCGCCCAGTTGCGCGGCGTGACCGTTGGCGGCCTGGTCGATAGCAAGCCGCAGGTCATCGCCGAGGCGCGCGATCTCCGCCGAGCGGCCGGCGCGATCGTCGACGATCGACGAGGTGATCGCATCGAGGCGCTTTTCGATGAGGGTGCGCAGCTCGGTGAAACGCGACACCTCGGCCTGGTCCGCGAGCTGCCGCTGCGAGGCTAGCTCGCGCGTCATGCGGCGCGTCTCCATTAGCACGGAGCCTTGCAGCCAGAGCGCGTAGGCGACGAAGAGCGCGGCCACGAATCCCGTGATCACGAGCATCACCAACCCGAGCGGCGCCTGCACGGTCCCGAAGATCATCGACAGCGTCGTTGGCGTCATGAACGCCGCCCAGTTCACTGCTACGAACAGGCCCAGTAGCACGGCCACGACCACGATTACCAGAGTGCGCAACGGCATGATGCCTCCTTCGGATGTATCCGCGTCCAGTCCGGATAGCCCGCCGAATTAGTCGGCCCTGGCCTCATTGTCGCTCACTGTCGCGGCATGTCCCTAAAGCTTCAGCCGTGGGTAAGCGCAGCCGACGATCAGCGCGGAGTTACAGGTCGGCGATGCCATAATCCTCTCCTTTCTCCTGACAAATCCGCGTTGCGGCGTCGACATCAGCAAGCGATGCTACATTGCCGACGGCCCTGGTACCATTGTCCGAGGGCTCGCGCAGGCTTACGCAATCGACAATGTGCGTGGACACTTGATGCCAATTGAACTCCACGCATTCGACACGCCAAATGGCCGCAAGATCAGTGTTGCCCTGGAGGAAATGGCGCTTCCATACACGGTCGAGATCGTCGACATCCGCGAGGGCCAGCAATTCGAACCTGAATTCCTGAAGATCAGCCCGAACGCCAAGATCTCGCCGACGAACTCGGCCAGACACCGACAGGCGAAGCATCGGGTGAATGCGATAGGGTGAGCGTGGACACCCAATAAACCGCCCGGGACTATTTCGTTGGAAGCGGACCGACGATCCAGGTCGAAAGGCCGGCCTCGAACGCGGCATCGGCACTGACCCAGGCAGAGCCGCGCATGGGCTTACCTGTGATGTCCGTCGGAGTGGCGCGGAATGGGCCGTGGAGGCGCCTGCCGCTGAATCGGGTCGGATAGGAGTGAACGACCCCGATCCAGACCGTCGATCTTGCGTAAAGTCGATATTGGCTGCCGGCCCGCGGCCGTTCGTGCCGTTTTCCATGCCAAGCGTTCGCCGCGACCGGAGCTGGCCAACGGAACTTCAGTGCGCCTGGGAGAATCGGCCACCAGTGGTAACGTGAACCATGTGCGGCAATCGCGCTGGGCGGGTCATCGTGCCCGTGGCATGATGCAGTGACGATGAGAACACGCAGCGCCCCGCCATCCGACGAATTTTCCCAGAACGCGAAACGCGCTCGACGGCGTCTTGCCGCACTGGCCATTGTGCTGATCGTTTCTGCAGCATTCGGTGTGTGGTGGTATCTGCAAACTACGATACCGCGTCGCATCGTCCTCGCCTCCGGCGTTAAGGACGCGAGCTACCATGTCGATGCTCAGCGCTACGCCGAACTGCTGAAACGCGAAGGGGTGACCGTCGTCGAGCAGATGACCGGCGGCGCAGCCGAAAACGCAACGTTGCTGCTCGACCCGAAGTCAGGCGTGGATGTCGCCTTCATGGAGGGTGGCGTAGTAGCCGGGGCGCAGCGCGACAAGATCGTGATGCTGGCTTCAATCCGCTATGAACCGCTTTGGGTCTTCTACCGGGGCGACGAATCCCTGACCCGGCTGGATGAATTGCGGTACAAGCGCCTCGCGATAGGCAGACCCGGCAACGGAGGGCGGCTGATCGTCGAACCGTTGCTCCAGGCGACCAACGTGACGGCCTCGAACACCAGACTGCTTCCACTCGGCGGCGTGGAGGCGCTGCGCGCGTTGCAGGCGGGCAGCATCGATGCGGCCATCTTTGTTGGCGCGACGCGCTCGCCGATCATTTGGCAAGCACTGCACGACGAAACGCTCAAGCTCATGAGTCTTGCCGATGCGGACGCCTATGCTCGCCGGTTTCCCTACCTTACGCCGCTAAAGCTTCCGGCCGGTACGATTGATCTCAGCTACCGTCGCATTCCCCCGGAATCAGTCGCGCTTGTCGCTACGAAGGCGATGCTTGTCGCCCGCGAAGACCTGCCGTCGCCGCTCGTCGATCTGTTGCTTGACGCGGCGCGCGAATTGCATTCGACGCAGGACTATTTCGAAGCCGCACAGGAATTTCCGTCAACGTCGCCGGTGGACCTTCCGGTTTCCGTCGATGCGGAACGGCACCTTCGTTACGGCCCGAGCTTCCTCCATCGCTACCTGCCGTTCTGGATCGCGACCTTGGTCGAGCGGCTTGTCATCGTCGTACTTCCGTTGATCGTCGTCTTTGTTCCAGTGATCAACTTCATGCCGCAACTGGTACGCTGGCGGGTACGTTCACGTATTTATCGCTGGTATGGCGAACTCAAACTGCTTGAACGCGATGTTGAAGGCCGCAAGGGTACCCTGCCTATAGAAAAGTGGCTCGCCGATCTTGACCGCATACAGCAGGCGGCGGAACACATCAAGACGCCCGCAAGTTTTGCCAGCGAGTCATATACCTTGCGCGAACACATTGGTCTTGTCCGTCGCACCATAATGGAAAAGGCCCGAGGCGCCAACGCGCCAGGCACATGAGTGCCGAGATGGGGCTTCCCGGTACATGAAGAGCCTCAATAAGAACGTCCGGTTCGGAGCAATTTCCGCGGCCGAGTTAAATGATGGGTTTTGGCCGGTAAGCGACCGTCGGCCTCGGCGGTCGCGACCGGCGTGGCGGGACTACACCTCAGTCTGCTCGGCAATCTCCAGTGCGTCGTCGACTTCGATGCCAAGGTACCGGACGGTGCTTTCCAGCTTGGTGTGTCCGAGCAGCAGCTGAACCGCCCGTAGATTCCGGGTTCGCCGGTAGATCAGCGTCGGTTTGGTGCGGCGCAGCGAATGAGTGCCGTAAGCCGCCGGATCAAGCCCAATCGATCCCACCCAACCCCCGACGATCCGAGAATACTGCCGTGTCGAAAGATGCGGTGACTCCGTAACGCGGCTCGGAAAGAGGAACTGCTCCGGCTTCAGACGGGCAGCCGCGATCCAGGCAGCGACCGCTTCCCGCGTTTGCTCGGTGATCTCGAACTGCACCGGCCGTTGGGTCTTCTTCTGCATGACAATCGCGCGGGCGGAGACATGACTGCCCTGGACCACGTCGTGAACATGGAGCCCAACCAGATCGCATCCGCGCAGCTTGCTATCGATGGCAAGGTTGAAGAGAGCGAGTTCCCGGGCTCGATGGTCCAATTGCAGTCGAATCCGGATTGCCCAGATCTCTTTCAGCTTCAGCGGGGGCTTCTGGCCGAGCAACTTGCCCTTGTTCCAAGGTATTGCGCGTCCTGAGGTTTGACTGGCGACATTCACGAATAGCTCCTCTATTGAGGGAAAGGAGCTTCATGTTGATTCCTGTCGAAGGGCGCTTATCGACCCATTGCTGCCCCTCGCGAGCGTCAGCTTTCAGGTGCCTTGCCCGAGGATTACTGGTGATTTTGCAACGCTCGACATCGTTCGCTGAGAGTGGGCTCTGTTGCATCGAGGCTCTGCTCGACACCGTATAGGCTGAACATCACGCCACCGGTCGGCGGTTTATACGATCGACGGAAATCGAAATAGTCCTTATCGGACAGGTTGAACAGAATAGAAGGTTGGGTATGGGACACCGTCGCTTCCAGAGACCACGCGAACGGGCCGGCCGACATGGAGCTTTTCACGGGACCCCGTCGCGCTGCCCAGGCCATGAGTTCGCAGACATCGCCGAGACTTACCTGAACTACAAAGAGCTGCGTGCCTTCGAACGGCAACATGCCGGCCAGTGTCGTCTTGTCCGCGCGCGAAAGTGTCGCGCGGAGGCGCCGGCGTCCATCCAGGATGTCGTTGTCAGCCCAACCTACATCCGGCGCGAGGGGCCGAAGCTTCGCTTCCGGGAAGACGAGCACGGACCTGCTGGTGCGTGCAAAGAATGTGCATTGAACTGAATCGGTGAGGGTACAGCGCACCAATCGTGCGAGGTTGTACGCGTTGCTACCATATTCGGTCTCAGCCAACCCTTTCTCATAGCGGTCCAATAGGGTCACGCCTCCGAGCAGGGCCGTACAGAGACCGGCCATAACGAGTAGCACAAACACGCCGACCAAAGCTGTTGGGAGTACGCGACGTGGAGCAGTCCCCCCGTGCCGGTAGTCCAGAAGAGCGGCGCGCGCGAATACCAGGGCGCAGCTACCAACATACAAATAGATTGCCAGACTGACGGTCCGATCAAGGTCAAGCCTCCATCCCATCCAATCCGGACCTCCCAGCCAAAGTAGAGTAGCGACCGTCCTGCGCAAGATGGGGCTAATGGCTAACGCCATGCCAGCGCACCCAGCCACGTACAAGCACGTCTCGCGGGCTGCTTTTGCCGTGCAACCGACACACTTAGCGAGGAATACACTCGAGACAGTAGCAATCACGTAGGCGACCGCGAAAGCGACAAGCGTGCCTCCGACGTAGCCCGAAACGCTCTGAGTCGACAGATGCGCCAGAAGTCCGGGAACTGTGCTCACTTCTGGGGCTGCGGAGGCCGCGAAAGCGGCACAGACAGCACTCAATACAAAGAACAGAGTGGCGTCCGGGATCTGACCCCGGCTATGTAGTGATTCGAGGGAGGACGTGGAACCAGAGCGGGCCAGAGCCCAAGGGACGCGAATTAATGTCCGCAAAAAAACTTGCACTAGAAAAACGACGTCGCGAACACCGGAGCCGGACTTTTCGAGGAGTCCACTGTTGGGCGGTGAATCCCGGTTCGACGGCGAGTCGGTCTCGTTCATGGTCGCAAGTCTAACGCTCCAAGCGCGCCGACCGCCTATGCCGGCACTCTTTCGGTAGAGTTCCCGGGTCCATCCGCCGAAGGCTCTCCCTCCGCCTCGCGAATGACCGCTCCTAAGATACCCGTCCGGATAGTTCGAGTGGCGGCTCCTGGCCGATCAGCGTCCTTCGCCCGACCGCAACCCTATGTTGGCGAAGGATGGGTCATGACCGGCCCGGCGTGCGGCGCGCGACCCAGTACGTCGCGCCTTCGGCGCCATAACGCTCCATGTGAGGCACCTCGCGGTCAAGTGCGAACTCGTCGCCGGGGCGCAGATGTTTGACATCGTCCCCCACGGTGAGCCACATTTCACCCTGGATGACAAGCGCCCGTAGCGCGAACGCGTGAGTATGCGACTCCAGAACCGTGGCCGGCGCCCACCGTCGCTCCAACACCTCGTCGAAACCCTGTGCTCGTGCGTCCGCCTCGAACGCTTGGAAGGTAAGTTGATTCACGACGACCTCTCGTCAATCGCGCGCGCAGGCCACCGGCAGGTTGGTGTCGCGAGGTACCGGTGGGTCAAACATCAGAAGCAGGACAAATCTTGCCTTTGCGGCTTTCCCATCTCAACCCAGCCATTCTACTTCTGCTTTCAGGCAGACTGGCTCACGTCCTCTCTTGGCTGCGGATTCAACCGGTGCGGACCGCAACTTGTCACATCGCGCGGATCAGCGACACGTTGCGACTCGTTCGATTCGCTACAAAAACCCGGTCGCCATCGAGCTTGACCGCGTCGGATCCTTCGCCCTGTTGCAGGTGCGAGAATTCGGCTGGGGTCGCGCGGCTGGTTACTCGACGTCTCGCGCCCTGTCGCGCAGCGATACTACGATGTCGTACTCCTTGACGGTAATCTGAACCACGCCTGCGCGGAATCCGGCGGCGTTCGCCTGGACGTATGGGTTGGTCCCCTTCGGATCGATCCGCTGCACAGCGACGTCCAACGGCACGCCGCTCGTCCAATCCTGGACGCCGCCAAGCAACACCCCGCTCACCGCTGGGCCGGAGGTGGCGGGATCTGAGGGCATTGGATCGAGGAATGTGGTTTTGATCTCGGCGCGACCGACAAACTCGCGTGTGAGCGCGACGAAGATCAGCGCGAGATCGCCGGGAGCGAGAGCATCGCGATGGCGCTCCTCGCGAGCGACCGTCCACCTCTTCGCGTGCAAGAACGATTTGGCTCGCTCCCGGTCGCCATCAGCCAGGTTGAATATGAAATGCTGCATCTACACAGGGTGCACATTGCGAATCGCTCCGTGATGATCCTCGATGCGCCCCCCAGGGTCAAGATTAGGGGCCCAAACCGTGTCACGGCGACGAAGGCGGTCCCTTCGCGGCGAGGTTGTGGCTCATACGCCGCAAAGTTCCGCTATGCGGAGTCAGGATTGCGTGCTTACGCAGGAATGCCCAAAGTGGATGGGGTGGCGGCTGACGGGAAACCACCCCCACCAAGCTCGCGCGGGCGCTATCGCAGGGAACACCACTGCTGTTACACGGCGACGTGTAGCAGTTAGTGTAACAAGTCCGAGGACTTTTGGCACCATCAAAAGCAGCCAACGACACGCGCGTCCCAACGTCCGCGTCCGACCCAATTGAGTCTACCGAATCTGCGCAAAGCCGACATTGGCCGCCGCTGCGGGGCGATCGCGCTTCGCCGCATATCTCCGATGGAATTCAGCGATCCGATATAAGCAGCGCCTTCGCCAACCTCAGGAAGTCCAGTGAAGTATTGCCTGGGCCGAGTACATCGCGAAAGCGTCCTATATTTCGCGCCTGGATCGAGCTACGAGTCCGCCGTCAGACGCGAGCGCGGGCACGCCGGCGCACTCGCGAAGATGATGCAGGCCGGCCGCTCGTTCAAGATCCGGGCTGCTTTTCCGTAATGCGATGAAGAACCACGGAAAGGGCCGCTTCGTGCTGGCGCTATATGGCAGGAACTTGGCCTCTACTTCGCATGGCACTGGTTGCAGATGTAGCCGCCCGCCCCGCGATCGCTGCCGCCAAGGAGTCCGGTCACGAGCAACTTGCCCTTGACGCGCGGCCCGTTGTGCACATCGTGGCATGACGAGCATTCAATCCCCGTCCTGCCTGGGACGACGCCCACAACGATGTTGCCAGCCCCGTCGTCGTTGTAGAGGCGAATCCCGTTGGCCGCCATCGGGTCCGCCACCCATTCGTTCATCGCGACGTATACGCCGTTGCGCACGGAGTTGTAGGTATTCGATGCGCCGTTGATCGGGTACGGCATCGCCACCGGATGGTTGTGCGACATGTCCATGCCTCGGCTCACCGCGTACCCGCTCGCAAGCAGACCGTCGTGACAGCTCAGGCATTTGACCGTTGGTCCCTTGTAAGTGTCGCCATGGAACGTCGGGATGAACGTCAACGCAACGCGCGCATGACACTAACGTAGCGAAGGAATAGTGCATTCTGGCGGCGCTTTATTTCCTCGGAGAGCGGCGCATCTGCGGCATCAGGAGCTCCTGACGATGCCGCAACGCTTCGACTGCGCCCGCCTTGGGGTGTGCCATTGAAAATCGAGATGCTGGCGGCGCCAGCCGAGGCGCCAGCTTTTGTTAGCGCGAACAATCTTCGCCAGGCCATTTCCGCTCCCTTCGCCTATGGCACCAATGCTGGACCGAGGGAAGAAGATCGGCCAACTCGACGGTGTTGGGATATCGGCCGGTCGCGGTTCTGGCCGTAGGACGTTCCCGACATGCACGGCTCGCGGCAAATTGAATGATCGTGCGCGCGTAACCGAGCCGAAATAGCAGTTGCCCGCTTCGCCGACCATGTGTCGAAATGTCGGCCTGCCACGCCACGACGACCTAGCCAAACCGGGAGCCCTGTTTCTCTATCCATTCCGCGCCCGTGATCCGCTGGCCGGGAAATGATATCGGGCGAGGCATAAGTTAGCTTGCTTCGTTAGGCGCGCGCCTCACAGGGAGACAAGGGAGGACGATCGTATGGGCGATTCGGGTACATTTTGACTCAAGGAAGCGTTCGAGGTCTATTCAAAGCACCGCGATGTGATTATGCAGATGTGGCAGTTTTACTCCGTTGGAACTCTTGCCGTTTTGGGTTATACCATTGGCGCTGAGAAGGCAACTCGCGGGTGGCTCGAGGTGGCTGCTATCCTCTTCGGTTACATTACATTCGCAATCGGAAATGGGTGGGCCGTAGTCACATCTCAACAGGAACTCTGGAGAATGGCCGTTGGAATCAGAAGGCTCCTAGAAGGGAGCCCGCTTGAATCGTCTTTTTCCGTTGAGCCCATCGACCCGGACCGCTTCGTGCTCTTCTATGCTGTAGTAACCGCTGTCGTTTGCGCCGCAATCGTGGCGAAGGACTTATCAAAGGCTGCAGTGGGACGCAAGCGTGCCTAACCCGTCGCTCAACGCGGACGTCCCGCATGCGGGGCTACGCCCGGGCAACAGGCCATGGGTTAGCTAAGTACTCGTTGAGCGTGACTATTGCAATAAGGAGATTGCGAAAATGGAGCCGAAGCATGTGATCTTCCTCAGCGTTGGAACTCCGGATTCAGGAGCGCAGGAGGAGTTCATCTCCGCCGTCGAAGCGCATCTCAAATCTCACAACTGTGTCCCCCAGACTGTAGGACGAAGTAAGCACTCGCTCCGTCAACCCGTTCAGGCAGCGCGCGATACAATCGGCGAATGTAATGGTGCGATCGTCATTGCCTTCGAGCGAACAAGAATTCTCAATGGTTTGGAGAAACCTGGCTCTAACAACCCGAAAGAGATTCGAGATGAGTCTCACCCGACCATCTGGAATCAGATGGAATCGGCGATGGCATACGCTCAAAGAGTGCCAATCTTGACTCTTGTGCAAACTGGATTGAAGCGACAGGGAATGCTCAGTGACCGACTAGAGTGGATTGCTATTGAGACCAATCTATCTCCAGCAGTCTTGCGAACTGAACAGTTCCAGCAGGTTTTCGACGAGTGGCTTGCTCTCGTAAAGCAATCATCGTCCCATGCAGAAGGGACTGATTTTGACCCTAGCGCGTTGAAAGTCGGCGCACTTTTCTCGCAACTCACTACGAAGCAGTTATGGGGGCTATTCGTAGTTGTGGCAGGCGTTCTGGTGAGCGTTTCAACTGCTGCGTTCAAGCTCGGTCAGACGTTCCCCCCTGACGCGAAATCCATTGCGGCAACGCCCCCAGCTTCCCAGTCGCCGTCGCCTGCTTCATCAGTCAAGCCGTAGACAGGGCGCGCGAGGCGGGTTCGGGTACCCGGGCGGGCTTTTCAGGCATAGGGCGCTCCCGTAAAGCCGGCCGCGTGCGCTTGAAATGACTATACATCGCGGGTGAGTGTTGCAGTTTTGACAGACGAAGCGCATTCTTGCGCCGCCGCCAAGCCGACGGCCATATCCATCTGGGAGGGGACCTATGCCTCGCGCTGATGTCATCACTGTCACTCAATTGACCCGTGCCATCGATAAGGCTGCTGTACTCGCCGCCGAACGCCACGGAGTTGTCCTCGGCAAGGAAAACGTCGTCTACAAGTGGGATCTGATCGGACGCATCATTCGCGAGATGGGCACCCTCAAGGGCTCCGGTCCCGTTGATGTTGCCGCAACACTCGCCAAGGGCTCTGGCCTGCCAGGCACACCGATCGCGGCAAAGATCGGTAAGGACATTCTGGTCGGCGTCATCGCGCGCGAGCTCAACGTCGACCTGTTTCGCTGAGGCGGGGATGGGCTCGAGCTCGCGGTTTGACTGCCCGAGCGCTCAGCCGGACATGGAGGGCGCGCGTCCGTTCGGCATCATTTCCGGCACGCCGACCGAGACGCGCGTCGCCTTCTTCAAGAAGGCCACGCTGGAGAGCTTCAACTGGCGGGAGCAGTTCGCCACCAAGGACGCGACGCGCATCCTGCGCTTTGGCGCGCGTTGCGACGAGTCGCGCTGCGGCCACTTCGACGGCAACCGCTGCGGTCTCGGCGGCCGCGTGAAGAACGACCTGCCGGCCGTCGTCGACGCGTTGCCGTCCTGCCTTATCCGCCCGAAGTGTCGCTGGTACGCCGAGCAGGGCTCAGAAGTGTGCCTGCGCTGTCCGCAGGTTGTGACGCTGATCCCCGAAGCGGAAACACCGCTCAATGCCGTGGCCGCCGTGCGCTAGCGCGATCAGACACGCCGCGCGGCAGGTTCGCTCTGCCGCCTATAAGCAGCCCGTGAGTGCTAGTCAATTCTTGGGGCAGCGGGGCCCGCAACACTCAATGGCGCGCTTGCATGAGCACGGCGTCGAGCGCGCGTGGGACGCAACGCAGGTCAAGTGCGTTCATCAACAGGGCCCCGTAGCGAATCTTGCGCCGGGCCCGCGTACCCATGAACCGCCGCAGTGGGCATGGCAGTCCCTTGCACGCTGAGCGCGTTGGTCCTGAAAGCGGCGGAATGCCTCGAGCTCACCTTGATTAGCAAGTAGCCGCTCGACCGCAGGGCCGCCAAGCGCGCGGATCAGTTCGAGCGTTGTCGACGCCCCGTTTGCCAAAGGCACGTCAGTCCATGCTACGCTTTCTCGGCGCGCCAGCGACGGGGGAACTGGTGGTCTTCCGAATGACGCTGTCGGGACCGAAGCGTAAACATCTCGCTCATTCGTTGGGGAGGGGCATATGCATGGTGCGGTGATCTTGCACCATAGCGCCGGGTCGATGGTCCGCGTCTTTGCGCTGGCGTTCCTGATGCTGCCGTTCGGCGTCGCCCAAGCTGACGCGACGACAAGCCATGTCATTACCTTTCAGGGCAAGCCGGCTGGCGAGCAGGTCGTGACCATCGCCAGCGACGGCCGGATACTTGTCGAATTCAGCTACCGGGATAACGGGCGTGGCCCGGATATCCACGAGGAGATGAGACTCGACGCAACAGGTCGGTTCGTTTCGTACAAAGCCAGCGGCAAATCGACCTTCGCGGCGCCGATCGACGAGACATTCGAGTTTGCGAATGGCGGCGCGCACTGGAAATCCCTCGCAGATCACGGGGAGCAGTCAGGGGAGCTTTCCGGTCTCTATGTCCCGGTGGAAAACAGTTTCGAGACCGTCGCGGTGATCGCGCGAGCGCTTCTACGCCAACGGGATGGAAAGCTTGCGGCGTTGCCGGCGGGCCAGCTGTCGATCCGAAAGGTGCGTGAGACAACAATGCGCTCCGGTCCTCGCGAGGCAAATGTCGCCCTGTATGCAATTTTCGGATTCGACTATTCGCCAACGCTGCTGTGGCTGCACAACGACGAAACCCGGGCACTGTTCGCGGTCGTCTTTCCCGGAGTGGCTATTGTCGAACCCGGCTGGGAAGAGCGAGCCGACGATCTCCTCAAAATTCAGCAGGACGGCGAGCGCGAGCTACTCAAGACTCTGTCGGACAGCCTGACGCATCGTTTCTCCGGGCCGATTCTCATCAAGTCGGTGCGTGTATTCGATTCCGGTTCCGCGACGATGCTTGGGCCGTTCGACGTTTTCGTTTTCCGAGGACATATCGCTTCGATCGCACCCGCGGGCTCCACTGCGCGCGATCCCGCGACGATCATAGATGGCGAAGGACGTTTTCTGCTTCCGGCGCTCTTCGACATGCACGGTCACGAATGGCGTTGGAACGCGATGCTGCAACTGGCCGCCGGCGTGACGACCGTCCGCGACATGGGCA
Source organism: uncultured beta proteobacterium (assembly GCA_963782625.1). Lineage (GTDB taxonomy): Bacteria > Pseudomonadota > Gammaproteobacteria > Burkholderiales > Casimicrobiaceae > VBCG01. The sequence goes on along the minus strand of CAWAKN010000019.1, from coordinate 57,641 downwards.
ACGACAACAAGGCGCTGGAGGAGCTGCGAACAGATATTGAGAACGGGAGCATCGTGGGACCGCGCATCGTACCGGCGGGGTTCATCGAAGGCGAGAGCTCGTTCGCATCCAGATTGGGGATCGTCATCAACTCGGTGGATGAAGGAAAGCGTGCCATCGATTGGTACAAGCAGCGCGGTCGACACCAGATCAAGCTCTACAATTCGATCCGTCCGGACTGGGTCGAGCCGCTGGCGGCCTACGCCCACGCGCAGGGGATGCGGGTGAGCGGGCACGTCCCGGCATTCATGCGTGCCGAGGACGCCGTTCGTGCCGGGTATGACGAGATTCAGCACATCAACCAGGTAATGCTCAATTTTCTCGTTAAGCCCGGTGACGATACGCGAACGCTTCTGCGCTTCTATCTCGTCGGCGACAATGCAGCACAAATCGATCTGGACTCGAGTGAGGCCAGGGCTTTCTTCGAGTTGCTATTGGCGCGCGGCACGGTGATCGACACCACGTTGACCACGTTCGAGCCCCTGTTGACGCAACGGCAGGGCGAGCCGAACCCATCTTTCCGAAAGGTCGCAAGTCACGTCCCGCCGGCGCTGCGACGTGCGTGGCTCGTCAACTCGATGGACGTCAATTCGGGCAATGCCGCGCGATTCCGCAACTCGTATGCAAAGTTGCTGGAGCTAACGCGGCGTCTATATGCGGCGGGCGTTCCGCTGGTGGCTGGGACCGATCAGATCGCGGGTTTCACCCTTCATCGCGAGCTTGAGTTGTTCGTCGAGGCCGGAATCGGTGCGCCGCAGGCGCTGCAGATCGCGACGCGCAATGGCGCGAGATACACGCAACTGTCGGATCAGCTCGGGGCGGTCAAAGAGGGCTTGCTTGCCGATCTGATCCTGGTCGATGGCGATCCAACCCAGGACATCGCTAAGATCCGTGATGTCAGCCTGGTGATGAAGGAGGGGGTCGTCTATTACCCAGCCGAAATCTACGAAGCATTGGGCATTACGCGATTCAGGTCCCCTCCCCGCGTAACAATCTCCAGTTCGCCAAGTCTCGGCACAAACTGATCTCAGGTTGACCGAAGTTCTGACCCCGGGCGTTTTGGATATGCTCGCCGTCCAGCCCAAGGTCTGCTTATGGCCGGAAGCAGTCTATCGTCGGAGCCAAACGGGGTGGCCCAGGCGCGCGCATCGAAGATGCGCGGCGTTTTCTGGCCTTGAGTGTCCCGCCAGTGTCCCATGGCGGACATGAAATAGTGCTTACTAACTGGGTGAGGCCATCTAGGTGGGGTGGCTGACGGGACTCGAACCCGCGACAACTGGAATCACAATCCAGGACTCTACCAACTGAGCTACAGCCACCATTGAAAGACACGCCGATCGCGACGCCATATAGCGGCCGCATCGGCATGCGGGCGACCGGAACTTCGCACCCGCAGGACGTCATTTTATCCGACTTTGGCCAATTCCGGATTTGGAACGATTTCCAGTGCCGGAAAGGCCCGCGCCGCCTACGTACTACCGAGCAGTTCCTTCGCGATGGCGACAACGCTTTCCGGCTCGAACCCGAAGTGCTGTTGCAGCGCCTTGAGTGGTGCCGAGGCGCCGAAGGTGTGCATGCCGACGACGCGCCCCGTCGTGCCGACGTAGCGTTCCCAGCCGAATGTCGACGCCTGCTCGATGGCCACGCGTGCCGTAATCGTTGGCGGCAGCACGCTGTCGCGATAGTCCCGCGGCTGCTGCTCGAAGATGTCCCAGGATGGCATCGAGACCACACAGGACCGAATCCCGGACGCGACGAGCGTTTCATGCGCCGCCACGGCCAGGCTGACCTCGCTGCCAGTCGCGATGAGGATGACCTCGGGATTGCCTCCGGGCGCCTCGCCGAGCACATACGCTCCGCGCGCGACACCTACGGCCGACGCATATTTCGTGCGGTCGAGGGTCGGCAGCGGCTGCCGCGACAGTACGATGACTGCCGGCCGGTGGCGCAACTGCATCACGTACCGGTATGCCTCGACGACTTCGTTGGCATCACCGGGACGAATCAGCGTGAGTCCGGGAATCGCGCGCAATGAAGCGAGCTGTTCTATCGGCTGGTGCGTGGGGCCGTCTTCGCCGTCGCCCATCGCGTCGTGCGTGAACACGAAGATTGTCGGCAGTTCCATCAGCGCGGACAGGCGAATCGCCGGCGCGCATAGTCGCTGAAGATGAAGAACGTGGCGCCGAAAGGCCGCAGCTTGGACAGCGACAGGCCGTTCACCACCGCGCCCATCGCGTGCTCGCGAATGCCGAAGTGCAGGTTCCTGCCGCCCGGCGTACCGGGCTGAACGTCGCCGGCACCGTCGTACTTGAGCGTCGTCTTGTTCGATGGCCCGAGATCGGCGGAGCCGCCAAGCAGCCAGGGAACATTCTGCGCGAGGACGTTCAGCACCTGACCCGAGGCGTCACGGCCGGCAACACCTTTGGCATCCGCGGCGAAGACCGGCAGCTTTCTGTCCCAACCGGCCGGCAACTCGCGCCGCTGCATCCGATCGACGGCGTCCGCCAATTGTGGATGCTGCGCCCGATAACCCGCGAAGAGTTCGTTCCACGCGGCGTGCGCCGCGGTACCGCGCGCGCCGACGCCCGCCGCAAAATGTTCAGGCACACCTTTCGGCACCAGGAACTGCGCATCCTCGGGCCAGCCGTACGCGCGCTTGGTGAGGCGAACCTCGTCCACACCAAGCGGCTCGCCATGCGCTGCAGCCGTGTCCTGGCGGTTGGGCGAGCCGTAGCCGATATGACTGTCGAGGATGATGAACGTCGGCCGGCCGCGCGTCGTGCGAAATACCTCCAGCGCGCCTTCGATGCGCTCGATGTCGTTGGCGTTGCCAATGCGCAGCACGTTCCAGCCGTAGCCCTGAAAGCGCGCGGCGACGTCTTCGGTGAACGCGATCTGCGTGCTGCCTTCGATCGTGATGTGGTTGTTGTCGTAGATCCAGCACAGGTTGTCGAGGCCCAGATGCCCGGCCAACGATGCCGCTTCGGATCCCACGCCTTCCATCAGGCAGCCGTCGCCGCAGATCGCATAGATGTCGTAGTCGAAGACATCGAAGCCCGGCCGATTGTAGTTGGCGGCCAGCCAACGCTCGCCGATGGCCATGCCTACGCTCATCGCGATGCCCTGCCCCAGAGGACCGGTCGTGGCCTCGACACCGGAGACCAGGTGGTATTCGGGATGGCCCGGCGCCTTGCTGCCGAGTTGCCGGAAGCGGCGGATGTCGTCGAGCGTCACCGCCGGCTTGCCGACGGTTTCATAGTCGGCGTTCACCGCCTGAGTGCCGGTCAGGTGCAGCACGGACCAAAGCAGCATCGACGCGTGTCCGTTGGACAGCACGAACCGGTCGCGATTGGGCCAGATCGGATCGCTCGGGTCGAAGCGCATCACGCGATTCCACAGCGTGTACACGAGCGGCGCCAGCGCCATCGGTGTTCCCGGGTGACCGGAGTTCGCGGCCTGCACGGCGTCGATCGACAGCGTGCGGATCGTGTTGATGCAGAGCGTGTCTATGTCCTGCGGTGCGGCCATGGGCCCTCCGTAGCTAGCGCGCACGCGCGGCCGCATCGACGAGGACCACCGCGCGCTCGCTGTTCACACGACCAGCGGGAATGGTGCGATCGCCTGCCATCAGGCGCGCGAGCATCGGCGCCTTCTCCGCTCCGGTGACCAGCCACAGCACGCTGCGTGCGCGATCCAGCACCGGATACGTCAGCGTCATTCGGCGGTGCCCCTGATACGGCGCAGTCAGAGCGACGGCCGCGCCCGTGATCTGCATCACCGGGTCATTCGGCACCAGCGACGCGGTGTGCCCGTCGGGTCCCAGCCCCAGGTGCACGAGGTCGAGTGCAGGCATCGGGCCGGCGACGGCCTCGATATCCCTGGCGTACTGCGCGGCGCCTGAAGGAAGATCCGGCGCGTTCACCGGCATCGCGTGCACGTGGTCCGGAGCCAACGCTGCCCGCGACAACAGGCTCTCGGCGATGTGCGTCATGTTGCGGTCGGGATCGCCCTGCGGCGCCACGCGTTCGTCGACCTGAAACAGATGGGTCCGGTCCCACGGCATCGCGAGCGCGGCGAGCGCGGCCAGCATGCGCCAAGGCGTGCGGCCACCACTCACGGCAAACGCAAACAGGCCGCGCGCGGCCACCGCCTCCTGCGCGGCCGCATGAATGAATTCCGCAGCGCGTTGCGCGACCGCGTCGGCATCGGGGAGGACGACGACGTTCAAGGCGGTTGCGTCAGGAACCCGCGACGGGATTGTGCCAGCCGCCATTCGGCGACACCTTCTGCACTTCCGGCGGACCCCACGTCTGCGGCAGGTATTCGTGGACCGGCGTATTGGCACGCAGCACTGGGTCGACGATGCGCCAGGCTTCCTCGACGTAATCCTCGCGCGCGAAGAGCGTGGCGTCGCCGTGCATCGCATCGCCCAGCACGCGTTCGTACGCGTCCATTTCGCCGGCGGCAGGATGCCGGCTGGCGATCATTTCGGTAGCCAGCCCCACGCTTTCGTCCTCCGGGGAGAGGGCGTTGACACCAAGCGCGATCGTGATGTCGGGACTGATACGAAATCGCATGTGGTTCGGCAATTGATTGGGCAGCGAATACACGGACGGCGGCTGCCTCAGCCGGACGAATATTTCCGTGGCGGTGACCGGCAGGCACTTGCCGGCGCGAATGAAGAAAGGCACTCCTTGCCAGCGCCAGGAGTTGATCGCCAGGCGCAGCGCACAGAACGTCTCCACCGTCGAGGCCGCGGCAACGCCAGGCTCGGCTTTGTATCCATGGAACTGGCCGCGCACGATATCCTGAGGCGCAAGCGTGGCGACTGACTTCAACACCTTGACCTTTTCCTCGCGGATCGACTCGCTGTCGGTACGCGCCGGCGGCTCCATCGCCAGGTTGGCCAGTACCTGGAAAAGATGATTCTGGACGACGTCGCGCACGGTTCCGGTCTGGTCGTAGAATGCGCCGCGACCTTGGATGCCGAAGTCTTCCGCCATCGTGATCTGAACGCTTTCCACATGATGGCGGTTCCAGAATGGTTCCAGGAAGCCGTTGGCAAAGCGGAAATGCAGCATGTTGTGCACCGGGCCCTTGCCCAGGTAGTGGTCGATGCGAAAGATGTGGGCTTCGTCGAAGTTGCGGTAAAGGATTTGATTGAGTTCACGCGCCGAAGCGAGGTCATGGCCGAACGGCTTCTCGACGATGACCCGCGCGCCGGCGGTGCATCCGGCCTTGGCGAGTTGCTCGACGACGGACTCGAAAAGACTTGGCGGAATGGCAAGGTAGTGCGCTGGCTGTCTTGCATCCCCCAGTTCCCGCCGCAAAGCAGCAAAAGTTGCGGCATCGCCATAATCGCCGTCGATGTAGCGCAGCAGTCCGAGGAGCTTGGCGAATGCCGCGGTGTCGAGTCCACCGTGCTTTTCCAGGCTGTCGCGGGCGCGGGCGCGAAACTGGTCCAGGTTCCAACCGGCCTTGGCGACCCCGATCACCGGCGCGTCGAGGTGACCGCGCTTGATCATCGCCTGCAGCGACGGAAATATCTTCTTGTAGGCAAGGTCGCCCGTGGCACCGAAGAACACCAGCGCGTCGGAGCGCACGGCATCGCCCGTCGTCATTGGCAGCTCACTGGCCGTCCTTCTTCTCGACGTGACCGCCGAACTCGAACCGCATGGCCGACAGCAGCTTGTCCTGGAACATCGCCTCGCCACGCGAACTGAAGCGTTCGTAGAGCGCGGTCGTGAGCACGGGCGCGGGAACCGCCTCGTCGATGGCGGCCTTGATCGTCCAGCGCCCTTCGCCGGAGTCCGACACGCGGCCCGAGAATTGGGCGAGCGCCGGGTCCTTGTTCAGCGCGGAAGCCGTCAGGTCGAGCAGCCATGACGAAACGACGCTTCCGCGCCGCCACACCTCGGCGATGTCCGGCAGGTTGAGATCGTACTGATAGTGCTCGGGGTCGCGCAGCGGCGTGGTCTCCGCGTCGATATCGTGAACGTGCTTGCCTACGTTGGCCGCGCGCAGGATGTTCATGCCCTCGGCGTAGGCCGCCATCAATCCGTACTCGATCCCGTTGTGGACCATCTTGACGAAGTGGCCGGCACCGTTCGGTCCGCAATGCAGGTACCCCTGCTCCGCCGTGCCGGTGGCCTTCTCCCGCCCGGACGTGCGCTCGATGCTGCCGATGCCGGGTGCCAGCGTGGCGAATATCGGGTCGAGATGTTTGACCACGTCCGGCTCGCCGCCGATCATCATGCAATATCCGCGCTCCAACCCCCACACGCCGCCGCTGGTGCCCACGTCGACGTAATGGACGCCCTTGGGCGCCAATTCCTTTGCGCGGCGGATGTCGTCGACGTAATACGAGTTGCCGCCGTCGATCAGGATGTCCCCGGGCTCGAGCAGCGGAAGGATGCCGGCGAGGGTCTTGTCCACCACGGCGGCCGGCACCATCAGCCACACTGCGCGCGGCTTGGCGAGCTTGGCCACGAAATCCGCGAGCGACGTCGCTCCCATCGCCTTGTCCTGGACCAGTTCCTGTACAGCCTTCGGCGACATGTCGAAGACCGTGCATTGGTGGCCGTGCTTGAGCAGCCTGCGAACCATGTTCGCGCCCATGCGCCCCAACCCGATCATTCCTAGTTGCATGATGCCTTTCCTTTGGTTTCCATTTGCTTGCAAGTCGGGCGGCGACTTGGCGGCCTCACTTCTGCCGACCCCGACGGTAATGCCGGATGAGCGCGTTGGTCGAGCTGTCGTGGCCGAGATCCGGATCGGCAACACTTTCGAGTTCCGGGATGATCCGTTGCGCAAGGACCTTGCCCAGTTCCACGCCCCACTGATCGAACGAATCGATGCCCCAGATCGTGCCCTGCGTGAACACGCTGTGTTCGTACAGCGCGACCAGCTTCCCCAGCGCGGCTGGCGTCAGCTGGTCCAGCAGGATCGTGTTGGACGGCCGGTTGCCCTCGAACACGCGGTGCGGAACAAGCCAATCCGGCGTGCCCTCGGCCTTCACCTGCGCGGCGGTCTTGCCGAACGCGAGCGCCTCCGCTTGCGCGAAGACGTTGCTCATCAGGATGTCGTGGTGCCGGCCCAAAGGATTGAGCGTCTTCGCGAATCCGATGAAGTCGCAGGGAATGAGCCGCGTTCCCTGGTGAATCAGCTGGTAGAACGAGTGCTGGCCGTTGGTGCCGGGTTCGCCCCAGTACATCGGTCCGGTCGCGTAGTCGACGCGCGTTCCGTCCTGTGTCACGTGCTTGCCGTTGCTCTCCATGGTCAGCTGCTGCAGATACGCGGGAAAGCGCTTCAGGTATTGCTCGTAGGGAAGGACTGCCACTGTTTGCGCGCCGAAGAAATCGGTGTACCAGACGCCGATCAGACCAAGCAGCACCGGCAGGTTGCGTTCGAATGGCGCCGTCCGGAAGTGCTCGTCCATCTCGTGGAAGCCGGCGAGCATGGCGCGGAAGTTGTCGGGGCCAATGGAGAGCATCGTCGAGAGTCCGATGGCCGAGTCCATCGAATAGCGGCCGCCCACCCAGTCCCAGAATCCGAACATGTTGCCCGTGTCGATGCCGAACGCCGCCACCTTTTCCGCGTTGGTGGAAACGGCGACGAAATGCTTCGCCACGGCGGCCGCGTCGCCTCCCAGCGCAGTCAGCAACCAGTCGCGCGCTGTTTGCGCGTTGGTCATCGTTTCCAGCGTGGTGAAGGTCTTGGACGAGATGACAAATAGCGTCTCCGCCGCGTCGAGATCGCGCACCGCCTCGGCGAAGTCCGTGCCATCGACATTGGACACGAAGCGGAACGTCATCGAGCGGTCGCTGTAATGCCTGAGCGCCTCGTAGGCCATCACCGGCCCCAGGTCGGAGCCGCCGATGCCGACGTTGATCACGTTGCGGATGCGCTTGCCGGTATGTCCCTTCCACGCGCCGCTGCGGACGCGGCTGGCGAAATCCGCCATGCGGTCGAGCACGGCGTGGACATCGGGCACCACGTTCCTGCCGTCGAGGACGATGGACTCGCCGCCCGGCGCACGCAGCGCCACATGCAGCACCGCGCGGTTTTCGGAGACGTTGATCCGGTCGCCGCGAAACATGGCGTCGATGTGCGCGCGCAACCCCGACTCCTCAGCCAATTGCAGCAGCAGTGCGATCGTCGCGTCGGTCACGCGATTCTTCGAGTAATCGAGATAGACTCCGGCGGCCTCCGCAGTCAGGCGCTCGCCGCGACGCGGTTCGTCAGCGAACAACTGCTTGAGTTCGATGTCCTTGACGGTCGCGAAGTGCGCGGCAAGCGCTTTCCATGCTGGCCGCGACGTCAGGGGCGGGAGGTCGAAAGCAGGAGAGACCATGCGCGCGGACCGATCGGTGGCGACTAGCGCGAACGCTTCTTCGCGGCGCCGGCGGGCTCGCGCGCCGCGGCGTGTAGTTTCGGCCTCGCGTCACCCCACATCCGGAACCCGCCGAGGAAGGCATTGTCGTTGTCGCCGAGCCGGCATCCCGGCGGCAACTCCTTCAGCTGCCGACTGTTGCCGCCGCCGAGGACGACGTCGTCCGGCCGGAATGCGGTGGTGAGGCGTTCGATTACGTCCTCTACACGCTTGCGCCATTTTTTCCTTCCGAAACGCTCGATTGCATGCGCACCGACGTAGTCCTCGTACGTGGACTTGCGATACGGAAGGTGTGCCAATTCCATCGGTACGACGACGCCGTCCACGATCAGCGTAGTCCCCAGTCCGGTGCCCAATCCCAGGAACAGCATGGTGCCGCCCTTGTAGCTGCCGAGCGCTTGCATGGCAGCATCGTTGATGATCTTCACCGGACGGCGGAAGGCCTTTGCGTAATCGAACTTCACCCAGCCGGGGGCCAGATTGTAGGGCTCCGTCGTCGGCTGGTTCTTCTTCACCACGCCCGGATAGCCGATGGAAACGTGATCGTAGGTCCAGCCGGCCGCCGCCTTGTTGACGCCGCGGACCATCTGCGCGACGGTCATCGTGAGGCCGGATTCGAACTTGCGCGGCTCGCGCTGTCCGGTGGCGAGGATCTTGACAGTCGTCCCGCCGACATCGATCACCAGCACCTTCATGGCCTCGCCCTTCGTGACGGAAATGACGCCCTTGGCGGGCGAACCGCGGTGACTACGCCGCCTTCGCGAGCGACGCGCTCTTCGACGCGATCACCGCCATCAGCTCGTTCCACGACTTGACGAACGACTCGGCGCCCTCGCTTTGCAGGCGCGCGGCGAGCGCGTCGATGTCGGTACCCGCCTTCGCGAATGCCGACAGTACGGTTTCGCAATCGCCGCCGTCGGCCGGCGTGGTCGAGGTAACGTCGCCATGGTCCGCGAACGCCAGCAGCGTGTTCTCCGGCATCGTATTGACGGTGAACGGCGCGGCCAGCGCCTTGATGTAGAGAATGTCCGAGGCCTTCGGATCCTTGGTGCCGGTGCTGGCGAGCAGCAGCCGCTGCGGGCGACCGCCGGCGTTCATCACGCGCCGATAGCGCGGCGACGCAACCAGGTCGCAGTACGCCTTGTAGGTGCGCTGGCCGATCGCGATGCCGAGCGTATTGGCCAGCGGCGCGGGCATCTTGCCGGCGACCGCTGCGTCCCAGCGACTGATGAACACGGACGCCACAGAGCCCACGTCCGGGTCGAGCCCCGCGGCGATGCGCCGTTCGATGCCGCGCAGGTACGCCTCGGCCGCGGCGATGTAGTGTTCACGCGAGAAGAGCAGCGTCACGTTGATGGGCACGCCGGCGAAGATGGCCTCTTCGATCGCCGGCAGCCCCTCCTTGGTGCCGGGTATCTTGATGAACAGGTTCGGGCGGCCGGCTTTCGCATGCAGCTCCTTGGCCACGCGAAGCGTCGTGCTCGTGTCGTGCGCGAGCAGCGGCGATACTTCGAGCGATACCTAGCCGTCGACGCCACCGGTGCGCGCGAAGACCGGCCGGAACATGTCGGCCGCGCGCGTGACGTCGTCGATCGCCAGTTCGAAGAACAGGGCTCTCGCCCGATTTGCCGGCCTTCAGCTTGCTGCGAATCGCCGGGTCGTAATCGCTGCTGTTCTTGATGGCGTTGTTGAAGATCGTCGGATTCGATGTGAGACCCGTTACCGACAGTTCGCCGATGTAGCGTTCGAGCGTCCCGCTCTCGAGCAGGTCGCGCGTGATGTTGTCGAGCCAAAGGCTCTGGCCGATATCGTGCAGCTTCCGGGTCGCGTTCATCGGTTCACCTGTCACTTGTCGGAGGAGCGTGGCGCCGCCGGGGCCGACTTCGGGCGCCATGCAATGACCGTCAAATCATACTCCAGAACCACTTGCGTCACGGACCGGCGGTGGCGACCTGGTTCCACAGGCGGATCACCGGTTCCGAACGGTCGTGCTCGTAGCCGAGCGCGCACAACGCGGTGGTGCCAAGGACGAACCGTTGTCCCGACGCGGGATCCAGGTCGAGCCAGCGCGCCGCGAGCACGCGCAGGAAATGGCCGGAAGAGAACAGCAGGACATTGCCGGGCTCGGCGCGCGCGCGTTGCACGACACGGTCCGCCCGCGCCCCGATTTCGCGCAACGCCTCACCGCCGGGGCAGCCGTCGCGAAACAGCGACCATCCGGGCCGGCTTAGCCGTATCTCGCGCGTCGTCCGGCCTTCGTACTCGCCATAGTCCCACTCGACCAGGTCGCGGTCGGCCTCAGCGCGATCGCCGAAGCCCGCCAGCGCGCATGTGCGCGAAGCGCGCTGCAACGGACTGGTAAATACCCGGGAAACGTCCAGTTGCGAAAGCCGCACGCCCAATTCGCGCGCATCCTGTTCGCCGCGCGTCGTGAGCGGCAGATCGGTCAGGCCCGTGTGCCGCCCGGACAGACTCCATTCGGTTTCGCCGTGCCGCGCGAGATAAATGATTGGGAGAGTTTCGCTCATGGCAAAGGGCGACCTCAGTAGCTGACGTTCAGCTGGGTTCCGAGAAACCACCACCCGCTGGCGCTGCCGCCGTAGGACGCATAGAGCTCCTTGTAGCCGGCCAGCGGCGACGCATACGCGGCAAAGGCATTCATGTTTACATTCTTGTTGAAAGTGTAGGTATAGCTGACGTCGAACTCGCTGGCCAGCGCCTTGTTGGGGACGCCGCCGCCGCTGGCTGGCGCGGCGCCGACCGCAGGAATCGCGAGCGGCGAGTTCACCTGGTCCGCCGTGAAGTACAGGTAGCGCAACTCGACGATGTTCCTGTCGTCGGGTGTCAACACCACCGAGGCGCTGGCCGTGTGGAGATTGGTATTGTTGAAGATCGACGAGCCGATCTGTCCCTGGTACCAGTTGGGATCGCTGCCCGAGAAATACAGCGGGTCGAAGCCTTCCCAACGTGTGCTACCGGGCCGGTCGCCGGACAACGACGAATAGCGCAGCGAGAAGAGCGGCATCCACGCCGTTTCCAGCGCGTTGTATTGGGCCTGCGCATACCAGCCGTCAGCGGCAACGCTGCTCTTGCGCTGCCATGCGTACTCGCCGTCGATCCAGAAGTGGGGCGTCGACGGCAGCGGATGCACGCGTGCTCGAAAATCGTAGACGTTGAGCTGGTCGCGCGTCACGATATTCGAGTTGGGCACATACAGGTACATGAAGCCCAGTCGCACCGGCCCGGCGTGAAGCCACTCGGCGTTGATGCCGTTGAAAATGGTGCCGGTCGCCTCGGTGGGCTCTTCGTTGGGTTTCAAATAGAACGCCTGCACGTTGAAATCCTGCCACGCCCCCTTGACGATGCCCGCATTGGCCCAGGCATTGCGCGGCCCGATCTGATTGGCGCCGCGGTGCGCGCCGTTGCTGCCCGCGCGCCCCAGCAGCATCTGGTTGCCGACGGTGAAGTCTTGCTGGCCATACGAAGCGTCCAGTGAGAGCCCGCTGCCGGAGTCGCGCCAGCGAATGCCGCCGAACAACAGCTCGCGATTCCCGTAGTAGATGTTGTCCACACAACAATTGTCCATGCCGCGCGTGCTCGACTCGATGTACGCGAAGCTGCCGTACAGCGTCGCCGACGGCCCCAGACGGTACGTCGCGCTCAATCCCGGCTCGATGAAGAACTCACCCCACTGCGGGTTAGTCTTGTATCCGGCGGGCGCGAGCGCCGCGGGCGGTCCGAACAGGTTTTGCGTCATGCCGAACAGCGCGACGGCGCCATTCAGCAGTCCCGTGACGAGCAGGTCGCCGCCGCGATAGAGGCGCGGCCACGATTGCGCGTCGCCGGTCTGCAGCACGCCTTGCACGGCATCGTCGTCCGCAATGGGCTCGCGCTGCTGAGCATACGGCAGACCGTCCAGGAGCGAGCGCGCGGCATGGTCCCGCTTGGGATTGGCGACGGCGCGGTCGTACGCATTGTCGGGCTTCGCGGGGCTCGGCACGGCCTCGAACTGCGCGTACGCGATCGTTGGCAGCTGCGCCAACATCGCCGCGAAGAGCGCGATTCGCGATGCCCGCGATATCCAGCGCAACATCACATCTCCTCGAGCGTGCGCCCGCGGGTCTCGCTGATGTACCGCACGACAAAGAAGATCGCCACTGCGGCAAAGACCGCGTACACGGAGTAGGCGAGCGCCGAGCCCATGTTCTTGAGCATGATCGGGAACGTGACCGTGATCAGCCAGTTCGCCAGCCACTGCGCGGTGGCCGCCACCGCCAGCGCGGAGCCGCGCACCCGGTTGGGAAACATTTCGCTCAGCATCGTCCACACCGCCGGCCCCCACGACACGCCGAACGCCAGCACGTACAGGTTGGCGGCGCACAACGCGATCAGGCCGTTGCCATGGGAGAGCGCCACCTTGCCGTCGGCGCCGGTGGTGGCGGTGGCGAACATCAGCGCAAGAACGCCGAGTGTTACCGCCATGCCGACAGCGCCCCACAGCAGCAGCGGCCGGCGTCCTACCCTGTCGATCAGCGAGATCGCGATGACGGTCGCCCCGATGTTGATCGTGCTGCTGATGACGTTGATCCGCAGCGAGTCGGCATCGGAAAACCCGACCGCCTCCCACAACGTCGTGCCGTAATAGAAGATCACGTTGATGCCGACGAACTGCTGCAGGCACGACAGGGCGATGCCGATCCAAACCACCGGCAGCAGCCGGTTGTCGGGCCCCAGCAGGTCGGCCAGCCGCGGCTTGCGCTCGCCGGCGAATGTGACCCTGATCTCATCGATTTTCGCCGGCCCGATGGAAGGCGAGATGCGCTGCATCACCGCCAGTGCGTCACCGTCGCGGCCATTGCGGACCAGGTAGCGCGGCGACTCCGGAATCCAGCACGCGGCGAGAACCAGTGCAAGCGCGGGGACGGCCTCGCTCAGGAACATCCAGCGCCACGCTTCAAGCCCGAACCAGAACGTGTTCGTCACGCCGCCCGCTGCGGCGGCGACAAGATAATCCACCAGCAGCGCGACGAAAATGCCGACGACGATGCCCATCTGGTTGAGCGACGTCAGGCGGCCGCGTATGGAGGCGGGAGATACCTCGGCGATATAGGCCGGCGACACGACGCTTGCAGCGCCGACGGCCATGCCGCTGACGAACCGCGCCGCGTTGAACATCGTTTCCGTTCCGACGAAGCCGGTCCACAGCGCGCTCAACGTGAACACGACGCCGGTGAGCAGCAATGTCCGGCGGCGGCCGACGATATCGGCGATGCGGCCCGCGAACAGCGCGCCGATGGCGCACCCGATGAGGATCGACGCCACGGCGAAGCCCGTCGCCGCGGAGCCGGACTTGAACGTCGCCTGGATGCCGGGAACCGCGCCGTTGATCACCGCGCTGTCATAGCCGAAGAGAAAGCCGCCGATCGCCGCCGCACCGGCGACCATCGTCACATAGCCGACATCGATGACCTCCCGGCCGGCCGGATGCGAGTCGGTTGCCGCCGCCATGGCGATTCCCCCGTCCTTCCGCCCCGATGCGGCGGGGCAAGCACGCAAATCAGGATCAGCCGAATTCCGGCAGCGACCTTTCCACTACGGGTTCAGGCCTTCTTGACCCACGCGGTGCACCATCCCTTGGCGCTGACCAACTTGCCCTGGAAGATCGTGCAAGGACCATCCGCTGCGCCCGCCTTGCCGGAAAAGAGGCTGCACGTGGAACAGGTGGCCGCCTTGTCGGTGCGCTTGGCGGATTTCGTCGCGTCGACGACATAGCCGAGGGCGGCTGCCGTCGGATCGGATTCCTTCACGGTGTCGACGGCATGCGCAGGGCCGCTCATGAGTGCGGTGGCAAACGGCGCGGCGGCAAGTCCCACGGCCGTGATACGGAAAAAACGGCGGCGGCTGGCGGAGGAATTTTCTTGCGACATGGCGAACTCCTTTTGGCTGGCGGTGGAATACAGCCGAATGCGTGCTACCGGCTGCGGCAACGGTCCGATTATCCATGGCTGCGGGCTCGCGGGGAAGGCCGTAGGAAATTCCGTCCCGGATTGTTTGCCGAAATGCGACGTGCGCCCGTCCGGAGCCTTGCGCGGCCGGCTCTTCGCGTTCACCATCGGCCGACTCGCGACACTGAGCGCAGGACATGGCCTCGCAGAAAACGACTGAACCGCAGGCGCCGCAAAGCACGAACCCGCCGCCGCAGACCGCGGAAGAACAGCGGCTGGCCGCGGCGCGCGCGCAGAAAGTGCCTTGGCGGCGCTGGGGACCTTACCTGAGCGAACGGCAATGGGGCACCGTGCGCGAGGACTACAGTGCGTCAGGCTCCGCCTGGGATTACTTTCCGCACGATCACGCGCGGTCGCGCGCCTATCGCTGGGGCGAGGACGGAATCGCGGGCATTTGCGATGACCGCCAGCAGCTCTGCTTCGCGTTGGCGCTCTGGAACGGCCGGGATCCGATCATCAAGGAACGGATGTTCGGCCTGACCGGACCCGAGGGCAATCACGGCGAGGACGTGAAGGAGTACTACTTCTACCTCGACAACGTGCCCAGCCACGCGTACATGAAGTACCTGTACAAGTATCCGCAGCGGGCCTTTCCCTATAGCGACCTGGTGGAGGAAAACCGCCGCCGCAGCCGCCTTCAACCGGAATACGAGCTGCTCGACACCGGCGTCTTCGACGACGACCGCTACTTCGATGTGCTGGTCGAGTACGCGAAGGCGACGCCCGACGACATCCTGATCCGCATCACGGCCACCAATCGCGGCCCGGACGCTGCGCCCTTGCATCTGCTGCCGACGCTGTGGTTCAAGAACGTGTGGACGTGGTACCCGGACTCGATGGGGATGGTCAAGCCGCGGATCGAGGTCGCGCGTCCCGGTCCTTTGGTGACCGCGCTCAAGACCACGCACCGGTCGCTACCGCCGTATTTGCTCTACTGCGAGAAACCCGACGATCTGCTGTTCACCGAGAACAACACGAACACGCAACGCATCTTCGGCCAGCCCAACGCGCAGCCGTACGTGAAGGACGCGTTCGACAATTTCCTCGTTCACGGCCGGCGAGACGCGGTCAATCCGGACAGGACCGGCACGAAGGCCGCCGCGTACTACTCGCGCGTCGTTCCCGCCGGGGAATCCACGGTGATCTGCCTGCGCCTGTGTCCGGACGGCGATCTCGCGACCCCGTTTTCGCATCACTTCGACGCCACGTTCATCCAGCGGCAGCTCGAGGCCGATGCGTTCTACCATCGCATCACGCCGTTCCCGCTGTCGGACGACATGCGCAACGTGCAGCGGCAGGCGTTTGCCGGCCTCTTGTGGAGCAAGCAGTACTACCGCTACATGGTGAATCGCTGGCTCGATGGCGACAAAGCCGGATTCAAGCCTCCCGAAGAGCGCAAGAACGGGCGCAACCACACCTGGCGGCACTTCGCCGCCGGCGACGTCCTGTCGATGCCCGACAAATGGGAGTATCCGTGGTTCGCCGCGTGGGACTTGGCGTTCCACTGCGTGCCACTCGCGATGATCGATCCCGATTTCGCAAAGGACCAGCTGCTGCTGCTGATGCGTGAGTGGTACATGCATCCGAACGGCCAGATCCCGGCCTACGAATGGGCATTCAGCGACGTAAACCCGCCTGTCCACGCCTGGGCGGCCATTCGCGTCTACCAGATCGAACAGAAGATGTACGGCCGTGGCGACCGCGCGTTCCTGGAGAAAGTCTTCCAGAAACTGCTGCTCAACTTCACGTGGTGGGTCAACCGCAAGGACGCCGAAGGCAACAACATTTTCGAGGGCGGCTTCCTGGGGCTGGACAACATCAGCGCGTTCGACCGCACGTCGGGATTGCCCGTCGGTGGCCAACTCGAGCAGGCGGACGGTACGAGCTGGATGGCCATGTACTGCCTCAACCTGCTCGGCATCGCGCTGGAGCTGGCCAAGGAGGACGACGTCTACGAGGACATCGCCACCAAATTCTTCGAACACTTCGTCTATATCGGCGCCGCGGTCAACCAGATGGGCGGCCGGCAGGACGGTCTGTGGGACGACGAGGATGGCTACTACTACGACGTGCTTAAATTCCCCGACGGCCGCTGCTTTCGCATCGGCGTCCAGTCGATCGCGGGATTGATCCCCATCTACGCCATGGGCATCGGCGACCGGGCCAGCCTGGAGGCGTTCCCGGATTTCGGCAAGCGCCTGCGCTGGTTCGCGATGTACCGGCCGGACCTCCTGACGGGCATCGCGGACCCGACGCACCTGGGCATCGAAGACCGTGTTCGGCTAGGCATCGTCGACTCGGCGAAGCTGCGGCGCATACTCACCAAGGTGCTGGACGCGCAGGGGTTGCTGAGCCCGAACGGCGTGCGCTCGGTGTCGAAACACCATGCCACGAATCCGTTCATGCTCGACATCAATGGACAGCACTTTTCGCTCGATTATGCGCCGGCAGAGTCCACGTCGGGACTGTTCGGCGGCAACTCCAACTGGCGCGGGCCCGTGTGGTTCCCGCTCAACTTTCTGCTGATCGAAGCGCTGCAGAAACACCACTACTATCTGGGTGACCAATTCAAGGTGGAGCTGCCCGCGGGGTCAGGCAAAGAGGCCACGCTGTGGGAGGTGACCACCGATCTTTCCTATCGGCTGATCGAACTCTTCCTGCAGGACGACACGGGCAGCCGGCCAGTCAACGGCAAGCGCACGAAGTTTCAGACCGATCCGCACTGGATGGATCTCATTTCGTTCTACGAATACTTCCACGGCGACACCGGCGAAGGCTTGGGCGCCAGCCACCAGACCGGCTGGACCGGCGTCGTTGCCAAGCTGATCCACCAGTACGCCGAATACGCGCTGCAGAACAAGCCGCCGGGACTCACGAGCGACGACAGGCTCGACGCGGCGAAGCAGGAGCAGTGAGTCCCGCGTCGCTGCAGGACGAATGGCTCGAGAGCGACGGCACCGGAGGTTACGCATCCGGCACCGTCGGGACGTTTCGCACCCGCCGTTATCACGCACTGTTGCTGGTGGCGCGCACGCCGCCTTCCGGCCGCGTGGTCCTAGTCAACGGTGTTGAGGCGTGGGTGGATGCGCCTTCGGGCACTTTCCCGTTGAGCACGCAACGCTACAGGCCGAACGTCGTGCATCCCCGCGGAATCGACTTCCTGGCCGCCTTCTCGCACGAGCCCTGGCCGCGCTGGACATTTCGCGGTTTGGACGAAATCGAGATCGTCCACGAGCTGATCGTCGATCGCCAGGACGGCAGCGTGTTGCTCACCTGGCGGCTATCCCGCGACACGCCTGGCGTGCGCCTTCGCGTGCGTCCGCTGCTGTCCGGCCGCGACTACCACGCACTGATGCACGAGAACGACGCGTTCGCGTTCGCCGCCCGCAGCGTGGGCGGCAATGTCGCGTGGCATCCCTACCCGGAATTGCCGGCGGTCACGGCGCTCACCAACGGCAGTTACGTACACGAACCGGTGTGGTATCGCAATTTCGACTACCTGGAAGAAGCGGCCCGCGGACTAGACCACACCGAGGATCTGGGCGCGCCCGGCACGTTCCACTTCGACCTGTCACGAGGCGATTCCGTCGTCGTGCTGCGCGCGGGCGACCAACTGGACGTCGACGCCGAAACCGCGGCTGCGCGGGTGCGGGAACGGGAGGCCGGGCGGCGCCAGTCGCTGGGGCCGTTGGATCGCGCCGCCGAGTCGTTCGTCGTCCAGGGCAACCTCGGCAATACGATCATCGCCGGCTTTCCATGGTTCGCCGACTGGGGCCGCGACACATTCATCGCCATGCGCGGTTTGCTGCTCGCGCGCGTATGCCACGACGCCGCCGAATCGATCCTGCTGGCGTGGTCGGACGCCGTGTCCCAGGGCATGCTCCCCAATCGCTTTCCCGAAGACGGCGGCGCGCCAGAGTTCAATTCCGTAGACGCGTCCTTGTGGTTCGTGATCGTCGTTTACGAGTTCCTCGCCGCGGCGCGGCCCGAAGCACCGACGCGCGCGCGGCTGATTGCTGCCGCGACGGCGATCCTCGACGGCTACACGGCGGGAACGCGATTCGGCATCCGGATGGACGACGACGGCCTGCTCGCGTGCGGCGTGGCAGGGATGCAGCTCACGTGGATGGACGCGCGCGTCGACGGCCGCGTAATCACGCCCAGGATCGGCAAGCCCGTGGAAATTCAGGCACTGTGGATCAACGCGCTGCGCTGCGCAGGCGCACACCGCATGACACTCGCCGATCGCGCACAGTTGGCGTTTACGACCCGCTTCCCCAATTCCACCACCGGTTGTCTCTACGACGTCGTCGACGTGGATCACATGCGCGGGCGCGTCGACGGCAGCGTGCGCCCCAACCAGGTCCTTGCCGCGGGCGGACTTCCTCACGCAATCGTTGACGGCGAGACCGCGAGGAAACTGGTGGCCATTGTTGAGCGCGAACTCGTGACGCCGCTTGGCCTGCGCACGCTGGCGCGGAGCGACCCTGCCTACTGCCCGCGCTATGAAGGCGACGCTCCCTCGCGGGATGGCGCGTATCACCAGGGCACGGTGTGGCCCTGGCTCATCGGCGCGTTCGTCGACGCGTGGCTGAACGTGAACGGCGACGACGACGTGCATCGCGCGGAAGCAAGGCGCCACTTTCTCGCGCCGTTGCTCGATCACCTGAACGTCGCGGGGCTGGGCCACGTCAGCGAAATTGCCGACGGCGATTCTCCGCACACGCCGCGCGGCTGTCCGTTCCAGGCATGGTCGCTCGGCGAACTGATCCGCGCGCTGGCGCGCACGGCGCCATCGAAGTCATGACTCGCGGTTCACCGGTCTTGCCAACAGGAATGGCGCGTCCGTTCGGTCTGCCCAGCGGATGACGACACATTCTCTCGCCACGCTCCGACCGCGTTGCGCTACGGCTTAACGACTGCTCCCGGTTTTGCGCTCGCGGCAACTCGCAGAGCCGCCTCGGCGAGGCCGCGCGTTACTTGTGCACGACCCTCGTGCGCCATCGGCGTATCAGGGATCACCATCGAAGCCATGAGATCTCGTATCGAAACGATCCCCTTGATCTTGCCTTCATCCTCGACCAGCAAGTGTCGATACCCGTGAACCACCATCATGCTCAACGCGTCCTCGACAGTCGTCCACCCCTCTACCCGCCGAACCTGCGAGCTCATGACGGTTCCAATTATGGCGGTCCTGGCATCCAATCCGGCGTTGACGACCCGCGTCATCAAGTCCCGCTCCGTGAAAATCCCGTCGACGGTGTTCTGCGAATTCCTGATCAGGATCGCACCAACTCCCTTTTCGCTCATCCTGGACACCGCCTCGGACACCGTGGCCGTGGCCGGTACCGCGATCAGTTCTTGAATCTGCTTTTTGCCGACAATCGAACCAACGGATTTCCCGATCATGTTGCCTCCGATGCGAATGGGTTGT
Source organism: uncultured beta proteobacterium (assembly GCA_963782625.1). Lineage (GTDB taxonomy): Bacteria > Pseudomonadota > Gammaproteobacteria > Burkholderiales > Casimicrobiaceae > VBCG01. The sequence continues at coordinate 37,771 of CAWAKN010000019.1, read as the reverse complement.
GCCTCGGACCCGCTTTAGTTGATGGACAGAAGGCGCCATCCATGGGTGGGTCACTCAATCCTACCCCTTTCCAGAGGTGACGTGACCGGCTTGGGCAATAGGGCCGCTGCTGGGATCTCCGCCATTACTGCTTGAGCCACGAGCACACCAATCCGCGTCGCATCCTGCCGCTCGGAGCCAAGAGCCGACTGGTCCCTAGCTTTCCACACGATCACGTCCAAGGTGCTTTGCCTTGTATAGCGCGCTGTCGGCACGTGCGAAGGTCTGCTCAATGGACTCGTTAGGCGCGTACTGCGCTACACCGATCGAAACGGTCAATCGTCCCAACGCGGAGGTGGCCGGCAGTTTCATGGTTCTGATCCGGCTGCGCAATCGCTCGGCTTCCGCTATCGCACCAGCAAGCGGCGTTCGCGGCAATATTTGCACGAATTCCTCGCCGCCATAACGGCCGAACAAATCGGTTGTGCGAAGGCCATCCTGTACCGCCCGGGCAAACGTGCGCAGGACCTTGTCGTCCGACGACGCCACAGACTCGTTGCAGTTGGCGACACACGTCAGGCCGCCGGTTGCTACACTTCCTCATTGTTCGCAAATGCGTATCGACTCTTGCCCAGCTTCTTTGCTGCATACAACGCGTGGTCCGAGTTGGCGATCAGGACTTCCGCAGTCGTGCCATCGCGCGGGTAGTACGCGATACCCAGACTGATTGTAGGAACTATGGTGGCATCCCCGACCGTAAAGGGTTGCCTCACGCCCCACAATATCCGATGGGCAATGGTTTCGACCTCGGCAATCGACTCAATTCCAGGCGCCAGTACCAAGAATTCGTCGCCTCCCATGCGCGTCACCGTGTCGGATTCCCGTACCACCTCACCGGTACGCCTGGCGATCTCGATTAGCAGGCGGTCGCCCTCGCCATGTCCGTGAGCATCGTTGATCTTCTTGAGATCGTCGATGTCCAAACTGAAAACCGCGACTAGGTGGGTTTCGCGTTGGGCGAGCGCTAGCGCCTGCGCGAACCGGTCCATGAGCAGGAGCCGGTTCGGTAGTCCGGTGAGGAAATCGTGCGTCGCTAGGTGCTCGGCTTTACCCTTCGCGGCCTTCAGCGCGCGTTCGCGCTTCTTGAGTGGGGTTACGTCGGCGACGTGCACGAAGATACCGACTACCCGGCCATCCACTCGGTTGGGCGTATAGGTGACGAGGCTGGAGCGAATGTCGCCCTCTGGCGTTCGGATCTCACGCTCGAACACCCGCTGGTGCCCATCGTAGGCGGCACGTATGTATGGAAGATTCTTGGCATACAACGGCCCGAGGAGCTGTTGCAGCTTGAGGCCGATCACCTCTTCCCCGGACTTGCCGAACCAGGCGCGGTAGGCATTGTTGGCGAAAACGCATGTCTGGTTGTTATCCCAGTATGCCACCAGCGCATCAAGGTGATCGACAAGACTCAGGACGATCTCGCAGTGTCGCTTGGACTCTGCAGGACGGTCGATCGTATCCCGCCGCATATCGGCATCCTCGCGATCTGCACATAGCCGCGTAAGCTGTTGACATCTTCTGCTCTGTGCCTCGCGAGTACCTTGACAATTATCAATGTGCAGGACTTCCAGTAAGCCACAGCCCGTTGGGGCGATTCGTTGCTCGCAGGCATATCGGGTCAAGCCGTTGGGTCCAAGCCCGCGAACGACCGCTCCTTTTTTGAGCAGGGGGCAGCAACGGGTCGATAGCGGACGGGTACCTGTGCCTCGACGTCGAAGGTTTCCCGCTCGAGAACCACTGGTACCTCATGTATCCCCAGGGAAAACAACTGTCGCCGGTCGCTCGGGCATTCCTGGACTTCGCGCGCAGGGAAGCGAGAGGGCTCGTGCCGGATTCCCTGCAGCGACGTTGACGCTGACGGCCCACCAGGATGGACGTCGAATCAGCTGCGACATCGTGCCCGTTCCTGCCTGGTTCAGTCTAGAGAACGCCGTCGTCGTCCTTGCGTCCGCGAGCGGGGGCGAAATCTGCTGCCGCGGCCAGGCCAATGTCGGTGTGCCAGAGTTCGGAGGCGATGACGCCGACTTTTCTTCGCCAGTTGGGACGCTCGCGATCCGTGCCCGGGAGATTCTGCGCGACCGTCTCCGCGGCTAGATCATCCGCCTGCAACAGAACGAGCATTGCCGGCGTCGTGCCGACGAAGCGATGCACGTCACGCGTAACGGGCGCGGCGTGCGGGCCAGACGCATCCACGCTCGCTAAGACCGGAAGTCCTTCGGCGCGCGCCGCGGTCGCCAGTTCCTCCTTCTCCTGTTGGCGTTCGTCGGCTGCCCTCTGCGCCGCGGCGTCGTCCAGCATGCGCAACGCGCGCCTCTCAGCGATGTCTGCTCCGTTCCACCATCCGGCGAACGTGGGCAGGTCGTGCGTCGAGACGCAAGCAACCGCTTTGGCCGAGTATCGCGACGGCGGGCGAAACACCGCGCCGTCGCGCTGGAACCACAGCGGCTGGTAGGAAAGTACGTCCGCGGCGGCAAGCCGCTCGCGAAATCCTTCGGGAACGGTGCCCAGGTCTTCCCCGATGATGGTGCAGCGCGCGCGATGGCTTTCCAGCGCGAGCACACCCAGCAGATCGTCCAGCGGATAGCGGACGTAGGCGCCCTCCGCGCCCGATGCGCCGTCCGGCACCCAGAAGAGTCGCGCCAATCCCATGACGTGGTCGATGCGCAATGCGCCGGCGTGCCGCACATTGGCGTGGATCAGTGCGCGAAATCCCGCGTAGCCGTCCTCGGCCTGCGCCTCCGGCAGGGGTGGGGGCAGGTGCCAGACCTGGCCCAAGGCGGCGAATGGATCCGGAGGCGCGCCAATGGAAACACCGTGCGCAAGGGCCGCCTGGGTCGCCCAGGCTTCCGCTCCGTCCGGCGCGGCGCCGACGGCCAGATCCCGGCACAGGCCGAATGCAAGGCCGCAGCCGCGCAAGGCCTCCGCTGCGCTGTCCAGCTGCCGATCCGCGAGCCATTGCAGGTAAAGCGCGAAGCGCACGCCGGACGCGTTGTTCCGCGCGAATTCCGACACAGCGTCCCCGTCCGGTCGGCGCAGGGCCGCGGGCCAGTTCGTCCATGGCGTAGGATGCGCGACGGCGATCGCCTGGAACGTCGCGAACCGCATCAGTTCCGCGCCACCGGCGTCAACGAACCGGTCAAATTCCCGCGCGATCCCGTCCACGCGGCCGCGCCGTTCGAAAGTTCGAAAACACAACGCGAGCACGGCGCGTTTGACCCGCCAAACACCGACGTAGTCGACAGCGGACCGTTCGGAGAGACTCACGATGGTTGTCGCATGCTGCTCCAGGAACCGCCGTGCCTCCGGCGACGCTTCGAGGTCCGGAACCTTCTCGACGTCGATGTAGATCGGGTCGAGGAAGCGTCGATCGGAGGGCTGGTATGGACTCGCCCGGGCGCGATCGGTGAACAGCGCGTGCAGCGGATTGAGCGCGACAATGGCGCCTCCGGCCGCCGCCGTGGCGGCGCCCGCCTCCTGCAACGTCGTGAAATCGCCAATGCCCTGGTCGCGCCGCCGGCGAAGCGCGTACAGGTGCGCGGCGAGTCCGAAGCGGCGTCCGCCATTGCGCAAGGGGGTGGGAAGGAAACAGCCGCGCGGCGCGACGACGAGCCGGCAGACCGAACGGGATGGATCGTCGCTGGCTACCGTATAGATCCCGGCGGCAAGCAGCGGCAGCGTGACGAAGCGACGCGAAACAGCGCCGCCGTCGGCGGCAACGATCGAGTCCCCGGGCAGATCGTCGACGTTGAACGGAACGCCACGCTCGACGCCGAGTTCGTCATGCACGTGCAGCACGCCGTGCCGCGGGCGCTTCCGGTCGTCCATGGCGATCGGAATGCGCGCTTCCTTGCCCTCCAGTACGACCAGCGTTCGTGGCAAAACCCGGCGCTCGCGCCGCGCCGCGAGTTCGGCAAGGCGTGCCCGTGCTTGTCCGGTGGTCGTCGCCTCGAGTCCCATGGCCGCCAGCAGCGTGCGACGCGTGTCGTCACCGACCGCGTGTTTTCGTCCCTGCACGTCGGTCCATTCCGGCGCGATACCCGCTGCCCGGGCTAGGCGATCGAGCACCTCCGGTTCGATCCCTGGGCTCCCACGGCGCGTTTCCGAGCCCGTCTGTTCAACCAGAACGACAACGGAACGGGCCGCGATCATGTCGTTTTCGCCGACGCTGCAGCTGTCGTGAGTGACGGCCGGTCGCGCGGTGTCGACCGTTCGCCACCAGTGGAAACCGTCGCGAGCATCAGGCCAGCGAATGGCCACCTCGACATCGCTTGCGTTCAACGCGATCGCCACATGATCCGCCGCGGCACCCTCGCTGGCCGGCCGGTACAGTGCGGCGACAACGACGCGCCCTTCCGGATTGGCCCAGTCGGCGCCGCTCATGGCGCGCCCGTCGGCATGCCGCCATTCCACGTCGGGGATGCCGCTCGCGTCGACCGGCTCGCCTCGAAGCCACCGGTCATCATGGAGGGCGGGATGGGCTTGCCGCAGCGCGGTCAGCGTCGCGACGAACGACACGAGGTCGGTGTCCATCGCCGGCCAGTCGAGCCACGTTGTCGCGTTGTCCTGCGCGTAGGCGTTGTTGTTGCCGTTCTGCGTGCGGCCTGCTTCATCGCCCATCGCGAGCATCGGCGTCCCGCGTGAAACGAAGAGCGTGGCAAGCAGGCTGCGCACATCGCGGTGGCGGCGCTCCTCGATCACCGGGTCGCGCGACGCACCCTCGATGCCGTGATTCCAGGACAAATCGCGTTCAGTGCCATCGCGATTGTCCTCGCCGTTGGCTTCGTTGTGCTTGCGTTCGAAGGAGACCAGATCCCGAAGCGTGAAGCCGTCGTGGGCGGCGACAAAGTTGACCGAACATGTCGGCAGTCGCCGGCGCTGGGCAAAGACGTCGGACGAGCCCGCAATGCGCGTTGCAAGTTCGCCCGCCATGCCGGCATCCCCACGCCAGAATCGGCGCAGCACGTCGCGATAACGGTCGTTCCACTCGCCCCAGTTTGCGGGGAACTCCCCCAGGCGATAGCCGCCGTCGCCCAGATCCCACGGCTCGGCGACGAACTTAAGCGCGCGCAGCACGGGATCCTGCGCGATGGCCGCAAGCAAGGGAGCAGCAGCGTCGAAGCCCTGTCCCGTACGGCCGAGCGTGGCGGCAAGGTCGAGACGGAAACCGTCGATACCCGCGACCGTCGCGTAATGGCGCAGAACGTCGAGTGCTAGCCGCATCGTGGGCGCCCGGTCAAGCGCCAGCGTATTGCCGCAGCCGGTATCGTCGGCGTAGCGTCCTGCTCGCCGGGCATCGGCGCGGTAGTAAGTGGCATTGTCGAGGCCGCGCAGGCTGAGCGTGGGTCCACGCTGGTCGCCCTCGCCGGTATGGTTCAGCACGATGTCGAGCAGCACCTCGATGCCCGCCTGGTGCAACGCGGCCACGCAGCCCGCAAGTTCGGCCATGCCGCCGGGCGCGAGCCGCATGTCGGGGACCATCGGCGCGATCGGGTTGTAGCCCCAGTAGTTGGTGAGGCCGAGCGGACCCAGGTGCCAGTCGTCGATCCCCGCCGCGACCGGCATCAACTCGACGGTGGTTACTCCCAGGCGAACGAGATGCGCGAGCGCGGCCGGATGGGCGAGTCCCGCGCAGGTTCCGCGCAATGCCTCCGGAATCGCCGGGTTGAGTCGCGTGAATCCCCGTACATGGAGTTCGTATACGATGGCGCGCGACAGCGGCACGCGTGGCCGCGTTGCGCTTGCTTCGGCAAACTCCGGCAGCACCAGGGCTTTCGGCACATGAGGCGCGCTATCGGTGTCGTCGCGTGCGCCATCCCGCCGTTCACCGAACAGGGACGGATGCAGCGCGAAGGGCCGGTCGAGCGCTCGCGCATACGGGTCGACCAGGAGTTTCGCCGGATTGAAGCGATGTCCGTGACCCGGATCGTATGGCCCGGATGCTCGCAGTCCGTAAAGGTGCCGTTGCGCGACGCCCGCAACGAAACCATGGAAAACGTCGCCGGTACGCTCGGGCAGCACGACGCGCTGCTGTTCCGTGCAGCCCGCCGCGTCGAAGAGACATAGCTCGACCGCCGCCGCGTGCGCCGAAAATACCGCGACGTTGACGCCCCCGGGAACGAGCGTGACGCCAAGCGGTTCGGGGCAACCTGAATCGATACGGCGCATGGGTAGGAAACTGGCCCTAGTGCGGACGGGCCGCGACAAGGTCGCGGTACATCCTCGCATAGTGCTTCGCCGGCCGGCTCCACCCCACGTCGACCGCCATGGCATGCAACTGCATCCGATGCCAGGTCGCCCGCCGTCGCCATAGACGAACCGTACGCTCTAGAGCCAACGCCAGCGCATCCTGCGTCACTGGCGCGAACATGACGCCGGTTCCGGCACCCGCCGCGAGCGCCATCTCGGTGGCATCGACGACCGTGTCGCTCAGCCCGCCAACGCGCGAGACCACAGGAATCGTGCCATAGCGCAACGCGCACTGCTGGGTAAGGCCGCAGGGCTCGAAGCGCGACGGCACCACCAGAGCATCGGCGCCACCCTGGAGAAGGTGCGCGAGCGATTCGTCGTAGCCGACGTACGCGGCGACACGCCCCGGATCCTGCCGGGAGGCTGCGGCGAACGCGGCCTCGATGGCGCCGTCGCCCGAGCCCACAAGCACGAACTGCGCACCCAGTTGGATGAGCCCCGGCAACGCACCTTGCAGAAGGTCCATTCCTTTCTGCCAGGTCAGGCGTCCGACGACACCGAAAAGCGGCGCCGCAGGGTCGATTGCCAGCCCCATGCGCCGCTGCAGTGCAGCCTTGTTCTCTGCGCGCAACGCGAGGCGCTTCACGTCGAAGCGGGCTGGCAGGTGCGGATCGGTCGCGGGATTCCATCGGTCCGTATCGATGCCATTGAGAATTCCGGTCAAGACCGCGGACCGGTGCCTCAGCAGTCCATCGAGTCCCATCCCGAATTCGGGCGTGCGAATTTCCGCGGCGTAATTCGGCGACACCGTCGTGATCCGGTCGGCAAGCGCCAGCCCTGCCTTGAGATAGCTGATGGTGCCGAAATATTCGACGCCATCCAATGCATAGGCGTGCGGCGGAAGGCCGAGGGTGGCGAGCAGCGACGCCGGAAACTGGCCCTGGAAAGCCAGGTTGTGCACCGTCATGACCGTTCGCGGCCGCGGCAGACCGCCGTAGTGCAGATAGGCCGGCGCCAATCCGGCCTGCCAGTCATGCGCATGCACGACGTCGGGCAGGAACGCAGGAATGCCGCCGCGACCGATCGCGGCCGCCGCAGCGCCAAGCGCGGCAAAGCGCTGCGCATTGTCCGGCCATTCGCGGCCGTCCGCGCCGACGTAGGGGCCACCGGACCGCGCGTACAGATGGGGGGCATCGAGGACGAACAGATCGAGGCCGGCGACACTCGCCGCGAGAAGCCGCGCAGGCCCGCCATGAATGGCCCCGAACGAATGGGCAATCGCGGGATTTCGCAATGCTTCGACCACGCCGGGATAGCCCGGTACCAGAGTCCGCACCGCGACGCCCTCGGCCGCCAGGGCAGGCGGCAGCGCCCCCGCGACATCGGCCAGGCCGCCGGTCTTTACCAGCGGAAAGACTTCGGAGGTGACCGACAGGACGCGCAGATTCGCGCTGCTCCTCATTGCGGAAGTCGGTCGATCATCGGCTGGGTAATCAGGCATACCCCCCGCTCGGTGCGACGGAAGCGCGCGGCGTCGACCACGGGATCCTCGCCGACGCAAAGGCCTGACGGTATCCGCACGCCACTGTCGATGATCACATTGCGCAACCGCGCGCCGCGACCGACATCGACGCCGGGCAGCACGATCCCGTGGTCGATCTCGCCGTAGGAGTGGACGTGTACGCTATCGCAGAGCAGAGAATTGAGCAGCACCGAGCCGGAAACAATGCAGCCTCCGGATACGAGCGACGAAACAGCGTAGCCGCGCCGGCCGTCAACGTTGTGCACGAATTTCGCGGGAGGCGTGATCTTGCCGTAGGTCCAGATCGGCCAATTTCTATCGTAGACGTCGAGATCCGGCACCGTATCGGTCAAGTCGATGTTAGCGTCGAAATACGCGTCGAGCGTGCCCACATCGCGCCAGTAGGACTCGGTTTCCGAATGCGACCGCACGCAGGACTGCACGAAGTGGTGCGCGACCGCGACGCCATGCTCGACGATGAAGGGAATTATCTCCCGGCCGAAGTCGTGGCTCGAACCGGGGTCCGCCGCGTCGCGTCGCAGCTGGTCGTTGAGGAAGTCCCTCCGAAACACATAGATGCCCATGCTGGCAAGCGCGATGCCGGGACGATTCGGCATTTCCGGCGGGTGGGCGGGCTTCTCGACGAATGCCTTGATGCGGTCGGCATCGTCGATATGCATGACGCCCAGCTCCGTCGCGCCGGCAACCGGGACCTCGATGCAACCGACCGTCACGTCCGCGCCTTCGTTGACGTGCTGGATCAGCATCCGCTCATAGTCCATCTTGTAGATGTGATCGCCGGCCAGCACGATGATGTACTCGGGCGCGTAGCTGTCGATGATGTCGATGTTCTGGTACACGGCATCGGCGGTCCCGGCATACCACTGATTCTCGGCAACCCGCTGGCTCGCCGGCAGGATGTCGAAACTCTCGTTGCGCATCGGCTGCAGGAAATTCCATCCACGCTGCAGGTGCCGGATCAGGCTGTGCGCCTTGTACTGCGTCGCCACCGCGATGCGCCGGATGCCCGAATTGAGCGCGTTCGAAAGCGCAAAATCGATGATGCGCGCCTTGCCCCCGAAATAGACTGCGGGCTTCGCACGTACGCTGGTCAATTCGAACAGGCGGCTGCCGCGGCCCCCGGCCAGCACATAGGCCATCGACGAGCGCGCGAGCGGCGTCGAGTACGTCACCTTTTCGTTGCCAGTGTCCATGGTCGATTCCTCCAACGGACTCCGGGGTCAATTACCCTCGTGGACGAACCAGACAGTGGCGAGCGGTGGCACCGTGATCGCGGCGGAATACGGGAAGCCGTGGCTCTCCCCGGCGCGCGCGCGGATGCCGCCCGCGTTGCCCTGGTTCGATCCGCCGTAGTGGACGGAGTCGGTGTTGAGTATCTCCCGCCAGCGCCCGGCGAGAGGAAGGCCGATGACATAGCCGGCGTGGGGAGCTTCCGTGAAGTTTACGACGACCGCAACGGGCGGCGCGCCGGCGGCGGACGTGCGCAGCCAGGCGAATACCGAGTGGCTCGAATCGTCGACAACGATCCACCGGAACCCGGTGGCGATGCAATCCTGGTCGTGCAGCGCCGGATACTTGCCGTAGGCGTCATTGCAATCCCGCACCACCGATTGCACTCCGCGATGCGCGGGCGCATCCAGCAGTTCCCAGTCGAGACCCGACTCGAAATTCCATTCGCGGCACTGCGCAAATTCCTGTCCCATGAACAAGTGCTTCTTGCCGGGATAGGCCCACATGAAGCCATAGTACGCCCGCAGCGCCGCGAATTGCTGCCAGGAATCGCCGGGCATGCGGGCCAGCAACGAACCCTTGCCGTGCACGACTTCATCGTGCGACAGCGGCAGCACGAAATTCTCCGCGAATGCATAGGTCAGGCCGAATGTGATCGCGTTGTGGTGCCAGCGCCGGTGTACCGACGCCTCCTGCAGGTATGCGAGCGTGTCATGCATCCACCCCATGTTCCACTTGAAGCCGAACCCGAGCCCGTCCGCGTGGGTCGGCGCGGAAACCAGCGGCCACGACGTCGACTCCTCGGCCACCATGATGACGCCGGGATATTGCGCGTAGACGGTCTCGTTCAGCTTGCGCAGGAACGCAACTGCCTCGAGATTTTCGTTGCCGCCGTGCCGGTTCGGCAGCCATTGGCCTTCCACGCGCGAATAGTCGAGATACAGCATCGACGCCACCGCATCCACCCGAAGTCCGTCCACGTGATAGCGATCGAGCCAGAACAGCGCATTGGCGATCAGGTAGTTGACCACCTCCTGCCGCCCGAAGTCGAAGATCGCAGTATTCCAATCCGGATGCAGCCCGGAGCGCGGATCCGCATGTTCGTAGAGCGCGGTCCCGTCGAAGTGGGCAAGGCCATGCGCGTCGGTTGGAAAATGCGCGGGAACCCAGTCGAGGATCACGCCGAGCCCCGCCTGGTGGCAGCGATCGACGAAGCGCGCGAATGCCACCGGCTCGCCAAATCGCGAGGTTGGACAGAAGAGTCCGATGGGCTGATATCCCCACGACGGGTCGTATGGATATTCGCTGACCGGCGTCAACTCGAGATGCGTGAATCCGAGTCCGGCGGCATAGGGAATCAACGTTTCCGCCAATTCGTCATAATCGAGCCAGCGTCCGTTTTCGCCGCGCCGCCACGAACCGAGATGCACCTCGTAAATCGCCATCGGCGCGCTTCGCGCGTCCCGCAGCGCGCGAAGCGACATCCAGGCGCCGTCGGTCCACGGGAATCGCGTCGTGTCGCGCACCACCGAAGCCGTCGAAGGACGCAATTCCGCGCCGAACCCTACCGGATCGGCCTTGAGCGGCAGCAACTGTCCTGCCACGCCGACGATTTCATATTTGTAAAGTGTGTTTTCGGCCAGGCCCGGAACGAACATTTCCCATACGCCCGTGTCGACGCGCTTGCGCATTACGTGCCGGCGCCCGTCCCATGCGTTGAAATCTCCGACGACGGACACGCGTTTCGCGTTGGGCGCCCATACCGCGAAGTGGACGCCCGCCACGCCCTCGTGCAGGATCGAATGGGCGCCGAGGTGGTCATAGAGCCGCGTATCCGATCCCTGCCCGAGCAGCCAGTCGTCCAGCGATCCCAGCACAGGACCATAGGCATACGGGTCGTCGACCCACCATGTGGTCATGCGGTTGGAAGCGCGCAGCAAGTAGCCGGTCCGGCGCGGCACGACGCCTTCGAAGAAGCCCGCGGCGTCCCGGCGATCGAGCCGCACGAGATCCTGCCGACCACGTGTCGTCGCAACGACGTCGTCGGCGCCGGGAACGAACGCGCGAAGCAGCCAACGGCCATCGGACTCGTGCATGCCCAGCACGGCGAAAGGATCGCCGTGCCGGCCCTCGACAATGGCCGCGACCGTGTCCGCACTTGTCGTGGTCGGGGTCAAGTCCACGAGGCGCCCGGCAGCACGTTCCAGATTTCGCCCGCGTACTCGCGGATCGCCCGGTCGGAGGAAAACCAGCCGACGCGCGACGTATTGAGGACGGCCGCGCTCCACCAGCCAGCGGCGTCGCTCCAGCGTTCCTCGACACGATGCTGGGCGGACCAATAGTCCTCGAAATCGGCAGTGACCATGAAATAGTCATGATGGAGGACGCCATCCACCATGTCGCGATAGCGGCCCGGGTCGTCCGGCGAGTAGACGCCCGCACGGATCGATTCCAGCGCCTTGGCGAGTGCCGGAGACGCGGCGATCGCGGCGGCCGTCCCCGCTCCTTCGCGGCGCCGCGCGTCGACATCGCTGGCGGTCAAGCCGAACAGGAAGAAGTTGGCGGCGCCAACACGCTCGAGAATTTCGATATTTGCGCCGTCGAGCGTGCCGATCGTCAACGCCCCGTTGAGCGCCAGCTTCATGTTCCCGGTGCCGGAGGCTTCCATTCCCGCTGTGGAGATCTGTTGCGACAGGTCCGCAGCCGGGATGATCGCCTCCGCGAGGCTCACATTGTAGTTGGGCAGGAAGACGACCTTGAGCAGATCGTGCACAGCCGGATCGGCGTTGATCACTTTCGCGACGTCATTGATGAGCTTGATGATGAGCTTGGCCTGTCGATATCCGGCAGCCGCCTTGCCCGCGAAAATCTTGACCCGCGGCACACGGCTTCGCGCCGGATCGTCCCGCATCGCCTCGTATCGCGCGACGGTCTCGACGATGTTGAGCAGCTGCCGCTTGTACTCGTGTATGCGTTTGATATGGACGTCGAACAGCGCGTCGGGGTCGAGGCTCACGCCCGCGCGCTCCACCACCAGCCGCGCCAGCTTGGCCTTGTTCGCCCGGCGCACGGCCGCGAAGCGCTCGCGCACCCCTGCATCCTGTGCCATCGGAGCGAACGCTTCGAGGGCGTCCGCGTCGTCCATTACCCGCGGCCCGACCGTATCGACGATGAGGCGCGTGAGACCTGGATTGGCCTGCTGCAGCCAGCGCCGGAACGTGATGCCGTTGGTCTTGTTGACGATGCGGTCAGGATACAACGCATGGAGGTCGCGGAACACCGTGCGGCGCATGAGGTCGGTGTGCAGCGCCGAAACACCATTGACTCGGTGCGAGCCCAGGAAGGCGAGATGGCCCATGCGGACGTGTCTGTGGTGATTCTCCCCAACCAGCGACACCGAGGACAGGAATTCGGCCGCGTCGCGCCCCTCCGCGCACCGCGCCGCGAGGTGGCGCGCATTGATCTCGAAGATGATCTGCATGTGCCGCGGGAGCTTCTGCTCGAGCAGCGGCACCGGCCACGTCTCGAGCGCCTCCGGAAGCAGCGTATGGTTGGTGTAATTGAAGAGTGACGTCGTGATCGACCACGCGTGATCCCACGGCATGCCGTGGAGGTCGACGAGCAGGCGCATCAATTCCGGCACCGCGATGGCTGGATGCGTATCGTTGAGCTGGATCGCCACGTGGTCGACCAGCGTAGCCAGCTCGCCGTGCTGTTGCATGTGCCGGCGCACGAGGTCCTGCAGCGATGCCGAGGCAAAAAAGAATTCCTGGCGAAGCCGCAAGTCCTGTCCCGCCGGCGTGTCGTCGCTGGGATAGAGGACACGGGAAATTGCCTCGAGTCGGACCCGGTCGGCCAGTGCGCCGACATGATCGCCACGGTTGAAATCCTCCAAGGAGATCGGATCCGCCGCGCGCGCGGACCACAGCCGCAGCGTATTCACGTGCCGGCCCCGCCAGCCGGTGATGGGCGTGTCGTATGCGACCGCCATCACGGACTCTTCCGGGTGCCAGACATGTCCCGGCGTTCCGTCCCGGTGGACAAATTGCTCGACGGTGCCGCCGAAGTCCACCGTGTACGCGATGTCGGGCCGCTCGAACTCCCAGGGATTCCCGAACGACAGCCATTCCTCCGGCAATTCATGCTGCCAGCCATCCTGAACGACCTGGCGGAAGATGCCATGGTCGTACCGGATGCCATAACCGTAGGCCGGAATCGCCAGCGACGCCATGCTCTCCATGAAGCACGCAGCGAGACGGCCGAGGCCGCCATTGCCCAGTGCCGCATCTGGCTCGAGCTGGCACAGACGGTCCAGGTCCAGACCCTGCAGCTCGAGCGCATTGCGTACGGTGGCGGTGATGCCAAGGTTAGACATCGCATCGGTCAACAGACGGCCGATCAGGAATTCCAGCGAAAAATAATGGACCTGTTTGCCACCGGCGCGATGGCTCGGGCGCTGCGCGTCCAGCCAGCGGTCGACGATGCGGTCGCGCACGGCAAGCGCCGTGGCCATGAACCAGTCGTGATCGAGCGCGCTGCCCGGGTCCTTGCCCACCATGTACATGAGCTTCCCAAGGATCGTGGCGCGCATCGCCTCGGCGGCACCGGCGTCTGGCGTCGGAGGGAAGGGTGTGCAGTAGGGTTCCGTCGCCATAAGGGCCTGGAAGAATTCGAAGGGATTCGCTAGGTTAACAGCGTGGGCCGGCGATGTCCGCCGTTCCGGACGATGCGCCATGGGCTGCCGATCTGTTCGGCGCGCCATCCGCTGTAAACTTGACAACAACAAAGGAGATCGATCTTGCCTCGAGCGACGCCTGCCGCTGCATACCTGCGCTGGAGTGCAATTGTCGGATCGCTGATTCACGCCCTGGCCATCGCGGGGACGGCCATCGCGCAGACAGCCGTGCAACGCGGCGAATATCTGGCGCGCGCGGGCGACTGCGTCTCCTGCCATACCGCGAACGGCGGCGCGCCGTACGCCGGCGGGTTGCGGCTCGAAACGCCTTTCGGCTACATGCTGGCGCCGAACATCACGCCAGACCCGGTGACGGGCATCGGGCGGTGGTCGAGTACGGACTTCTACACCGCGCTGCACGATGGCGTGAACAAGCATGGCCAGGACATGTATCCGACCATGCCGTATGACTTCTATACCAGGGTCACGCGCGACGACATCGACGCCATCTACGCGTACCTGCGCACGGTGAAGCCCGTCCACAACGACGTGACGGTCAATCACCTGTACTTTCCGTTCGACCAGCGCTGGTCGATGGCCGGGTGGCGCGAGCTCTACTTCAGTGAGGGCGTGTACCGGCCGGATGCGGCCAGGACCACTGCATGGAACCGAGGCGCCTATCTGGTCGAAGGTCTCGGACATTGCAGCGATTGCCATTCGCCGCGCAACCTGCTGGGTGGCATCGAGAAGAGCAAGGACTTCAACGGCGCGGTGATCGACGGCTGGTTCGCGCTCGACTTGACCTCCGACATCGCCACGGGGCTGGGCGCCTGGTCGGCCGACGAAATCGCGACCTATCTCAAGACCGGCGTTTATCGTGGCAGGACGACCACGCTGGGGCCCATGGCCGAGGTCATCCGCAACAGTCTCAGCCACCTGACCGATGCCGATCTCAAGGCAATGGCGGAGTATCTCAAGTCCATTCCGCCTGAATCGCGACTGCGCACCGGACGCAAGACCGCCGACCCCACGCGTGCGCGCGGCGCCGCGCTCTACATGGACAACTGCGGCGGCTGTCACCAGGCGCTCGGCCGCGGCCTTCCCGGCGTGTTCCCGCCGCTTGCCGGCAACGGCGTCGTCGTCGCGGGTGATCCCGCCAACATTCTCAAGGTTGTCGATGCCGGCATTCCGGCACGCGGTGGTTTCATCCCGATGCCGGCCTTCAAGGACAAGTTGACCGACCAGCAGGTCGCGGACATCGCCAACTACATCCGCACGAGCTGGGGCAACGCCGCGCAGCCCAATGTAACGCCCGCCATGGTGGCGAACATGCGGGCGGCGAAGAACTAGCGCGTGCTCTTGTGGCGCGCGCTCGCCGCGCCGGCCGCATCCCTGATCTTGTTGATGCGCTGCACGAAGTCGACTAGCACGCTGCCTGACCAGCCGAACGTGAACAGCCCCGACATCGCGATGATCGGCGCCAGCATCCGCCACCCGTCGGGCAGGATGAAGTTGCCGTAGCCCACGGTCGTATACGTATTGCCAGCAAAAAACCCCGCCGATCGCCAATCCGCGATGAGGTTCGAATACACCAACGCCGCGGCCCAGATGACCATTTCCGTCAGGTGCAGCGCGAGCAGCATGAACACGATGCCGCCCATCAGCAGGTCCGCCCGCCACCGCGTTGGACGCCGCATGATCTCATCCGAACGCGCGGCGACGTGGCTGGTCACTGACCGGACGCCCGCCGCATGCACCAGGATGATGAACACGAGCATCGCACCACCGAAGAAGATATCGGCAGCCGGGATGACCGCGGACAGGTGCTCGAACAGCGGCAGTTGGGCAATATCCGCCGCGCCGCGCTCGAGCGTTCCGGGAATTTGCTGTAGTGCGTCTGGCGAAGGGCTGGCTGCGGTGGTGAACGAGGATCGGGCATCGTGGCAAAGTTCCAATGCCGCGCCACAACGGCAATCGGCGATATATTGCGGTGGTACGCCCGACAGGATTCGAACCTGTTACCCCCGGCTTAGAAGGCCGGTGCTCTATCCAAATGAGCTACGGGCGCGGAATGCGAAATAGTAGCCGAGTTTCCTGTCGGCCGGGCTGGCGACGCCGACTACGACACGGGAGGACGCCATGCACGCGATGCTGCTGCGAGAACCTGGCACCGCCCTGGAGTGGACGGAGCTGCCCGATCGCATGCCTGGACCGGGAGAAATTCGCGTCACGGTCGGCGCCTGTGGTGTCTGCCGCACCGACCTGCACGTGGTCGACGGCGAGTTGCCGGAAGCGATGTCGCCCATCATTCCCGGCCACGAGATCGTCGGGCGCATCGATGCGCTCGGCTCCGGTGTCGACGCGCTGCGCATCGGCGAGCGCGTCGGCATTCCATGGCTCGCCCGCACCTGCGGCGTTTGTCCCTATTGCTTCGGGCATCGGGAAAACCTGTGCGATCGGCCATTGTTCACAGGGTACACACGCGACGGCGGCTACGCGACAGCCACGATCGCCGACGCGCGCTATGCGTTTTCGCTGGGCGAGACCGGCAGCGACGCCGAACTTGCTCCATTGCTTTGCGCCGGACTTATCGGCTGGCGTTCGCTGGTGATTGCGGGCGACGCAACGAATTTGGGCCTCTATGGCTTTGGCGCATCGGCTCATATCGTGGCGCAGGTCGCGAAGTGGCAGGGCCGATCGGTGTTTGCCTTCACGCGGCCGGGCGACGCGACATCGCAGGCCTTCGCGCGTCGGCTCGGCGCGCGCTGGGCGGGTGGTTCCGACGAGACGCCGCCCGAACCGCTCGACGCCGCGATCATCTTTGCCGCCGTCGGCAGTCTCGTGCCGCGGGCACTTAGGGCCGTGCGCAAGGGCGGCCGCGTGGTTTGTGCCGGAATTCACATGAGCGACATCCCGAGCTTCCCCTACAGCCTGCTATGGGAAGAGCGCCAGCTGGTGTCCGTCGCCAACCTGACACGGCAGGACGGCGCGGATTTCCTGGCGCTGGCGCCGCGGATCGGCATCGTCACGCAGACCACGTGCTACCCGCTCGACCAGGCCAACCGGGCCTTGGCCGACGTGCGCGCCGGGCGCATCGACGGTGCGGCGGTGCTGGTGCCATGAACGCCGGCAGGAACCTGTACTCCGGCGTCGCGGGCAACGCGTTGCGGGCGCTTCGCGACGAGGTAGACTTCGGCGAAGGCGATCGCACTTTCTTCGCCACATTGCCGAGGGGACAAGGATGAAGGTGAGTATCGCTCTGCCGGCCGCGGCCATCGTCGCATGCGGCATCGCTTTTTGCCCGCGTGCGTTCGCCGACGTGACCATTCCCTACAACGAATACAGCGACTCCCCGACCATCGGACGCGGGGCAGGCACGTCGACGGATCCAGCAAATCCCGGCTACGGCGCCATGAGGATCTTCATCGAAAAGGTCATGGACTACACCGATGACAAGGGTTCGGACGCGTTGCCCGCCGGGCAGAAGGTCATCTTCCAGCGCAGCGCGGGCACTGCGCGCACGGTGAGCGCGCTGCGGGCGGGCGTCCAGTACGCCAACGCCAACGCCACACCCAATCCTGTCTTTTCGGAACCCGCGTGGGGCTTCATCTACAACTCGGTTCCGTTCGGCATGAATTTCGGGCAGATGCTCAGCTTCATCTACACCGCGAAAATCGACGGATTCGCCGGCAACGGTCTCGAGCTGGCGCAGTCGATCCTGGACAGCCGCGGCGGCACGCAGATCGTATTCCCGGTGGTTGGAAGCACGATGCAAGGCTCGGGTTATTTTCCCAAACCGATCGGCAAGCCGGACTGCAGCGCGGGAGATGCCGACTGCTCGAGTCAGGGCAATGGCATTGGCCTTGTCGGCCTTTGCACATCGGGCTGGAGGATTCGTTACCTTGCGCCGCCGCAGGACATCGTGGACCGCGCCTG
This sequence comes from uncultured beta proteobacterium, assembly GCA_963782625.1. Classification (GTDB taxonomy): domain Bacteria; phylum Pseudomonadota; class Gammaproteobacteria; order Burkholderiales; family Casimicrobiaceae; genus VBCG01. Next base: position 20,162 of record CAWAKN010000019.1, on the reverse strand, counting down.
CGACCTACTGGTGAAGCGAGGCGTCATCCCCGCCAAGACGCTTGCGTTCTACCCGCCGGTGGGTGGTCAATCGGTCCTGATGCCTATGCAGCGCAGGACGATCCAGGGCTTCGAATACGTGAACCCCTATGACGACCTTGCCGATTTCTTCCCGGTGAAGGAGGCAACGCCGGCCAATCCACTCGGCAATCCGGACGCCGGCAACCTGGATTGCAGTCCGGCGATCGCATTCCCGATTCCGCCGGGAACCACGTCCAATTGCTCGCAGAATATCGGCCAGATCGGCGCACGCTATGCGCACCATCCAGCATGGCATCAACCTTTCCTGCTGTCGTGGATGCATGTCGACAAAGCCGTCTGGAACGGCCTGAACCAAGGGCAGAAGGCGGCCGTGCTGAGAGCGGCAAAGGATTCGGTGATGGACTCGTTCAACGCCGCCGAGTCGGTCGAGTGCACGAAACTGAAGGCGATACTGGATTTCAACAAAGGCATCGATCAACGCAACGTGGATGGCACGCGACGACTGGTCGACGGCAAGCCGGTGAGTGCGACGATGACGCTCGCCCGGTGGCCGGAGGATGCACTGACGGTTCTCCTCGAAGCCCGCGATGAATATCTCGCATCGCTGGCGGGGCCCGATAATTCGGGCGGCAAAACGGATCCGCAAAAAGACTTTTCCACGGTCCTCGGTGCGTTGAACAAGTATGCCGCGGCTACGGGCGCAACCAAATTCGATCCGGGCAAGTTCCCCGCGAAAACCGGCCTGGCCGCAGGCATGGAGTGCAGCCTGGTGGCCGGCAACTGAAAGGCTGGCCGCCTCAGCGCGCTCTTGGCTGCGCCGCCAGTCGCCGCCGCTGGATCAGCAGGTAGGCCGCCGGTACCACCAGCATCGACAACAGCGGCGCGGTGATCATGCCGCCGATCATCGGCGCGGCGATGCGCTGGATCACCTCGGCGCCGGTGCCGCTGCTTAGCATAATCGGTATCAGGCCGGCGAGAATCACCGCAACCGTCATCGCCTTGGGTCGCACGCGCTGCACGGCGCCTTCCTCGATGGCGGCGTCGAGCGTCACGGCCGACGCCGGTTCTCCGCGCGCGAGGCGTGCGTCCCAGGCCTGGCCCAGATAGAGCAGCATCACAACGCCGAATTCGGCCGCCACGCCGGCCAGCGCGATGAAGCCCACTGCGGAGGCGATCGACATGTTGTAGCCGAGCACGTACATCAGCCAGAACCCGCCGACCAGCGAGAACGGCAGCGTGGCCATGATGAGCGCCGCCTCCGCCACCTGGCGGAACGTGAGGTAGAGCAGGACGAAAATGATCGCGAGCGTCGCGGGGACCACGATCTCGAGCCGCGCCATTGCGCGCTCCAGGAACTCGAATTGGCCCGACCACCCCACCGAATAGCCCGCCGGCAGCTTCACGTCCTTCTGGACCGCCTGCTGCATATCGCGAACGGCGGACCGCAGGTCGCGGCCATGGATGTCGACGTAGACCCACCCAGAAAGCCGCGCGTTCTCGCTCTTCAGCATCGGCGGACCGTCGGCTACGCGGATGGTCGCCACGTCGCCTAAGCGGATCTGCGCGCCACGTTCGGTGAGGACCGGCAGGTTGCGCAATTTCTCGACCGAATCGCGCACCTCGCGCGGATAGCGAACGTTGATCGGGAAGCGCTGCAGGCCCTCGACGGTCTCGCCGACGTTGTCGCCGCCGATCGCCGCACCGACGATGCCCTGCACATCGGATACGTTCATCCCGTAGCGCGATGCGACGTCCCGATCGATGTTCACGTCGATGTAGCGGCCGCCCGTCAGGCGTTCCGCGAACACCGATGTCACGCCCGCCACCGGCTTCACCGCGCGTTCGATGTCGGCGGTGATGCGATCGATCTCCGCCAGGCTCGTTCCCGCCACCTTGACGCCGACCGGGCTCTTGATTCCGGTGGCCAGCATGTCGATGCGGTTGCGGATCGGCGGCACCCAGATGTTGGACAGGCCCGGAACCTTGACGATCCGATCGAGTTCCTCCACCAGCTTCTCTGTCGTCATGCCGGGCCGCCACTCATCCTTCGGCTTGAACTGGATTGTCGTTTCGAACATTTCCAGCGGCGCCGGATCGGTCGCCGTCTCCGCACGCCCCGCCTTGCCGAAGACGCGCGCGACCTCGGGCACGGTCCTGATCATGCGGTCCGTCTGCTGCAGAAGCTCGCTTGCCTTGCCCGACGAGATGCCCGGCAGCGCCGACGGCATGTACAGGAGATCGCCCTCGTCGAGCGGCGGCATGAACTCGCCGCCGAGCTGGCTGGCCGGCCATACCGTGACCGCGGCGATGAACACCGCCGCGGCCAGCACCGTCTTCGGTGCGCGCAGCGCGCGTTCCAGCAGCGGCCGGTACAACGCGATGAGGAAGCGGATGATCGGATTCTTCTGTTCCTCCGGAATGCGGCCGCGGATCAGGTAGCCCATCAGCACCGGCACCAGCGTCACGGCGAGTCCCGCCGCGGCGGCCATCGCGTAGGTCTTGGTGAACGCGAGCGGTGAGAACATCCGGCCTTCCTGCGCTTCGAGCGTGAACACCGGCACGAACGACAACGTGATGATCAGCAGCGAAAAGAACAGCGCCGGCCCGACCTGCGCCGCCGCGTCTCCGATCACGCGCCAATGCTCTGCGCCCACGAGCCTTTCGCCCGGATGCTCCGTATTCCAGGCCTCGATGTGCTTGTGCGCGTTCTCGATCATCACGACGGCCGCGTCGACCATTGCGCCGATGGCGATCGCGATGCCGCCCAGCGACATGATGTTGGCGTTCACGCCCTGGTAGTACATCACGATGAACGCCGTCAGGATGCCTAGCGGCAGCGACACGATGGCGACGAGCGACGAGCGGAGGTGGAACAGGAATAAGAGGCACACCAGTGCGACGACGATGAACTCCTCGACGAGCTTCTGCCCAAGATTGGCGACGGCGCGCTTGATGAGACTCGACCGATCATAGGTCGTGACGATTTCCACGCCGGGCGGGAGACTCGCCTTCAGGCTGTCGAGCTTGGCTTTGACCGCGTCGATGGTCGCCAGCGCGTTCTTGCCGGAGCGCATGACGATGATGCCGCCTGCTACCTCGCCTTCACCGTCCAGTTCGGCGATGCCCCGACGCATCTCGGGACCGACCTGCACGCGCGCGACGTCGGACAGGCGCACCGCGACGCCGGCCTCGGTGGTCGTCAACGGAATCTTGCGGAAATCGTCGAGTGATCGCAGGTAACCCGATGCGCGAACCATGTACTCGGCCTCGCCCAGTTCGAGGACCGAGCCTCCCGTCTCCTGGTTGGCCCTACTGCACCGCGTCGATGACCTTGGCGTGCGGAATGTTGAACGCGCGCAGCCGTTCGGGGTCGAGCACGATCTGGTACTGCCGCACCATGCCGCCGACGCTCGCCACCTCCGCGACATTGGCGACCGCCTTCAATTCGTACTTGAGGAACCAGTCCTGCAGCGCGCGCAATTGCGACAGGTCCATCTTTCCGCTGCGGTCGACGAGCGCGTATTCGTAGACCCAGCCGACGCCCGTCGCGTCGGGCCCCAGCGCGGTCTTCGCCTGAGCCGGCAGCCGCGACTGCACTTGGTTGAGATATTCGAGCACGCGCGATCGCGCCCAGTATTGATCGGTGCCATCCTCGAACAGGATGTAGACGAACGAATCGCCAAACGTCGAAAAACCGCGCACGGCCTTGGCGCCGGGTACGGACAGCATTGTGGTGGCCAGCGGATAGGTCACCTGATTCTCGACGATCTGCGGCGCCTGGCCAGGCAAAGTCGTGCGGATGATCACCTGCACGTCGGACAGGTCGGGAATGGCATCGAGCGGCGTTCTCGACATCGCCCACAGCCCCCACGCCGTGAGCATGAGTGTGGCGAGCAGCACCAGGAATCGGTTGACGATCGACCAGCGGATGAGCCGGGCAATCATGGCTTCGCCTTTTCCATCTTGCTGTGATCGTCTGCGACGGGCGCCATCGGCGACGGCGTTGGTGCCGATTCCATCTTGCTGTGATCATGTGCTGCGGGACCCGCAGGGGCCGCGGGAACCAGGGCGGGCGCCGCGGGATTCGCTGACGGAGCCGTGCCCATGCGCGATGCCACGCCTTTGAGGCTGGCCTCCGAGTCAATCAGGAACTGCCCGGAGATCACGACCTGTTGTCCGGCCTCGAGACCCTTGCGGATCTCGGTCTGCCCGTTGGACTCCATGCCGATCTCGACGTCGATCGGCGCGAACTTGCCTTCGCCCTGGGCGACGATGACCACGTTGCGCTTGCCTGTGGTGATCACCGCTTCGCTCGGAACCTGCAGGATCTCCATGCGCGACACCGGCTTGAACGTGACGTTGGCGAACATGCCTGGCACCAGCGCGCCAGCGGGATTGGCGATTTCGACGCGCACTTTGAGCGTGCGCGTGGCGGGATTGACCTCGGGAAGGATGGCCGTGACCTTGCCCTTGAACGTGGTACCAGCCAGCGCTGGCGCGCGCGCCTCCACGGCGCTTCCCGGCCGCACCTGCGCGGCAAGGCTCTCGGGCACTTCGGCATTGACCCAGACCGTCGAGAGTCCGTTGATGCGAAACAGCGGCGTGCCGGACGCGACCGTCATCCCGTCACGCGCGCCGAGTTCGGCCACCACGCCGCCGATCGGCGCCGTCACGGTGAATCGCGCCTGAACCTTGCCACTGGCCGCAACGGATTGGATCTGCGCCTCGGTCATGCCGACCAGGCGCATGCGCTGCCGCGCGCCATCGATGAGGGCGTTCGCGCCCGTCATGCGCGCGACGGACAGGTATTCCTCCTGCGCCGCCACCCACTCCGGAACGTACAACTCCAGGAGCGGCTGGCCCTGCCGCACCGGATCCAGAGGCGCTCGCACAAAGAGGCGCTCGATGAATCCGCCGCTGCGGGCCTGGACGACTGCCACGTCGCGTTCGTTGTAAGCGACGGTTCCCACCGCTTCCACGGTCGCCGCCAGGACATTTCGCGTGACCTCCGCCGTGCGCACGCCGAGGTTCTGTTGCATGCGCGCACTGATTGCGACATTCCCCTCGTCGGCGCCCGCCTCCGCGTAGACCGGAACCAGATCCATGTCCATGAACGGCGACTTTCCGGGCTTGTCGAATTTCTGGCCCGGCACCATCGGATCATGCCAATAAAGAACTCTTCTACCGGTCGCAGCATTGGTGCTGCCCGGCGCCGACGCGATCGGCGCCGGCGTCCCCGACGTGGCCGCGTGGGTCGCGGCGCCCGATTGCATACCCCGGTCGAGTCCGAGCCGATAGAGTCCGTAGCCGCCAAATCCGATGGCCAGCGCAGCCGCGGTCGCCATGGCAAGTTTGTTCGCGTTCATTGGGAATCCTTGATATGCGGAGCAGTTCCGTGCATTGCGACGCCGCGCTCGGGATACAAGAAGTTCAGTTGCGCCCACAGGCGGGCGGTTTCCATTTCGATTTGCAGTGCTGCCACCCGCGCGTCGATCTCACCGCGTCGTGCCAGCAGGACGTCCATCAGGCTCGATTTCGCGCCGCGATAAGAGGCCAGCGTCGCTTCGGTCCTCTGCGTCGCCAGCGGCAGCAGTTCGCTTTCGTACCGCGTCTGGCGCTCGCGCCCGTTTTCCCATTCGGCGAGCATCTGGCGGACCTCCGCGGCATGCATGCGGACGCGGTCTTCGCGCTCCGCGCGCGCCTGGTCCAGCAGCGCCAGCTTCGCCGCGACCTCGCGGTCCTGCCGATTGGCCTGGTCCCATTGCAGCGGCACGGACACGTTCAGCGAAATCATGTTCGAGTAGGCGGACCCGCGCTGCTGATACATCAGCGCGACGCTCCAGTCGGGTTCCCGGTTGGCCTGCGCGACCCGGACTTCGGCTGCCGCCAGATCTTCCTGCCGAGTCAGCATGGCCAGTTCCGGGTGGTGCAGGAGTTCCGCGTCGAGTGCTTTCGTGTCGATCGCGAGGGAATCGATCGCGGGCCGGCCCCCCAACGGTGCGTCCGCGCGGTCGCCCACCCAGCGCGCCAGCGCGATGCGCGTCGCGCGCACCTTGCGCCCGAATTCGCTGGCGCGATCGTCGAGCATGACCAGCGCGCTGCGCGCAGCCAGGATGTCGGCCAGGTTACCGCGACCGGCGCGATAAGCGGCCTCGGCCCCTTCGACCTCGGCACGAGCTTGTCGGCTCTGCTCGCCAACCACCGCGAGCATGGCCTCGGCGTAATAGCGGTCGAGCCACGCCGTCGCCGCGTTGCGCTGCAGCGTGGCCACACCGGCGGCCCGTTCCGCAACAGCCTTGTCGGCCTCCCGCCGAAAGCGCTCGGCGCGCGCCTCGCGCTTGTCCTTGCGCGTGAATTCCTGCATCACGCCGACGCTCGCCATCGTCATGAAGTCACGCGTCAGGCTCCATGCATCCGGGCCATTGACCGGCAGGTTGTTGATGCCCATCGTCGCGACGGGATCGGGCAACTGTGCCGCTGCGACGGCCATTTCCCTTGACGCCTGCGCCGCATAATCGGCGCCGGTCAACGCCGAAGAGCGTGTCTCGGCGAGCGACAGCGCCTCCGCGAACGACAATGCCCCGTTCGCATGCGCTCCGGTTGCAGCCAGGCAGAGCGCAGCTATGGCGGCGATTCGCCGCGCTCCGCGGTACCGAAACGCGGACCGCGTGGCGCGCCTGGACGACCTGATAGGGATGAAAGCAAACACGTTGACCTCCGTTGCCGTTGGGCAAAGCAGACACAGCGCGCGGTCCTTGGCGGACACGCGCGATGCAACGGAGAGGGCTAGATCCTGAGCCGCGAGCTCAGGAGCAAGGGCGGTGGAGAGTTGTTGCGGGACTGCAGCTGCGGGGGCGACCAGCTGTTCGCGATCTGCGCGAACGCGGCCGGTTCAACGTCGAGAGCCGCGACGGATGTGACTGCCGGCGCATCGGTCGTGGCAAGGGAGCCGGTGACCTCCTTGCCCTTGGTGCAATGCTCGAGGCACAGCCCGGGCTGACGCGGACTGACTTTCCCGGCCATCGTCGCGCAATGGCTCGATACCGACTGGGTGACTGCATCCGGCATTAGCCTGCCGGTCGGGTCCAGTGCCAACGCGCACGCATGCGCGGCCAATGCCCACTGCATCCCGAAAATTCCGAGCAGTGTCGCGGCAGCCACCCAACGGCGTGAAGTTCGACGCATGGCGAAATTAGAACACATTCCGCTTGACAGTTGCGAGACGCGCAAGCGCGAAATCGGGCCTCGCGGCTCCCGGATTGAGCCAGATCAAGCGTTTAGGAACGTAGATGACAGCGGGACGAGGCAACCGGCGTCTGCATTCCCGCCTTGTGGGCCGCGGTCCGGATCGCGTCTGTGTGACCTACGTCACGGAAGAGCTTGCGCCTTGCGCGAATAATAAAAGAAGCCACGAACCGAACGCACACATGCTCAAGATCCTCGCCACTGCAATGATTGCTCTGGCTTCCAGCGCAAGCCTCGGCCAGATGATGGGCGGGCCGATGTCCACCGCGCAGTATTTTCCGCTGATTGACGGAGCCCGCTACGACTATGCATTTGTCGGCGGACCACGGGTGACGGCCACCGCCGTGATGCACGCCGGCCAAGTGTGGGGCGCCGAGGCAAACCTCACCGGCATACACATGACGTTTGCCTGCAAGCCGGCCGCGCCCTGCGCCGACGATGCCACCGATTTCTACCGGATGGATCCGGACGGCATGCATTACTTTGGCGGCGACGGCAACACGCCTGCCGACGACCATTTTGTCATGACGTATTCGGGCCCTGAATGGATGCTCAAAAATCCGGTGATGCCCGGCACGATGATGGGACCGGGAAGCTTTCAGGGCGGCGAGATGTGGCAGATGAATGTTCAAGGCATGAATAGCGTTACGGGCGCACAGAACCACATGAGCAGCTACCAGGCGCTCGGCCTCGAAACAGTTTCGACGCCAATGGGAATGTTCGCGAACGCGTTGCATGTACGTGAGCAGCGTGGGTCCGGCTACACGCGCGATGTCTGGTATGCGCAAGGAATCGGCATGGTGCGCTGGATGGACGGCACGGAAGAGGCGGTGCTTGCCAAGGTAACGATGCCGACGGGACCGGTGCCCGGAGTAAAGCGGGCGGTCGAGTACTTCAATCCCGGACTCGGCCATTACTTCATGACCGCGGACGCCGCCGAAATCGACGTTCTGGACAGTGGACGCTTGGCCGGTTGGCAGCGGACCGGAATGAGCTTCAATGTCGTCGCCGCAGCAGCCAACACGCTGGGTATGGCGTCCGCCGTCTGTCGCTACTACGGCAGCCCGGCCTATGGACTGGACACGCACTTCTATTCGGGGTCGCCGGACCAATGCGCAGCAGTGCCACGCCTGTGGCCAAACGAGTGGACTCTCGAATCTAGCAATGTGTTCCAGATCTACATGCCCGATGCGACGACTGGTGCCTGTGCTGCCGGCACGCTGCCGATCTACCGCGCATGGAATCATCGCTCCGACGCCAATCATCGCTACACGATAGACTCTCGGGTGCAGACAATGATGATGGGTAGCGGGTTCGTTGCGGAAGGCTACGGCAGTCCACCGGTCGCGATGTGCTCGCCACAATGACGCGCAGACGCGATCGCTCAGCCGGACCAAAACGTGCCGTTTGCCGAGAATCGAATCCGCCTCGCGTCCACGGGATTGAGCCAGATCAAGCGTCTTCAGCCGCCGGCCTCATGAAATCCGGTCTTTGGCCCTAAACTGGCGGGTCCCAAAGACAATCGGGGCAGTCCATGAAGATCCTGGTCGCGACCGACGGCTCAAGGCACGCGCTCCACGCAGTCGAGTACGCCGTCAAGTTCGTCCGCCTCCTCCGTTCGGCGACGAATCCCATTACCCTTATCAGCGTTCACGACGACGCCGGCCTGCGCTCCGCGAAGTCGTTCGTCGGCAGCGCGAAGGTCGCCGACTACCTGCGCGAAATGAGCGAAAAGGAACTCAGGCCCGCGCGGAAGCTTCTCGACGCCGCCGGCATCAAGCACAACATGGTCATTCGCACCGGGCGCGTCGCGCAGGAGATCGTCGCCTGCGCGAACGATGGCAAGTTCGATCTCATCGTCATGGGTTCCAAGGGTCGCAGCGCGATCGCCGACCTGCTCATTGGTTCGGTGGCGCAGCGCGTCCTCGCGACCGCGAAGCAACCGGTGGTGCTGGTCAAATAGGGGCACTGTCTGCGCCGCTATTCCCTGACCGGCTTCGTCAATCGCCGCTTGCGCCCCTGTTGAGCATCAGGCCAAGCACAAGTCCGGCAAGAGCCCCAAACGCCACGGCCTGCCATGGGTTGGCATGGACGTAGGCATCGGTCGCCTGGCCGGCTGCCCGCGCCCGCCTCAGCGTCTCGGCCTGGAGTTCGGCGATGCGGACCTTCGCCACCTTCAGTGACTCCTCGGCCTTCGCGCGAACCAGCGCCACGCGCTCACCCGTCTGGCTGGCGGTGAGCTTCAAAAGCTGCTCCACGTCGATCACCAGGATCCGCAGATCCGCTATCAGCTTGTCGGTCGTGACCGGAGCGCCCGCAGCGCTTGTCACCGATTCATTCTCGATCATCATTTCTTTCCTCGCGTTGTCGCAATGACGCCCGCTCACACGAGCTGGCGCTCCGGCGCATGCCGACCGGGTTCACGAAATCAAGGGTGGAGGACACGGCCGCGCGATGGTTCGCTCTGCGCCGGCTTACGACAACTATTGCTTGCCGCCCTTGATGTTGCCGGCAACGCCACCGACAATACCGCCGATGGCGGCACCCGTCCAGCCGCTTCCGCCGGCAATCGCGGCAATACCGGCCCCGGCGGCGGCACCGATGGCCGCGCCGCTCACGGTTCCTTGCTGTTGTGCGGACATGTTCGTGCAGCCGATCACGATCGCTCCGACGGCGATTGCCCCAATCATTCCGAGTCGTTTCATGTTCCGAGTCTCCGCTATTTGTTCTTGGCCAGACCTGGCACGACCATTTCGAACCAAATCGTCTCGATGACCGGACGCTGCAGCTTGTCCGGATTGGCGGCGTACCACTTGTCGAGCGCCTCCCGCACGCTGTCGAGCGTCTGCCCCTTCATTCCCCGCGTCGCGCGCGGCACGATGCTCTGGGCGTCGGACGGAGGATTGGCCCCCTCGTAGGCCGCCTCGACCTGGATGGTATTGGCAATACCGATGAGGTACGCCTTTTTCACTGATTCGGACGACGCCGTCCATAAGGCGCCTGTCACCAGCGGAATTTCCTGGGCGCGGACGCTGATGCATGTCACCGTCAGCGCGAAGCCCGTCAAAATCAGCAGCGTGCGCAATTGAGTGTTCATTGCCATCCTCTTCTCCAATGTGAAACCCTCCAAATTGTAATACCAACCGTCACCGCTTGCCATTGCGCGAAAGCACGATCTCGACGCTTCGGGTCCCGTGAAACTCCGATAGCAAGCGACGAAGAGTCCGATGAAGAACTGCGCCAACGCATCGGAAGTTTTTTGTCTTGTGTCATGATTGCAGTGCAACAAAAACGCTAGTCTGTCGGTGCCGATTTACCCGCAGCGCCGACGCATGCGACAGTGCGGGGAATTGCGTTAGACCAGGACCATGGACAAACACTACCTGACTTCCCTTCTGGCGCCGGAATCGATCGTGGTCTTTGCCGGCCGCTCCGGCGATGCCGCAAGCCAAACCGCTCACGCCAGCGCGTTGCACGCGGCCCTGCGCGCGCAGCGCTATGCCGGCAAGCTGTACTTCCTGGACATCCAGACCAGCGGGACGCTGGCCGACCTCGCGCAGTCGCGCGCCGATCTGGCCATCATCGCGGCGCCGCCCGATGAAATCGCGGCAGCTCTCGAACTCGCTGGGCGCATGGCGTGCCGCTCGGCGCTCATTCTGGGCAGCGGCATTGGACCGGAAAAGGCGGCCGAGCTGAAGCAGGTCGCGCATCGCGAGGGGATCAACCTGCTTGGCCCGAACAGCCTGGGCTTCCAGCGCCCGTCAATGCAGCTCAATGCCAGTGTGATCGGCCCGCTGGCCAAGGCGGGGCCGCTGGCACTTGTCTCGCAATCCGGCGCACTGACGTCGTCGATGCTCGACTGGGCGGCCGCAAATGCGGTGGGGTTTTCGCTGGTGGCTTCCGTCGGACGCAGCACGGCGGTCGACATCGCGCAGGTCCTCGACTTCCTCGCCCACGATGGCGAGACGCAGAGCATCATCGTCTACCTCGAGGGTATCTCCAGCGCGCGCCATTTCATGAGTGCGCTGCGTTCAGCCGCCATCGCCAAGCCCGTGGTGGTGCTCAAGTCAGGCCGCAAGCCAGCCGGCAACGAGGCGGCCAAGACGCACAGCGGCGCCATCGTCGGCAGCGACGAAGTATTCGACGCCGCGTTGCGCCGCGCAGGCGCGGTGCGCGTGCGTTCATTCGTCGAGCTGTTCTCGGCGGCCAAGTGCCTCGCGTCGCGCTATCGTCCGGTCGGAACGCGGCTGGCGATCGTCACCAATGGCGGCGGACCGGGCGTGCTGGCGGCCGACTGGGTCAGCGAAATCGACCTGCGGCTTGGCAAGCTGTCGCCCGAATCCGTGAACGCGCTGCGTCCGCTGGTCCCGGAGAACGCGTCGCTGTCGGACCTGATCGATCTTTCCGAGGACGCCAGCCCGGACCAATACCGGGCCGCGATCGAGGCCGCGGGCAGCGACAGCGGAATCGATGGCGTGCTCGCCATTCACTCGCCCAAGGCACGCGGCGACGTCGAGCAGGTGGCGCGCACCTTGGTCGAACTCAAGCATGCCATCGGCAAGCCTCTGCTGACCTGCATGATGGGCGACGCCTCGGTCGGCGCATCCCGCAGCATCCTCAATGATGCCGGGATTCCCAGCTTTCGCACGCCCGAAGCCGCCGTCGGCGCATTCAGCAATATCGCGTCGTACTACCGCAACCAATTGCTGCTGCAACAGACTCCAGCGCCGCTGTCCACGCTGGCCAAGCCCGACATCGAGGCAGCGCGCCTGATCATCGAAAGCGTGCTCGCCGAGCGGCGCAAGACACTGACGGAAATGGAGTCCAAGGCGCTTCTCTCGGCGTTCAACATTCCGGTGACCAACACAATCCTCGCGCGCAATGCCAACGAGGCGATGGTCATCGCCACGCAAGTGGGTTTCCCAGTGGCGCTCAAGATCGATTCGCCCGACATCAGCCACAAGTCGGACGCGCAGGGTGTGGCGCTCAATATTCTCAACGGCACCGGCGCGCGCGACACCTACAGCGACATGGTGGAACGGGTGAAACGCCTGCATCCCGAGGCGCGCATCAACGGCGTGACGGTGCAGAAAATGGCGGACGCCCCGCGCGGGCGCGAGATCAACATCGGTCTCGTCACCGACAGACCGTTCGGGCCGATCATCGTGTTCGGCGCGGGCGGCACGATGATCGAGCTCTTGAACGATCGCGCGATGGAATTGCCGCCGCTCAACCAGTTCCTGGCGCGCCGGCTGATCGAGCGCTCCCGCGTTGCCGAGACACTGGGCGAATGGCACGGCGCCAGCGGGGTCGACATGGTTGCGCTCGAGCAGATGTTGTTGCGCGTCTCGGAAATGGTGTGCGAGCTGCCGCAGTTGCGCGAGATGGACATCAATCCGGTCATCGTGGACGAGCGCGGTGCGGTGGCCGTCGACGCGCGCATTGTCATCGAGAGCGCGCCGCAGACCGTCAGCGGCAGCTCCAACAACTACCAGCACTTGGCCATCCTGCCCTACCCGGCGCGGCACGAACAGGTGTGGCCGCTGCGCGGGGGCGGCCAGTACATCGTGCGGCCCATCCATCCGAACGACGCCCAGATGCTGCAGGGACTGGTAAAGCACTTGTCGCCCGAGAGCCGCTACTCGCGGTTCGTGTCGTCGATGCCCGAGCTTCCGCCGTCGATGCTCGCGCGCTTCACGTTGATCGACTACGACCGCGAAATGGCGCTCGTGGCGGTGTACAAGGAACGATCCGCGGCCGCCGACGGGGAGATCTTGGAGACCGAGCGTATCGTCGGCGTCTCGCAGTATGTGACCAACCTCGATCAATCCAGTTGCGAGTTCTCGCTGGTGGTCGCAGACGACTTCAGCGGCAAGGGCCTGGGTTCGCGGCTGATGGAAAGCATCATGGACGTCGCACGTGAGAAGGGGCTGGCTGAGATCGAAGGCCTGGTCCTGGCCAAGAATCCGGACATGCTGAAGCTCATGAGGAACCTCGGCTTTGCGGTCAAGCCGTTTGCCGAGGATGCCGACTTCATGCTGGTCACGCACGCGCTGTGACGAACCGCGACGTTCAGCCGCCGGCGTGGACCTCGTGCGCGAGCGGCCGGCCAGCCGCGTAGTCCGAGATGCTGGCGACCGTTGTCGCGCAGATCGTGCCGATCGCTTCCCGCGTGAAAAATGCCTGGTGCCCGGTGACGATCACGTTCGGGAACGACACCAACCGCTGGATCACGTCGTCGGGGATGATCGAGTTCGACCGGTCCTGGAAGAACAGGTCGGACTCCTGCTCGTAGACGTCGATGCCCAGCGCACCGAGCTGTCCGGACTTGAGCGCCACTATCACGGCCTCGGTGTCGACGAGGCCGCCGCGGCTGGTGTTGATCAGCATCGCCCCCGGCTTCGCCAGCGCGAGCGCGTTCGCATCGACCAGATAGTGCGTGTCGCGCGTCAGCGGACAGTGGAGCGAAACGATGTCGGAGAGCGCGGCGAGTTCCCGCAGCGGCACATAGCGGCCATCCATTCGTTCGAAATCGGGACTGGGAAATTTGTCGTAGCCGATCAGTTCGCAGCCGAATCCCCTCATGATGCGGGCGAACACGCGTCCGATCTTGCCGGTACCGATGACGCCCACCGTGCACCCGTGCAGATCGGCCCCGAGCAGTCCGTCGAGTTCGAAATTGCCGTCCCGCGTACGGTTGTAGGCGCGGTGGATCTTGCGCCGCAGCGCCAGAATCAGCGCGACGGCGTGCTCGGCGACCGAGTAGGGTGAATAGTCGGTGACGCGGACGACCTTGACGCCGTGCGCCGCTGCCGCCTTCAGGTCGACGTTATTGAAGCCGGTGCAGCGCATGGCGACGAGTCCGGTGCCGCCGGCCGCCAGCGCGGCCAGCACCTGTGCGTCGAGAATGTCGTTGACGAACACGCATACGGCGCCGCAGCCGGCGGCCAGAATCACCGTCGACGACTCGAGGAGATCATCGAAGAAGTGGAGCTCGTGGCCCGCCCCGGCGTTCGCCGCAGCCAGCAACTCGCGGTCGTAGCGCTTGGCGCTGAAGACCGCAACCTTCATGCGACGCTGGCCGCGGTCGCCTGCTCGTCAGGGATGTCGTCGGGCAGGAAGCCTCCCGACTGGTGCTTCCAAAGCTTCGCGTAGTGCCCGTCGAGGCGCAGCAGCTCATCATGCGTTCCCTGCTCGACGATGCGCCCCTGCTCGAGCACGATGAGACGATCCATGCGCGCGATGGTCGACAGGCGGTGCGCGATGGCGATGACCGTCTTGCCTTCCATGAGTCCGAGCAGCTGGTCCTGGATGGCGAGCTCCACTTCGCTGTCCAACGCCGAGGTGGCTTCATCGAGCACCAGGATGGGCGCGTTCTTCAGGATCACGCGCGCGATGGCGATGCGCTGGCGCTGCCCGCCCGAGAGCTTGACGCCGCGCTCGCCGACGTGCGCGTCATACCCGGTGCGATGGCGTCCAGTCCTGCAGGTCGAGGATGAACTCGTGCGCGTGGGCCTTGCGCGCGGCGGACTCGATTTCGGCGGCGGTGGCCGAGGGCCGGCCATAGCCGATATTGGCGGCGATCGAACGATGCAGAAGCGACGTGTCCTGCGTGACCATGCCGATCGCCGCGCGCAGGCTCTCCTGCGTCACGTGGCTGACGTCCTGGCCGTCGATGCGGATGCTGCCCCGCTCGATTTCGTGAAAACGCAGCAGCAGGTTCACGAGCGTGGACTTACCGGCCCCCGATCGCCCCACCAGGCCGACCCGCTCACCGGGCCGCACCACCAGGTTCAGGTTGTCCAGCACGACCTTGCCGTCGGTCCGGCCATACGTGAACGTCAGGCGCTCGAAGCGGATTTCGCCGTGCGGAACTTCGAGCTCGCGCGCGTCGGGCCGGTCGACGAGCGTGTGCGGAACGGCGATCGTGTCCATGCCCTCCTGCACGACGCCGATGTTCTCGAAGATGCCGGTCACTTCCCAGCTCACCCAGCCGGCGACGTTCGCGATCTGCCAGGCCAGCGGAAGCGCGGTCGCAACCACGCCGGCGCTGACGTAGCCCTGCCCCCAGAGCGTGATGCCGATGCCGGCCGTCCCGACCAGCAGCAGCGCATTCATCGTCGACAGCATGAACATGAAGCGCGTGATCAGCCGCATGTGCGCGCCGATCGCCAGCGTGTGGTCGTCGATCACCTCGCGCACGTACGCATCCTCGTCGCGCGCGCGGGCGAACAGCTTGACCGTGAGGATGTTGGTATAGCTGTCGACGACGCGGCCCATTACCAGCGAGCGCAACTCCGAGCTGGTCCGCGCGAGGTCGCGCATCCGCGGCACGAAATGGCGCAGGAAGAAGATGTAGCCGGCGAACCACAGCACCGTGGGAATCGCCAGGCGCCAGTCCGCGATGGCCATCAGGACCAGCGCGCTGACAGCCGTAGATCGCGATGTACCAGATGGCGCGGATGCTCGACACGACCGACTCGCGCAGCGCGTTGCTCGTCTGCATGACGCGATTGGCGATGCGGCCGGCGAAATCGTTCTGGAAGAAGGGCCAGCTCTGGCGCACGACGTGCCAGTGGCTCTGCCAGCGGATGAGGCTGGTGACGCCCGGCACCACGGCGTTGTTGCGCATGAGGCTGTCGGCGAGCAGCGTGAGCGGACGGCCGATCAGCACGACGAGCGCCATGCCTACCAGCACGGGCATGGCGGCGCCGAATGCGGCGGCGCGGTCGCTGCCTGCATGAGCGTCACCAGCTTGCCGATGAACACCGGGATCGACGTGTCGATCAGCGCGACCGCCAGGCCCGTCGCGAACATCGCGGCGTACAGGCCCTTGGTCTGGCGGACGAAGTGCCAGTAGAAGGCGAGCAGGCCGACCGGCGGCGAGGACCGCGGCAGCTCGGTGGGTCTCACCCTGGATTCGAAGAACGCGAACATGGCCGCTGCCAATGCGCCGCTCCACGCGCTTGGCAGGCGCGCGTCCGCGACATCGATGAAGGGCCCCCATCTTACCAAACCGGTCACCCGGCCATGCCGTTTTGGTCGGTCGCCGCGCAGGCTTTCAGTTACGTCCGTCACGTCAGTCGTTGGCGCTTCTCGATCGTCCGCCGAAAGCACGCGCAGCATCGGCTTCAACTTGCGCGCGACCGCCGCTTCGGTCTCGCGCTCCAACGCACGATAACGGCGCACGAGCTCGACGCCCAGCGGCGTCAGGACCGTGCCGCCGCCCTTGTCGCCGCCAGCAATCGTGGCCACCGCCGGACGGACGAGGCAGCGATTCGTTGCGTCGACCAGAAGCCATGCGCGGCGATACGACATGCCGAGTTGTTTCGCCGCCGACGTAATCGATCCGGTCTGCGCGATCGCCTCCAGCAGCGCGATCTTGCCCGGACCGATCGCCAGCTCGGTCTCGCGGCCGCGATCGCGAATGTGAAACCGCACCCCGGCTTTCATGATTTGCGCCCCGCCTACGCATAGCCGACGCTGCGCCGATCGAAGCGAGACCGCCTTGACCAGCGCGTAGACGTCCTGGCCCGACGCTGAATGCCGAGCTGCTGGAACGAGCGGCGCGTGATCCGGGCATTGAGCACGGCGCCGCCGACGGCGAGCTGCACGTCGACGATGGGTCCGGCCAGCGTCGTCCAATGCCGTGACGCGCCCCGGGCAGCACATTGAGGATGCTGATTCCCGCCGGCCGCTGCGTCGCGAGCGAAACGTCGCGCGCACGGATGCGCGCACGCACCCGCTCCCCGATCGGCGGCGTCGACATGCGGCACGACGAGTTCGCCGCCGTCGAAGGCGAGCGTGGTCAGCTGGTCGTCGGCATCGTGCGCGGCGACCTGGGTTTCGATCAGCGATCCCGCTTCGTAGCGTCCGGTCGCGGGCCGCAGGTCGAGCCGCCCCATGACGTCGTCGACATCGCCGACGGCGAGGCACTTGCCGTCGGACAGCACGCACCACGGTGTCGGCCAGGCGCGAGATCTCGGCCACCGAATGGCTGACGTAGACGATCGGAATGTCGAGTTCGTCGCGCAGGCGCTCGATGTAGTCGAGGATCTCGGCCTTGCGCGGCACGTCGAGCGCGGCCAGCGGCTCGTCCATCAGCAGGATGCGCGGCTGGGCGAGCAGCGCGCGGCCGATGGCCACGCGTTGCTTCTCCCCGCCCGAGAGCGTCGTGGGCTTGCGGCGCAGCAGTGCACCAAGGCCGAGCAGTTCGACGACGCGCGCTTCGTCGATGAACGCGATCCGCCGCCGGCGCGCAGCCGCTGGCCGTAGAGCAGGTTCGCCTCCACGTCCATGTGCGGAAACAGCAGCGCGTCCTGGAACACGTAGCCGATCCGGCGCTCCTCGGGCTGGCAGGTCGATGCCCTTCGCGGCATCGAACAGCGACGCTCGTTGATGCGGATGTGGCCGCGCGTCGGCGTCGGATTCCGGCGATGGCGTTGATCACGCTGGTCTTGCCCGCGCCCGACGGCCGAACAGCCCGACGATCGGCGCCTCGGCGGCGAACGTGACCGTCGAGGTGGAATGCGCCGAGCTGCTGCTCGATGTCAACGTCGATCATCGCCATGCATCCGTCGCGGAGCGCCGCGTGAGCCATTCGGACGTCGCCAGCGCGACGATCGACAGGATCGACCGCGATGATGGACAGGCGCAACGCCTGCGCATCGCCGCCGGGAACCTGCGTGAACGTGTAGATCGCCAGCGGCAACGTCTGCGTCTCGCCGGGAATGTTGGACACGAACGTGATCGTCGCGCCGAACTCGCCCAGTCCCCGCGCAAACGACAGCAGCGTGCCGGTGATGATTCCCGGCAGCGCGAGCGGCAGCGTGATGGACGCGAACACCCACGAGCGCGAGCCGCCCAGCGTCCGCGCGGCGACTTCGAGCCGCTGGTCGATGGCCTCGATCGACAGCCGGATCGCGCGGACCATCAGCGGGAATCCCATCAGCGCCGACGCCAGCGCGGCGCCGGTCCAGCGGAACGCGAACACGATGCCGAACCAGTCGTCGAGCACGCTCCCGATCGGCCCGCGCCTGCCGAACAGCACCAGCAGCGCGAAGCCGACCACGACCGGCGGCAGGACGAGCGGCAGATGGACGACCGCATCGACCAGCGTCTTCCCGGGAAAGGCGAAGCGCGCCAGGCCATAGGCCACGAGGATCGCCAGCGGCAGGCTGCAGATGACGCTGACCAGCGCAACGCGCAGACTCAGCGCGAGGATGCCGACCTCGTCCGGGCTGAGTCCGAACATCGCTTACTGCGCCAATCCGAAGCCGTATTTCTCCCAGATCGCCGCGCGCCGCGGGCGAGCGCAGGTAATCGAGCAGCGGCTTCGCCGCGGTCGACTTGCTCGTCGCGATCAGCGCCGCCGGATAGACGATCGGCGGATAGCTGTCCGGCGGAAACGTATCCACGATCCGCACGCCCTTGTCGGCCAGCGCGTCCGTCGCGTACACGATGCCGAACGGCGCCTCGCCGCGCGACACCAGCGCCAGCGCGGCGCGCACGTTCTCCGCGCGCGCGACCTGCTTCTCGACGCCGGCCCACACGCCCAGCTTCTCGAGCGCGGCCTTGCCGTACTTTCCCGCCGGCACGCTGTCGGGATTGGCCATGGCCAGCTTCTCCTGCCCGAGCGCCGCCGCGAGACCGAAATTCGGGCCGATCTTCAGCGTCGCCTTGCTCGACGCCGGCGCGATCAGCACCAGCGTGTTGCGCAGCAGATTGACGCGGGTATCCGGCATCGAGCAGGCGGCGCTGATCGACGTAGTCCATCCAGTCGAGGTCGGCCGAGATGAACACGTCGGCCGGCGCGCCCGCCTCGATCTGCTTCGCCAGCGCGTTGCTGGCGCCGTAGGAAACGATCACCTTGTTGCCCGTGCTGCGCCTCGAACTGCCTGGCCTGCTCGTCCATGGCTTCCTTCAGGCTTGCGGCGGCAAAGACCGTCACGTCGGCCGCGCAGCAGCCGACGCGTGTCAGCCCCAACCCCAGCAGGACAGACAGCGAGCGCGCCAGCACGTCGGAACAAACCGCATGAGCCTTCATCTCCGACGAGGCGATCGGCAATATACCGTGAAATATAGCGCTCGGAAATCCGGAGTCCCCATAGTTCCCGTCGCCGATCCGGCAGCGACTACAATGTAACCGTCCGAATTGACGCGTCCACGAATGACCTGGAAACCGGATGCACAGCAAGGCTCCTCCGCGCACGACGTGCGCATGCACGGCTTCGCGAAGCGCAGCGAAGTCCCCGCCGTGCTCGCGTGGATCGACGAGCACGCGGCGCGCCTTCGCCGCCGAGATCGTTGCGCTGGAAGAGGCCGTCGGCCGCACGCTGGCGGCCGACGTCATTGCGCCGTTGAACGTGCCCGGATTCGATCGGGCCGCGATGGACGGCTATGCACTGCGCGGCGCGGCGACGGCGGGCGCGGGCGAATACAACCCGCTCTCCTTTCCCGTACACGGCCAGGCGATGCCCGGTCAGCCTTTCAACGGTGCATCCCGCGCCGAGCGGCCGTCCGCATCATGACCGGTGCGCCGATGCCGGACGGTGTCGACGCCGTCGTGCCCGCCGAATATGCGCAGGAAGACGACGGGAAGATCGTGATCACGCGGCCCGTCGCTCCGGGTCAGCACGTCGGACACGCGGCGAGGACATCCGCGAAGGAGCGCCGGCGTTGAGCGCGGGCCGGCGACTGCGCGCGCAGGATGTCGGACTCGTCGCATCGCTGGGGCTTGCCGCAACTAGCGTTGTCGGCAACCGCGCGTGCGCATCCTGGTCACGGGCAACGAGGTAAAGACGCCCGGCGCGCCGAAAGACACGTATCAGATCTACGACGCCAACTCGTACATGCTGCGCGGCCTCGTCGCCCGCGACGGCGGCGTGCTCGAAGCC
>CAWAKN010000018.1:0-98435 GCA_963782625.1 uncultured beta proteobacterium | reverse complement strand
ACCATAGTCGACGTCCGGTTTCGACCCACTCCGGCCGGAAAGACTCTCTTAAAGTGGACGTACAACGATCCACGTTACGGCCGACGAAGGCGAGTTCCGTGAAAGCCGCTCGCGATGCGTGACGTTCGATCGCTGGTATACCTGGTCCACGCGCAGCAGAAGTGATAGCGGAATCGTGATTCCGAGGGCTTTCGCGATCTAGAGCGCGGCGATCGACGGGCCGGCCGGGTCGCCGAGCCACGCTTTGGCGTACGCGCGACGAGTGCGCGTCTCGGCGGCCGCGTCGCCCTTCCGATGGTACGTTTCCACGAGCCCCGCCAGCGCCCAGCCGTTGCCGCGCACGCGCGACAGCGATTCCCGGAACGCTCTTTCCGCGTCGTCGAGCTTGCCCTGCCGCAGGTAGACCGAGCCCAGCGACTGGCGGATCGGGTAGTACCAGTAGGGCGGCTCCATGTAGGCGAGCGCGTCTTCGACCGCGATCGCCTCCTCGTAGGCCTTCGCCGCCCCGGGGAGGTCGCCTTGCGCGTCGGCGAGGCGCGCGCTCGCGACTAAGCGCGCGGTCTGCACGATCTCCTTGCCCGGCACTGCCCAGTCGGTGTAGGGCTTGAAGTCGGCCTTCTGCTCGATCGCGGCGATGGCGTCGATCTCGCGCTGTGCGCCGGTCGCGTCCTTCTTCGCCGCGAAGGCGAGCGCGCGTGCGTAGTGCGCCAGCGCGGACACCAGCACCTGCTCCTTTGGTGGTGCCTTCAAGGCGAGGATCGTCTCGGGCGCGCTGAAGAGCGCGTGGGCCAGGTAAGGTGCGGCCTTGATGGGTTCCAGCACCGCGAACTGCGCGATCACCGTGTCGGACAGCGATGCGTCGAGCTTGCCCGCGGCATCGATCGCGGTCGGGCCGTCGCCGCCCATCTGCGCCGAGACCAGCACGAAGTGGATGTTGTGTGGGTAGTAGGCCGACTTGTACATCGGGTCCGAGGGCGAGGTGCTGAAGTACTGCTCGTCGACGGCCATCGCGCGCTTGTTGATTTCCAGCGACTCCTTGTACAGGCCGACGCGGTAGAAGATGTGGGCCGGCATGTGCACGATGTGGCCCGCACCCGGTATCAACGCGGCCAGCCGTCGCGCGTGCGGCAGCGCGCGATCGGGCTTCGTCGAAGCCTCGACCGCGTGGATGTAGAGGTGGATCGCTCCCGGGTGATTTGGATTGCGTGCGAGCACCTTCTCCAGCGCCGCGAGCAGCTCGGCGGCGCGGCCCTTGGGTTTCGCGCCCCCCGCCTCCCAGTAATCCCAGGCCTGCGTGTCCATCACGGACTCGGCGTAGAGCGTGAGCACCGTGTCGTCGCCCGGATACTTCTCGGCCACGGACTTCATCGCGTCGGCGAAGGCCGCGTCGAGCGCGGCGCGCTCGGCCTTCGGGTCCGCCGAGTAGCGCTTCTGGAGAGCCGCGATCAACGCACGATCCTTCGCCGGCGCACCGGGCGCCAATTCGACTGCCTTGGCAAGCGCGGCAAGCGCCGGCGCCACCGCCTCGGGCATCATCGGCGCGTTGATGTTCGGCCCGAGCACTAGCGCCTCGCCCCACCAGGCCATCGCGAGCTTCGGGTCTGCCTTCTGCGCGGCCTGGAAGGCGCGCTGCGCCTCGGCGTGGTTGAACGCGAAGGCCCAGCGGATGCCCTGGTCGAAGTAGGCCTGCGCCTTCGCGTTGCGCGTTCCCACCTTGAAGGACAGCGTGCCCAGGTTGTCGTACAGCGGTACTTCGCCGCCCGCGGCCTGCATCGGCTGCGGCTTGAAGGGTTTGGTCTCGGCTTGCGCGAGGATCAGCTTCTGAAGCAAGGGCGGACGTCCGGCCGGCGGTCCGCAAAACGCGCTGCCATCGAAAAGCGGATCGAACTCGTCTTTGCCGCCAACGCCGGCGGCGGGCGTGAGCGCCAACGCGCCGACCGCGGCAAGGGCCAGTGCCATGCGCAAGTCATTCGCCTTCATGGGTGCTCCTTTCGCAGTGCAGCGGTCGAACGCAGCGACGGATTGGTTACGACGCCTTATCTTTTGCGGATCCTACGGCTGTTGTCAAGTACGAGTGAGCCCGTCTTCGCCCGAGGACCGCGACCCTAATTAACACGGATTGATGCATGCCAACGCTTCGCGAGCCGAGAACGCTTGCGCGGCTCCTCGGTTCAATCCGGATGACGAATAGGCATTCCAACCCTACCTAACGCCAATCGGTCATGGTGAAGGGACTCAAGGGCTGCATTGGAGCGAATTGAGAGAATGCGACGAGTGGCTGCTCGTGGCCGGAAGCGGACGGGTTCCGGCGACCGCTTCGGACCCCATGCGGACGGTCGGGTCCTCTCCCAAGCGGACGTTCGACGGTCCGCATGAGGGACCGCCAACGCGCGGCGTGTTCAGTCGGCGAGCTCCAGGTTCGAGAGAAACACACGCCACCGGCGGTCGCCCCGAAGATTGTTCAGAAAGACACTGTGCAAGACGGCGTGCAGCCCGTGGTCGCGCTGCGCGTAAGCACGCGCTAGCCAATCGAACGCGGCTTCGATGTCACCGCGAAACGCGTGGATTTCAGCAATCTGGTATGCACAGCTGTCAGCATACTGCTTGAGCAAAGTGTTCAATGCCGCGTCCGAGTCTGCCGCTCGCCCCAACGCGTGATAGGCGAGCGACGTGCCCAATAGACGCGAGTACTCGAGCAGTTCCTGACGATATGCGGCAAGTGCCTCGTCAGGGCGACCTTGGATCAACCGAATGGTGCCGAGCCGCGCGCGTAGTAAGCCGGTCGCCGGGTTCAAGTCCGTTGCGGTGCGAATCGAGTCTTCAGCGGAATCGAGTTGCCCAGCTGCAATCAATGTTCTCGAAAGCTCCTGGTGTCCATCGACGTTGAGCGGATCCAGCTCAATAGCGCGCCGGCCGAACGCAATCGCCTGAGGCAATCGTCCGCGGATCCTAGCGAGCACTCCCGCCGCGAGCAGCGCCTCCGCGTTCTCGGGCGCCAATTCCATGGCCCGGGCCAGTGCAGCTTCCGCTCCCTGCCAGTCCCAGTCCGACGTGCGAATCCGTCCCAGCTCGATGTGCCCCTCCGCGCGCTCCGGCGCCAGTTCCAGAGCACGCTGCGCCGCCGCACGAGCCTGGGCGTAGCTCGGCGCGACCGCTGCGCTGAAAAATTCCGCTTCGTGCCGATACCCGCGCGCCAGCCCAGTCCATGCCAGCGCGAAATCCGGTTGGAGAGTCAATGCCTGACGCAGCATTCCCATGCCCCGCGCGTTTTCCTCGGGAGTGTTGCGATCGATAAAGAATCGTCCTTGTAGGCACAGTCGATAGGCTTCGGCGTTTTCGCTGCGATCGCGGCCGAGTATCGCCACCTCCGCAGCAACCTCTTCCGCAGCCAATGGCGAGTGCGCCTCGCCTAGAAGCGCCGTACGCAGTTCGGTCACTACCGATTTCGCGATGTCGTCTTGCACGGCGAAAATCTCGGTCAGTTCGCGGTCATAGGTCTCCGACCACAGATGCGAGTCCGTAGCCACCTGGATCAGCTGCGCCGTGATCCGCACTCGGTTCCCAGACTTGCGCACGCTGCCTTCGAGCACCACGGCGACGTTGAGCTTCTGGGCAACGGTTGCCAAGTCCACATCCTTGCCCTTGAAGTAAAACGCCGAGGTCCGTGACGCAACCCGCAAGCCGCGAATCTTCGAGAGCATGTTCAGTAACTCATCCGCCAGACCGTCCGCGAAATATTCGTTTTCCTCGTCGCGGCTCAAGTTCACGAAGGGCAACACTGCGATCGACGGCGTATCTGCGCCGGCGGGCCGCAGTAGCGCCTTCAGTGGGGGAAAGACCTGGGGCAAATCTGGGTGCAAGAGCTGGAAAACCCGTTCGCGGCGCGTCAGGTCCTTGAAGTGGTGTTCGCCCAATGACTTCAATGTCGCCAGCGGCGGCAAGTGATCGCGGCACAGGTCGTTGGTCGCTTCGCTGACCAAGGTTTGTTCACCGTTGCCGGCCGCAAGGAGCCGAGCCACTCGGTTAAGCGGCTCTCCGAAATAGTCGGCATCACGCAGTTCAGCAGCGCCGGTATGCAATGCCATCCGAACTTTCAGGCGCAGCGCCGCCGGCCATGGTTCAATCCGCAGCGACCGCTGTGCGTCCAAAGCGGCGGCCACGGCATCGGACGCCGTTGGAAATGCCGCGCAAAACGCGTCGCCAACGGTCTTGAATACGTGGCCGCGGTGGGCTGTGACGGCACGGCGCAGCAATGCATCATGGCGGGCGAGGGCCGTTTGCATCGCTGCGCGCTGGGTTTCCCACAGGCGCGTGCTTCCCTCGATGTCGGTAAACAGGAAAGTCAACGTGCCGGTGGGAAGATCGGCCATTTGCCCGAGAGGCGGGTGCAAAATTGAAAAATAGCACGGCGCAACGCATTGCGGTGCCGCCACGTAATGCGTCACCTGCGGGGTCAAGCGGCCCGTTGGGGAGAGCGCCCTCGTCATGGACCCGGACCACACATTTCAAATGCCTCGCCGCACGGTTTCGGCCGGAGTCACCGCGGCGGCGCACACTTGCGATCGCCCCAGCGTCAAGCGATGTACGCCGATCTCAGCTGCGGTATGTATCTGACGTGTACTGGTCGCGGACGGGAATCACCGCTTCCGGGCTATCTGGGTGGCGAGGCCGACCATCTGCAACTGGCCGGAAGCGGCCTGTCGCGTACGACGGCTTACGACCAGGCTGTGTGAAAACTCTTTGATGCGTCCGCGGTCAGAGTCGGCAGGTGGACCTGCCGGAGTTGCGGATGAGCCGATTCATTGAGGGGCAACAGCGGTCACAAAGCGTGCTGTTTCCAGAGCAGCTTGAAGACTGGATTAGCGAGGACAATCCGGTCAGGGCGGTAGACGCCTTTGTCGAGGAACTGGCTCTGGCTCAGTTGGGGTTCGACGGTGCGAAGCCTGCGGATACGGGGCGCCCGGCCTATCACCCTGCGGTACTGCTCAAGATCTATATCTACGGCTACTTGAACCGTGTCCCGTCGAGCCGCCGGCTGGAGCGGGAGGCGCAGCGCAACGTCGAGCTGATGTGGCTGACCGGCCGGCTGGCGCCCGACTTCAAGACCATCGCCGACTTCCGCCGGGACAACGGGACGGCCATCCGCAGGGTCTGCCGCGAATTTGTCGAGTTGAGCCGACAGATTGGGCTGTTTGGCGAGGCTGTGGTCGCCGTTGATGGCAGCAAGTTCAAGGCGGTCAATAACCGCGACAAGAACTTCACGCCGCACAAGTTGAAGGCGCGGATGCAGCAGCTCGAGGAGAGCATTGCGCGCTACCTGAACGACCTTGACCGGGCGGATCGGGAGCCTACTTCGGTACCGGCGGCCCGGGTGTCACAACTGAAGGAAAAGATTGCCACGGTGAAGGAGCAGGTGCGCAAGCTGCGCCGCATCGAACAGCAACTGCAAGAGACGCCCGATCAGCAAATCTCGCTCACCGATCCCGATGCACGCTCCATGGCGACCAGCGGCCGCGGGACGGGTATCGTGGGTTACAACGTTCAGGTGGCGGTGGATACCGAGCACCACATGATCGTGGCCCACGCGGTCACCAACGTCGGTCACGACCGGGCGCAGCTCACCGCCATGTCGAAGTTGGCACGAGACGCTATCGGTGGAGAAAAGCTGACAGTGCTGGCCGATCGTGGTTACTTCGACGGCGAGGAGATCCTCAAGTGCGTCGAGGAGAGCATCACGACGCTGGTGCCCAAGCCGATAACTTCAAATAGCCGAGCCGATGGGCGTTTCGACAAGCGCGACTTCATCTACATCGCGAAACGCGACGAGTACCGTTGCCCGGCTGGCGAACGGGCAATCTGGCGCATGACGACGATTGAGAATGACCGAAAGATGCACCGGTACTGGCCATCGGCCTGCCCGCACTGCCCGATCAAGTCGCGATGCACACCCAGCGATTATCGCCGAATCGCACGCTGGGAACACGAGCAGGTGCTGGACGCCATGCAGCACCGGCTGGATCGCACTCCGCAAGCCTCACGGCTGCGTCGGCAAACCGTCGAGCATCCGTTTGGAACGCTCAAGGCGTGGATGGGGTCGACTCATTTCCTAACCAGGACCTTGCCGCGGGTCCAAACGGAAATGAGCCTCCAGGTCCTGGCCTATAACCTGAAACGGGCGCTGAACATCTTCGGAACGCAACTTCTGGTTGCCTTCATGAGGGCGTAGCCCCAAACGCCCCGACTTCACCACCGTCAGCTCGCGGCCTTCACCGCGTCCAATCGGCCCCGTCCGCCACGTACCGACCGCTGTCTCCAGCGTTTTCACACGCCCTCGACCCCAAGCCGAAGTTCAGGACTGCCGAGAGCGGACGCTAGAAATCTAGGTAGCGGACGGTCGGCGCAGCGCCCTGGTCTTGGTCCCTGCACGCTTCCTCGCTCGTGATGACATGCCGCCGATCGGATTGCCAGCGCCATCCGTGTTGAATGACTGTGACTGAAACGCGAAGAAGAACGCGCGCCATTTGC
The DNA here is from genome assembly GCA_963782625.1 of uncultured beta proteobacterium. GTDB lineage: Bacteria > Pseudomonadota > Gammaproteobacteria > Burkholderiales > Casimicrobiaceae > VBCG01. Next base: position 91,910 of record CAWAKN010000018.1, on the reverse strand, counting down.
TCTGCGGATATTCGATCATGATCGCGCCGTCCTGGTAAATCCCGTTGTCCTTCTTGTATCTGCCGCTGTTCCCCTGGTTCATGTGGATGTCGTGGATCCCATTTCCAGGCAAGAACTTGAAATACTTGTCGCGCGTCTTCTTTTCGGGGCCCCATTTCGCACCGAACGCGTAGATGACCGATCCCGCCTCCTTCATGGCTTTGACGACGGCGGCCTCGAGAAGATCCTTGAGATCGTTGTCGACCCCCGGCGCGTCAGGCGGCACCGGCTTCATCGACCTGATATTGACCACGCCGCTGCGGAGATAGTCAATCGCGAGTCCGCCCGACTTCGACGGCAGCTTCTTGTAGCCGGGAGCGAGCGCGCGCAGCTCTTTGGCGAGCTGATCCGGCAGCGTCGTCGCCGACGCAAACAGCACGGTCGAGGGAGACTTCGGCGCCGACGACTTCACATTCGACGCAATCCGATGCACCGTGTTGCCTGCCTTCACTTGAATCTGATAGTGATCATCGTCGGCATCGCGAAGGTGTCCGATGACCGTTCCCTTCAATACGCCATAGGTCGATAGCGGCATGGAACTCTCCTTTAAGCCCGATCACGCACGACATAACGCTGCGCTCGCACGCGAGCTGGGTTTCGCAGGTTATCGCGAAGGTTGCGCTATTGGAAGGGCCGCCTCGCTCTCGGGCGTGTCGCTGGTCGCAGATCGATTCCGCCCGCGCGATTCGTCGGCTGGCGCGAAGCAAGCGCGAACGGCAGAAGTTGGCCCGGTCGCCAGCATTGTTGCGATTCGACTCAACGGCCGCCTACATCGGTCACCGATGCGCGAACGGCAGGGTCGCTCGCAATGCCACCGTTGGGGGCGGCAGAGCGTTTGACCGTGCCCGAACCTGAGCGGCCTTAGTTTAGCGCAATTTGAAAGCAGACGCCCGATGTACCAAGGTAACCGGCGCGCCGCGCCAACCCTTGTCAGGTAATAGCAGGAGCCCGGCGCGTCCGGTTGACCGCCGGGTTGGGCGTCAATTGCCTGAGCAGACTCGTCCTGGTTAAACAGCGGTGATCAAATGAGCACGCATCTTTCCCGTGATCGGCCCGGCGCCGAACCGGGATGATAGAGCCTTGGTCACCGCATCCGTTGCTTCACCAAGACGGTTGGGATCGCGCTCTTCGATTTCGCTGCGCAGCGGTGACCCTTGGCAAAAACCGATCGCGAGATCGCGCGCCGACGGCGCAACACTCTGTCGGTTCACGGTTTCGACCGCGATCTTGTCAAATCCAGCCTGTGCCAACTCATCGCGGATCAAGTCGGTGTCGAAATAGCCGTATGGTATTCGCGCCAGTAGACCGGGCGGGTTGTTCGGGAACAGGCGAGCCACGGTCTCGCACACAACCCGGCAGAATTCATTGTTCTCGATCCGGTCCCAGACATCGAAGACGAAACGGCCGCCCGGCTTCAGCACCCTCCGCGCTTCGCGATAGCCGGCCACCCTGTCGCGAAAGAACATGACGCCGAATTGGCAAAGGACCGCATCGAACGCCGCGTCATCGAACGGCAGCGCCAGTGCGTCGGCGTGTCTCCAGCTGATCCGGGCAAGACCTGGTTGCACTGCTGCGAAATCGAGCATTGCCTGATTTATGTCGCTCGCAATTATCGACACCGTTTCGGGGAGCACGCGAGCGAGCACGCGGGTGACGATCCCGGTCCCCGCGGCGATTTCGAGCAGATTGCCCGCGCGGAGATCAGCCAGGCAATCAGCCAAGTCGCGCGCAAACGGCTCAAAGAAGACCGGACCTCGATAGCGGTCGTAAAGCGCCGGGACCGAGCCCGAATATAATCGCGCCGGGTCTTCCATCGCAGCTCAAGCCCTCTACTCCCACTCGATCGTCGCCGGTGGTTTGTCCAGCGCGATCATGCACGACTCTAGATCGACGACGAGCCGCGCGTCAATTGTGTCGGCCGCATCCATGCGTTGTTCCGCTAACTTCCGACACTTCTCGCCCACGGCCACCTTGATCCAATCTTGCGTGTGATTGGGTGCGAGGTCGATTCTTATCCTTAGCTCGAAAGTACGTTCGCAGCAATTGCTCAGGAGCATGGGCCCGCCTCAGTCGGAACGTCCACTTTGCGCCAATTTCGGAGTCTAGCCGGATCGTCCGCTTCTGGCTGCGGGCTCAACCGGTCGATGCAACACCCTTCATCCTTACAGACAGGGGGTTGAAGCCTAAGGTTTTCCTATGGCGTGACGTAGGGACGATCCGAGGTTGCGCAAGCACGAGTGAGAATGGCCAGGGAACAGCACTGCTCGCGATTAGTATTGATTTGACAAGCACTTGCTGTTGCGCTCGCTAAAACTAGCATGTGTTGCGCTGACCCGTTGAATCCACAGCCAACAGCGGTCATTCGCCCGACCGCAACCCTATGTTGGCGAAGGATGGGTCATGACCGGCCCGGCGTGCGGCGCGCGACCCAGTACGTCGCGCCTTCGGCGCCATAACGCTCCATGTGAGGCACCTCGCGGTCAAGTGCGAACTCGTCGCCGGGGCGCAGATGTTTGACATCGTCCCCCACGGTGAGCCACATTTCACCCTGGATGACAAGCGCCCGTAGCGCGAACGCGTGAGTATGCGACTCCAGAACCGTGGCCGGCGCCCACCGTCGCTCCAACACCTCGTCGAAACCCTGTGCTCGTGCGTCCGCCTCGAACGCTTGGAAGGTAAGTTGATTCACGACGACCTCTCGTCAATCGCGCGCGCAGGCCACCGGCAGGTTGGTGTCGCGAGGTACCGGTGGGTCAAACATCAGAAGCAGGACAAATCTTGCCTTTGCGGCTTTCCCATCTCAACCCAGCCATTCTACTTCTGCTTTCAGGCAGACTGGCTCACGTCCGCTCTTGGCCGGAAGCCGCCCGTCAGCAGCGACCGTTTTCGACCCAATCCCGACGATTGAGTCCCAAAGTAATCTTTACGGCGTCCGCATGAGAGGTCGTCGAACCGCGGTGCGTCGGAGTCATTGCAGCGGTGGCGGCGCGCCGGGTGACGCTACTAGAATCGTCAGGAGCGGCCGTTCGAGCGTCAGTTTGCCGGCACCGGGGGTTTCCCATCTGCCCCCGGATTCGCGTCCCCCTTGGCGTCGGGCGGGCGCGACGAAGCGAACAGGGGTCCGCCGTTGTGCGTGAAATACATGCGCTTCTGGCTGTGCGAGACCAGCACGCGATGCGTCCGCAGGAAGTCGACACCGAGCAGCATTTCGGATCCTTCAATCTTGGTTGGAATGCGGCTGCCGAGCGACGCGTAATTCGCGTCGCGGAAGAGGTCGGAAAACGAGATCGAGACGTCCTTGGCGGCTTCGGTGCCGATCGTGAACGACTGGAACGGTGCCCTCCACACAGGAAGGACCTTGCCGCCCGCTCCGGAACTCTGACCGACGACCGTCACGCCTGGCGTCTCCGGTGTCGCGCCCAAGCGAGACGCGGCGGGCTTGTCCAGCATGGACGCCGCCGCGCCGGAATCGAGCAACGCGCTGATCCTTTTTCCGTTGATCACAACGTCGAGCACGATCTGCGGATGGCTTGTAACGATCGGGTCGATAGGCACATTGCCGACGCTCTGTCCGTCGCTCGCCCAGTAAGCCAGACTCTTGCCATCGCAATTCTCCGGCTGGAACAGGCGCACGGCGTTGTCTTCGAGATCGAATTCGACGTCGACCAGCGACAGGAAGTCCTCGCCCAGCAGCACGTCGGCGTCGAGATCGCGGTCGCCGGCGACCACCATTCGCCAGGGTGCGCGCTTAAAGTCCACCACCCGGAATTCGTCCAGAAGGGCGATCTCCACTGTAGATTCGCCGCCGGCGCCGACCTTGCGGTCGCGCTTGAGATCCCTGCGCGCGGCATTCAACCGTGTCGCAGTCGCGCGATTCAGCTGCGTGCGCGGGGCGCCCGTATCGAGCATGATGCGCGCCGGTTGTCCATTGAGGGCGCCTTCAACGAGCAGTTGGTTGTTCTCGATTCGCACCGGCCATTCGGACAGCATCGCCAGCTTGCAGCCGGCGCCTTCGGCCTCGGGCGGGCCAACGCCGGTTACGAGAGCGAAGGCGACCGCTGCCACCTGCAGCGCGCGGCCGAACAAACCTGGTCGATCGATCATTTCCGGTCTCCTGTTGGCCCACTGCAATTCCGTCGCTCTTGTCGCAACCGCGCGCCCCAGGTAAAGGTCACGCGAGCAGAGTCACCAATCTGCTCGCGTGCTCAGGCGCGAAGACAATGCGAGCCCGGCTCGGACCTAGAAGATCCGGCCATGGGGCAAGTGTGCTTTACCCTTCGGCTGATGCTTCCCGGAGCACAACCCTGCGTTCGGAATTGGAACGATCGAGCCCAGGAATTGCGGTGGTTGCCGAGCAGGTAGCGCTTGCTCAAGATCGTAGGCCATCGCGAGCAACTGCGGTTCGTCCAGGAAGGTGCTGTACATCAGCATGCCGGCAGGTCTGCCGGAGGATCGAATGCCCACAGGCATCGCTAAATTCGGATAACCAGCCACAGCGGGCCCCGTGGAATTGGTCAGGTGCGGCGCTACGATCGCATCCAGGTCATCGCGCGCCATCGCACCATCAATTCCGGCGCGAGCTGTGTTCGTCGCGTTGGCTCGGGCCGCAATGTAGGCGGGATCACTCAGATCGCCCTGAGCCTCGGCGAGTTCGAAGATTTCCTGTCCGTAGTAAACCAGTTCCTGGACGCAACGCGTGTTATCAAAAGCGATCAAGTCCGCCAGTGTGCGAAGGTTGGTGTGCGATAACGTTTGCAAATATTGCGCGATCTGCGTCTTGAACTCGAACAGCAACGCGGTGAACTCGTCGCCGGAGTAAGCGAACACGTCTCCGGTGTCGGTGTCGACAATGGTCGCACCAAGACTCTCCATTACGTCCAACGCGTTTTCTGCGAAAGCGACCGTCTCTTCGTCGCCCGCAATACCACTACCGAAGTAGCTGTAGTCGAAAAAGCGAACGTCACGGCCGATCCGTTTTCCCTGCAGAGAACCGCGTTGCAGAAATTGCGTGTAATCGCTCGGCAGCGGCTGCCCAGCTACGGCGCCGAAGGGCGTTTGCATGACGCCGAGCAGAATAGCGACGTCGGTCACACTACGAGCCATTGGACCGGCGGTGTCTTGTTGATGACTGATCGGAACGATTCCGTCCTGCGATATGAGTCCGAGCGTCGGTTTCAAGCCAAAGATGTTTTCAACGGCGGACGGACCGGTGATGGAACCGTCCGTCTCGGTGCCAACCGCCGCCGCGCACAGACTCGCTGCCACGGCGGAACCCGAGCCGGAGCTTGAACCCCATGATGTGTAGCTAAGGTCGTAAGCGTTTTTTGTGTCCCCGCCGCGCGCGCTCCAACCGACGGCGAGAGGATAAACATTGTCGAATCCGCGGAAGTTCGCCCACTCGCCGAGATTCGACTTGCCAAGAATGATTGCTCCCGCGGCGCGAAGCCTTTGAATCAACGGCGCGTCGGCAGGAACGTGGCTCCCGTAGAGCGCGAGCGAGCCCGCCGTAGTCTGCATGTTGTCGAGCGTCGCGATGTTGTCCTTGACCAGCAGCGGAATTCCATGCAGTGGTCCGCGTACGTGACCGGCTCTCCGCTCGTTATCGAGAGCAGCGGCAATCGCGATGGCATTCGGGTTCGTTTCGATCACCGCGGCCAGCGTCGGATTCAGCTGCTGGATCCGTTTCAGATAAGCTTGGACCAGGTCCTTTGCGCTCAAGTGCCCGGCAGCCATCGCTTCCTGCAATTGCGTAATGCTCGCCTCGACGATTGGGAAGTTCGTGGCGGCACTGGCGCTCTCCTTGAAGAGCGATGCGAGTCCGCCGGTAAGTAGTGCGGCACCACCGGCTGCGCTGGTTCGGATAAAACCTCTGCGAGTGACATGACGACCACCAATCCTTGTTGCTTGTTTCGGCTGCGGTGATTTCATGATCGATTCTCCTTCTTAAGCATCTCGCTTCGATGCCAATTCGACGAAATCAGTCGGGCAACTCGACGCTCGTTCCGCGCCCGACAGGCTTTTACGTAACGCCTGAACTGCGACCGCTCGTCCGCTTGCGACCCAAAGCACACACCTCCTGCTGTCCCACTATAGTACTGCTCCGAAACGGCACCTCGGAACCGCAAGAACGTACCTCAACTGGTCTGATTCGGCAGGGCGATCGACCGCAGGCGCGCTTTGTCCACTTTGCCTAGACTCGCGAGCGAAAAGGGCGGAGACCATCTGGATGCGGCCGCGGCTACCGTGCCATCGGCATGAACCGTCGCCGCAGATCCTCCGTAACCCGGTGGGGCCCTCCTGCCGCCCTGCGGAGCACTCCGATGGGGGCGCAGTCTGACCACGGGCCGTTCGGAGCACGGGCGAGCGGGCGCGTGCTACCTCCCTGTGGGTCTGGAGCGCGGGGCCACTCAATATCCGCGATGGAAGTGCGGGCCGGGATCAACCAGTAGTCGCCAGCTTGCAGATCGGTCATCGTAGACGGGTCAAACACCGCCTCGATGCCTTCCTCGATCGGGATCGGCATCCCATCGGCGTGGATGTCAATCTGCCCGCGGTCCTGGTCCCAGCGACGAATCACGCGTATCCCGGCGGCGTCGACCTGCTCGCCTTCGGTGTCGAGGTCAAGCGAGTTCTCGTTGATGCTGACAACGCGCAACAGTGGTCCATGACGGAATGGTCCTGGATCAAAATCGGGTAGCAATTCCACCCACGCCCCGGTCCCGACTTCTAACGCTCCCTTGGGCATTCCCACATGAGGCGCGAGTTGCAACGTCAGGCGGTCGTTCTCCGGCCGAAGAACGGAGTGAACGACGCCACGCACGAGCGCACCATTCTCGCGTGACCATTTGAAGGTCGGGGTACCCGTATCGGAACCAGCATGAATCTCGATTCGATACAGTCGATTCTCACTACCGGTGTAGCCGCCCTTGCCGGGGGCTTCCGTCTCCGCCGAACGGGTCCGCGCCGTAAGTAAGCCGTATCTTCTCGGAGAGGACTTGAGCCTATTGGGTTCAAATGTCGCCGCGCTGGAGATCCGATCGAGCCGGATTTGCCAATCGACCTTCACGCGTACTGTCGTATCTGCCCCTGCCAGCGCAGGTTCGAGAAGTCCGGGATCTTCGAGCGCGGTCACGACGTGTTCGAATGCCTCGAGCCAGACGACGACGGCATCCGGGCCGTCACCCAGCAAACCGCGGTTTCCAGCATCGGCGTGATCCGAGTACCTCGCGATCGCCAAATTCTCCAGCAGTGCGCCGCCGACATAGTAACGACCGGGCGTGAGGAGAAAGTCATGCTGCCAGTCCAAGCCGTTTGAGAGATCAGATGAGGAGCCGGCGCGATCAGTGCCTGGGCCGCCCCGCCAGGCCCGGTATGCGCTCTCGCTCGCGATGCATTCGAAGCCGAGGCAGCCGTCAGGACCCCCATGCGGTCCAATCAGGTCTCGGATGATGGAGCGCAACAGCTGCCTATGAATTGCGACATTCTCGTTGTGATCAGCATCGAGCTGAACGCGACCTTGCTGGAACAAGACTCCGCTGTAACACTTGTCGGGGTCAAAACTGTCGCGCGAAAAGTCTCCCTTCATAGGCAATCTCCGGTTTCTCTAGAAAACGGGATTTTCGAACACTTCCGTCAGACTGATGCTATACGCGAATCAGAATTAGACCAAACGTGCGTCTTAAGACCCGTAGGGCAAATGACAACCGTCTCGGCAGCCGATGGCGGTAAGACGCCGGCGACGGCTCGCGACCCACAGCCGAAGGTCGCAGTTCGAACCTTTGTAGACGCCGACCCCACCCCATGGCGAACTTGCAGCATCGCGGATGGCTCCCTCCTACTGTATTCCCGCTTCCTGCAACAACTCCTCAAGGCTCAACCTTTCTCTGAGCCTTATGCACATTCTTCCGCTTGAGGGTCTTCTATCGGGAAATAGCGAACCAAATTCCTGCGTGACACTTTCAAGAACGCACTTCAGAGTGAGCCCGACCCATTCAAAAGAGAGCACCGGTGGCGCATGAGTTTGACGATCGACGTTCATCAAGTCCGCCACGCCCCGCGCATTCTGGAGGTGGCCAAACGCGCGCATTCAACAACAAGCGCTTACGATTCAATGGCAACGCGCCAGTCCACGACAAACGTGGAACGCCGATCGGTCATGTTCGGACTTCCAGCCACGCGCGCACCTCCGCCAGCATCGCCTCGTAATTAAGTGCCTTTCCTTCAGCCTCGGCCTGTAAGAACGCGGGAGCTCCAAGCGCCTCGCGCACCTTGTCGTCATGAAGCGCATCGCGACGATTCCCGGTCTGCGCCGACAAGGCTTTCGTTGCGCCGACCAGGCGTGCCGCGCGAATCCAGTCTTCGAGGCAAGCGGCAAGTTCCATGGCGCCATTGAGTGTCAGCCCGCCGGCATAACGCGAACCTATCTCCTGGGAAATATCCGCGGCCTCCAATAGGAGTTCGCGGGCACGCTCGAAGGCTCGGCGCTTGATCGCAAGCCCGGCGAGATTCGTCATCGATGCGGCCGTATTCCCGCCGCGATCCCCCAGTTCGCGGGTCAACGCCAAAGTCTGTTCGAGCAACGTCTCGGCGGCCGGAAAGTTGCCGCCGTCCTGGTGCCAGTGCGCGAGATTCTGGAGTGCGGCAGCCATGCGGCGTGGAGGGCCGATTTCACGGATCATGGCAAGCGACTCTTCGAAGTGCTCGAGCGCGGCCGCGCGGTCGCCTTGCTCGCTGAGCGCCATTCCCATCAGCTGCAGAGTCATGGCCACCCTGCCCTTGTCCCCGATTTCGCGTGCGATGGCGAGGCCTTCTTCGGCATGCATTTGCGCATCGCGATAGCGGCCCAGCAGCATGGCGAAATTGCCGGCGGCCGCGACCGCTCGACTGCGCGCCAGCGTGCGTCCCTGCGCATGCGGTCGGCTGAACGTTTCCACCAACAGCCTGTAACCGACGGCCAGCGAGCCACGGTGCGTCCAGACATGAAACGTTGCAATGGCCAGTCGCAACGCCAGTTCCGCGTCCAGGCTGTCGCGACCGGTCCACGCATGGGCCGCAAAGATGTTCTTCTGTTCCGCATCGAGTCGAGCGAGCGCCTCGCCCGGCTTGGGTCCGACCAGCTCAGGCGTCGCCTCCTCCGCCAGTGTTGCGTAATAGGCAAGGTGGCGGCGCCGGACGCGATCCTGCTCGGTCGTCGCGGTCAGGCGCTCCAGTGAGTATTCCCGGATCGTCTCCAGGAATTGATAGCGCGCGAAATCGGCACCCATCGTCACCAGCGATTTTTCGACGAGTTGGGACACGAGGTTGAGGACATCGGATGCCTCTATCTCGTTGCCCGCGCATACAGCCTCGGCCGCCGCGAGGGTCCAGCCGCCGGCGAATACCGCGAGCCGCTGGAAAACGATTTGTTCGGGCGCCGTCAACAGGTCGTAGCTCCAGTCGATGCATGCGCGGAGCGTTTGCTGGCGCGGCAGTGCGGTTCTGTAGCCGCCAGTCAGGATACGAAAGCGATCCGTAAGGCGCGCGGCGACCTCGTTTACCGACAATGCGCGCACGCGTGCCGCCGCGAGTTCGAGCGCCAGCGGTATGCCATCCAGATGGTGGCAGATCGCCGCTACCGCCGACGCGTTCTGCTCGGTCAGGCGAAAGGCGGGCTGCACGGCAAGCGCTCGATCCTGGAACAGACGCACCCCCTCACATCGCGTCAAAGCGGCGAGCCCCAGATCGTGATCGGGGTCCGGAATCGCGAGTGGCGTCACTGAGTACGTCGTCTCGCCATTGACTCGCAGTGGCACGCGGCTTGACGCCACGACCTTGACACCGGGGCTGAACTTCAGGATTCCGTCGATCAAGTCGGCGCTCGCCTGGGCCAAGTGCTCACAGTTGTCTTGGACCAGAAGCAGCCGCCGGTCTTTGACAAACGTGTGCAGTGCCTCTTCCACCGATCGGCCCGGTTCCGCCCTCACACCGAGCACCGATGCCACGGTTTGCGGCACGACCAACGCATCGGAAATGGGAGCCAGCTCGACGAACCAGACCCCATCGGGAAAGTCATCCAGCATTTCCGCGCCGAGCTGCAGGGTCAATCGGGTTTTTCCCAGTCCACCCGCACCGACAAGTGTCAACAGTCGCGTGTTTGGCAGCAAGTTGCGCAGTTCGGCCAACTCCGCCTCACGTCCGACGAACGACGTGGTCTGCTGTGGCAGATTGTTGGGTGTGGATTCCAACGAGCGCAGCGCGGGAAAGTCCTGGCGCAACTGGGGATGCATGACTTGATACACGCGCTCGGGACGCCCCAGATCGCGCAGGCGTACCGCACCGAGATCGCGCAATGACACCGAGTGCGGAAGCCTGCCGGAAACCCGGTCGGCAACGGCCTGCGACAGAATGATCTGGCCGCCGTGAGCGGCTCCCATGATGCGTGCGGCCCGGTTGACCGCACTGCCGAAGTAGTCGTTGTCGCGGCGCTCGACCACCCCAACATGCAACCCGCAGCGCACCTTCAGCGCAACGCCATTCGTGGCAGCGGGATCGGCCAACGCATGCTGCAACTGCAGTGTGGCTGCGACGGCGTCGAGAGCGTCGTCGAAAACCGCGTGGACGCCATCGCCAATCATTTTCACGACGGTGCCGTGGTGACTTTCAACTACTATTCGGATCAGCGCGTCGTGGCTTGCCAGCGCCGGCTGCATCCGCTCCGGCTCGTGCTCCCAGAGCCGGGTGCTGCCCTCGATGTCGGTGAAGAGAAAGGCCGTGTCTGCGGATGGGGCGTGCATGGCAAGGACACCAGGACAACTCGCACAAGGCTCCCATGCTACGGCAGCGGCAGATCCGCTACCAGCCGCACGCCCCGCACCGCGGCTCGTGCCGGCGTGCAGCATTTCATGCGCCGTTCACGCGATAATCCGGCCAAGATGAAACTGAGTCCCAGGAGCCTGCTCCACCTCATTGCATTGGCTGAGGAGGGGCGCATTTCCCGCGCGGCGGCGCGCGTTCACTTAAGTCCCTCGGCCTTCAGTCGAAGCATTCAATCGGTCGAAGATGACCTGGGCGTGCAACTATTCCACCGCAGCATGAATGGCGCCACCCTCACTGCCGCCGGAGTGGCGGTTCTGGGGCACGCACGAGCGCTCGACTTCGAGAACAAGCGCTTCGAACTCAATCTCGACCTGCTCCGGCGCGGGGACTTCGACCGCATTTCCATTGGCGCCGGACCGATTCCGGCGTCCATCCTGGTTCCCGAACTCATCCGGGCGATGCATCTGCAGACTCCCCACCTGCGCATTCACGTGGAGTTCGGAAACATGTCCACGCTGATCGAGCGGCTGGACAAGAACGAGATCGACATTTGCATGGGCGACATCCGATATGTTGCTGGCAACGAAGAGCGCTACGCCTCCAAGAAGCTGGCCGTCGTCAAGGCCGTCGTTTGCTGCCGCACCGGACATCCACTGTCGTCGACGGGAAGAGTGACCTCCCGGGACTTGCTGACGTATCGGCTGGCGCTGGCGCGCGTCAACCCGTCCATAGAATGGGAACTCCACGCCTGCTTTGGGCTTGAAGCGTCGGAAACGATTCCCATGGTCATCGAATGCGACGACCTGACCCTCCTCGCCAATCTGGTGGCGACGACCGACCTGATCGGGATCCTGCCTTCGGTCGTATTCGAGAAGCACGCGGTTGCGCTAAGCGTTCTCGATCCGGAAGATCCGTCGAGCCTGTACGGCTACATTCATGCGATCTGGCCCAAGAATCGGGTTCTCGCGCCTTCAGCCGTCAGGATCCTGGATCTGGCGAGGCAAATCGCCCAGGGTTGAAATCACGCCTCCTGGGCCACGGACGACACGTCCCTTGCGGATTTCCTGTCCTGCTCGAGTGCCTGCTCGGCAGCCGCCAGCGTCGCCTCGAAAGTCTTCTCCGACGAACGATTGCAGATACCGATACTGACCGTGACGCGGGCATCGGGATTCGACGGTATCCACTGCCCCCGCGCGATGGCGGTCCGGATCTGCTCGCAGGTTGCAAGCGCGGCTTCCGGCGAGGTGTCCAGCAGCAGCAATTGGAATTCTCCACCCTCGGCGCGGGCGTACTGGTCCGCATGGCGCAGGTGGGACGCGATGATTGCCGCGACTTCCTTCAGCAGCCGGTCGCCGGTGGTTCGGCCATAGGTCTCGTTCAGCGGCCCGAAGTTGTCGATGTCGATGATTGCGGTGGCCAACTGCCGGAATGGCGCGAACACATGGCCCGCGACGCGCGCGAGTCCTCGCGGGTTGAACGCGGCGGTGAGCGCATCGCGAAGCCTTTCATCGTCCCAATCGCGGCTCCTCGAGATCAGCGATTCGGCTTCCTGCTGATAATGCGAGGCCCTTTGGCTGACGGAGTCGACCTGCGCGGCCAGTTCCGTGCTTCGGGCCAGCAGTCGCAATCGCTGCTTGTATTGCTTGTCGAGAAAATGGCAGCGTCGCGTCGCCCAAGCCAGGGCGGCTCTATCGTTTCCAGCCGCGCTTTCAAGAAGCACTCCTTCGGCCATCACGCGATCCAGCACCAGGCCGAGTTGTCCGGTGGCCGCAATTTCCTGCGCAATTTGCAGGTGAGCGCGCGCATCGTCGTACTCTTTGCTCAACCGATGGGCAATCGCGATGCCCAGGTGTGCTTCCGCGTTCTCACTGGGATGTGCCAGACCTGTTAGCAGTGCATGCGCGAACATGGCCTTGGCCTGCGATACATCCCCCGCGTGCAAGAGGGCCTGACCGACAAGACTGTCCATCGCCCCCGGATCGAGGCCAAGTTCTTCCCCGGAACACAATTTCCTGGCTCGTTTGGCATGCTTCAGCGCCTGGTTTGCCAGGGCTTTCTTCTGCACCCGCGACAGGGTCTCGCTCTGCTGCAGCTTCGTCAGCAAGCCATAGGCAATGTTCGACAGGGCGATGTATTGACTCCCCACGTTGCCCTTCGCGGTCGCAATCGCGAGCGCCTGTTCCAGAAATTGCGTGGAAGTGTCGTGATCACCGACCATTCCCAGCAGACAACCATGGTTGCAGTACGCGGTGAAGCTGTCGACGGACGTTGGCACCACATCGACGTCCGCAACCGCGCGAGCAGTCCATTCCAGTCCGCGTTCCGGGTTGCCCATCATTCCGACGGCAAAGCCGATCAATGTGTGCAACCAGCCCAGCCTCTTGTTGAAAGCGCTGTGCTCCAGCTCTTCCAGAGCCGGAATGATGGCGTGCAACGCTTCCTCGTAGTGCCCGGTATTGACGCCGCGCGCGCCGCGTGCGATGGCGCCCAGCGCCCTGTGCAGCGGCGTTTCGATGTCGCCGTGCTTCGAAATCGCCGCATCGAGCGTGCGCGAGACGCTGCCCCGTCCGCCGAGCGTGATCTGGTCGAAAACGGGGGCAAAAATCTCCTGTGGTGCGTTGATCATCGAATCCCTGCCTGCCAGTGATTGAAAGTGGGTCGCGCCAGCCGACGCCGGCAGCGCCGCAAAGCCGCCAGGAACGGCCTTCCCGGCCCTTCCCGCCCACCTGATGTGAAAGTATAGGGCGTAAAAAGGAGGCGACGTTGCAATTGTTGCAACGAATATGTACATAAATTGCAATTGACACAATTCACCAGTTCTCTACACTGCGCGCCGGAAGTCGCACCCCGACAGCGTGCGCATCTCACCGAGCCAACCCAAATGAATCGATCCATTCATCTGTTGCAGCCCACTACCCATGGGCCGAAAGAACGTGCCCACCCGGCGCGTGCATTGACCCGGCTGGTCGCCGCGGCGAAGCGGCACGCGCTTTCGTCCGGCGTCGTTGTCCTGGCCGCGACCGCGATGACGCCTTTGCACGCGTCGCAGCTCGTCGCGCAGAACCTGAAGCAAATGATCCAGGAGGCCGACTTGATCGTGACCGGCGAGGTCAGCAAGGTCACCGACGGCGTGGAAAACGGCCTCCCGTTCACCGAAGTCACGATGAAGGTCAACAGCAGCGTCAAGCGCGACCTGGCGCTGAACAGCAACTACAGTTTTCGTCAGTACGGCTTGCTCAAGCCTCGCAAACTGCAGGACGGACGCTTCCTTCTCGCCACCAAGATCGAAGGCATGGCCACATGGACCGTCGGCGAGAAGGTCACCACGTTCATGAACAAGCCGGCCAGCCGCACCCACATGACCACGCCGGTCGGCATGACGCAGGGCAAGTTCACGTACAGCGGTGCGCAAGTCGCCAACAGCTTCGACAACCGTGGCTTGTTCAAGGGAATGTCGGTCGACCCCAGCGTGCTGAACGCCAAGGAGTCGGCGATGCTGGCCAAGCCGGCGGGCTCCGTCGAAGGCGAAGTTCTCATGAACTTCGTCAAGCGCGCCGTCAACGAAAAGTGGGTTGAGAAAGGTGTGATGCGCTGATGAAAACACTACAACTGTCTCTGACCGTTGCGCTGGCAGCGGTTCTCTCCGTCGCGCAAGCGGCCGGTCCCTTGCTGACGACCGACCACCCGCGCAATCCGCAGCCGCTGCGCTGGGACATGAGCAAGGGCCCGGTCAAGGTGTACACGGACATCGGCGATTATTCGTACAAGGACGACGGCTCGGTATTCCTGAACAACGTCCAGGCCGACAAGATCACCGCATTCGCCCTCAAGCAATGGAGCGACGTGGTCACGTCCACCTGGAAGGCCGTCACCGACCCGGCGAAATTCACCAAGTTCAGCCAGGTGCCGAGCATCGGCGTGGACGTCGTCGACGGCGCCACCGCCTCGAAAATCTATGGCCACTACAACGAAGGCGGCCTGTACGTCATCTACGACCAGAACGGGACTGTAATCGAGGAGATCTTCGGCGCGCCGAAGGACCAGGTCCTGGGCATTGCGTTTGCCGAGATCGCCGAGGATCGGGATGGCGACGGCTATCCGGAGACCATCGTCAAGGCGACCGCCGTGATGAATGGCTGGATCGTTTCCACCGAACCGGCGGACCCGGACAACGGCGTTCCGGCGCCGGACATCGACGGCAAGCGCATCGCCGGCGTGTTCACGCACGAGTTTGGCCACGCGATCAATTTGTCGCATTCGCAGGTCAACGGCCAGCTGGGCTACTTCAGTTACCCGGGTTGGGGCCAGGACCTGTATCCGGGTGTTCCCGGCTGCGTCGCGCCAGTCCATTCCTGGCACAACGCGGACCCGAGCGCCAACAAGCTGGACCCGAAGTACATCGAAACGATGTTCCCTTTCATCAACCCGACGTCACTCGATGAGAACGGACGCAATCCGGGCGTCGAGCAAAGCACGATCGATCGCGCCGACGACATTGCCGCCATCTCGGATCTCTATCCGACGGCCAGCTACGCGAAGACCCGTGGCTCGATTGCCGGAACGCTCTACCTGAAGGACGGCCACACGCCGTATGGAGGCATCAACATCGTCGCCCGCAACGTCGCCAATCCGCTCGGTGACGCGATCTCGGCGATGACCGGCGACAAGACGCAGGGCAAGGTCGGTCCGGATGGGCGCTTCCGCATCAACAATCTCACGCCGGGGCAGAAGTACCAGCTCTACACCGAAGAGATCTACGCCGGCGGCTACCCCACCATGCCGACGGCTCTCGTGTCGCAAGCCGAGTACTGGGACGTCAACGAGCAGGCGAATGTGGCCAAGGACGATCCCTGCGCGGCCAGCGCGATCACGGCGGAGGCCGGTGTGACGAAGACGGCCAACTTCTATTTCAACGGCTACCTGGACGGCGTGCAGTACACCCCGGTGACTTATGGCTACCTGGGCAGCATGTCCAAGGACGGTGAGCGCGCCGCGGGAACGATCGACGGCATTCCCTTCGTCTGGGATGCGAAAAAGGGCGTGCAACTTGCGCCGCAGGGCATGGTGTCAACCAACGCCAGCATCACGCGCGATGGACGCCAATCGATCGTGCAGACACCGCAGAACGGCAAGTCCATCGTGGACCCCTGGTCCGGCGAGACGTTCATCACCAACTCGGCGGGCATCTGGGATACCAAGACGGGCAGTGTCATCGACCTGGGCAATCTCAACGGCAACACCTGTTTCGGCGGGAGCCAGATCGGATTCTCGAGCAGCTACATCTGGGCCGTGGATGCAAAGGCCAAGGCGGCGGTGGGCACGGCCTACATCGATCGCAACGGCGACGGCAGCTGCGAAGGCGGCTATACCGACGAAGGCGTGCCCATTGGTGGGGAGATCGTTCCCTTCATCTGGACATCGGCAAAGGGGATGCGCCAACTCAGCCTGGAGGGGATCGACCTCACCGGGGAGCCCTGGCACCGCGCGCAGGCGATCTCCGGCAACGGCAGGGTCGTGCTCGGCAACAGCAACTTCTCGAAAGCCTATGCCTGGATCGATGAAGGCAAGCCGATCGATCTGTACAAGGCGATTGGTGCGCTCGACGGCGGTTACGCAATGACGCCCGATGGCAGCCGCATTGCACTGGAAACAGAGAAGGATGGCGTGGTGTTCTGGAACGCGAACAAGGGCACGCAACCCGGCGCCTTTACCAAGATCCGCCAGTTGCAGTGGTGTGTCGACCTGCCCTTCTTTGACTTCGGGTTCAGCTGCGAAGTCGACGGTGCCGAGTTCATCCAGACCAACTTCGGACCGATCCCGGTCTTTACCAACGACATCAGCGACGACGGCAAGGTCATGATCGCGCGGGCCGGAACCTTCTTCGAGAGCGGTTTCCACGGCGTGATGTGGCTGGAAGACCTGGGCTGGATCAAGTTGAAGGACTTCTTCCGCACGCAGGGCGTGGCCGAAGCCTACCGATTCGGCTTGGACGGACCCGGCTCGATCAACGGCCGCGGCACCGAAATGGTCGGCGGCATTCCGGGCTATCCGCTTACGTGGTACGTCGACATGAAGAAGGTGTTCGTCTGCAAACACGGCAAGTCGTTGGAGACCGACTTCCCTGCGGGGTTCGTCGAGCAAGTAAAGAACGGCGCGCTGATGGGACGTTGCGAACACCAGTAAGCAACACAGTTTGACGCCGTATTGGCGAAAGGCCGGTCCTGAGAGGGATCGGCCTTTTCCATTGGCCATGAAGTCAGTGCCAGGGATTCGCCCGCAGCCACTCCAGCCGGTTGTTGGCCGCCGTGACCTTCAAGGCCACGGGCATGAGCGCCGCAAGCAAGTTCTCGTCCCGCTGCCTGTCGAATGTCGCGGCGGACGCCTGCACGCTTGTCGGACCGATCTCCACAATGAACGCTACGTCCGGGGCGTCAGCCGGATATTTGACGTACACGGGGCCGCGCTGCGTCTCCAGCCGCACCATGTCGCGGGCGCCCAACGAGATCACGCGGGTGACGCCCTCGGCTCGCAATTGCTGTACATAGGGTTGCACCAGTTGAACGAGTTGCGGCTGGTCGGTCGCGGTTGGCGGCGCGGCGATCGCGGAGGCGCAGTACAGGACTAGCGCGAGGGTCTTGGCGAGCATGGCGAGGCTCAACGCGAAATTGAAAGGGTCCGTCGCCTGAGACGCTAGTCCCTATGGAAGCCGCATGTCAACTGCGTGAGTCCCCGGTGCCGGTCCTCGTGAAAAGCCAAATGGACCGGCTGGCCACGGTCAAATGGGGCAGACGCCCATTTTTGAGATAATGCGAAGTTAGACGTTCGACAAGGCGTCTAAGCCCAACTCTCTTACCCAATCAGATAAGGATTCAAGCCATGCGCAAACTTTTCACCATCATCGGATTAGCCGTCGCAACCGCCATCGCGTGGCCCGCGATCGCCCAGACCACCGGCACCGTTGCCGGATCGGCGCCGGGCAAGGCCGGCGTTGCCGAAACGGTCAAGGCAACCGCCACGATTACCGCCATCGACAAGGCGACGCGCGACATCACGCTGAAGGGACCGAAAGGGAACGAGGTCACGCTGACCGCCGGTCCTGACGTCAAGAACTTCGACCAGTTGAAGGTCGGCGATCAGGTCAACGTGCAGTATGTCGAGGCGCTGACGCTCGAACTGAAGAAGGGCGGCGGCATGGCCGTCGCGCGCACGGATAGCACCGGAGTCGCCGGCGCGAAGCCGGGTGACAAGCCCGCCGGCGTCGTCGGTCGTCAGGTGACAATCGTCGCCGACGTCGTCGACGTGAACCCGGCAAAGCAATCGATCACGCTGAAGGGGCCGAATCGCACGGTCGACCTCGTCGTCGCCGACCCGGCGCAGTTCAAGCTGATTGCGAAGGGCGATCAGGTCGAAGCAAAGTACACGCAGGCCCTCGCCCTCACGGTGGAGCCTGCGGCAAAGAAATAACCCTTTCGGGGCGGTCTCGCCCCTATCGGGCGGCTGAGCATTGCAGTAGCAAAGCCAGCCGCCCAGGGACGTCGCTCGGCAGGATGTTTACGCCGATTTGCGCCGCCCACGCATGATGAAGAACAGCACCAGCGCGATGATGATGGCGATCAGCACCCATCCAGTCATCCCCATGCCAGATGCTTCAGCTGGTGGCGCGGCCGGTGCGGGGGCGGGAGCCATCGGGGCGGCAGCCGGAGGGGCAGCCGGAGCGGCAGTCGGAGCGGTCGCCGGAGCCTCTGCGGCCGGGGCCGGGGCCGGGGTCGGGGTCGGAGTCGGAGTCGGTGCCGGGGTCGTCGTGGCAGGTGCGGCCGGGGCCGGAGTTGGCGCCGCCTTGTCGAGCGATGCCCGCACGTCCTGTTCTGTCACCACCACCGGCGCAGCCGGCGAGACGATCGTCGCCGTAATCACGTCGCCTTCCTTCACTTCGCCGATGCGCATCACGCGCCCGTCCTTGAGAATCTGGATATTCCACTTGTCCAACTGTTCCTGCGAAAAACGCTTCCGCACGCCGTCCTTGTCGCGCACGATTATTGACCCCGGCCCCGCCTGCAGGACCGTGGCTTCCCGGAATTCGGTGACGTAGACCGGAACGACCGTGGTAGTGGTCGTGACGACCGCCGTGCCCTTCATCCCTGGCTTGAGTTCCGACACGGCCATCTTTTTCCCATCGACCGTGAATCGGAAATCGGGCGGTACGTTGATTCCGTTGGTGCCGTGCTGATCCTTGAAGACGAGGAAATTACCATCGACAGAAATTACCTCGAAATTGCGCACGTCGCTTTTTGTCGTCGTCGTCGTCTGCGCCATCGGGGCACCTGCAAAGGCGAGCCCCAGCGCAATCATCACAACAAACTCGCCCAGCCACCTCACCTTCGTTCTCATGGTCCGTCTCCTTTGAATTGCGAAGCGATCCGGTCTTCCGGCACGGAACGCACCGCTACACCATCACGCGCAACAACTGCAGGGTCATGTCGGGATGCCGCTGCGATCGCCAATATACGCCGCCCGAAGGGTCGTGTGCTGAAAGAATCAGGATTGACCTCGCCGATGCCACCGGCACCCGGCGAAAAGCAAACGAGCCCCCTCCGCCACCCCATCACCGCCACCCGCGGCATCGGCGCAGGGACCATGCCTGCACAGTCCGCCCGTGGGCGTCCGGTGCCGCCTGCGCCGCCGGCAACCGTCGACACAGCGGCGTAAGGCGGTTAAAGTCCAAGGTAGCGTCACGAGTGTGGCGCAAAAAATGGGCGCGCCCGATTCCGTCCTCGCGATGGACGACGGCGCAGGCAACCAACAACCCGGGGATGACCATGAAGCGCAAAGTTCCGTTTGGCATGATCGCCGCAGCAGCTGTGCTGGCCGTTTTCGTTCCTCAACTCGCGCAGGCGCAAAGCAAGCCGGTGGGGTGCAATCTTGCGTGGTGTCCGATCCAGGTCGAAGTCATCAAGAATTCATCCGGCGTCGAGATGCAGAGAGTTTCGTTCGACGAAATCCGGATGGCGCCGAAGTATTCCGGTGCGACGATCGTCTGGAAGCTCGTGGGCAGCCCCGACTACGAGTTTCGCGCCGACAGCGTTACGGCAAGTGGGGCCAACGCGCCGTGGGCGTCCACGCAATTTCCGCTGCGCCTTGTTTCCGCCACTGAGTACGCGTACGACGACCTGAACAACAGCGGCATGACTTACGGCTACCAGGTTCGCGTCTACAAGAAGGGCTCGCCGGCCGGTTCGACGCCGATCGTTTCGAACGGTACCGTCGTCAACGCCAACTGACCTGCCTAAGAATGCCGCCCGCGAGCGTGGGCGGCGTTCCGGGTTGCCGCGGCGCCTCGCACTGGAGGGGGCGTCTGTGGGTGTTGGCACGCGCATCGGGGTTGCGCGCCAAGCGGCCCAGCCAGTTCGCCGCGATCAACACGCGGCCGTCATGCGTCGCCCCCACGCGAATATCCGTCACGGGAGTCACCGATGAGCTCGCAAGACAATATTGACGGCAAACCGACTCGGAGCGAACCGTCCGCGCAGATGGACTTGCTGATACGCGCCGGACTCATCCTGGCTCTTGTCTTACTTTGCTACAAGGTCTTCGCGCCGTTCCTGACCCTGATGGTCTGGGCCCTGATTCTGGCCGTCGCGCTCTACCCGATGCACCAGTACCTTGCGAAAAAGTTGGGCGGGAAGCAAGGTCTTGCGGCGACCATCCTGACCATCCTCGGCATCGCCCTCATCGTCGTGCCGACTGCCGTGCTGATGAGTTCGCTGGGCGACTCCGTGCACCAACTGATCATCGATGTGCAGGAGAACACGCTCGAGATACCGGCGCCGCCCGATGCCGTCGCGACGTGGCCCATCGTCGGCGAAAAGCTACATGCCTTCTGGTCGAAAGCGGCCACCGACCTGCCCTCACTGATTCACAGCCTGCAGCCGAAGATCGGCGAACTCGCGAAGGCGGCGCTCGGCTTCGTCGCCGGCATCGGCGTCGGGCTGCTCCTGTTCCTCGCCGCATTCATCATCGCCGGCATCATCATGGCCTTCGGCCGGGCGGGGGCTGGCGCCAGCCTTGCCATCTTCCAGCGTATCGCCGGCGATGCGCTTGGCGAGGAATTCGTCAAGTTGTCGACGGCAACCATTCGCGCCGTCGCCGAAGGCGTTATAGGCGTCGCCTTCATCCAGGCGATCCTGGTCGGCATTTGCCTGCTGGTCGCCGGTGTGCCGTGGGCAGGCGTGATCGCGTTGATCACACTGGTTCTCGGGATCGCCCAGGTGCCCGCGCTGATCGTCACGCTGCCGGCCATCGGCTACATCTGGTGGAGTGGCGAGCACGGGACTGTCCTGGCCATCGTCTACACAGTACTTCTCTTCGTCGCGGGCATGGCTGACAACGTTCTCAAGCCGCTGATGCTTGGTCGCGGCGTCGACGCGCCGATGCCAATCATCCTGCTCGGCGCACTCGGCGGGATGGCAACCGCGGGAATCCTCGGGATGTTCGTCGGCGCGACGCTGCTGGCGCTGGGTTACCAGCTGTTCATGGGCTGGGTGAAGGGACGCGACAGCGAGAAGGTTTCCAGGCAGCCGCAAGACAAATCGACGTGATCGAGACGTCCGGGAGTTGACGCGCACTGGTAGCGTGCCACGGTTGCTTTAGGCAGATCGGGCGTTGATGGCTCTCCATTCGGCGCACCCTGATAATCCACTGCGATGAACGCCCGCATGCCCAGCGACGCCCCGCTCTCGGCCCACACGCCGATGATGCAGGGTTACTTACCCTAGCATTGGAACGCCTTTCCGGACCTCATTGCGCCCCGAAGATGCCCGCCGGGAGTCGGTTTTTAAGATTCATGCCCTGCGGCAAACGCCACGAGGCTACCTTTCATGGCGTCCTGCTGCTCGCTACTCAGCCGGTTGAAATCCGACATAGCTCCGCGTCCGTATGCGAACCCCTCCTTCGAGGTGCGATGGATCGCGGCATGGGCTGCCGCCTCCGCTGTATAGCCCTTCTCCACCAGTCCGCAGGTATGCATAGCCAACGTCAGGAAAGCGGCACGGTCGTCGCTGGTCTTGAATATGCCTCCATGGAAGACAATAGGAGCCCAACGATGGATGTTTACCTCGCCTACGGGGCCGCTCCGGCCGACATTGCAATACGCCATTTCCCGGCAGTCATAAACGCGGCACGCATACGGTCGCTTTGCGTAAACGCTGCACTTGCCGCCTACCAGCATCGCGCACGATCCGTCGTCGTTGTGTGGGAGGACATCGTGGCCTTCGTGGTCCCCCGTTCCCTTAACCCAGGGCAACGTCGGGTCATCGTCGTGGACATACCCGCGCTTGCGATCACGCCTCTCCACCACATACCCGCTGCGACAGCACGCGTTGCACGAGCCGCACGGGACGTCAGCACTTTCGGCACCATCGCTCCGCAACACACCAATTCGGCGACGAAGCCAGCTGGTAACGCTGGGCATGGCTTCCGCAGGCTTCTCGGAAGGAAGGGAGAACGTGTGAAGTTTCATCCACGCCACCGCTTCGGACTTTAGGCGAACGCCTTACGGCGGTCATAGGCGACGACGCGCAGTCCCGGCAATGCGGGGTCTGCGAGATAATCACCGGGACTCATGCGGCCGATCGCAGCGCGGGTTACGTTTTTCAGCTTCCTGCTATTGCGTGGCATGGTCTTAAACCTATGCTGGACCTGTACCAACAATCGTAGCAGCAGTCGGGAACCACATGGAACCATTCGGAACCGATCGGAAGATCGCAAACGTCTAACTCGTTGAACGGTAAAGTCTTTTGGCAACTAAACCCGAAGCAATTCAAGACGTTATCGCGCAACACACGCCGATGATGCAGCAATATCTGCGCGCGAAGGCCGAGCATCCTGACAAGCTCGTGTTCTATCGGATGGGCGATTTCTACGAGCTCTTTTACGCCGACGCCGAACACGCGTCGCGACTGCTCGACATCACGCTGACATCGCGCGGACAATCGGCCGGCGCACCGATCCCAATGGCCGGCGTGCCCCACCACTCGCTCGAGCCGCATCTCGCGAAGTTGATGAAGAGCGGCGAATCGGTAGTGATCGTAGAGCAATTCGGCGACCCGGCGACGAGCAAAGGACCCGTGGAGCGGCGCATTGCGCGCATCGTCACACCGGGCACGCTCACCGACGCGAACCTGCTGGACGCCAAGCGCGATTGCCTGCTCGCCGCGTTCCTTCCCAGGGCCAAGCGCGCGGGAATCGCGTGGCTCAATCTGGCCTCGGGTGCGTTCACGCTGACCGAAGTTCCGATGTCCGAGGCGGCGGGTGTGCTGGAGCGCATCGCACCCGCCGAACTGCTGTTGCCCGATGAAACGCCGCTGCCGGCGTTCAGGGTCGCGATGCCGGCCGTGCGTTCGCTCGCGGCGTGGAAATTCGACGCGGCCATGGCCGTAAAGGCGTTGTCCAAACAGCTCGGCACGTTTGACCTCGCCGCATTCGGCGTGGACGAAACGCCCCTTGCGGTCGCCGCAGCGGGCGCGCTTCTCGACTATGCGAGCACGACTCAGATGTCGGCGCTGGCGCACATACGCGCGCTTACCGTCGAGACCGTTCAGCGAATACGTGGCGCTCGATCCCGCGACCCGCCGGAACCTGGAAATTACCGCGACACTGTCAGGCGACGCGGCACCGACGCTGTTCTCATTGCTCGATGGCTGCGCCACCGCCGCGGGCAGCCGAATGTTGCGCGCGTGGCTGACGCAACCGCTGCGATCGCAGGCCAGAGCATCGGCACGGCACGACGCCGCGGATGCGCTGCGCGGCAACGGGCCCGTCACCCGTGCGCTCGTCGCCGGCTTGAAGAAGACCGTCGACATCGAGCGCGTCGTCGGCCGCATTGCATTGCGCAACGCGCGGCCGCGCGACTTGGCGGGCCTGCGCGACACACTCGCCCGCATCCCCGAGTTGCGATCGATTGCGGCGGCGATCGAGGCGCCGCTCGTTCAGGCCGCAGAGGCTGCGCTTTCCGTCGACGCGCGTTGGGCCGCCCTGCTTGAACATGCGATCGCGCCCGAGCCGGCGGGACTGGTGCGCGATGGCGGCGTAATCGCCGATGGATTCGACGCCGAGTTGGACGAATTGCGCACGATCGACGCTCACTGTGGCGAATTCCTCGTGGCCCTGGAGGCGCGCGAGCGCGAACGCACCGGCATCGCCAATCTCAAGGTCGAATACAACCGCGTCCACGGTTTCTACATCGAAGTCACCAACACGCACGTCGAGAAGATTCCCGACGACTATCGCCGCCGGCAGACGCTCAAGAACGCCGAGCGCTACATCACGCCGGAACTGAAGACATTCGAGGACAAGGCGCTGTCGGCGCAGGAGCGAGCGCTGACGCGGGAAAAATGGCTGTTCGAGCGACTGCTGGACGACCTGTCGCCGGCGATTCCGGCGCTGCAGGACGCCGCGACGGCGTTGGCCACGCTCGACGTGCTCGCCAACCTCGCGGAACGCGCCGACGCGTTGCGCCTGACGCGGCCGGCATTCGTCGCGGAGCCCGGCATTGCGATTCGCGGCGGCCGGCATCCGGTGGTCGAAGGACAGGTCGAGAGCTTCATTCCGAACGACGTCACGCTGGCGCAGGATCGGCGCCTGCTGATCGTCACCGGGCCCAACATGGGCGGCAAGTCGACGTACATGCGCCAGACGGCCGTGGTGGCATTGCTGGCGTGTTGCGGAATCCACGTGCCCGCCGACAGCGCTGAACTGGGACCGCTCGACGCGATCTTCACCCGCATCGGCGCGGCGGACGACCTGGCCGGCGGCCGCTCGACGTTCATGGTCGAGATGACCGAGGCCGCGTACATCCTGAACCGGGCAACACCGGAGAGCCTGGTGCTGATCGACGAGATCGGCCGCGGCACGTCCACGTTCGACGGACTGGCGCTCGCCTGGGCAATCGCGCACCGATTGGCTGAGCGCAATCGCTGCCTGTCGCTGTTCGCGACGCATTATTTCGAACTCACGGCGCTGGCGGCCGAGATCGAAGGCTGCGCCAACGTGCACTTCGACGCGGCCGAGCACAAGGACGGCATCGTGTTCCTGCACGCGGTGGCAGAAGGACCGGCCAACCGCAGCTATGGCCTGCAGGTGGCGAAGCTGGCGGGCGTTCCCGCGGAAACCGTCCGGCAGGCGAAGGCCCATCTCGCGCGCCTCGATCAGTTCTCGGCGCGCAACGCCGCACAGGACGACCTGTTCAGCGGCGCCGCGGTCGGCGGCGCGGTCATCGTTCCCGCCGCCGACGCCCGCGCAACGGATGTCTTCGAGAAACTGCTCGCGCTGGACCCGGATGCGCTATCGCCGCGCGAGGCGCTGGAAGCCCTCTATTCGCTGAAGAAGCTCACCGACGGCTGACTCCGCTGTTGCCTAATGGTGATGGTGGCCGTCGGGGCCATGCGCGTGGCCGTGCGCGATTTCCTCCGCGGACGCCGCACGAACTTCCAGCACGTCGCAGTCGAAGCGCAAGCGCTGCCCGGCGAGTTCGTGATTGCCGTCGAGCACGGCCTTGCCTTCAGCGATGCCGGTCACGCGCCAGACGACCTCGGCGCCGTCCTGTTCGGCGACCAGATAGCCGCCGATCGCGATGTCGGGCGGCAGGTCCGCCACCGGTTCGACGCGGATCATCTTGGCATCGTACTCGCCGAACGCGTCCACCGGCTCCAGCGTCACGGAGATCGAATCGCCGGCCTTCTTCCCATTCAGCGCATCCTCGATTTTGGGGAAGATGCCTGAGTGCGTGCCATGGAGATAAACCACAGGCTCCGGCGACTCTTCGAGCATCTGGTTGCCCGAATCGAAAAGCTTGAAGGAAATCGTGACAACCGAGTTGTTCGCTATGTTCATCGTCAGGCTCGCGGCGGGAGGATTGGAGGAACGCCGCGATTGCCAGTTGCGCAGAGTCGCGGCACGCGATTGTAACCGGATCGTTCCTCCGGGTTGCGCCCGGTGCTAACCTCCCGTGCATGCCTTCCATGAATGCCTCGACACGGACATTGCTGGGCGGCCAGGCGCCGTCGACGTTCCTGCGCCGGTTCTGGCAGAAGGAAGCCCGGCTGGTTCGCGGAGCGATGCCGGGATTTGCCGGAGAATTCAGCCGCGAAGCGCTGTTCGCGCTGGCCGGACGCGACGACGTCGAGTCGCGCGTGATCGTCCGCAGCCGAGGCCGCTGGACAATGGAACACGGACCGTTTCGCCGTGCGCGCTTTCGCGCACTGCCCGCCACCGGATGGACGCTGCTGGTGCAGGGGGTCAATCTCCATTCCGACGCCGCCGACGCGCTGTTGCGGCGCTTCGCGTTCTTGCCCTTCGCCCGACTCGACGACCTGATGGTCAGCTACGCCGCGCCGGGCGGAGGCGTCGGGCCGCATTTCGATTCCTACGACGTGTTCCTGCTGCAAGGCGAAGGCCGCCGCCGCTGGCGGTATGGACGCCAAAGCGATCTTTCGCTCAAGCCCGGATTGCCGGTCAAGATCCTGCGCCGGTTCGCTCCGCAGCTGGATGCCGTCCTTGCACCTGGGGACATGCTGTATCTGCCCCCCTCCTATGCGCATGATGGCGTAGCCGTGGACGCCTGCACCACTTATTCGATCGGATTCCGCGCGGCATCCCACAACGAAATCGCGCAGGGTTTCCTCGATCACCTTCGGGACGAACTGGCGCTCGATGGCCGCTACGCCGACCCCGACCTCAAGGCATCCGCCGAGCCGGCGCGCATTGCGGCGCCAATGCAGCGACGCGTCGATTCGGTCCTGCGCGGAATCAAGTGGGACCGCGCCGCCACGGCGCGCTTCCTGGGCACGTTTCTCTCGGATCCGAAACCGGACGTCTACTTCGATCCACCTGAACCGCGGCTGACGCCTGCCTCATTTGCTCGAGCCATCGCCCGTCATGGCGTCGCGCTCGACCGCCGCACACAATGGCTCTACGATGACGCCGCGATCTATGTGAACGGCGAGGCCACGGCATGGCCGGCTGGCGGGCGCAATGACCTGTCCGCTCTTGCCAATGCGCGCAGGCTCGGCGCGCGCGAGGCTGCGTCGCTTTCGGAAGCGGCACTTCAGTTCCTTTACGACGGATACGGTCATGGATTCCTCCACGTCGCCTGAAACCCCGCCCGCCACGGCGCCTCGCGAAGCGCGGCTCGACACCGTCGCGGCGCAGACCGCCGCCATCGACGAATTGATCGGCCTGGCGCAGAACAAACTGCAGGTTTTCGACGTTGACCTGTCGCAGACCGGCTGGAACACGGCGGCGCGCGCGGCCAACCTGACCGCATTCCTGCGACGCACGCCAGCCGCACGCATCGACCTCATCGTCCATGACACGCGCTGGCTGGAGCAATCATGCCCGCGCCTGGTCGACCTCGTCCGGCGCTACTCGACCGTGATCACCGTTTACCGGACCGGTCCGGAAGCGCGCGTCGCCATGGACCCGCTGGTCATCGCCGACGGCCGCCACTTCCTGCACCGCTTCCACATCGACCAGCCGCGCGCATCGCTGGTAATCGATAATTCACAGTTGGCCGGACCCCTCGTCACGCGCTTCGAGGAAATCTGGGCGACCGGCGAACCCGGCGTGGCGGGGACGGTGCTGGGGCTCTGAGTGGTTGCACTGCAACCTTGCCGAAGGTTTGCGCCACCCCTTTGAATTCAATGGTCTTTGTGTTAAGCTTGCTGCCCACGGTTGCTGCACTGCTGAGCATCTGCTCGGACCCATTGCGCATCCCTGCCAACTTTCCCATTCCAAGGACCCAGACAATGAACAAATCGATCCTGCTCGCGGCCATGGTCGCGGTCGCATTGACCGCCTGCGGCGAAGACAAGAAGCCGGCCGCGCCGGCACCCGCGCCTGCCGCGGCCCCGGCTCCTGCGCCCGCACCGGCACCCGCTCCCGCCACCGACGCCATGAAGCCCGCAGATACCTCCGCCGCTCCTGCCGCCGCGCCGGCCACGGATGCGATGAAGCCCGCCGATGCTGGCAAGGACGCGAAGAAGTAATCGCTTCGCGCGCCGACAAAAAACCGACCCGCGGGTCGGTTTTTTGTTGCCCTCGCCTTGCGGACGATCAATCGCGTTACAGCGGAACGCCGATCCGCTTCGCGACTTCGCGATAATGTTCGATCACGCTGCCCAGATCGCGGCGGAAGCGGTCCTTGTCGAGCTTCTCGCCGGTCTTCGCATCCCACAACCGGCAGCCGTCCGGCGTGAATTCGTCGCCCAGCACGAGTTCGCCGTCGGGATCGTCCGTCGGGTGGCCGAACTCGAGCTTGTAGTCGACCAAGTCGATGCCCGCGGCCGCGAACAGCGGCTGCAGGACGGCGTTGACCCGGTGCGTCAGCGACTTCATCTGCGCGATCTCGGCAACACTGGCCCAGCCGAGCACGCGGATGTGGTCGTCGTTGCACAGCGGGTCGTGCAGTGCATCGCTCTTCAGGAAGAATTCGAAGATCGGTTCGGGCAACTTCGTTCCTTCCGCGATGCCGTAGCGCTTGGCCATGGATCCGGCGCACACGTTGCGCACCACGCATTCCACCGGGATCATCTTCATCGCCTTCACCAGGGACTCGCGCTCGTTCAGCATCCGGTCGAAATGCGTCGCCACGCCAGCCGTCTCGAGCTTGCCCATTACGTAGGCGTTGATCCGGTTGTTGGTCTCCCCCTTGAGATCGAGCTTGGCGAGCTTGGCGCCGTCGAAAGCCGAGACGTCGTCGCGATAATGCATGATCAGGCGGTGCGGATCGCTCGTCGCATACACGGTCTTCGCCTTGCCTTTGTAGAGCTCGTCACGCTTTTCCATTCCCACTCCCAATTTGACTTCGGTCAACCGAGCTCGCGCCACGCAAATCCATCCGCCTGATTGGCGATGCCGATCCAATCGACGGAACAACCCAGCGCGCCCGCGAGCGCGGCCCGAGCCTTGTCCGGC
The DNA here is from genome assembly GCA_963782625.1 of uncultured beta proteobacterium. Taxonomy (GTDB): domain Bacteria; phylum Pseudomonadota; class Gammaproteobacteria; order Burkholderiales; family Casimicrobiaceae; genus VBCG01. Next base: position 63,110 of record CAWAKN010000018.1, on the reverse strand, counting down.
GTGTTGTTGTGCTTGGACAGATGCGCGGCCAGGATGTGCTGCAGCCGGCTATTGTCGAGCGCGGCCAGCAGCGCCGCCGCGCCTTCGTTGTGCAGGTGGCCGAGGCGTCCGCTGATGCGGTCCTTCAACCCGCGCGGATAGTCGCTCGCTTCAAGCAGTCCGAGATCGTGATTACATTCGAGCACCAGCGCGTGGCAACGCGTCAGGCTCGCCTCGACGTACGGCGTGGAGATTCCCAGATCGGTGACCACGCCCAGCTTCCAGACGCCGTCGGTGATCACGAACTGCACGGGCTCCCGCGCGTCGTGCGGCACCGGAAAAGGCAGCACTTCGAGGTCGCCCACCACGAACCGGTCGTGGCTGTCGAAGCCGTACACGTGGGGCACGCCGGCCATGCGATCGCCCACCGTGGACAACGTCCCGAAGGTAAGCCATACGGGAATGCCGTGGCGCGCCGCGAAGGCCGGAACGCCGCCGACGTGGTCGGCATGCTCGTGTGTGACGATGATGGCGTCGAGGGATTCGGCAGCAATACCGATGCGGGCCAGGCGCGCCACCGTGTCGCGCACGCCGAAGCCGCAGTCGATCATGACGCGCGTAGACCCCGCCTCGACAACGAGGCCGTTGCCCTCGCTGCCGCTGCCGATCGACGAAAAGCGCACTACGACTTCCGCGTTACTTGAGCTGGTCCTTGAGCATCGTCAGGATCTTCTCGCTCGTCGCCGACTTGTCGGGAATGCCGCCCGGGTCCTGCACACTGACGACGCTGATCGGCGTCGCCTCGGCCACCATGATCTGGTACTGCTCGGGCTTGCCCTTGTCGTCCGTCTTCCAGAACTGCAATTTCGACCAGATGCTTTCGCTGCCGGATTTGACAGCGTCGGGATCGCCGAAGCGGACGAAGTACACGCCTCGCGACCGGTCGCGGTCGACCACGGTGAAGCCGATGCGGTCCAGCGCCAGACCCACGCGCCGCCACGCGCGGTCGAACTGATCGTCGACCACGAGCTTGTAGGATCCGTCGGCATTCTTCTCGACGCGGGCCTTGTCGGGGGAACTGGCAGCCTGCGCGACGGCCGTGCGCGCCGCCGTTTCCGGCGCGCCGAACTTCATCATCATCCGGGTCAGCATTTCCGCCTCGACCTCGGGATTGGGCGGCACGACCGCCCATACGAATGCCGCACCCGCGTGGTCGATGGTGGTGGTCGGCACCTGCTCCATTGCGCGAGCTGAAATGAAGATCTCGACGGTACCGGGTTCGACGCCGCGCTCGATTCGCGTGCGGAACTTGTCGCGCTTGTAGGTGCCGCCGAAGACGTCGGCGACGCTACCCAGCGTGCGCTGCAGGAAATCCTGCGGCGCCGCCGCGCGGTTTTCGGCCCAGTCGGTTTCCATGACGCCACTGGTGGGCTGGTCGACGGCGATGGAAAAGCCGTTCTCCTGCCAGAACGAGCGGACCATGTTCCACGACTGCTCCGGCGTGGCCTTGACCACCAGCCACCGCTCGCTGCCCGCGCGGACGATCTTGGCGTCCGGCACCGTCGGCAGCAGATCACCGCGACCGCTCTTGCTCGCGTTCTGTGCCGCGAGGCCCGACGCTGAATTGACCTGGTAGCGATCGTCGTAGCGCGGTGTGGTGAGGTCCGGCGGCAGTTCGAGCGATGGCGTGCTGGACGCCGACTTGTAATCGATGCGCTTGGTGAGTGAGAAGTTGCCCGACGAGCAGCCGCCCAGCAGCAATCCCAGCGATGTTGCGAGGAGGGTCGCGGCCCCGTATTTGCGTGACATGATGTGCATCAATACCTCTTCCGTCAGGCGAGACAGCCGGCTTCGCTCAGCGCGTCGCGGACCGTCTGGTGAAAATGCGGCGACAGCTGCACCAGGGGCAGCCGAAGTTCATTCTTGATCAAGCCCATTTGTGCAAGCGCCCATTTGGTCGGGATCGGGTTCGCTTCGACAAACAGCGTACGGTGCAGGCCAAGCACGCGGTCGTTGCACTCGCGTGCGGCGACAACATCGCCCGCCAGCGCTGCAGCGCACATCTGCGCCATCCATTTTGGCGCCACGTTGGCGGTGACGGAAATGACGCCGTGACCGCCCATCAGGATCAGTGGCAGCGCCGTGATGTCCTCGCCGCTGTATACCGCGAAGTCGCGGTGGCCCGCTGCAGCCAGGGCCTTGATCAGCTCGCTGCCCCGCCCGACGTCTGCCGTGGCGTCCTTGATACCGATGATGCCCGGGACCTCGGCCAGACGCAACGTCGTCTCGGTGGAGAGATCGGCAACGGTGCGCCCGGGGACGTTGTAGAGCACCATCGGCAGCGCCGCCGCCTCCGCGATCGCGCGAAAGTGCCGGTACATCCCTTCCTGCGTCGGCTTGTTGTAGTAAGGAACGACGGAGAGGTGGCAATTGGCGCCGACCTCGGCCGCATATTTGGCAAAGTGAATGGCTTCCGCGGTGGAGTTGGCGCCGGTCCCGGCCATCACCGGGATGCGTCCGGCGGCGTGCTCGACGGCGGTCTTGATGAGCAGGCAATGCTCGTCCACGGTGACGGTCGGCGACTCCCCGGTCGTGCCGACGATCACGATGCCGGCGGTGCCGTTCGCGATCTGGAAATCGATGAGCTTGCGCAGCGCCGGCAGGTCGAGCGCACCGCCCTCCTGCATTGGCGTCGCGATCGCGACGAGGCTTCCGGTCAGCATTGTTTTTCGAGAGCGAAATTCGCTATTTTACCCCATTGGCGCGAAGCACGCGTCGGCCCGATCCGACCGGAACGTCGGTGCCGCGTTCCCTAGCCGATGCGGGCCGGGCCCAGCGGCGGCGGCCAAGCCCGTGCGGCACCGATGGCGGCCAGCCGCTGCACGACGGCCGGTCGGTCCGAGAGGTCCGCCAAGCCTTGCTCGAACCCAACCACTGTCAGGGGCTGCGGCGGCGCGATGGCGAACTCGAGCAGTTCGCCCGGACGCAGCAGGAACGCCGGGTTGGACGGCCGACCATAGGCCTCGTTGCCAAGCGCGAACGTCTCGTACAGAAGCACGCCATCGTCGGCCAGCGCGGCACGCAGCTTCGGCAACAGCGGGCGATGCAGGTAATGGCTGACTACGATCGCGTCGAAGCGCTGCTCGCCGAAGGGCCATGCTCCGCCTTCGAGGTCTGCGAGGCAGGTCGCGATGCCGGGCGACGCGGATAACGTGGCGAGCGCCGCGGCGTCGCGGTCGACAGCGACGACCTGTGCGCCCAATGCCGCGAAATGCAGCGCGTGACGGCCGTAACCGCACGCCACATCGAGTACGCGTGCCGCTGCCGGAACAAGTGTCGCAAAGCGCGCGATCCATGGCGACGGCGCCAGACCGAAATGCGGGTTCGACGGCGTATTCATGGGGTGCCTCGCCTGGTTCGCCCTGCGACCGGCGCTTGCTGCCGCGGCGGTGCGCTCGTGGCGCGCGCGCGATTGCGCATTGGTGGGGTTACGTCCGCTTGAGTCTGTGCCACGGCTTCGCGCTGCAGCCAGTCCAGGAAGGCGGCGACGTCCGGCCGGCCCGCCGCGTGCGGCGCCACGACGACGAAATAACTTCGCGGCGAATCGTAGCGCTTGGGAAATGGCGCGATCAGCTTGCCGTCGCGCAACAGTTCGGAGATGAGCGGAATGCGCCCGAGGGCAACTCCCTGGCCGCCCAGCGTCGCCTGGATGACCTGATCGTAGAGGGAAAAGCGCAGCGATCCCGCGGGCTTCAGGTTGGGCTGCCCATTCGAAGTCAGCCACGCGGGCCAGTTGAGCCACGGCATGAAGCCCGATGGGTCGTCGAGATGGATGAGCACGTGCCGGGCGAGGTCCGCAGGCTGCTTCAACGGCGCTGCGCCACGCTTCAGCAAGGCCGGGCTTGCCACCGGCAGCAGGCGCTCTCCGAACAGGCGCGTGGCATCGCCCGGCGCACCGCCGTCGGCGAGATAGCGCACCGCCAGATCGACGTCTCCACGGGACAGGTCGACCATGCGGTCATTCGCGGACACGTAGACCTCGACGGCCGGCTGCGCTGCGCGGAACGCGGCAAGGCGCGGAATGAGCCACAGCGCCGCGAACGATACCGTCGTCGACACGGTGAGCCCGGGATCCCGGGTTCCTTCGCGGACGGCTTCGGCGGCGAGCGCAATCTCGCGCAACTGCAGCGAGACACTCCGATGAAACGCCGCGCCTGCCGGGGTCAGCGCGAGCGCGCGGTGACGCCGCTCGAACAGCGGCACGCCAAGCGCCTCCTCGAGTGCCTTCACCTGGCGCGAAAGCGCCGATTGCGTGAGAAACAGTTCTTCCGCGGCGAGCGTGAACGAGAGCCTGCGCCCCGCCGCCTCGAAGCCCCGGAGGAAATCGAGCGACGGCAGCCGGTGCAGCACCTTATGCATTCTCAAAACTCATGCAAGGCATTCCCAATCGGCGTTTGAACCGCGCCCGAACGAATCGCAGAATTCGTACCAAGCCGCCGCAGAGAACCGCGCCGGCCGGTGGCCCGGGGGCAGTTTCCCGGAACCCAATGGATGCATTCTACGCATGTGAACGGAGGACTGTCATGGCCTGCTTCGAACACGGTACGATCATTGAACTCGCCGCCCGCGAAGTGGTGACTCTCCCGGACGTGCGCAGTGCCACGCTGCGGGTGACCCGCGGGACGCTCTGGATCACGCAGGAAGATGACCCGCAGGACGTCGTGCTGCGCACCGGCGACAACTGGGCGGTGGAACGCAACGGGCTGACGGTCATCGAGGCGCAGGAGGACGCGGTATTCTGCGTCACGGGCCGGCGTCTCGAACCGGTGGTCGGGGGGCGTGCGGCCTCTGCACCCTCCGCGGTGACCCGCATGCGCGATGCCGCCGCCGCCTTTTTCGCCACTCCGCCGCGTGGTGCCATACCTTACTTCTGAACGGAGTCCGCCGTTATGCCTCTCGTCACGCTGACCGTCACCGCACCCAAGAGCGCTGCCTTCAAGTCCGCCGTGCTGGCAGGCGTGCATCGCGCACTGGTGGCGTCGGGCGTTCCCGAGGCCGACCGCTTCCAGCGCGTGCTGGAGTTGTCAGTCGACGACTTTCGCTTCGATCCCCGCTATCCGGATCTGGCTTCGGATCGGAGCGCTGCATTCGTGCTGATCGAAATCCTCTGGTCGGTGGGGCGCAGCGTCAAGGTCAAGCGCAAGGTGATCGCCGACATCCTGGAAAACCTTGCGCGCGAGCCGGGGCTCGATCCGGAACACGTCATGCTGGTGTTCAAGGAAACGCAATGGGAAAACTGGACGTTTGGCGGCGGGCGGTTGCCCCACGTCTAGCGCAGGTCAGTCCGCGCGGCAAGCTGCGAAGATCGTCACCACATCCGCGCCAGCGTGTTGTCGCGATGGACAAAACGGTGCCACAGCGCCGCACTGACGTGCGCGGCGATAAGCGCCATCATCGCGTTGCCGATCCACTCGTGGATATCCTCGAGGCGATGCGCCCACGCCTTGTCGACGGCCACCATCGGCGGAAACGATGCGCCGAGCAGCGAGACCGCCTTGCCGTCCGCCTGCATCATCACGATGCCCAGCACCGGCAGCACCACCATCAATGCATAGAACGTCCATGCCACGGCGTGCGCCGTGCGGCGCTGCCACGCGGGAAGCGGCGGCACGATGGCCGGTTCGACGTTTCGAATCCGCCAGAACAACCGGAACCAGACCAACGCCAGCACGACGAGGCCCGCCTGGGCGTGCCAGTCGCGCAGTCCCGCGCGCAGCGCGCTTCCCCTGTGCGCCCAGCCGCGCACTTCGATCATGGCCAGCGAGACGAGGATGAGCAGCGCCATGCCCCAATGCAACGCCCGGGCGACGCTGCCAAATCTGATCGGTGTGTTGCGGACGTCCATGCTTTCGAATGCGCTGCGGCCGGGTCTGGGACGCCCATTGTAACGGGGTCGGGCGGCCGCCCGCGCGGCGCGCATTCCCATCGTGGAATGTCGCGCCGCGCCGGATTCCGGCCGCGCATCGCAACGATGTCCGGGTCAGCGGTTGCTCTCGCGACCCATGCAGCACTCTAGATTGGCGCGCACATCGTCGCGAGGTTGGGCTGGGCGCCCTCCACCACGTAGTTGCGCGCCTTCATTTGGTCCACGATGGCCGTGCTGGTGGTATACCGGTGATTCGAATCGAAGCGCTGGTTCCACAACCGGAACACCGGCGCCGTGCCCACCGGGCACGCGCCAGTCGCGTCCGGCAGCGTCACGTAGAATGCCGCCGCGCGTTCCTCGATGTAGCCGCTGAAGTTCGGGAATCTGACTGGCTCCGCGGCCCATGCCAGCAGCGAAGCACAATCGGTCGGCCGCGCGGAAAAAAAATGCGAATCGCCATGCACCGGCGGGATGTAGAAGCGGCACACCGGACTCAAGCCCGCCCCAGGCGTCGCATAGGCGTTGAACGATTGACTTGTACGCGCCCAACCGGGAAAGAGTCCCGCGTCCAGCGCCGCAATGTCGTCGACGGACGCTGCCATGAAGTAGTGGTCGAGCGGCGCGTTGTAGTACTCGACCACGGAAACGGGATGCAAGCCATTGAACCACCGAGTCAAGACGGCCTCGGCTTGTTTGCCGCGAATGTTCTCCCCGTACGCCGAATTGAGAAACCGGGCGGTATTCGTGAAGTCCAAGGGAAACCGATTCCAGTTGTCGAAGCTGATCCCGAGCAGCCAGTCTCCTGCGTTTTGCGACATCACGGTCAGGAATGAATCGTACTCATTGGCCTGTTCTTGTTGATCCGCCACCAGCGGAATGCGTACGTCGAAAATATAATTGGAATGCATGTTATCGCCGGAAAAACTGTGGAACGCGATATCCGATATATACACGGGCTTGTTGTATTTGTCGTGAAGACCTTTCAGGAATGCCACGCTGTCGACGCCATTGACATTTCCCCTCCACGCCGCAAGGAGCTGCGGCATTGTCGGATCGGAAACATTGGTGAGCGGTTGTGGAAACCAACCGACACCAATGATGTCGATCGCATCGATGATGGATCTGGGCGTCAGGTCGATATGATTTCTGCCACCGCTGAAAATTGCCCCGTTGGCGTAGAGAATGGTGGTCAACGGTCCCTTGAAGGCGCCGCGGACTTGAGCGATCAAGCTCAGCCATCCCGCTGCATTGTTCGCGTTGTAGGTCGTCGGCTGATCAGCATCGGTCATCACCACAAGACGATCGACGCCCGTCTGTTGAGCAATTTGCGCCCAATGCACCATGCTGGTCGCATGGGCGGCAATCCATACATTGAAGTCGGTTGGCTGTGAATGAGTGGTATCCAGCAGATTGCCGTTCGGATCAAAGGCAATGTTGACCGCGGGAACCAGCGTTACCTGCAGGCCAGCCGATTTCAACTGTTGAATGAACGCGATGATCTTGTCTTCAGGGGGACTCCAGGCAAGTGACGGATCCGGAAGATTGTCGGTCGGTGATCGGTACCCGTCCGCAGTGACGACGATTTTGACGTCGTCGACGCCCAGCGCCTTCAATTGCTGGATGACTACCGGAATGGGCGTCCACGGCGGAGAATCGTCCAGATACCAGCTTGCGACCAATGGGAACGAAATGCTGTTAATCCGGAACGGCTTTGCCTGCCCCGCTCCAGTGCTGGGCAATCCCATTGCAATCCCCATCAGGGCAATGGTGCACCACCTTGCCGAGATTGATCGGAGCCGGCGATCGAGAATGCGGGACATCGACAGATCCTCCCCAGGTGCCTGTCCTGCGAACGACGCCCCGATATTATTCGCGTCAATTTTCCAGGTTTCAAGCGTCGTAGGGCGCCGCGCGCACGATCAGCTCTGTCATGCCGGACTCCGCATCGCCAATGCACAAAACGGCGGGGATCGGGTCCGCGGAGTCGCTTCCATCAGCCGCCCGCGCGGCGCGCATTCCCATCGTGGAATGTCGCGCCGCGCCGCATTCCGGCAGCGCAGCGCGCGCCGGAAAGGCAGATCCTGCCGCACCCGCATGACGCTGCAGTGACGCCTCGCCTGCGGCTTGGTTACGCTTTCGCGAAGACGACCTGCCCGCCCTTTTCCCGGACATGCACCGTGTCGCCAGGTCCGTAGGTTCCGGAGAGAATCTCCTTGGCCAGCGGATTCTCGATCTGCTGCTGGATCGCGCGTTTCAGCGGCCGCGCGCCATACACCGGGTCGAATCCGGCCTGCGCCACCGCTTTCAGCGCCGCGTCGGTGGCCACCAGCTTGATCTCCATCTTCGCCAGTCGCGCCTCGAGCGCCTTCAGCTGTATCTTCGCGATGTTGGCGATCTGCGCTTCGTCCAACGGAGTGAACACGACGATTTCATCGATGCGGTTCACGAACTCGGGACGAAAACCCGTCTTCACCTCGGCCAGCACCGCCATCTTGATCATCGCGCGGTCGTCGCCGGCGTCCGTCATTTGCTGAATGCGCTGCGAGCCCAGGTTGGACGTCATGACGATCACCGTGTTCTTGAAATCAACGGTGCGTCCCTGGCCGTCGGTCAGCCGGCCATCGTCGAGCACCTGCAACAGCACGTTGAATACGTCCGGATGTGCCTTTTCGATTTCGTCCAGCAGGATGACCGAGTACGGTTTGCGCCGCACGGCCTCGGTCAGGTAACCGCCCTCCTCGTAGCCGACGTAGCCCGGCGGCGCGCCGATCATCCGCGCGACCGAATGCTTCTCCATGAACTCGGACATGTCGATGCGGATCAGCGCGTGGTCGGAATCGAACAGGAATTCCGCGAGCGCCTTGGTCAGCTCCGTCTTGCCTACGCCCGTAGGTCCCAGGAACAGGAACGACCCGTAGGGGCGATTGGGGTCCGACAGTCCCGACCGCGAGCGGCGGATGGCGTCCGACACGAGGCGCACCGCCTCGTCCTGCCCGACGACGCGGGTGTGGAGCTTGTCCTCCATCGTCAGCAGCTTGTCGCGTTCACCGGACATCATCTTCGACACCGGGATACCGGTGGCGCGCGACACGACTTCGGCGATCTCTTCCGCGCCGACCTGCGTGCGCAACAGCTTGGGTGCCTTCGCCTCCTCGCTCTGCAATGCGGTGTCCGCCTTCTTCAGCTGCGCCTCGAGCGCCGGCAGCTTGCCGTATTGCAGTTCGGACATCTTCTGCCAGTCGCCTTTGCGCTTGGCCTCGTCCATCGCGAGCTTGATCTTGTCGATCTCCTCCTTGATGTGCTGCGAGCCGGCGACCTGCGCCTTCTCGGCCTGCCACACCTCGTCGAAGTCGGCGTATTCCCGCTCCAGCTTCTCGATTTCCTCGTCGATGTGCGCGAGGCGCTTCTTCGATGCCTCGTCCTTTTCCTTCTTGACCGCCTCGCGCTCGATCTTCAGCTGGATCAGCCGGCGGTCGAGCCTGTCCATCGCCTCCGGCTTGGAGTCGATTTCCATGCGGATGCGCGCGGCGGCCTCGTCGATCAGGTCGATGGCCTTGTCCGGGAGGAAGCGGTCGGTGATGTAGCGGTGCGACAGTTCCGCCGCGGCGACGATCGCCGGGTCGGTGATGTTGACGCCGTGATGGATCTCGTAGCGTTCCTGCAGGCCGCGGAGAATGGCGATCGTGCTCTCCACCGACGGCTCGTCGACCAGCACCTTCTGGAACCGGCGCTCGAGCGCGGCATCCTTCTCGACGTACTTACGGTATTCGTCGAGCGTGGTCGCGCCGACACAATGCAGTTCGCCGCGCGCGAGCGCGGGCTTCAGCATGTTGCCGGCATCCATGGCGCCCTCGGCCTTGCCGGCACCGACCATCGTGTGCAGTTCGTCGATGAACACGATCGTCTGCCCCTCGTCGGCCGCGATATCCTTCAGCACGGCCTTCAGGCGCTCCTCGAACTCGCCGCGGTATTTGGTGCCCGCCAGAAGTGCCGCCATGTCGAGCGACAACACGCGCTTGTTCTTTAGCGTTTCCGGCACTTCGCCGTTGACGATGCGTTGCGCGAGGCCCTCGACGATCGCCGTCTTGCCCACGCCGGGCTCCCCGATCAACACCGGATTGTTCTTGGTCCGGCGCTGCAGAATCTGGATGGTGCGGCGGATTTCGTCGTCGCGGCCGATGACGGGGTCGAGCTTGCCTTCGCGCGCCCGCGCCGTCAGGTCGATGGTGTACTTGTTCAGCGCCTCGCGCTGCCCTTCGGCTTCCTGCGAGTCCACGCCCGCGCCGCCGCGCACGGTTTCAATCGCCGCTTCGAGCGCCTTGCGGTTGAGTCCCGCCTCCTTGGCGATGCGGCCGGTATCTCCCTTATCACCCGTCAACGCGAGCAGGAACAATTCGCTCGCGATGAACTGGTCGCCGCGCTTGGTGGCTTCCTTGTCGGTGAGGTTGAGCAGGCCGTTGAGATCGCGGGATACCGTGATCTCGCCACCTTGGCCCTCGACCTTGGGCAGGCGGTCGATGGAGGCCTTCAGCGCCGCCTGCAACTTGGGCACCTGTACGCCGGCGCGGGCCAGCAGCGACGTGGTGCCGCCATCCTCCTGCGCCAGCAACGCGGCAAGCAGGTGTTGCGGCTCGATGAAGCCGTTGTCGTGGCCGAGCGCCAGGCTTTGCGCGTCCGCGAATGCCTGCTGGAACTTGGTCGTCAGTTTGTCGAAGCGCATGGGAAAGCCCTTGAATTCGGATTATTGCTCATATGGGGGGATAACCCTGCGAATTCAACGGGTATGGGACGCTTGCCGCCTGCTGTTAAGCTCGGAGATCGCCAACGGTCCAATCGAACCATCGCCCGATCGCCCGCCATGCCCCAATCCAGGCCGGATCCAGAACAAGATCTCACCGAAGCGCGCAAGCCGCCTAGTTTCCTGCGGGTCGTCCTGGCTGTGTTCTGGAGTTTTTTCGGTGTCAGGAAGGGCCGCGACCTGCTTGCCGACGCGTCGAGCATCAAACCGCAGCACTTCATCGTCGCCGGCTTGATCGGCGCCATGCTGTTGATCTTCTCGCTGCTCCTGCTGGTCCGGATGATCATCAAGATCGCGGGCGCATGACGGCGTTCGATCCGATGGGACACAGCATCGACATCCGGGAGGAGGCCGGGATCCGTTACCTGCACTTCGGTACGGATTGGGTGCAGGGCGCCATGCGGTTGTCCAAGCCGAACCGACTGGTTCTGGTCTACACGCAGGCGATGCTGTCGTTCCTGTTGTTTCGGCCGGAACCGCGAAATGTGCTGATGATCGGCCTCGGTTCGGCGTCGCTGGTTCGCTTCTTTCGCCATGAAATGCCGGATGCCCACCTGACCGTGATCGAGATCAACCGCGACGTGATCCAGGTTGCGCACCAGTTCTTCAGGTTGCCTCAGGACGACGACCGCCTCGATGTCCAGGTCGGCAACGGCTATCTCTTCGTGCAGCAAACCCCATTACGATTCGACGCCATCCTCGTCGATGGCTATGACCACCGCGCGCGGCCCGGGAAGCTCGAATCGGCGGAGTTCTACCGGGCCTGCCGTGCCCGGCTCGCTCCACAAGGTGCGCTGGTTGCCAACGTCTTTGGGCGGGTGCGCGGACACGGGCAGACCAAGCGGCACCTGCGCGACACCTTCGGCGGCGGCGTCGTGCTGTTGCCCGCCTCCGATTCAAAGAACGTGCTGGCGACCGCGTTCGCCGATCCGCCTGCGCCGATCAGCGTCGCGCGCTTGCGCAACCGTGCGGCCAAGTTGAAGGAACGCTATGACCTTCCATTCGTCAAATGGGTGCACGAACTGCAGCGGGCGAATTCGCCCGACATGCAAGCGCTCTTTCGCTAGGGTCCAACGTCGCGGTAACCCGTCAACCGGGCACGCACATTCCTACGCCGATGCCGGCCCCTTCGGCCACGAAGCCCTGATCGAGCATCTTCTGCCGCTCGGCCAAGCTGGTCACGAAGCGGTGGTTCGGGGCGGCGCCCATGCCCTGGTTGTACATGCGATACACCGGAATGGTCCCGGCCGGACAGGCGCCGGTCGTACCATCCGGCAGCATCGTGTTGAAGAGCTTGTCGTCCTCCAGACCCCAATCCGGGAACTGGGCGATCGTCGCTTCGCAGCCGAAGCCGTGGGCGGCATAGAAATGCGAGCTCTTCGGGAAGAAGTGGTCGTTGAAGAAGCGGCAGATGGCGACCGAACCCGCCGGCGCGCCGGCGTTCGCGTAGACGTTGAACGAGAACCCGGTCCGCGACCACTCCTCGAACGGCGGGGCGTGCGCGTCGAGCAGCGCGATTTCGGCGGGGACCGGCGTGATGAAATAGTGATCGAAGCTCGCATGGTGATACTCGACCACGTTGACCGTCGACGGGCCGCCGGGGGCCGTCACCGACGCCGTGGCACCGGCAAAATTCCGCGCGAGGTTCGGCTGCATCGTGCCATCGCTGTACAGGGCGGTGACGCCGTCGGTTGGCAGCGCCGCGTAGGTAAGCTGATCGACGCCGGCGTAGTTGACGGTCCCGCCATTCGTGAACAGGAATCCTGCAGGCATCGTATAGTCGGGCACGATGAGGCCCAGCGCGGTGAGGCCCGCCGTCGCGATCAGGAAGGAGCGTTTGGCCGTACTGTTGCCCGGCAGGTCGTTGGGGAAAATGAGCTTGTGTTGGGTTCCACCCTGCGTACTCGTGATAGCGTGGCCGGTGAGAAATTGCTGGCCGTTCTCATCTCCGACTTCCTTCAGTACGATGAACTGGATGGAGCCATCCGCATTGGAATAGAGCTGCTGGATCGCAAAGGTGTGGAAGGATGCCGCGGCGGGAAGGGCCAGCGCCGCGGCCAATACGCACATCACCGCTCGCAGGATTCGCATGATGACTCCTTGGGTACGATTGGTGGGGCCAACAGCCTCCGCGACACCTTCATTCCCCCGCCGCTGCGTATTTCACGCGGCTGTCGCACCGGCCCGCATTCTACCCGGGCACGCACATCCCCACGCCGATGCCGGCGCCTTCGGCGGCGAAGCCCTGATCGAGCATCTTCTGCCGCTCGGCCAAGCTGGTCACGAAGCGGTGGTTCGGGGCGGCGCCCATGCCCTGGTTGTACATACGATAGACCGGAATGGTCCCGGCCGGACAGGCGCCGGTCGTACCATCTGGCAACATCGTGTTGAAGAGCTTGTCGTCCTCCAGGCCCCAATCCGGGAACTGGGCGATCGTCGCTTCGCAGCCGAAGCCGTGGGCCGCGTAGAAATGCGAGCTCTTCGGGAAGAAGTGGTCGTTGAAGAAGCGGCAGATGGCGACCGAACCCGCCGGCGCGCCGGCGTTCGCGTAGACGTTGAACGAGAACCCGGTCCGCGACCACTCCTGGAACGGCGGGGCGTGCGCGTCGAGCAGCGCGATTTCGGCGGCGACCGGCGTGATGAAATAGTGATCGAACGCCGCATGGTGATATTCGACCACGTTGACCGTCGGCGGCCCCGGGACCGTCACGATCGCGGTCGAGCCGGCGAAATTCGTGGCAAGATTGCCCCGCGCCGTTCCGTCCCGATACAACGCGGAGCCGCCGTCGGTCGGCAGCGCCGCATAGTTGACGCTGTCGACGTTGGCGTAATTCACCGAACCCTGCCCGGTCGCGAGAAAGCCATCCGGGATGACGTAATCCGGCGCAATGAGACCCAGCGCCGCGAATCCGGACGTCGCGATCAGGACACGCGCATGGGCAGTCGGGCTGCCCATACACCCGTAATACCCACACGAGCCCCCGGGAAGGTTCTTCGTGAACACGTAGGTTCGGGTTCCGGCGGGAGAGTTGCTGACAAGGCTCCGTCCCATCAGCAGGTTCTCGCCATCCATGCCTGCCGACTCGTGCAGCACCACGTATTGCACGGTGCCGTCGGCATTCGAAAAGATCTCGTCTATCTGGAACGTGTGGAATTCCGCGGCAGCGGCGGTGGCGACGATTGCGAACAGCATGCCGCAGGTCCAGCGCAGTGAGTCTCGCATTTTCGGCCTCTTCGATTCGGTCGCGCGGCCAACGCCAAGAGTCCCCGACGTTCGCGACCTGTCTGCCGTTGGCAAACACCCTGATGCCGGGCGCTATTCCAAGTCGAGTGTGCCGGGAACAACCACTGTGCGCCGGGTGTTTATCGCAGCACATGAGTCTTGCCACGACGTCGATCTTTCCGGGCCGCTTCGGCCGCCTTGCGCTGTGTTGCGGTCTCGTCCTGCTGCTGCTCGCCCCAAGCGCCAACGCGCTCTTCATCGTCAACCAGCCCTGGGCAAGGCCCGCCGGGTCGGGGCAGTCGACCGAGGTCTACATGAACCTGACCAGCACCGACGGCGCGACGCTGGTGGCCGTGCACACGGACGACGCCGCGGAAATCGTTATCCGGCCCCCTGGCAAGAACACGCGCACGTTGGCAGCCCTTCCCATGCCGGCAGGGACGCTGGTCGCGCTAGCGCCCGGCAAGAACCGCTTGGCGATGATCAAGCTCAAACGCGGCGTCAAGCTCGGCGACCGGATTCTGCTGACGTTGACCATCGAAGGCGCCGATGGCACCCGCCAGGAAATCCCGGTCAACGCGGAAGTGCGGATGCGCTCGCCGCTGGACGACGAGCGACGCGCCCACGGCAAACACACGCACTAGGCTCCTCGCCCGCTAGGGACCGATGGCGGCGAGTGCCTTGAACGCGGCGTCCAATTCCGCGTCGGTGGTCAGGATGTCCGGACACAGGCGCAGGTAACGGCCTCGGGCATCGACGACTATGCCGGCGGCGTCGAGCTGCGCCGCCCAACCTTCCGACCGATCGTTGACGACGACGACGAATGCCCCGCGGTCCTCGGTGCCTCCGTGCACGGCAAACCCTCGGTCGCGCAGCAGGCCGGCCAGGCGCAGCTGCAGGCTGAGCGAATGCGCGCGGATTCGGTCCACGCCGATTGCGCGCGTGAAGACCTGCCCTGCGCGCGCCTGGTAGAACGGCAGCACCGGCGGCGTCGATTCCAGGAACGCGTCGCCGCCCTCCCCGTATTGCGGCGGGTCGGGCCGGAGATAGGCAAACGGATCGCGCTTGGCGAACCAGCCGGTGTCGAGCGTGCGCAGCGAGCCGTCGAGGTGGCGCGGATGCAGGTACAGGTAACACGCACCCGGTCCACCGCGCAGGTACTTGTAGCTGCCGCCGACGGCGAAATCGATGTCGAGCGCCGTGACGTCGACGGGAAATACGCCCAGTGCGTGATAGACGTCGAGCATCAGGCGTCCGCCCGCGCGGTGTACCGCCGCAACGATCTCGGGCAGGTCGTCCAGCCGTTGTCCCGTTGAAAACATCACCTGGGAGACCACGACGAGGTCGACGCGCGCGCCGATGGCGCCAACGATATCGGCCGTGTCGAAGCGGCCGTCCGGGCGCGGGTCGACCAGCGAGAGCGCGATGCGACCGCGGCGCGCATATTCGCGGAGGATCACGTCCAGAGAATCGAATTCGCCCCTCGTCGCGACCACGCGGGGAATCGAATCGAACGTGTTGAGAATGGCGCGAAGGCCCTGTCCGGCGCTGGTCTTGGGCACCACGCAGTCGGCGCGCGGCGCGTTCAGCAGTTGCGCAAGTCGTCGCCGAAATGCCTGCATTTCCGCATCCCAGTCCTCCCACGCGTCACCCATCCGCGCGAACCAGGCCGCCATTCCTTCGCGCACGTCGTCGGCGACGGCGTCGAGCGGACGTCCGAGCGAATGGTTGGCAAGGTAGACGCGACTCCCGAACGCCGCACGCACGCGCGAAAACAGCGGCGCGACGTGCCGTTGCAGCGCGGATTCGGTCAACGGACCGGGACCCATCTTCGCGACAGCCGCCTCGATCGCGGAACCGTCGTGTTGTTCTGGGTGAGTCATTCCGGCGCGGAGATGACCGTGCGCACGTCGATCAGTTCAGGGAAAAACGTCTGGTCCAGCGCGCGCTTCAGGAAATTGACGCCCGACGAGCCGCCCGTGCCTGTCTTGTGTCCGATGATCCGCTCGACGGTCTTCATGTGCCGGAAACGCCAGAGCTGGAAGCCTTCCTCGATGTCCACGAGCTTCTCGCACATGTCGTAGGCATCCCACCAACGCTTCGGATCTTCGTAGATCGCCTTGAACACGGGAACCAGGTCGGGATGCCGGACGTAGGGCTGCGTGAAGTCGCGCTCGACGCAGGAAGCCGGCACCGGCAGGCCGCGGCGCGCAAGGTGGCGCAGGAATTCATCGTAGATCGAAGGCGCGCGCAGCAATGCATCGAGTTCGGCGGCAGTGGCGGCATCGTGCCGGAATACGTCGAGCATCTTCGCGTTCTTGTTCCCCAGCAGGAATTCGATTGCGCGATATTGCGCGGACTGGAATCCGCTCGAACTCGCCAGCGCCGGGCGAAAGGCCTCGTACTCCGATGGCGTGAGCGTCTCCAGCACCGCCCATTGCTCGAACAACTGCTTCTGGATGAGCTTCACGCGCGCCAGGATCTTGAACCCCGCATCCAGCGCGTCGTTGCGGACGTGGCCGATGGCCGCCTTCAACTCATGGATCATGAGCTTCATCCACAATTCCGAAACCTGATGCTGGATGATGAACAGCATCTCGTCGTGGCGCGGCGGATGATCAGGGCCGCCGGACAACGGCGCCTGCGCGGCAAGCAAGTGGTCGAGGCGCAGGTAACCGCCGTAGGAGAGGCGGTCGGCCAGGTCCGTGACGATGCCGGGTTCGAGATCGCGCGTGCTCATGGTCGGAGAGGAAGTATACGCGGCGTGGGGGCGGCGATCGCCACACCTGAAAGCGAATTCCATCGCGTTTGCTACCATGCAAAGTCATGCTGCGCCCATTGCTCTCACTTCGCCGTTGCGGTCGCGCGCTGGCCATCATGACCCTGGCTGCTGCAATGGCCGGCTGCGGCGACGACGTTGCCAGACCGCGGACCCTGAAGCTCAGCGAATGCCGGTTGCCCAACCTGCCGACGCTGGCCCAATGCGGTGAATCGGAGGTTCCCGAAGACCGCTCCAAGCCCGATGGCCGCCGGATCCGGATTTTCGCCGCGGTCCTGCCGGCAAACACGCTTTCACCGAAGGCGGACCCACTGCTGATCCTGGCCGGTGGTCCGGGTCAGGCGGCGTCGACGCTCGCGCCGTTCGTCGCACGCCTGAACGAAGTGCGGCGGTCGCGCGACGTCGTCCTGATCGACCAGCGCGGTACCGGCCGCTCGTCGCCGCTGCAATGCGCAGCGTTCAAGCCCAGGGACGACGAGGCGCTGGAAACGGATCCGGTCCCGCGCGCCAAGGCCTGCGCGGCCGAGCTGCTCGCACAGGGCGTGGACGCGGCCCAATACACGACCACGGCGTGGATCGCCGACCTCGAGGCCATGCGCGAGGCGCTCGGTTATGCGCACTGGAACGTCTGGGGCGGCAGCTATGGCACGCGCGTGGCCCAGGAGTACCTGCGCCGGCATCCGGAGCGCATTCGCACGGTAACGCTCGATGCCGTGGTTCCACCGTCGATGATCAGCACGCTCGATGTGTGGCGCACGCGGCAGGCAACGCTCGACGCGGTGCTTCGCGCGTGCAGCGATTCGCCGCCGTGCAGGACAGCCCACCCCGATCCCGCCGCCACGCTGACGACGATTGCCGCGTCGCTGGGACCCATGGGTCGCGATGTCGGATACCGTCGATCCGCGAACCGGCGAACGCTCGCGATTGCACTTGACGTTCGATGGCGTGCTGGCGCTGCTGCAGCCCCTTCTCTACACGCCGGAAGCATCGAGCCTGCTGCCGGAAATGCTGGGGCTTGCCGCCGCCGGCGACTACGGACCGCTGTTCGCCGCGACGCAGTCGACAAGCACCAATCCGCGTCGAACAACTGAACTCCGCGCTGCACTTTTCCGTCACGTGCGCCGAGGACGTCCCGCGCATCACGCCGGAGCTGGCGGCGGCCGCGCTCGCCGGCCTGCAAACGCGCGGCATCGCGGACAATGTGATCGCCGTGTGCAACGTTTGGCCGCGCGGCCAAGTGCCCGCCGACTTCGCGCAACCGGTCGCCAGCACCAAACCGGTCCTCCTTTTTTCCGGCGCGCTGGATCCGGTCACGCCCCCGGCTTATGGCGAACTGGTCGCGAAGACGCTGGCCAACAGCAGGCACATCGTCGCCAGCGGATTCGGCCACATCGTTTCGCCCAATGCGTGCGGACCGCGCCTGATTGCGTCGTTCGTCGACGAAGGGGGATTCGCCAGGCTCTCTGAATCCTGTGTCGGCTACTTCGCGCAAAGCCGCCCGCCGCCGCTGTGGCCGGATCGCCTGGCGCCGCAGCCATGATCCGCGTCGACGCAGTCACCAAGTCCTTCGGCCGGCATGGCGAGGTTCGCGCGGTGCGCGACGTGTCGTTCACCGCGCCGGATGGCCAGATCACCGGCCTGCTCGGTCCCAATGGCGCCGGCAAGACGACTCTCCTGCGCATGCTGGCCACGCTGATCGTGCCGGACGCCGGCAGCGCATCCATCGCCGGTCTCGACGTCGTGCGCGACCGCTACGCCGTGCGCGAAGCCATCGGCGTGCTGTCGGACGCGCGCGGACTCTACCCGCGCCTGACCGCGCGCGAAAACATCCGCTACTACGGAACATTGCATGGACTCTCCGGCGTCGAACTCGACGCGCGCGCCGCGAATCTCATTCACACCCTGGGACTCGATGCGCTGGCCGACCGCCGGACGCAGGGATTCTCGCAGGGGGAGAAGATGAAGGTCGCCATCGCGCGAGCGCTGGTTCACGACCCCGCGACGATCCTGCTCGACGAACCCACCAACGGTCTCGACATCATGAGCGTGCGCGCACTGCGCGAACAGCTGCGGCAATTGCGCGGCGAAGGCCGCTGCCTGTTGTTCTCGTCGCACGTGATGCAGGAGGTCGCCGCACTGTGCGACCGCATCGTCATCCTCGGCGGCGGCCGCGTGATCGCCATCGGCACGGCCACGGAACTGATCGCGCAGTCCGGCGCGGCGACGCTCGAGGATGCCTTCGTGTCGCTGCTCGGCACCGGCGAAGGACTGGCCGCCTGACCATGTCCGCCCAGTCCGCCGCCTGGTCCCACTCTCGCGGTCGCGGCCGTAGCGCGCAAGGAACTGCTCGACACGCTGCGCGACCGGCGCACGCTGTTGGTGACCTTGCTTCCGGCGCTGGTCGCGGGTCCGCTGGTGCTGATGCTCATGTTCACGGTCATCGCCGGCCAGATCGACAAGGCGCGGGAATTGAAGCTGCCGGCCGTGGGCCAGGCGCACGCACCCGCGCTGATCGCGTTCCTCACGCGCCAGCAGGTCACGCTGACCGATGCTCCGGCCAACTACGAGGCGAAAATCCGCGGCGGCGAGATCGACGTCGTGCTCGTGGTCGACGACAAGTTCGCAAGCGACGTTGCCGCCGGCAAGGCGGGCACCGTGCAACTGGTCTACGATCGGTCGCGGGATCGGGCGCAACCCGCGATCCGCGAGGCCGAGGCGCTGCTGCGCGCCTACAACCGGCAATGGGGATCGCAGCGACTGCTGTTGCGCGGCGTTGCGCCCACGGTCGGCAATCCGCTCGTTGTCGACGCGATCGACCTCGCGACACCGCAGCAAAGCGGCGCGTTCCTGCTCTTCTTTCTTGCCTACTACGGACTCTTCGCCGCGGTGATGGGAGGCATGGCGATCGCATTGGACGTCACCGCCGGCGAACGCGAGAGGCAGTCGCTGGAACCGTTGCTGATGACACCGGCGCGCCCGCTGGAATTGGTCGTCGGCAAGTGGCTGGCCGTGGCGACGTTCAATGCCATGATCGTCATCGTCACGCTGACGGGCTACTACGTGACGCTGCGCTTCGCGCCGTTGCCCGCGGTGGGCGTTCCGTTCCTGTTCAGCGCGCGCGAGCTGGCGTGGTTCCTGATCGTGCTTCTGCCGCTGGTCGCGCTGCTGCCGACGGTGATGCTGTTCATGGGCGCGCGCAGCCGCACGTTCAAGGAAGCGCAGGCCAGCGTCTCGCTGGTGATCTTCCTCGTGTCTATCATTCCAGTCGTGCAACTGGTCCAGCAGAGGAAGGATCCCGACTGGATCGTGTGGATCCCGGTTTCCGGACAGTTTTCGCTGCTCGGGCAGGTGCTGCGCGGCGAAGGCGTTCCGCTCGCCCAGCTAGCGGCATCGTTTGCCGTGCCCGTGGCGCTGACCGTCGGCATGCTGTTGCTGGTGACGCGCCTGCTGTCGCGCGAATCGATCCTGGCCGGCAAGTAACGCGGTCGTGGCAGAATCGCAGCGTGCCGCGAACCAAGTCTCCCAAGTTCCCAACGCCCGAATCCACGCCGGCCGCCGCGATGATGGATACGCGCGAGGTGGCGGCGTACCTGCGGCTCAAGGAGCGCCGCGTCTACGACTTGGTCCGCAACAACACGTTGCCGCACATTCGCGCCACCGGCAAGCTGCTCTTCCCGAAGGCGCAGATCGACGCCTGGCTGGCGGCCAAGGGCGGCGCGCCGCTCGGTGTACCCGCCGCTGCGCCACCGATCGTCGCGGGCAGTCACGATCCGCTGTTGGAATGGGCCGTGCGCGACTCCCGTTGCGGACTCGCCGTGCTCGCCTGCGGCAGCAGCGCGGGGCTGGAGCGGCTCGCACGTGGTGACGCCTCCATCGCGGCGATGCACTGGCTCGACGCAGCATCAGGCGACTACAACGTGCCGCTGGTTCGCGAGCGCGTGGGTACGGCCGATCTCGTGGGCATCGAGTGGGCCAAACGCGTCCAGGGATTGCTGCTAGCCGCCGGCAATCCGCTGAAGATCAAGGCGCTGGCGGACCTGGCGGCGAAGCGCGTGCGCATCGCGCCGCGGCAGCCGGAGGCCGGCAGCCAGCACCTATTCCTGCACCTGCTGGACCGGGCCAACATCGCCTACGACGAACTTCACTGGCTGGCACGACCTTGCCTGGCACAGACGGACCTAGCGGCGGCAATACACGACGGCCATGCGGATGCCGGCGTGGGCATCGAGGCGGCGGCACGCGCGCAGGGGCTCGCGTTCATTCCGCTCGCCGTCGAACGCATGGACCTCGTCCTGCATCGCCGCGATTATTTCGAGCCACCGGTGCAGACGCTACTTGCCTTCGTGCGCACGCCGGAATTCGCCGCGCAAGCCAAGGCGTTGGGCGGATACGACGTCAGGGAGACGGGCCGGGTCGTCTTCAACGGCTGACGCGAGACGTCAGCGACCCATCGACTGAGGTTCGTACCCGGTGTCCGGTCCGCCCCACGTGCCGACGGACCGCCGGATCCACCGGTCGCGCAGGACTGCATCACGACTCCCATCAATCGGCTACGCGAATGACATCGACCGTCGCCAGCCATTTGACGTGACGCGGCCCGGCCGCGTGTCCTTGAGCGAGACCAGCGCGATGCGCCCTTCGTCGTTGCCCAGCGGCGCGCCGTCCCGCTCGTAGACGACCAGCACGCCGTCGCCGATCGGACGTGTTGAAAAGTTCAGCCCAGGAAAAGACCGCCTTGTAGCCGTCGCTCGCCGTGGCGACGACGATCGTCCTGCGCAGGTCGATTGCGGCCGCCTTCCGTCAACTTGGCGGCGTTCAGCACGTCGCGCAGAAGGCACCCGGCAAACTGGCGCACGAGCGTGCTGTCGCCGCTCCCGGCGCGCACGACGCGGGTGTCGTCGATGCGCTGCACCGGAAATCGTGCGAGGTCCCCCACGGTCAGCGACAACGGCACGGCCACGTTGCCTCGGATGCTCAACGTGGTCGTGACGAAGCGCGCCTCTGCCTTGTCCTGCGCAATGGCGGGCAGCATCGTCGAGGCGCCGAGCGCCAATGCGGCGACGCACAGGCCCGACCGGCAGTAGTGGCGCATTTCAGTCCGTGGCGACAACGACGCTGCTCGCCTTGATGAGGGCGTGCACGGGTTTGCCGACTGCAAGCCCCAACCCTTCCGCAGAGCGGGTGCTGATGGTCGCGACGATTTCGACGCCCGGAGCAATGGTAATCGTCAGCTCCGCCGAGACGGGCCCCTTGATGAGTTCCCGGACGGTGCCCCTGAAGTGATTCCTCGCGCTGGTCTTCATGAAGTTGTCCTATCCATTTGCGTTGGGGAAGAAGAGTTGCTCGCCGCCGATTTTGTAGCTGGCGATGGCCGCCTGGCCGCGCGGCGAGACGAGCCAGTCGATGAACTGCTGGCCCATCGCTGCCTTCACGTGCGGATGCTTGGCCGGATTGACCAGCATGACGCCATACTGATTGAAGAGTTTCTTGTCCCCTTCCACCAGTATCGTCAGATCGCCGCGATTCTTGAATGCGAGCCACGTGCCGCGGTCCGCCAGCACGTACGCGTTCATCGATGACGCGGTGTTGAGCGTGGGACCCATGCCGGACCCCGTGTCGCGATACCACGCGCCCTTTTTCGCATCGAGGTCTATGCCAGCCTCCTTCCAGTAGCGGAGCTCGGCCGCGTGCGTGCCGCTCTTGTCGCCGCGCGACGCAAAGGGCGCCTGCGCGTCGGCGATCTTGCGCATTGCGGCAAGTATGTCCTTGCCGCCGGCGATCCCAGCCGGATCGCTCTTCGGTCCGATCAGCACGAAGTCGTTGTACATGAGCGGAAAGCGCTTCACCCCATAGCCTTCGGCGACGAATTTCTCCTCTGCCGCCGTATCGTGGACGAAAGCTACGTCGGCGTCGCCGCGCCGCGCCACGTCGAGCGCCTGGCCGGTGCCGAGTGCCACGACCCGCACCGTGATTCCGGTGTCCTTCTCGACGATCGGCAGCAGATGGCCGAACAGGCCCGATTGCTCGGTCGAGGTCGTCGAAGCGACGACAATGTATTTGTCCTGTGCGCCCGCCGGCAGCACAACGGCGAGGGAGAGCAAAGCGGCAGCGAAGAAATGGCGGCGATTCACAGGCGTTCTCCTTCCAGAAAATCAGCGGCCTCGGGCGAGCGCGGCTGGATGAAGAATTCCCGCGCGGGCGTGCGTTCGGTCACGCGTCCCGCGTGCAGGAACAGGATGTCGTCGGCGAGGCGCTTGGCCTGCACGAGGTTGTGCGTCGTCATGACGATGGTCGTGCCGCGCCGGTGGATGTCGGTGATGATCTTCTCCACGGAGCGCGCGGCCGCCGGGTCCAGGCTGGCCGTCGGCTCGTCGAGGAACAGAACCTCGGGTTGCAGCGCCCAGACGCGGGCAAACGCAAGCTTCTGCTGCTCTCCACCGGACAACACGCGCGCGTGACGCGCCGACAGTGCAAGCAATCCCACTTCGTCCAGCGCTTCCGCGATGCGGTCATCCGCTTCGTCTCCGCGAACGCCGGCCAGGTCCAGCGCATAGCGCACGTTGTCATAGGCGGAACGGCGCAACAGCACCGGCCGCTGAAATACCATCGCCTGCCCTCGTGGCCGGGTATTTTCCCGGCCCCAGTTGATCGACCCGCGGCTGGGCGGGATGAGCCCGTGGAGCACGCGCAGCAGCGTGCTCTTGCCGGCTCCGTTGGGGCCCAGCAGGACGGTGCGTCCACCGGCCTCGACCACGAGATCGATGTCCGCGAGCACGGGCACCCCACCTGGCGCCGCGGCGACCTTCATCAATTCGATCGGCAGACCGGTGACGTGCTCAGCCAAAGCGAGCCTTTGCCCACCCGCGGGTCATTTGCGCCATCGCGTTCACCAACACCACGATCGCGATCAGCACCAATCCCAAGGCCAGCGCCAGCGGCAGGTCGCCCTTGCTGGTTTCGAGCGCGATCGTCGTCGTCATCACCCGCGTCGCGCCGTTGATGTTGCCGCCGACGATCATCACGGCGCCGACTTCTGCAATCGCGCGGCCAAATCCCGCGAGCAGCACCGTGGCCAACGAAAATCGCGTGTCCCAGAGCAACGTCATGGCCGCGCGGTAGGTGCTCGCGCCCAGTGACGTCAGCTGTTCGGCATATTCCGCCCATGCGTCCGCCACGACCTGACGCGTGAGCGCGGCGATGATCGGCGTGATCAGGATGGTCTGCGCAATCACCATCGCGCCGGGCGTGAACAGCAAGCCGTAGGAGCCGAGCGGTCCCGAACGCGACAGCAGCAGGTAGACGGCGAGGCCGACGACCACCGGCGGCAATCCCATCATCGCGTTGAGAAAAACGATAAGGGTGGCCCGGCCGGGGAAACGGCCCACGGCGATCGCTGCGCCGAGCGGCAAGCCCAGCCATGCGGCAAGGTAGGTCGCGGTGAGGCTGACCTGCAGCGACAGAAGCACGATGTCGACCAGGTTCGCGTCGGCGTGCGCGACGAGGCCGACCGCCAAGGAGAGGCTTTCTGAAACGGTATTCAATGCAGTCCGGACCGTCGACAAAGTGCAAAGTGTGCACCAGGACTGCAATTTTAGGCAATCCTTACGTCAGCCCAACTCCCGAATCACGGTCAACGGCGAGGTACTCATCGTCTCCCGCGTCCCCAGCCAGCCCGCCAGCGTGACGGCAAGCGCGCCGCCGACGATGCCGTAGACCCAGACGAGTGCGCGGAATTCGAACGGAAATTTGAACACCTGCTCGGCGAGCGCCCAGCCGATGGCGGTCGCGCCCGCGGCCGCGACGAGACCTGCGAGCGCCCCCAACAGCAGGAACTCGGCGATTTGCGCACTCACCAATTGCCGCTGCGATGCGCCGAGCGTGCGCAGGATTGCGGCATCGAACTTGCGCTCGTCCTGCGTCGCCGCGATCGCTGCCTGCAGCACGAGCAAGCCACCGGCAAGCGTGAACAGGAACACGAATTCGACCGCGCGCGACACGCTGTCGACGATACCCTGGACCTGGCGCAGGATCTCTCCGATGTCGATGGCCAGGATGTTCGGATTCTTGCGCACCAGCGGCGAAAGCCAGGCGTTGTTGTCTGCGGGAGCGCGAAACGCGGCGATGTAGGTTGCCGGCGCCGCGTCGAGGGGGCCGGGTGGAAACAGCGCGAAGAAATTCACGCGGAAGCTGTCCCAGTCGACCTTGCGCAGGCTGGTCACCCGCGCCGTCACGCGCGTCCCCGCCATGTCGAACGTCAGCGAGTCTCCCAGCTTGACGCCGAGCGTTTCCGCGATGCCATCCTCGAGCGACATTCCCGCCGCTTCGCCCGTGTCGCCTTCCTTCCAGAACTCGCCTTGCGAAATGCGATTGCCCTTGGGCAGCACGTCGGTCCACGACAGGTTGAACTCCCGCTCCGCCAGCCGTCGTGCCCGCACGTCGGCAAACTTGGACGTGTCGACCGCAGCTTCGTTGACCGCCACGAGTCGGCCGCGCACCATCGGGCGAAACGCTACATCGACGCCGATGCCGCGGGAGAGTTCGGCGCGCGCGTCGGCGACCTGGTCGGGGAGCACATTGACGAGGAACTGGTTGGGCGCGTCGGGCGGCAGGCTGGCCTGCCAGTTGTGCATCAGGTCGCCGCGGACGACGGTGAGCAGCAACAGCGACATCAAGCCCAGCGCCAGCGCGCCGATCTGCAGGCTGGACGCAAACGCGCGCCGGCGCAGATTGGCCAGGCCGAAGCGCCACGTCGCGCCGCGTTGCGGCAGGCGCTTCAACAGCGCGAGCAGCCCCCACGCCGCCAGCGCCGCCGCGACGAGCAGTCCCGCGACGCCGCCCACCATGATGAGGCCGGCCTTGACTTCTCCGGCCTGCCACGCGATCAGCAACGCGATGGTCGCGGCGCCGAGCACGTAGGCGAGGATGCCTCCGGCCCGTGGCCGCGGAAGATCGCGGCGCAGCACACGCAACGGCGGCACGCGCGCGAGCGCGACGAGCGGCGGCAGGGCGAAACCGAACAGCAGCAGCAAACCTGCGCAGAAGGCGGCGAATCCGGGCATCCATGCGGGCGGCGGAAGATCCGTGGCGACCACCGACGCCAGCAGCGTCACCAGGACCTGCTGTCCACCAAGAGCCAGCACCACGCCGACCGCACTTGCCGTGACGCCGATCACGGCGAACTGCACGACGAAGAGCGCCAGCGTTTGCAGCACCTTGGCCCCGAAGCAGCGGAACATCGCCGCCGCATCGAGATGCCGCCTCAAGTAGCGGGACGCGGCCAGCGCCACGGCCACCGCAGCCAGCAGCACCGCGACCAGCGCCGCGAGTCCAAGGAATTTTTCCGCGCGGTCGAGCGTCTGCCGCACTTCGGGCCGCAGGTCGCGCACACTCTCCACGCGCTGTCCCGCCTTCAACTGCGGCCCCAGTCCCTCGCGATACTTCTCCAGCGCGCCGCCGCCGTCGCGATCGGCGACGAGCAGCCGCCACGTTGCGCGATTTCCCGGCTGCAGCAGGTTCGTCGCCGGCACGTCGTCGATGTTGAGCAGCAGCTTGGGACCGAGCGCGAACATCACGCCGGCGACTTCCGGCTCGTCCTGCAGGATCGCGCCGACGTTGAGCGTCGAATCGCCGACGCCTACGGAATCGCCGACCTTGAGGCCCAGCCGCTGCGCGAGGCGCACGTCGGGCCACGCCTCGCCGCGCCCTGGAATGCGTCGGGTCGGCTCGCCGCTGGGGCTCGCGGTCGCGCTGAGCGTGATCGCGCCGCGCAGCGGATAGCCTTCGCCAACGGCCTTCACATCGGTGAGCACCGCGACCGCGTCGGGTCCCGATTGCGCGTTGGGTTGCACCATGCTGTTGAAGCGGATGACCGGCGTCGTGGCCAGTCCGCGCGCACGGGCATCGTCAGCGAACGCCGGCGGCAATGGCCGATCGCCCGAGATCATGACGTCCGCGCCGAGCAGGAGGTTCGCCTGCCGCGCCAGCGCGCCCTTGACGCGATCGGCGAAGAAGCCGACGGTGCCGACACTTGCCACCGCGAGCACCAGCGCCGCCGCCAGCACGCGCAGTTCGCCGGCGCGCCAGTCGCGGGATAGAAGTCGAAATGCCAGGCGCAGCGTGTTCACGGTTTCAGTCGAACGCGGAAAGCGGGCCGCGTTCGTCACCGACCACTCGCCCTGCCGCAAGCGAGATGCGGCGACCGCAGCGCGCGGCGAGCGAGAGGTCGTGGGTGACCAGCACGAGCGTGGTCCCGTGCTCGCGGTTCAGGCGGAACATGAGATCCGCGACCTCGACGCCCGTCGCGCCGTCGAGATTGCCGGTCGGCTCGTCGGCCATCAGCAACTTGGGCTCGCCCGCGAACGCGCGCGCGATCGCGACGCGCTGCTGTTCGCCACCCGAGAGCTGGCGCGGATAGTGGGTGATCCGTTTGCCCAATCCAACGCGGTCGAGCCAGGTTTTCGCGCGCGCCGCGGCGTCGGTCGCACCGGCGAGTTCGAGCGGCAGCATCACGTTCTCCAGCGCGGTCAGCGCAGGCAACAGCTGAAACGACTGGAACACGAATCCGAGCAACCGCTGGCGCATCGCGGCCAGTGCATCCTCGTCGAGCGAGGACAGCGCAGCGCCGTCGATGCGGACTTCTCCCGATGTCGGCCGGTCGAGGCCGGCCAGCAGGCCCAGCAACGTGGTCTTGCCGGAGCCGGAAGCGCCGACGATGGCGAGCGATGCGCCCGGCTCGACCACGAAGAAGACACCGTCGAGGATGGTGAGCGGCGCGTCGCCGCTGCGCACGATCTTGGTCAGCGCATCGGCAACGATGATGGGTTCGGGCATGAAAGGAGTTCTTGATGGCGTGGGAGCATTGTAGCTTGGGTCCAACGGCGGCCAATGCAACGACGCCGGCACGCTACAATCACGCGATTACGATCGAAGATGTAACCCGATGTTACTGCACCGCACCCGTTCAATCCTGCCGGCCTTGCTTGCGCTGGGACTCGCCCTCTTCGGAGCCGGCGTCTCCGCGGCCGCTGCGCCCGTTGTTCTGGTGCTCGGCGATTCCGTCTCCGCCGGTTATGGGCTTGCGGCCGGCACCGGCTGGGTCACGCTGCTGTCGCAACGCCTGCGTGCGGAAGGCTATCCTCATACCATCGTCAATGCGTCGATCAGCGGCGACACGACAGCGGGTGGCCGAGCCCGCCTGCCGTCGTACCTGAGCAAGAACCAGCCCGACATCGTGATCATCGAACTCGGCGGGAACGACGCGCTGCGCGGCGGAAATCTGGCGGCAACGCGCGCCAATCTCGACGCGATGGTCGCCGCCGCGCTGGACGCCAAGGCCAGGGTGCTGATTGTCGGCATGCAGGTGCCTCCGAACTACGGCCCGGCATATGCGCGCGATTTCAGCGCGTTGTTCGCCGATATCGCCAAGGCCAGGCGCGTGCCGGTCGTGCCTGCGTTTTTCGCGGGCTTCGGCGACGACATGGCGATGTTCCAGCCCGACCGCATCCATCCGACCGTCGAGGCGCAGGCGAAGTTGCTTGACAACGTCTGGCCCGCGCTGAAGCCGCTGCTGCGCAAATGAGCCATTCAATTCCGCGCCATGGCCCGGTCACGAAAATCGGCATCGAATCGCTGCCCGATTACCCGGAGCGCATCGACGTGCGCAGTCCGGCCGAGTTCGCCATCGATCATGTTCCGGACGCGGTGAGCCTGCCCGTGCTGAGCGACGACGAGCGCAAGCTTGTCGGCACGCTGCATGCGCAGGATTCGGCGTTCGCCGCGCGCAAGCTGGGCGCCGCGCTGGTCGCACGCAACATCGGACGCATCCTCGAGACGCATTGCGCGACGAAGCCCCGCGACTGGGCGCCGGTCGTATATTGCTGGCGCGGCGGCAAGCGCAGCGCGTCGCTGGCCCACGTGCTGAACGAAATCGGCTGGAAGGCCATGCAACTCGACGGCGGCTACCGGAGCTGGCGCAGGCACGTCGTCGCGTCGTTGGCAAGCGCCCCGGCGCGATTGCGCTACGTTGTCGTGTGTGGCCTCACCGGTTCGGGCAAGAGCCGTCTGCTCGCCGCGTTGCGCGACGAGGGCGCGCAGGTGCTGGACCTGGAGCAACTCGCGCGCCACCGCGGTTCGCTCCTGGGCGACCTTCCGCGCGATCCGCAACCGTCGCAGAAAGCCTTTGATACTGGCCTCCTCACGGCGCTCCAGAACTTCGATCCGGCGCGCCCGGTGTATGTGGAGTCGGAAAGCCGCAAGATCGGTGTCATCCAGGTACCCGATGCGCTGCTGGATGCCATGCGTGGCGCGGCGTGCGTGCGCGTGGATACCCCGAAGCATCTGCGCGTGGCGCTGCTGAAGGACGAGTACATGCACTTCATCACGGACCCCGCGTCGCTCGCGGACAAGCTGCAGCCGCTGGTTCCCGTGCATGGCCGCAAGGTGATCGAGCGCTGGATCGCCGCGGCAGCGGCCGGCGATTTCGAAACGCTCGTGGACGAACTGCTCGTCATGCATTACGACCCGACGTATGGCCGATCGATCCTGCGCAACTTCCCTCGTCACGACGAGGCCATCCGGCTGACGCCGAACGCGATCGACGTGCCGGCTTTCCGTGCGCTGGCCCGCGACCTCGATGCCCGCGTCAGCACCTCGTTCGCGGCCGCCGCATGACCATGCGCCAATTCGACTTCCGCATCGTCAACGTCTTCGCGGAAAGCCCGCTCGGCGGGAACCCACTGTGCGTCTTCGAGGACGCGCGCGACCTGGACGATGCCACGATGCAGGCGCTGGCCCTGCAGTTCAACCTGTCGGAGACGACCTTCATCCTGCCGGCAGCGAACGCCACTGCGCGCGTGCGCATCTTCACGCCGACATTCGAAATGCCCTTCGCCGGGCACCCCACGCTGGGCAGCGCACACGTGGTTCGCGATCTCGTGCCGGGCAGCGACGCGCTGACGCTCGAAATGAAGGCCGGCGTCATCCCGGTCGCGGCGCAGGGCGACGTCTGGACGCTGCAGGCCAATCCGCCCGCGCAGCGCGCGCCCACGGCGACGCGGTCCGAACTGGCCGCGATGCTGGGTCTCGACGCGGCGGATCTGTCCGAAGCGCCCGCCTTGTGGGTGGATACCGGATCCGACCAGCTCGTCATTCCCGTCGCGACCTTTGCCGGTGTGCGCCGCGCGGCGCCCCGGGCCGACACGCTGCTCGCGCATGGCAGTAACGGCCAGCGCGCAATGGCCTATGTCTTCGCGCGCGAAGGCGATCGCGTGCTGGCGCGCTTCTTCTTCCCCAAGCACGGTTCGGTCATCGAGGACCCGGGGACGGGATCCGCCTGCGCCAACCTGGGAGGCTGGCTTCTGGCCACCGGCTCCCCTCTGCCGCAGAAGCTGACGATCGACCAGGGCGAGGCCGTGGGCAGGCCATGCCGGCTGGGTCTCGAAGTGACTCCGGACCGGCGAATCCTGGTGTCCGGGCGCGTCATCGAGGTCGCGCGCGGCACGCTGACGATCTAGGGCCTGCTAACGCTATGGACACATACGCGAACGAGTGGCATGGGGCGCCAATCGCGACAGCCGACGATGCCAAGACCGGCAGTCTTGGCGAGGAAAGCAACAAAGAGTGGCGCCCCATGGCACTCGTTCCCCTCGGGTTGCTGCCGAAAACGCCCATCGCTGCGTTGCAAAGGCTCGCCGGGTGCCCCACCCGCCTTCGCCTTCGCGCCTTGCGCTTGGCGTTTTCGGCGGTGCAACGCGTATGTGCCCATAGCGTTAACAGGCCCTCGCAACAACGGTTCGTTACACGTCGAAACAGCCGCCGCGTCAACAGACGCGCACACTTTCGCGTTGAAGGCATGACCGGCGGGGGAAACGCGACGACTCCCGACCGGATGCGAACCCGTGGAGCACCAATGCCAGTACGCACATCCCGACTCGCTCGAATGCCGGCATTGGTGGCGCTGTGCGCATGGGCGACCTTCACGTGCGCGGCGGGCGTGCCGATGGGCTACGACGACGCTCGCCACCTGCTCGCGCGTACCGGATTCGGACCGACCGACGCGGAAGTGCGCGAGTTTGCCGCCCTGCCGCGCGCCGACGCGATTGCGCGCCTGCTGCGTGACGTCCGCACGACCGCGGTCACGCCACCCCCGGCATTCACCACCGTCGCCGGTCCGCTGCGGCCTCCCGCCCGCGATGCGTCCGACGCCGAGCGCAAGGCATTCCTGCAGGAGCAGATCAGGCGCGGTCTCGCGCTGCGTGCGTGGTGGGTGCAGGAAATGCTGGCGACACCGTCGCCTCTGACCGAACGCATGACGCTGTTCTGGCACAACCACTTCGTGTCCAGCCAGCAAAAGGTGCGCATTGCCCGATTGATGTACGGACAGAATGCGATGCTGCGCGCGAACGCGCTCGGCAACTTCGGCACGCTGCTGCACGCCGCCGCAAAGGATCCGGCGATGCTCGTCTATCTGGACAGCGCGCAGAACCGCAAGGGGCAGCCCAACGAGAATTTCGCGCGCGAAGTCATGGAACTCTTCACGGCCGGCGAAGGCAGATACACCGAGGCGGACGTCAAGGAAGCTGCGCGCGCGTTCACGGGCTGGAGCGTCAACCGCGAGACCGGCGAGTATCTGTTCCGGCCGGGCGCGCACGACTACGGCGACAAGACCGTGCTCGGCCAATCCGGACGTTTCGACGGGGATGCGGTGCTCGATATCCTGCTGGCGCAGCCTTCCACTGCGGAATTCCTCACCACCAAGCTCTGGCGCGAGTTCGTTTCGCCCGACCCCGATCCGCGCGAAGTCAGGCGCATCGCGCAGGCGTTCCGGAGTTCGAACTACGACATCAGGATCGCGCTTCGCGGCGTGCTTCAAAGCGACGCATTCTGGGCGCGCGATAATCGCGGCACGCTGGTCAAGAGTCCCATCGAATTCGTCGTCGGGACGCTGCGGCAGCTGGAAAT
Organism: uncultured beta proteobacterium; assembly: GCA_963782625.1. Classification (GTDB taxonomy): domain Bacteria; phylum Pseudomonadota; class Gammaproteobacteria; order Burkholderiales; family Casimicrobiaceae; genus VBCG01. Next base: position 31,447 of record CAWAKN010000018.1, on the reverse strand, counting down.
TCCGCCGCCTAGAGGGTTGCCGTTCGCCGTCATGGCCGCGGGCATGGGCCAGAACCTGTTCTCGCCACCCAACGTGAAAGGCTGGCCCGGTGGCAATGCCTGGATCGACGCCAATACGCTGCTGGCGCGCAAACAGTTCGTCGATCGCCTTGCTCGTGGAAATGAAGGACCGCAACTCATGAGCTTGGCCGGGACACCGGAGTCACTCGCTCTCGAGCCCAAGCGCGATCCGACGCCGCTTTTCATTGCCGACGACCAAAAGGCGCGCTTCCAGCGCCTGGCCCGGGAAGCCGATCGTGGTCTGCGCAGCGTCGACTTCGACGCCGCGGCATGGCTTTCCGCGCGGCAAGGTGCCACGCCCGCAGACAAGCAATACGCCGCGCAGGCGTTGCTGCTTGCCTTGCCGCCGCAGACGCCGGCGCGGTCCGGCGACGACGCGCTCGACTTCGTCCGCGCGACGCTGCAGGACCCTGTGTATCAACTGAAGTGACGATTTCGGATTGCAACCCCCGCCATGAATCGCCGAAAGTTCATACAATCCGTCGCCACGCTGCCCCTGGCGCACGCCGTCGGCGGGACGTTGGTGTTCGGCAGCGCGCAGGTCGCGCTTGCCGCGGCGCCGGCTGGCGCCAGTTACAACCGCGTCCTGGTCCTGGTCGAGTTGAAAGGCGGCAACGACGGGCTGAACACGCTCGTCCCGTATGCCGATTCCGCGTACTACGCGCTGCGTCCCAAGATCGCCATCAAGCGCGACGACGTCGTGCAATTGTCGGACCGCGCCGGACTGCATCCTGCGCTCGCTCCCCTGCTGCCGCTATGGCGCGAGTCCCAACTCGCGATACTCCAGGGCGTCGGATATCCCGAGCCCAACCTGTCGCATTTCCGCTCCATCGAGATCTGGGACACCGCATCGAAAAGCACGGAATACCTGCCGGACGGCTGGCTCACGCGGGCCTTCGCCGCGCGACCCGCGCCGCGCGGATTCGCCGCGGACGGCGTCACCATCGGTTCCGGCGACTTGGGACCGTTGGCCGGTGGCGGCACGCGCGCGATCGCCCTGGCGAACACGGAACAGTTCCTGCGCAGGGCGAAGCTTGCGCAGCCGACCTCCATCGCGGGCAACCCCGCGCTCGCGCACGTACTGAAGGTGGAATCGGACATCGTGCAGGCGGCCGCGCATCTCGACGCGCGCTACAGATTCAGGACTGAATTTCCATCAGGCAACTTCGGCAGCGCGATTCATACCGCGGCCCAGGTCATCGCCAATCCGTCCGGCGTCGCCGTGGTACGGGTGACCCTCGCAGGATTCGACACGCACTCGAACCAGGCCGGCACGCAGGCGCGACTGCTGAGGGACGTCGCCGCCGGATTGGTGGCGCTCAAGGACGCGCTGGTCGAACTCGACAAGTGGAACGACGCCGTAGTGCTCACCTACGCCGAGTTCGGACGCCGTCCGAAGGAAAATATTTCCGGCGGCACCGACCACGGCACCGCCAATGTCCAGTTCGTGCTTGGCGGTCAGGTGGCTGGCGCAATGTACGGCGCGCCACCGGACCTGTCGCGCCTGTCCGGCGACGGCAATCCGCCCTACGCACTCGATTTCCGGGACGCGTATGCCGCGATTCTCGACAACTGGTGGGGCGTGGATTCACGCGCGGTACTCGGAGCACGTTTTGCCCCGATCCCGTTCCTCAGGTCCTGACGCAGGCGTTCAGGCGCCCGCGTTCCATGCCGTCATGAATTCCCGCCAATGCGGCGCGCCAGCCGCTGTGATGCGTTCCCGCGCCAACGTAATTTCCTTGGCATATTCGCCGGCGCTCAACTCGCCGCGCATCAGGCGAAAGCGCTGGTAGACGAGGTAGGTGTTCATCGCGTCGCATTCACAGTAGTTGCGCACGTCGGCGAGCCTGCCCTCGGTCACCGCGTTTGCCACCTGGCTGCCGTCCATGCCGAGCTTGCCCGGAAACCCGCACAGTCTCGCCATGGCGTCGAGCCCCGCATTGGCGCGGGGCTGGTACATCGCCAGCACATCCATCAGGTCGAGATGCCGGGTGTGATAACGGCCAAGATAGCTGTTCCACTTGAAGTCGCGGTCCTGGTCGCCCCAATCCCAGAACTTTTCCGCATTGATGCCGTGGATGAGCGCGCGATGATTGAGTACCGGCAGGTCGAAGCCGCTGCCATTCCATGACACCAGCTGGGGCGTCAGCTGTTCGATGCCCGCCGAAGAACCGGCGAATGAGTTCCGGTTCCGGGTCGTCCAGGTCGCCGACCGACCAGACCTTGAGGTCGTCCTTGCTGCGCAACGCGCAGGCGATCGCGACCACCTGCTGCAGATAGTGCGGCGCAAAGTCGTTGCCGGTGGCCGCGCGGCGCTTCTGGTTGAACCAGTCCATCACCGCCGCGTCCGGCAAATCGCCGGGAAGATCGTTGATGCGCCGGATGCCCGCGACATCCGGCACCGTCTCGATGTCGAAGACGAGGATCGGGGTCACGCGGGAAACACGCCCGTCGAGAGGTAGCGGTCGCCGCGGTCGCAGACGACAAAGACGATGGTCGCGTCGCGGACTTCGCGCGAAATGCGCAACGCCACCGCACACGCGCCGCCTGCCGAGATTCCGGCGAAAATTCCTTCCTCCCGCGCGAGACGGCGCGCCGTGTCCTCGGCGTCAACCTGAGTGACGGATTCCGTTCGGTCGACCCGCGTGCCGTCGAAGATCTTCGGCAGGTATGCAGCCGGCCACTTCCGGATACCGGGAATGGACGCGCCCTCCGCAGGCTGCGCGCCGACGATCGTGATCGCGGGATTCTGCTCCTTGAGATACTTCGACACGCCCATGATGGTGCCGGTCGTACCCATCGCGGATACGAAGTGTGTGATGCGTCCACCCGTGTCGCGCCAGATTTCCGGTCCGGTAGTGCGGTAGTGCGCGAGCGGGTTATCCGGATTGGCGAACTGGTTGAGGATGTGTCCCTTGCCCTCGGCCTGCATGCGATCGGCCAGGTCGCGCGCCCCTTCCATGCCCGCGGCCTTCGTGACCTGCACCAGTTCCGCGCCGTACGCGCGCATTGTCTGCACGCGCTCCAGCGACTGGTTGTCGGGCATCACCAGGACCAGCTTGTAGCCCTTGATCGCAGCCACCATCGCCAGTGCGATGCCGGTGTTGCCGGATGTCGCCTCGATCAGCGTGTCGCCGGGACGGATATCGCCTCGCCTCTCGGCCTCGACGATCATCGAAAGCGCCGGCCGATCCTTCACCGAGCCTGCAGGATTGTTGCCCTCCAGCTTTCCCAGGATGACATTGGTCGTCGGTCCCGGCATCCGCTGCAGCCGGATGAGGGGCGTCTTGCCGACGGTATCGGCAAGTGTCGGGTAGTCTCTGGAATCGGTCATGGCAGGTGGATTGATTCGACGGCAACCCGTGCTTCGCGCGTCACTGGACGCGATCCTCATTGTAGCGGAGCGCATCGTTCACCCTGCGCAAACGAAAACCCCGCCACCCGGGGCGGGGTCTCGTTCCCGGCGAATGCAGCTACTTCTTTGGTGGAGCGTCCTTGTCGGCGCTGCTGGCTTCTCGCTTTGTCTTGTCGGCCTTTGCCTTGTCCGCGGTCCTTTCGGCCTTTGCCTTGGCCTTGGCTTCCTTGTCCGCGGCAGCTTTGTCGGCCTTGGCCTTGTCCGCAGCCGCCTTGTCGGCTTTTGCCTTGTCTGCCTTGGCTTGTTTATCGGCAGCCGCCTTGGCGTCCTTGTCGGCCTTGGCTTTCGCCTTGGCGTCCTTTTCCTCTGCGGCTTTGTCCGCCTTGGTCGGCTTGTCGGACTTGGATGCCTTGTCGCTCGCGGCCGGCTTGTCGTCTTTGGTAGAAGCCTTGGAATCGGCCTTATCGGCCTTCATCGGCGCGGCTGCTGGCGTGGGTGTCGATGCGGATTTGGCCGCTGTTGGCGCAGGCGCAGCCGCCGACGTCGCGGGTGCGACCGCCGCGGGCGCAGGCGCAGACTTGGCCGCTGCTGGCGCAGGTGCAGCCGCTGGCGTCGCGGGTGCAACCGGTGCGGGCTTGGCCGGTGCCGCCGCAGCCTTGGCCGGTTCGGCCTTGTTCGTTTCGGCCGCTGCGGGCACCTTGGTTGTGCCGCTCAGCGTGACGCCGCTCTGCTTCATCTTTTCGAGCGTCGCATCGCCAATGCCATTCACCTTCTTCAGGTCGTCAATCGACTTGAACGGGCCATTGGCCTTGCGATAGTCGATGATGGCCTGGGCCTTGACCGGGCCAATCCCGGGCAGCGACTCGAGCTGTTCCAATGTTGCCGAGTTGACATTGACGTCCGCGGTTGCAATGGTCGACATCAACAGCATCGCAAGCGCGAGCAAAAATCGTTTCATTGAAGTTCCCCCGATAGACAAGATGGTCGTTACACGCCGCTCGAGTTTGATATTGAGCGGCGAGGCAATAACGTGCCACGCATGCTACGGGTTGACCGCTGCCGCCGCAAGGCGATGATGCACCGCAGCCGGGAAGGCCCGCTTGCGAGGGCCCTCCCGGCGGTTTGCAAACTTTCGAGGACAGACGCCGCCGCTATTTTCTGGCGGCATCGGCCACCGGACGGATATCGCCCTTGGCTACCGGAGGTGCAGCTTTCGCGTCGCCCTTGGACGGGCTTGCGGCGGCGAGCTTGTTGGCCGGACCGACGGTGAGGTCGGCACGCAACTTTTCCAGCCGCTTGGCGCCAATGCCCTTGACGTGCTTCAGGTCGTCGACCGACTTGAACGGACCGTGCGCCTTGCGATAGTCGATGATCGCCTGCGCCTTGGCCGGTCCGAGGCCCTTGTGGAGGGCGACGAACTCTTCCTGCGACGCGGTATTGATATTGACGACGGCCAGGGCCGGGAGCGAATTCAGCGCGAGCGCCATCGCCAGCGCCATGAGCAAACGTTGCATGATCTACCTCCTTGCGTGGTTGAGGAACTTGCGTCGTCGCATGGCGGCATGGATGCAGACGGGAACGGCCAGCGACGTTCGCCCACGTTACGGGGAGGAGGCACCTTTCGAAATCAGACTTTCGACGTAGCGTGCGACGCCCTGCGCCACGTCCAGCATCGGCGCCTGGTAACCCGCGGCACGCAACGCGGTGAGGTCGGCTTGGGTGAAGCTCTGGTACTTTCCGACGAGCTGCGGCGGGAACGGGATGTAGTCGATCACCCCCTGATGCACCAGTTCGGTCAGCGTGAGCGCGGGTTTGCCATCGCTCGCCAGGCATGCGTTGACGGTCGCGAGCGCGACCGCATTGAACGTCTCGGCATGGCCGGTGCCGAGGTTGAAGATTCCCGAGCGCGTCGGGTGGTCGAGAAAATGAAGGTTGACCTTGACCACGTCGTCGACGTAGACAAAATCCCGGCGCTGCTCGCCAGCGCCATATCCGCCCGAGCCTTCGAACAGCTTGACGCGCCCGCCGCTCCGGAACTGGTGATAGAGATGGAAGGCGACGGAGGCCATCGCTCCCTTGTGTTGTTCGCGCGGTCCGTACACGTTGAAATACCGGAAGCCCGCCACCTGCGCCGTACGTTCGGGAAGCATGCGCCGCACATAGGCGTCGAACAGGCACTTCGAGTAGCCGTACACGTTGAGCGGCGCTTCGTTCGCGCGATCCTCGGCGAAAACGGTGCCCGCGCCGTAGACGGACGCGCTCGATGCGTACAGGAAGGGAATGTCGTTGTCCTGGCAATGATCGAGCAGCGCCACCGAGTACCGGTAGTTGTTGCGCATCATGAAGCGGCCATCGGTCTCCATCGTGTCCGCGCACGCGCCCTGGTGCAGCACCGCCGCGATGTCGTCCTCGAAGTCGCCGGCGCCGAAGCGCGCGATGAATTCGTCCTGGTCGAGGTAGTCCGCGATTTCGCAGTCCGCAAGGTTGCGGAACTTGTCGGCGTGCTGCAGGTTGTCCACGGCGATGATGTCGCGCTCGCCGCGCGCGTTGAGCGCCCTGACCAGGTTCGACCCGATGAAGCCGGCAGCGCCGGTGACGACGATGTACACGTTCAATGCTCCGTTGTTGTCCGGTGGCGCACGCCTAGAGGTCGAGATCGATGCTGCCCAGCTCGCTGGTCACGAACGGCACCCTTGGCGCGACGGCGCACAGCAATTCATAGCCGACGGTCGCCGCCGAGGCGGCGACATCGTCGACCGGGAGGCCCTCACCCCACAGCACCACGGGACTGCCGACGCGCGCCTCCGGAACGTCCGTGAGGTCGACGGTGAGCATGTCCATCGACACGCGGCCGGCCATGCGCACTTTCGTTCCCAGGACCCGCACCGGCGTTCCGTTCGGCGCATGCCGCGGATAGCCGTCCGCATACCCGCACGCGACCACGCCGACGCGGTGCGATCGCGATGCCGTGTATTGCGCGCCGTATCCCACGCTTTCGTTCGCCTTCAGGTCCTGCACGGCGATGAGTTGCGAACGCAGCGTCATCACGGGGCGCAATCCCAGCATGTCCGACGTGTCGTAGGGCAATGGCGTCGCGCCATAGAGCATGATGCCCGGGCGCACGAATTCGCCGCCAACTTCGCCGTACCGGATGATTCCTGCCGAATTGGCCACGGACCGCGGATAGGGCAGGCCGCGGCACGCGGTCTCGAACGATGCCAGCGGTTCGGCGAGACCATCCTCTTCCTCGGCTCGCGCAATGTGAGTCATCAGGCGCAAGGCGGCCACCGACGGCGTCCCGGCGAGACGTTCGCAAATCGCGGCGACTGTTGCGGGACGAAAACCGAGGCGGTTCATGCCGGTGTTCACCTTGACGAACACCTCCAGCGGACGCGCCAACTCCGCGGCTTCGAGCATCTTCACCTGCTCGATATCGTGCACGACGATCGCCAGCCGGCGCCGGGCGATCTCCTCCAACTCGCCTTCCGCGAAGAAGCCTTCGAGGAGGAGGATGCGACGCAGGTAGCGGCGTTCTCGCAGCGATACCGCCGCATCGAGTTCGACCAGAGCCAGGCCATCGGCGTCCTCCAGCGCAGGCAGGACACGTGCGAGGCCGTGACCGTACGCATTGGCCTTGACCACGGCCAGGATCTGCGTCCCCGGCGCCTTTTCGCGCACCCGCGCCACGTTCGCGCGCATCGCGGCAAGGTTGATTTGTGCGTATAAGGGTCGGGCCATGCGTGGGGACAGTGCCTGCCGGATCGAGTGTCAGCTGAGGGGTCGACCAAGGGAGCGCCGGGTCCGCGCTGCGACGCAAAACTTGCCGTCCACGCCCCGCAGAACAGTGGTACGGGGCAAACATGGTATAAAACGCGGGCCGCGCTGTTGCGGACATTATAACCAACCAACCCGAAGCCGCCGCACCTGGCGGTCACTCGTGGTCAGCTCCGGCGCATGCACAGCGCCATTCGAGGAAATGAAGGCCGGCTTCTACACGATCATGGCGGCGCAGTTTTTCAGCTCGCTCGCCGATAACGCGCTGCTCATCGCCGCCATCCGGCTGCTTCAGGAATTGCAGGAACCGGAGTGGATGCTGCCCTCGCTGCAGCAGTCCTTCGTCGTCTCCTATGTGATCCTCGCGCCGCTGGTCGGCGCGTTCGCCGATTCGATGCCCAAGGGCCGCGTGATGCTGATCACCAACGCGGTCAAGGTCGTCGGGTGCGTGCTGATGCTGTTTTCCGTGCACCCGCTGCTGGCCTATGCCGTGGTGGGTTTCGGCGCCGCGGCCTATTCGCCGGCCAAGTACGGAATCCTGACCGAGCTCCTGCCGCCGAGCCAGCTGGTCGTGGCCAACGGCTGGATCGAGGGAACCACGGTCGGCTCGATCATCCTCGGCGTGCTTCTGGGCGGCCTGCTGGTCAGCCACAACGTGTCGCACGCGCTTCTGGGCTTCGACATGCCGACCATCGACACGGGCATCAACTCGCCTCCGGAAGCCGCCATCACCGTCATTGCGGTGCTGTATCTCATTGCCGCCATCATCAACTGGTTCATTCCGGACACCGGCGTCGATCACCGCATGGCGAGCAAGAATCCTTTCTACCTGATCCGCGAATTTACTCACTGCGTATCGTTGCTGTGGCGCGACAAGCTGGGCCAGATTTCGCTTGCGACGACCACGCTGTTCTGGGGCGCGGGCGCGACGCTGAAATTCATCGTATTGGCGTGGGCCGCGAAGGCGCTGGGTTACGACCTGTCGCAGGCATCCTATCTACAGGGGGTGGTCGCCGTCGGAATCGCGCTCGGCGCGGTGCTCGCCGCGAAATTCGTGTCGCTGCGCCATGCCGTGAACGTGCTGCCGATCGGCACGGCGATGGGCCTCGTCGTAATCACGATGATCTTCGTCACGCAGCTTCCGATGGCGGTCCTGCTGATGATCGTCATCGGTGCCTGCGCCGGATTCTTCGTGGTGCCGATGAACGCGCTGCTGCAGCATCGTGGCCACGTGCTGATGGGCGCCGGCCATTCGATCGCCGTGCAGAATTTCAACGAGAATATCGGGATTCTCGTGATGGTCGGCCTGTACGCGCTGATGATTCAGCAAGGAGTCTCGGTCAACCGCGCGGTGGTCATGTTCGGGTTGTTCATGTCCGGCGCGATGCTGCTCGTCATGTGGCGCCACCAGCACAACCAGAGCAAGGGCGACTCGCTGCACCTCATCGCCGACGACGGCGAACACCGGCACTAGCGCCTAGAGAATGACCGGCGCATCGGAAATCTCGTTGCGCCCTGGTCCGGTGCGCGGCGAGTGCTGCGCAAGCAACGCCGAGATCTCGCTGATTCCCTGCTCGACGCCTTCAGCAAAGCGGCCGGCGCGAAACGCGGTCTCGATCTTGTGGCAGATGGTCTGCCACGCGGCGTCGCCGACAAACGCGTGAATGCCCCGATCGGCCACGATTTCAACCGCGTGATCGGCGACCAGCACATACAGCAGCACGCCATCGTTGGCCTCGGTGTCCCAGACTCGCAGAAGGCCGAACACTTCGAGCGCGCGCGCACGGGGCCGCTCCCTGCGCCAGACGCTCGCCAGAGGCAGCGCCGCCTCGACGGCAAAACAGACCTGCCCGGCATGGCGCGTTTCGCCGGCGGCGATGGCACGCTCCACGCGATCCAGATCCTCAGCGGAGAAGTGGCGCTGGACCACGCCGCGATCGGTGACGAAATGCCGCCAGAGCCTGGTCATCCTTCCGGTCATCACCAATCTCCCGACGCGCCGCCGCCGCCAAATCCGCCGCCGCCGCCCGAAAATCCGCCGCCGCCACTGCCGCCGCCGAATCCGCCACCTCCGCCGCCGCCCGGTATGAAGATTCCACCGCCGCGGCCCACGAGGCCGCTGCCCAGGCCGAACGTGAGCATCACGATGAAGGCGACAATGGCCGCGATGATCGCGATCGCGAGCGACCCGGCAAACATCCACGCGGCGCCGCCGACAATGCCGGCACCCACCGTCGAACCGATCGCCCTTCCGAAGATGCGCCGGAGAATGCCGCCGATCACCGGTACGACGACGAAGAGGAGGATCAATATCGTATCGAACGAAAAGCCGCCGGACTTGCGCTGCGGCGCCTGTACCGCCGGCGAGTCCGCGAGAGGCTCGCCCTTGTTGACCACGGCGATGACCTGGTCGATCCCCGCGTCGATGCCTTGCGCGAACTGGTTGTTGCGAAAGTATGGCGCGACGGTCTCCGCCAGGATGCGCCGCGTCGTGACGTCGGTGAGCACACCTTCCAGGCCGTAGCCGACTTCAATGCGATTCTTGCGGTCGTCCTTGGCGATCAGGAAGACCGCGCCGTTGTCCTTTCCCTTGTGCCCGATCTTCCATGCTTCCGCCACGCGAATGGAATAGGCGGCGATGGCTTCGGGCTGCGTCGACGGCAGCATCAAGACCACGAGTTGATTGCCCGTCTGCGCTTCCCACGCAGCGAGCTTGGCGTCGAGAGCCTGACGTTCCGCCGCCGACAGCGTGTTGGTGAGGTCCATGACCCGCGCAGTCAGCGGCGGAACCTTGACCAGATCCTGCGCGCCGGCCGGTCCCGCCGACAGCGCGAATCCGATCAGCAGGAAAATGGTCGCAATGCCGCGCGACATCATCCTTGCGAAGGCCATTGCCTCGCTCATGACCAATGCCACGCCGGATTCACGGGAATCACGACCGCAGGTGCAATGCCACGCGCAAACCCGGGGTCCACGCGTGGCGATGCCTTCAATACCCCTTCTTCATCAGTTCGGCCGACGGATCCGCTGCGGCCTCGGCCGTCTTGGCCGCGGGCGCGGCGGAAGTCTTGGGGGCCGGCGCGGGAACCGCTGGCGCCGCCGGCTGCTTGCCGAAGTCGACCTTCGGGGGCGCGCTGATCGTCGCTTCGTTCTCGACCGCGAAATTGGGCTTCACGTCCATTTTGAACAGCATGGCAGTCAGGTTCGTCGGGAACGAGCGCACCGTCGAGTTGTACGTCTGCACGGAGTCGATATAACGCTTGCGCGCCACCGTGATCCGGTTCTCGGTGCCCTCGAGTTGGGATTGCAGGTCGCGGAACAGCGCGTCCGACTTCAGTTGCGGATAGTTCTCGGAAACCACGAGGAGCCGCGACAGTGCGCCGGTCAACTGGCTTTGCGCCTCGATGAATTTCTTGAATGCCACCGGGTCGTTGATGAGTTCGGGTGTGGCCTTGATCGCGCCGACGTTGGCGCGGGCATTGGTCACCTCGGTGAGCACCGTCTGTTCCTGCGCCGCGTAGCCCTTGACCGTGTTCACGAGGTTGGGCACCAGGTCGGCGCGGCGCTGGTACTGGTTCAGCACTTCGGACCATGCGGCCTTGATGCCCTCATCCTGCCGCTGCAGGTCGTTGTAGCCACAGCCGGCGAGCGTCATGGTGGCTAAGGCGGCGCACAGGATGGCGATTTTTCTAAGCATGTTTTTCCTCCAGACGGTTGTCGAACCGCGGTCAACCCGCAAGCTGCAATGTGGGGTGTCCATGCCACGGCCGCAAGTCGTTCAAGCGGCCGGCGGCGAAATTGATGACGTAGTGCCCACGGACGTCGCCACCGTGCGCCGTGCCAACAGCATATCTTCCCATGCCTTCGCCTTGTCCGGTAGGTTGCGCAACAGGTAGGCGGGGTGATACGTCACGACCAGGGGCACGCCACGGTACCGGTGAATGCGACCGCGCAGACTGGCGATCGTCGCGTCGGTATCCAGCAGCAGAGACGCGGCGCTCTTGCCAAGCGCGACGATCAGCTTGGGCCGGATCAACTCGACCTGCCGCTCCAGGTACGGTCTGCACGCGTCGGATTCTGAGGGCTCCGGCGCGCGATTGTTGGGGGGGCGGCACTTGAGCACATTGGCGATGTAGACGTTGCGGCCACGCGCGATCCCGAGCGCCGCCAGCATGTTGTCGAGCAGGCGCCCGGCCTGCCCCACGAAAGGCTCGCCACGCGCATCTTCTTCCGCGCCCGGCGCTTCGCCCACGAACAGCCACTCCGCGCTCGTATCTCCCACGCCCGGGACGGACTTGTTGCGGGACCGGCACAGGCCGCACGCGGTGCAGGCATCGACGTCCGCCGCGAAATCGTCCCACGAAAGCGCGGCGATTCGCGCGCCGCGCGTGTCCCCGTCCTGGGATGGCGGCGACACCGTCGCGAGGCGCGACGCGGGCAGCGCCTGCGGTGCCGCATCCGCAACCACCGTTGACGGCCGCGCGACCCCCACCTCGCGCCGGTGCCACGTCGGCGTCAATCCGAGTTCGACCAGGATGTCGTCGCGCGTCGCCATCACAACTTCGACAGGCCGCGGCGCATGACCAGCGCATCCTCGCGCGGACGGCCATCGCTTCCCGGCGGATAGTAGGATTCGCGGCGCGCAACCGGCATGAATCCGGCGCGTGCATAGAGGGCAATGGCGGGTGCGTTCGATTCGCGGACTTCGAGGAATACCTGTTCGGCACCGAGCCTGAGCGCATCGTCGAGGAATTGCGCAAGCAGCTCGCTGCCCAGGCCGTGGCGGCGCGCATCGGGCACCACCGACAGATTCAACAGCTGCGCCTCGCCCGGCGCCAGCATCAGCACGCCATAGGCAACGATGCGGCCCTCGCGTTCTCCGACGCGCGCGCTGTAGCCGGCCGCAATCGCTTCGCGGAAATTTTCCGGCGTCCACGGGGCCGCGTGGATATGCGCCTCGAGGGCGGCGACGTACGCGACATCCCGCGCGGCCAGCGGGCGCCATTGCACCTCCGCGGAATGCTCGAACCGGGGCAAGCTGGCCATGCCGCTACGCGCGCGTCAAAGGCGCGCGCCGTCAGCGCGCTCCGCGGTGGTCAGTGCCACCCGGTGCCGGACGTAGAGTGGCGCCGCGTCTGCCGCCGCGACGCCTTCGCCGGCGGCGAGCCGCGGCTGCGCGAGTTCGCCGATCGCCCGCGCGTCGGGCACCGCTTCCGCGGCCACGCGTCGCAGACCGAGCCGCGCCGCCAGCGTGGGGTACGCGGCGAACCCGCCGCCAACGCCGAACCAGGGCGAAGGGGCGGAAGGCGGCGCCGTCACGGCACCCGGCGCAAGAACGGCGGGCGCACGCACGTCGTTCCAGCGCGATTGCGTGCGCTCATAGGCCGCGACGTAGACCTCGCGCATCCGCGCATCGAGGCAGGCCACGACGTGCGTCGCCGCGTGTTCGCCCCACGCCGCGTGCGCCAGCGCCAGCAGCGTCGGCACCGGCACGAGCGGAATTTCAGCGCCCAGGCTCAAGCCTTGCGCGACGCCACAGGCAATTCGCACACCGGTAAACGACCCGGGACCCGCGCCGAAGGCAATGCCGTCGAGCGAGCGCAGCGACCAGCCCGATTCCGCGAGCACGGCGTCGATGAGCGGCAGCAGGCGCTCGGAATGCGCCTGTCCCGCCGTCTCGCCGCGGACGCACCACGCGCCCGGTGCGCCGCATGCGACGGAAAGCCACGGGGTGGATGTATCGAACGCGAGTAGCCTCATGTGACGAATTTTACCGGAGCCCGCCTTCGTTGCGACTCCGCAAAGGTACAATTCGCCCCCTTTCGCACGTTTTTGCGCCGATCCCGCGTCGTCTCGCATGGCCGCTACCTCCGTCCTTTCCTCCACCACGCTGCTGACGATTGATTCGCTCGACCAGGAAGGCCGCGGCGTCGCGCGTGTCGACGGCAAGGCGATCTTCGTCGAAGGCGCGCTGCCCGGCGAGCGCGTCCACGCCGCCTCCGTGCGGGCCAAGCCGACGTTCGAGACCGCCCGCGTCACGTCCGTCGTGAAGGCCAACGCGGCACGCGTCGTACCGCGCTGTCCGCATTTTGGCGTTTGCGGAGGCTGCACGCTGCAGCATGCACACCCGGCGCTGCAGGTCGCCGCCAAGCAGCGCGCGCTGGAAGACGCCCTCGCGCGCATCGGCCGCGTGCGCGCGGAACGCATGCTGCCGCCGATCGAAGGCCCCGCGTGGGGTTACCGCTATCGCGCGCGGCTGACGGTGCGGTACGTCGCGAAAAAGGGCGTGGTGCTGGTGGGCTTCCACGAGCGCAAGTCCAGTTTCGTCGCCGACATGACGGAGTGCCATGTCATGCCGAAAAAGATCTCCGACCTGCTGCCGGCGTTGCGACTGCTGGTCGCCTCCCTCACGATCTACGACCGCCTGCCGCAGATCGAGCTTGCAGTGGGCGAATCGCCGAACGGCGACGACGTCGCGCTCGACTACGTGCTGGTGCTGCGTATTCTCGCGCCACTGGCGCCGGAGGACGAGGCGAAGCTGCGCGATTTCGCAGACCGGCACCACATTGCGTTCTGGACGCAAACCGGGGGTCCCGCGACCGTGCTGCCGTTTCATCCCGCCGCATCGTCGCTTGCGTACCTGCTGCCCGAGTTTGCCGTGGTGATGCCGTTCGCGCCGACCGATTTCACGCAGGTCAACAGTGCGATCAACCGCGTGCTGGTGCGGCGCGCGCTGGCGCTGCTCGATCCCCACCCGGGCGAGCACGTCGCCGATTTCTTCTGCGGGCTGGGCAACTTCACACTGCCGATCGCCCGACGCGGTGCCGACGTGGTCGGCATCGAAGGCAGCGCGGCGCTGGTGCAGCGCGCGCAACACAACGCTCGCCACAACGGGCTCGACGGGCGTTCGCGCTTCGTCGTCGCCAACCTGTTCGAGGCCACGCACGAGAGCGTCGCCGGCCTGGGGCACCTCGACCGCGTCCTGATCGACCCGCCACGGGAAGGCGCGATCGAGCTAGTGAAATCCCTTCCGACGAGCGACGGCTCCAACGGCCTGGCGCGCATCGTCTATGTCTCCTGCAATCCGGCCACGCTCGCGCGTGACGCCGAGGTTCTGGTGCACGAACGGGGGTATCGTCTCGCCGCCGCCGGCGTGGTCAACATGTTCCCACACACGGCGCATGTCGAGTCCATCGCGATGTTCGAGAAATAATTGATCTGCTGGCCCCGCCCGCGGCAAAAAAAGGGGCGCCCATCAGGCGCCCGCGAAGGTACTGCCGGTTAACGTTTCAGTCGCGCTGCCCGGTGAAGGCGAGGAGCAGGTTGAGCAGGCTGATGAAGATGTTGAACAGGTTCAGGAACAGGTTCATCGTCGCCATGATGTAGTTGGTCTCGCCGCCGCGCACGAGGTTGCTCAGGTCATGCAGCAGCCACGCGGAGAAGATCAGCACGGTGATCGCGGACAGCGTCACTGCCAGCGCCGGGATCTGGAAGAACAGGTTCGCGATGCTGGCCACGATCAGCACGACCGTGCCGACCATGAGGAACTTGCCCATGGACGAGAAGTCGCGCTTGGTCACCGTCGCGACCGCCGCCATCGTGAAGAAGATCGCGGCCGTCATCACACCCGCCAGGCCGACCAGCTGCCAGCCGTTGCGGAAACCGCCCGCGACGGTGAGGATGGGCGTCAGCATCAGGCCCGCGACGAACGTGAAGCCGAACAGCGCGACGACGCCCCAGGCGCTGTTGCGCAGCCGCGTCACCACGAACAGCATGCCGATCATGGCCGCGAACATCAGCAGCGGCGTTGCGATCGGATGCGCCGCGAACTGCGCGGAGAAATTGAGCTGGGCACCGACGAAGGCGCCGGCGATCGTGGGCAGCATCGACAGCGCGAGCAGCCAGTACGTGTTGCGCAGGACGTTGTTCTGCGCCAGCGGAGGCGCAACGGTGCCGTCAAAGACTGGAGTGCGCGACCGGGTCGGCTGGCCCGACATGACCGGTTCGAATTTTCGATCCATCTATCCCTCCTACAAGCGGCCCGGACCGGGCCAGTGAACCCTTAGACTAACAGAAAGGCGAAGGGTTTCATCGCCAGGGACGTCCGGGGCGGGCAGTCGAACCCCCCGGCGCCAAGATTGCGCCGACCCGGCGGCATTTCAAGGTGCCGCCTGCCAAAAACGGCGGGCTACTTGGCCGCGTCCGCCTTCTGCCAGCTGGAATCCGGGTCGTAGGCCTTGATCGCCCGCGCCGCGGCGTCGGTGCCCGCGCCGAGATTCTTCTGGTACACGATGCCTTCCTGATTGACGATGAACGTCATCACGCCGGTGTCGTCGTACTTCGCCGGCCACGCCACCAGCGCATAGCCTTCCGTCATCCGCCCGTTCTTGACGTAACTCTTGGCGCCACCCGGTGCGTTCTTGCCCTGCTCGGTCAGGATCTTGTACACGTACCCGTGATACGGCTGGCCGACCTTCGCGTCCGCGAACTCCGCACCCAGCGGACTCTCCGGCTCGCCGGGAAGGGATGCCCAGTACAGCCCGTCGCGCCTGCCCGGCGTCGACAGCCCGTGCATGGCGTACTCCATGACGCCATCGCCATTCCAGTCCTTTTGCCGGTATTCCTTCTGCGCATCGGTGTAGGCGAGCGCCACCTGGATGGCCGCCAGTTCGTTGCGCCCGATGCGGCGAACACGCATTTCCTCGGGTGCGGCCTTGGTGTCGAAGCGCCACCCGGCCGCGGACTTCACGATGGGAATGGGCAGCGTCCAGCCCTTCGTCCCGGCCGCAAGATAGGCCCTGTCGTTGCCGGCGGGCACGATTTTGTGCGCACGGGCCCATGCCTCGAGAAAGTCGGTGACGTCTTCCGGATCGACGCTCGCGGACGGGATGTACTTGCGATAGTCCGGGCCGACAGCCGCCTTGATGGCATCGCCGTCATGCCGGGCGATGCCGTCGACCAGCGCGTCGGCTGCCGCTTCGGGCGTCGGGTAAGCGTTCTGCGCAAGCGCGCACGGCGCAGCCGCCAGCAGCGCCGCCATTGCGGCAACATTCAGCGTGTATTTGAACGTAGTCATCTTCGTGGGCTCCATCATCAGCGACGTCCACCGCCACCACCGCCACCACGGCCGCCACCGCCGCCGCCACCACCCCGGCCGCCGCCACCACCCGAAGGACGGGCACCGCCGCCGCCCGACGGGCGCGCGCCGCCACCGCCGCCCATCGACGAACGGTTGCCGCCGCCTCCAGCATGTTGTGCAGCAGCCTGGCTCGACCTGCCACGATCCATCTGGGCGCCCGCGTTCGAATTGCTCGCGCCTCGCAACGCGTTGTCGCGATTGGCGGATTGCGAATGCTGCCGCGCGGCGTCGCGGTCCATGCCTTGCGCCCGGTTTTGCGCCGCGCCGCGGTCCATGCCTTGCGCCCGGTTTTGCGCAGCGCCGCGGTCTACCGCGCTGCGGTCCACGCTCTGCGCGCGTTCGCGCGCGGTCCCCGATCCGCCGGCGCCTTCGAAGCCGCGGTTCTGCATCGCCTGGTTCGCCTGGGCGCGGCTGGCGTCGCGGCTCGCGTCCTTGCCACGATATTGTTCACGGTTTCCCGACTGGTACTTGTTGTTGAGGTTCTGGCGCGTCGCATCACCGCCACGGTAAGGCGTGTTGCCGCGGTTCGCCGTGTTGTGATTCCAGTTGGCGTTGCCGCTACCGTTGATGCGATTGTTCGTGTTGATGTTGTTGTAGCGGTTGACGTTGACGTTGACGTCGCCGCGGCCCCAGTTGCATCCGCCCCACAGCGCGTTGGTGATACCGATGCCCACGCCCCAGGCGATGCCCGTGGCAACGGTCCGCGAGAACCAGTAACCTGGCGGCGTCGGGTAGTAGTACGGCGGATAGGCAGGGTACGGCCAAGTGCCATATACCACCGCCGGGTTGTACGACGGCACATAGACCACTTGCGGTTGCGCGGGCTCGATGACGATCACCTGCGCGGGCGGTGCCGACTGCGCTGACGTCGTCGCCGGCGCGGGCTCAGGCGCCTGCGTCGATACCTTCACCTGCTCATTGGATTTGAGGTTGCCTGCCGCCTGCGCCTTCTGGCGAAGCCGCTGCACGGAGTTCATCACGTCGTTGGGCTGCGCCAGGAAGGCATCGCCCATGCTCTGCACCCATTCCGTTTTTTCCCCGAGTGTGATGAGCACCTCGGGAAAGGCGACCAGGGACGCGACCGAAGGGTCCCACCCCTCGTTCTCGACCATCTTCACGGCGTCGTCACCCTTCGCGTCCGGGTGCGCCTTCGACCACGCCGTAGCCTTTGCAAACTGGTCGGGATAGGTGGTCGCCATGAACAGTTGCGCGAGAAGCGAATCCGGATACAGCGCGACTTGCGCCGTCAGCTGATCGAGCTGCTCGTTGGACAGGGGCTTCGCGTCCTGCGCCGGCGCGGACCCTGCGAAAAGGATCGGGATGAGCAGCAACGCACCGATCAGCCTGGACTTGGCGGAACTCCAACTCATCGTGTCGTCTCCGTACTACGCATTGAAATATCCGGCGGCGGTCGCCGCCTGGGGCGCATTATAGCTGTCCCGTCACAGGGCACTGCCGGCAGGCGGAACCGGCCCGGATTCTTGTACACTCACCGGTCATCGACATGCCCCAAGTCGCTGATTCCAAAGATTGGATGGGTGGCAGAGTGGTCGAATGCACCGGACTTGAAATCCGGCAAGGGCGCAAGTCCTTCGTGGGTTCGAATCCCACCCCATCCGCCAAACACTACCGACGACGCCCCCGGGCGAGCTGCCAGTATTGCGCGTCAAGGAGTTCGCATGAGCACCGATGAACAGGCAATTCGCGACTGAGCAGTTCCTGAGCAAAGGAAATCATCATGGCTGAAAGTGCTAATCCGGCAATCGTTCTGGTCCACGGCGGCTTCGTGGACGGCTCTGGTTGGGAGGGTGTCTACAGGACACTGAGGAAGGACGGTTACACCGTGACCATCGTGCAGAACCCAACGCTATCGTTGGCCGACGATGTGGCGGCAACCAAGCGGATCATCGCCCGTGAGAAAGGGCAGGTCATCCTTGTTGGCCACTCCTATGGTGGAGTGGTGATCACGGAGGCCGGCAACGATCCCAAGGTCGCCGGACTAGTCTATATCGCTGCGTTTGCTCCCGACAAAGGAGAATCCGTGGCTGCACTCATCAAGGATCCGCCGCCCGGTGCGCCGGTTCCGCCGATACTTCCACCGCAGGACGGCTTTCTTTTCCTCGACAGAGCAAGATTTGCCGATTCCTTCGCGGCCGATGTAGCCAAGGACAAGGCGGAGTTCATGGCCGACTCACAGGTCCCGTGGGGCGTGGAAGCCCTCAGCGGCTCAATTAGCGCACCCGCGTGGAGAAACAAACCCAGTTGGTACTTGATCGCAAACGACGACAGGATGATTCCTCCTCCGGCCCAGCAGTTCATGTCCCAGCGCGCCGGCTCCATAGTTGTCGAGGTCAGGGGCAGCCACTCGGTCTACGTGTCGAATCCGGAAGCCGTGGCTGCTCTTATCAAAGAGGCCGCCAAAGGTGTGAAGTAGGTACCGGATTAGACACGCCGAACACCGAACGGCAACGCCACTAGGCGAGTACACACTCATCTGCCGGGGCAGCGCACCGTGTGCCTGCTCCCCGGGTGCAAACCGAGGCCCACCGACCATGTACAGCGAAGATGACTTGTCCTCGGCCGTTGCCGCAGGCGTTCTGACCGAGGCTTCGGCCGAAGCGTTTCGCGCGCACGTCGAGCAACGCCAGCGTTCTTCCGCCGTCGACGAGGAGCATTTCCGTCTCGTTACCGGCTTCAACGACATCTTTGTCGTGATCGCCTGCGTATTGCTGCTGGCGTCGCTGGCAGGGATCGGCGCCTCCTACGCGTCGCACCTCGGCAGCGCTGCGGTCGCCGTGGCCGCCTGGCTGCTCGCGGAGTTCTTCACGCGCAGGCGTCGCATGGCGCTGCCGTCGATCATCCTGCTGCTCGCATTCGCCGGTGGCGTGTTCTCCACGGTGCTCCTGCTGGTCGGCACGAATGACCCGGTAGCCTATGCCGTCGCCAGCGCCTTCGCTGCCGTGGCCGCGTGGCTGCATTGGCGGCAATTTCGCGTGCCCATCACGATCGCCGCAGGCGTCGCCGCAGCCGTCGGCTGCACGTTCGGGCTGTTCCTCTGGATGGCGCCCGATGCCGGGAAGTGGCTCAACGCGCTTTCGCTCGTCGCCGGAATCGCGGTATTCGCGGTGGCCATGCGCTGGGACGCGACCGACACACTGCGGCAGACACGCCGGTCGGACGTGGCTTTCTGGCTTCACCTGCTGGCTGCCCCTCTCCTCGTGCACCCGGTTTTCACCGTGCTCGGCGTCACCGGCGGACATGCCGACCTGGGACAGGCGCTCGCCGTCGTGGTGCTCTACGTCGCGATCGCGCTCGTTTCGCTTGCCGTCGACCGCCGGGCGCTGATGGTCTCGGCATTGACCTACGTCTTGTTCGCGTTCAGCGCGCTGCTGAAGCAATTCGGCGTCGTGAGCCTGAGCTTCGCGATCACCGCCTTCGCCATCGGAGCGGCCCTTCTGCTGCTGTCGGCGTTCTGGCACCCGACCCGCGCCTACGTGCTGGGGTTCCTTCCGCCGTCCCTGCAGCAGCGGCTCGCGCCGTTTCGGTAGGCGCGCAGCGACGTCTCCGGCACGGACGCCGATTCACCGGCTCGTGAGTTCCCATGCCATCGCCGAGCCCGACGGCCTGGCGATCCGTGCCTTCGTCGATTCCGACTTCGACGATCTGGTTGCGCGCTGGCACGAAACAAACCTGGCCAGCTATCCGTACAACGATGTGCAGCAACAGCACACGCTGGCCGATGCGCGCGCTTTCTTCCGGAACAAGCTGCTGCCGGCATGCGACGTCTGGGTAGCGACGCGATCCGGTGTTCTGCTGGGCATGCTGGCGTTCGAGTCACCGTGGATCCGTCACTTCACGATCTTTCCCGAGCACCAGCGCCAGGGCATCGGCACGGCGCTGCTGCAAAGAGCGCGCGAGCGTTCGCCAACGGAACTGCGACTGTTTACGTTCCAGCGCAACGCGCCGGCGCGCGCGTTCTACGAGAAGCACGGATTCGTGGCCGTGGCGTTCGGGGTCAGTCCGGCGCCCGAACTCGAACCCGACGTCGAGTATCGCTGGCCCGCTTGACATCGCCGACGCCGCACTCCGGCCGCGGGCTAGAATAAGCGCGACCCTCCGCCCGCCCCGGGGCGAAAAAGGAACTCTTTTCATGTCCGACCCATTCCTGGCCCATGTGCGGGCAACGTTGGACCAGATTCGCGCTGACGGCTTCTACAAGTCCGAACGGGTGATCGAAAGTCCGCAGGCGTCGCAAATCGGCATTGCCGGCGGCCGCGCCGCTCCTACGAACGTGCTCAACTTCTGCGCGAACAACTATCTCGGGCTGGCCAACGATCCGCGCCTTGTGCGGGCGGCCAAGAACGGGCTCGACGCGTGGGGCTTCGGCATGGCGTCGGTGCGTTTCATCTGCGGCACGCAGAGCGTGCACAAACAACTGGAAGCGGCGCTGGCTGCGTTCCTCGGCACCGACGACAGCATCCTGTACACAAGCTGCTTCGACGCCAATGGCGGCCTGTTCGAGACGCTGCTCGGCGAAGAGGATGCAATCATCAGCGACGAGCTGAACCACGCCAGCATCGTCGACGGCATCCGGCTGTGCAAAGCCAAGCGGTTCCGCTACCGCAATAACGACATGGCGGACCTTGCGGCCAAGCTCGCGGAGGCGGATGCTGCCGGCGCACGGTTCAAGATGATCGCCACCGACGGCGTGTTCTCGATGGACGGCATCATCGCGGACCTGAAGGCGATCTGCGACCTGGCCGACCGCCATGGCGCTCTGGTAATGGTCGACGACTCGCACGCCGTCGGCTTCGTCGGCGCGGGGGGTCGCGGCACGCCCGAGTTCTGCGGCGTCGAAGGCCGCGTGGACATCATCACCGGAACGCTGGGCAAGGCGCTGGGCGGCGCGTCCGGCGGCTACACGGCGGGCCGGCGCGAAATCGTCGAGTTGCTGCGCCAGCGGTCGCGTCCCTATCTCTTCTCCAACACGCTGGCGCCCTGCATCGCGGCCGCCTCGCTCGACGTGCTGGCGCTTCTGCGCAGCGACGAGGGCGCACAACTGCGCGGCAAAGTGCGCGAGAATGGCGAGCGTTTCCGGCGGGCCATGTCGGCACTGGGTTTCACCCTGGTGCCCGGGCAGCATCCGATCATTCCGGTGATGCTGGGTGACGCCGCGCTGGCAACGCGCATGGCCGACGCGCTGCTCGACGAGGGCATCTACGTCATCGGCTTTTCGTTTCCGGTGGTCCCGCGGGGCAAAGCGCGAATCCGCACGCAGATGAGCGCGGCGCACACCGACCGAGCAGATCGACCGCGCGGTCGCGGCATTCGCGAAGGTCGGGCGACAGTTGAATGCCATCCGCTAGTCCACGCAGCAAAGGCAAATCGATGATGAAGGCACTCGCAAAACTCGAACGCGCCCCGGGCCTCACGCTGACCCGCGTGA
Organism: uncultured beta proteobacterium; assembly: GCA_963782625.1. Classification (GTDB taxonomy): domain Bacteria; phylum Pseudomonadota; class Gammaproteobacteria; order Burkholderiales; family Casimicrobiaceae; genus VBCG01. Next base: position 9,673 of record CAWAKN010000018.1, on the reverse strand, counting down.
AGAAACCGGAGGTCGGGCACAACGACATCATGATCCGCATCCGCAAAACGGCGATCTGCGGCACGGATATCCACATCTGGAAGTGGGATGAATGGGCGCAGAAGACGATTCCGGTGCCGATGCACGTCGGCCACGAATACGTCGGCGAGATCGTCGAGATCGGGCAGGAGGTCCGCGGCTTCAAGGTGGGCGATCGCGTGTCCGGCGAAGGCCACATCACCTGCGGGTTCTGCCGCAACTGCCGCGCCGGCCGTCGCCACCTGTGTCGCAACACCGTCGGCGTCGGCGTCAATCGCGAAGGCGCGTTCGCCGAGTTCCTCGTGATCCCGGCGTTCAATGCGTTCAAGATTCCCGACGACATTTCCGACGACCTCGCGTCGATCTTCGACCCGTTCGGCAATGCCACGCACACGGCGCTGTCGTTCAACCTGGTCGGCGAGGATGTGCTCATCACCGGCGCCGGCCCGATCGGCATCATGGCGGCGGCCATCGCTCGCCACGTCGGCGCGCGCCATGTGGTGATCACGGATGTCAACGACTACCGGCTGGACCTGGCGAAGAAGATGGGTGCGACCCGCGCGGTGAACATCGGGCGCGAGAATCTGCACGACGTGATGCAAGAACTGCGGATGACGGAGGGCTTCGACGTCGGCATGGAAATGTCGGGCGTGCCGCAGGCGTTCTCGGAAATGCTGCTGCACATGAACCATGGCGGCAAGATCGCGCTGCTCGGCATTCCGCCGTCGAACATGGCGATCGACTGGAACCAGGTGATCTTCAAGGGGCTGGAGATCAAGGGGATCTACGGCCGCGAGATGTTCGAGACGTGGTACAAGATGGCCGCGATGCTGCAGAGCGGACTCGACCTGACGCCGATCATCACTCATCATTTCCTCGCCGATCAATACGAGGCCGCGTTCGCCAAGATGCTTTCCGGGCAGAGCGGCAAGGTCATCCTGGATTGGGCTGCCTAGCGCAGGAGTTCGCGGGCTCGCGGAACTCCGCCACGCCCGGCGTGTCCATGTGCCGGCCACCTATTGGTTCAGTCCGGCACTCCCGCGCTGACTAGCGAACAGATAAATCCCCTCAGAATTGACCAGGCCATTGACATCATTGACGGCAAGTTCGATCCGGTACGCGGCGCTGGCGTTGCTGGCGACCATCCTCCCGGGTCTGTCATTGGCCGCCAGCGGCGCTCCGGAAGCCGAACCCGGCGATGCGCCGGTGGCACGTCTGGTGCTGCGCCTGCGACCCGATGCACGGCCCGCCGGCAACACACCGCTCGCCGGCGCGCGGCTCGCCGAACTGCAAAGCGCACTGGGCCAATCGCTGACCGCCGGCGCCGTGACGTCCGCCGGGAATCAGATTATCGAGCTCGCCCGTCCCGTCAGCGCCGCGACTGCGAAGCAGCTCGTGAACAGGTTGCGCATGCGCGGCGACATCGTATGGGCCGAGGTCGAGCGCGGGCCCCGGCCGGTGACGGCCAAGTCGGCGCTTGCCGCCGAATCGACTTCGGTACGCCGGTTGATCGTGACGTTCGCCGATCCGCAATGGGCCTTGGCCTCGCGCAGCAATGCGCGCGTCGGCGCCGACCGCGATGCCGAACTCTCCAACGCGGCCGGCACGCCTTTGCATGTGACGCGGGCCAGCGTCGGCGGCGCGTGGATCGTCGAGCTTCCCGCCGCCGTCGACTCGGCGACCGCGCGCGCCATTGCGGCTGCGCTCCAGAGCTCCGGCGTCGCGCGTCTCGCGGTGCCCGACTACCGCGTTCGAGCACTGGCGATGACTCCCGACGATTCCTTCTATGCCTCCGGCGACCAATGGTACCTGCAGGACAAGGCGGACACCGGCTATGCGGGAATCGATGCCGCGCGTGCGTGGGACATCACCACCGGCTCCCCAAACATGGTCATTGCCGTGGTCGACACCGGCATCGTGCCGCATCCCGATCTTGGCCGGGTCATTCCGGGCTACGACTTCGTCTCCGATGACACCAGCGCCAACGACGGCAATGGTCGTGATCCCGATCCCACCGATCCCGGCAACTGGCGCACCACCGGTCTCTGTCCAGCGCCATTCAATACCCGGGCAAACAGCGACTGGCACGGGACAATGGTCGCTGGCGTGATCGGGGCCGATACCAACAACGGGATTGGCGTCGCGGGCATCGACTGGAACGCCCGGATCCTCGACGTGCGGGCGCTCGGACGCTGCGGCGGCGACTTCTCCGACATCCTCGACGCGATGACCTGGTCCGCCGGGCTGCCCGTGCCGGGTGCGCCCATCAACCCGCATCCGGCCAAGGTCATCAACTTGAGCGTGGGCGGCGGAGGTCCCTGCGATGGTCAGATCCAGGCGATCCTCGACGAGATTCTCGACGCCGGCGTGTTCATTGCGGTACCCGCGGGCAATGAAGGCGCGAACGCGGATGACTTCGCGCCCTCCGGTTGCAGCGGCGTGAGCACCGTGGCCGCGACCGATGAATCCGGTGCACTCGCGAGTTACAGCAACTTCAGCGCGTTCATCGACATCTCGGCTCCGGGCGGAGACGGCGATCTCAGTTCGCACGACACGATCACGACGACGTGGAGTTCCGGCACCACCGTGGCAAGGAGCCCCAATTACGCCGCCACCGAGGGCACGAGCTTTTCAACACCGATGGTCGCCGGCGTTGCGGCATTGATGCTGGCCGTGAATCCGTCGTTGACGCCTTCGCAATTGAAGGCATTGATCGCGCAAACCGCGTCGCCCTTTGCGGCCGGGAGCAGTTGCGCCACCCAGGGCATCTGCGGCGCCGGCATCCTCAACGCCTTCGGCGCGGTCAAGGCGGCGCAGGCCACCCTGGGGCAGGCGACCGTGCCCGTGGTCGAGTATTACCATCAGGCGCTCGACCACTACTTCATCACCGCCTCGGCCAGCGACATCAGCCTGCTCGACGGCGGCGCCTTTCCGGGCTGGGTGCGTACCGGGCAATCGTTTCATGCCTACCCCACGCAGTCGATGGCCTCGCTCAGCCCCGTTTGCCGCTTCTTCATTCCGCCGCAGCACGGCGACTCGCACTTCTTCTCTGCCGCGAATGCCGATTGCGCCTTCCTGCTCATGGCGGCCGCCAATCCGGTGAGTTACCCGAATTTCTCCGGATACATCGAGGAATACGCGGCAGCGTTTTATGTCACGCTTCCGGACGCCACCGGCGCCTGTCCAACCGGTACCGTTCCCGTATTCCGTCTCTGGAACCAGCGGGTCGACTCCAACCACCGCTACACGACCGATGCAGCGACCGTGGCGCAGATGCAGGCCCGCAACTACGCGCTCGAAGGTGCCGCCCCCAATTTTGCGTCCATGTGCGCCGCGCCCTAGACGCCTGGCCACAACGGCGTCACGCAAGCGTAAGCTTTTGTCCTTCCCAAGCGACCAACTGACCATGAAACGACGCGAATTCCTGCATTGGGGTATTTCCACAGCCGCGTTGGCTTTGACGGCGCCGGCTTTCGCGAAGCCCGAAGCCATCGGCAAGGTCGTGAAGACCGAAGCCGAATGGCGCAAGCTCCTCACGCCCCAGCAATTCCACATCCTGCGCGAGGAAGGCACCGAGTGGGCGGGCACCAGTCCACTGAACAAGGAATACCGGAAGGGAACGTATGCCTGCGTGGGCTGCGACCTGGTGCTCTACGCGTCGGCCACAAAATTCGACAGCGGGACGGGCTGGCCGAGCTTCTACGAATGCCTTCCCGGCTGCCTTGAGTACGAGAGCGATCCGAAGCGATTCACGACCCGGATGAGCTACACGGAAATGCACTGCGCGCGTTGCGGCGGCCATCACGGCCACGTGTTCAACGACGGCCCCAAGCCTACGGGCTGGCGTTACTGCAGCAACGGCGCGGTGCTGAAGTTCCTGCCGGCCTGACGGTTCAGGCCAGCGGCGCGACGCGGAAGACTTCCTCCGCCGTCGTCAGCCCGGCGGCGACTTTCATCGCGCCCGACACGCGCAGCGGCTTCATCCCGTCCTTGAAAGCTTGCTCGCGAATCGCGCGGTCGTCCGCCTCGCGGTGCATCAATCGGCGCAGAGCCGGCGTCATCAGCATGATCTCGTACAGCCCCATGCGGCCGAAATAGCCGGTCATTCGGCATTCCAGGCAACCTTCCGGCATCATCACCGTCGCAGGCTTTTCGCCGCGCCAGGGCGCGGTGATCGCGTGCCAGGTGTCGTCATCGGGTGTTTCTCCCGGCTTCTTGCAATGCGGACACAGCGTGCGCACGAGGCGCTGGGCCATCACCCCCAGCAACGTGGAATTGAGCAGGTACGGCGGCACGTTGAGATCGAGCAGCCGGGTGACGGCGGTGGGGGCATCGTTGGTGTGCAGCGTCGAGAACACCAGGTGTCCGGTCAGCGCCGCCTGCACCGCCATGTCGGCGGTGTCGCGGTCGCGGATCTCGCCGACCATGATGATGTCCGGGTCCTGACGCAGCAGCGTGCGCACGCCGCTGGCGAAGTCCACGCCGATGTTGGGCTGCACCTGCATCTGGTTGAACAGCGGCTCGATCATCTCGATCGGATCCTCGATCGTGCAGACGTTCACCTCGGGCACGGCGAGCTGCTTTAGCGATGAATACAGCGTGGTCGTCTTGCCGGAGCCGGTGGGACCGGTGACCAGGATGATTCCGTGCGGTTCCTTCAGCATCTTCTGCCACCGCTCGCGGTCGTCCTCGGTGAAGCCCAAGTCCGTGTAATCGCGCACCAGCACTTCCGGCGTGAAGATCCGCATGACCAATTTCTCGCCGAACGCCGTCGGCATCGTCGAGATGCGCAGTTCGACCTCCTGGCCGTCCGGCGCCAGCGTCTTGATGCGACCGTCCTGCGGCCGGCGCTTCTCCACGATCTCCATCCGCGCGAGAAGCTTGATGCGCGACGTCATCGCGATCAGGACCGGCGCGGGAATGGCGTACACCTGGTGCAATACACCGTCGATGCGAAAGCGCACCATGCCGGCGTCGCGCCTGGGCTCGATGTGAATGTCGGATGCGCGTTGCTCGAACGCGTATTGCCAGAGCCAGTCGACGATGTGGACGACGTGCTGGTCGTTGGCATCGAGATTCCCGAGCTTGCCCAGCTCGACCAGCTGTTCAAAGTTGCCGGTGAGCGCGAGCTGGCCCTTCGACGCCGCCTGCGCGCGCTTCATCGACCGGGCGAGGTTGAAGAACTCGCCCATGAACCGCTTGATCTCGACCGGGTTCGCGAACACCAGCTTCACGTCGAGCTTCAGGATTTCGCCGAGTTCCTTCGACCAGGAATTGATGAAGGGTTCGCTCGTCGCGACGGTGAGCGTCCTTCGATCCACGGCGACCGGAAGGATCCGGTACCGTTCGGCATAGGCGTTGGACATCGTCGCTGTAACCGCGCCCAGGTCGATCTTCAGCGGATCGATGTGGAAATACGGGATATCGAGCCTGCCGGCCAGCCATTCCACCAGCCACTCCAGCGTCATCAGCCGGTGGGGCGCCTTGAGCGACTTCCACTTCCGGTCGGCGATCGCCTCCAGCGGGTGCTCGAAACGGTGCGTACGCGAACGCGCGAGCACTTCGGCGTCGGGGGACGGAACCAGTCCGTCGGCCAGCATGAGCTTGAGAATGTCGTCCAGGCGCAAGCGGCGGTCCTGCGCCTTGGTTCCCGCAGCCGGTGCGGATGCGGCGGCCACGGCGGGCGGCGCCTTGCTGCCGGTAAGGGGTGTGGCCATGCGAATACTCTACACCGAAGGCCGCCGGGCCATGGCGGCTGCAGATCGGAGTTTCACGTGGCGGCCACCGCTTGTTGCGCCGCTGGTATTTCCGGCACCTGGAAGACCTCGCGCAGGTACGCGACATACGACGGGTCGTAGTCCATCGCCTTCGACGGCTCGTCGCTGATCTTGGCCACCGGCTGGCCGTTGCAACGGGTCATCTTGATCACGATCTGCAGCGGGTCGTAGCCCAAGTCGTTGGTGAGGTTGGTGCCGATGCCGAACGACGTCCGGACCCGTCCCTTGAAATACTCGAACAGCCGCATCGCGAGTGGAATGTTGAGGCTGTCGGAGAACACCATCGTCTTGGTGCGCGGGTCGATGCGCATCTTTTCGTAATGGGCGATCAGCTTCTCTCCCCACTCGAATGGGTCGCCCGAGTCGTGGCGCACGCCATCGAACAATTTGCAGAAGAAGAGGTCGAAGTCGCGCAGGAATGCGTCCATGCCGCAGACGTCGGACAGCGCAATCCCCAGGTCGCCACGGTATTCGCGTGCCCACATGTTGAACGCGAACACCTGCGAATCGCGCAACCGCGGCCCGACCGCCTGGCATGCCTGCAGGTATTCGTGCGCCATCGTGCCCAGCGGCGTCAGGCCGTGGTCCATGGCCATGCGCACGTTGCTGGTGCCCACCAAATGCGAGCCCAGGCCGCCTTTCAACGTACGCACGACCTCGTCCTGCCACGCGCGCGAGAACCGGCGACGCGTGCCGTAATCGGCGATGCGGAATTCGCTGTCCTTCACGGTGGCCGCCTGCGCGATCTTGGCGGCCAGGCGCCGGCGGCCTTCGTCGAAATCGGGACGCGGATAGGTGTTGCGGTTGTACACCTCCGACACGATCGCGAGCACGGGCACCTCGAACAGGATCGTGTGCAGCCATGGCCCCTTGATCGCGATGTCGATCTCGCGCGGCGATCCCTCCGCGCGCGAAACGCTGATGAAGCGCTCATCCAGGTTGAACAGCCGCAGGAGGTCGACGAAGTCGCTCTTGAAGAAGCGCCACCCGCGCAGATAGTCGAGCTCCTCCCGCGCAAAGCTCAACGCGCACAACGCCCGGATTTCGTCCTCGATCTCGCCGACGTAGGGCGAGAGGTCGACGCCGGCGTTGCGGCAGCGGAAGCGGTACTCGACCTGCGCCTCCGGAAATGAATGCAGTACCACCTGCATCATCGTGAACTTGTAGAGGTCGGTGTCGAGCAGGGACGTGATGATCATCGGCCGGTCACCCGTGAATCGAGGCGACGATGGTACCCGCACACCCGCCCGGCGTCCAAAGCGGGAGGCGCGTCAGCCCTGCCTAGTCGGGTGCGTGGCTGCCGTCGGGGATGACGAGGATTCGCCATGCCAGGACGATCGCGAGCAGCGTGCATGCGGCCGAGAGCCAGCCGACCCAGCCATAGTTCGTTAGCGTGCCGTCGGCCGCGCGGCCGATGATGAGGCCCGCCACGAAGGCCGCAGTCCCGGATCCCAGCTGCTGCACCGACGCGTTGAAACTCATGAAGCTGCCGCGCAGCCGTGGCGACACGCTTCCCGTCACCAGCGCCATCGCGGGACCGACGCGGCCGGGCACCAGCACGAACGACAGCACCGTGGTCGCTGTCACCCACGCGAGCGATACCCGCGGCAGGTGCGTTATCAGGAGGATCGGTGCAAGCGACAGCAGCGCGACAGCCGTGAACACGCGCTTCTTTCCGAAACGGTCCGCAAGATAGCCGATCACCTGCGCGGTGAAGAGCGTGGTCAGCCCGCCGGCGAAATAGATGGTAGGCAGGTCTGCCTCGGCAATGCCCACGTTGGCGACATAGTACGGAGCAATGAACGGCACCACGGAAAAAATGGACAGCATCAGCGCGACGATGAACGCGAACGACGTGAGGTGATTGCGAACGCCGAACACGGCGCGGAGCTGGGCTATCGGATTGCGGCGCGGCGCGCCCAGGACGTGGGCGTCCAGCGGAGGCAGCACCCGCCATGCGATCGCACCGACGGCCACGCTCAGCCCGGCAAGCGCCAGGAACGGCATCCGCCACGAATACTGCGCGGCGAACCAGAGCCCGAGCGGAACGCCCAGCACCGCAGCCAGCGAGAACGCCGACGCCACCAACGCCGTCCCCCGCGCGCGACGCGAATAGGGAAGCACGTCGGCGACGATCGTCATGATCAGCGCCCCGATGATTCCGCCGAAGACGCCGGCGATGATTCGCGCCAGCAGCAGCAGCGGGTAGTTGGGCGCCAGGCCGCACAGCCCAGTGGCGACGATGAATCCGGCATACATCGTCAGCAGCGCGCGCTTGCGGCCGAAGCGGTCGACCCAGAAAGCGGCGACGAAGCCGCTGGCGGCGGCCGCGAACGTGTACGCTGAGACCAGGAACGCGAAGTGCTGCGGATCCAGCGCGAGGATGCGCATGAACTGCGGACCCAGCGGCATCATGATCATGAAGTCCAGCACATGCGTGAACTGCATCGCCGCCAGCGTCAGCAGCAAAAACAACTCCCGCGGCGCGCGCCCGGTCGACGACGGCGACGATCCCGCGGGATTACTCACGAGCGCTAGGCACGATGGAATGTCTGGTGGACATGAATTTGTAACTGACCGCGAGTCAGTTAAAGTATAACATCCGACGCGCCGAGCGGACTGTGCGGCAATTCCCGCTCAAAGCGCCCGGCTTCCGCGCTGCGGGTAGCTGCCCCGGGCCCGCACGGCTATCATGCAGCGACGTTTGGCAGCGTCACCGGTAACCCACTCCATGCTCATCAGCTGTGTCGCCTACCAGAACGGCCGCAAGCTCGCCGATATCCCGACCGAGGACATCAGCGAGTACGTGAGCCGGCCGGATTGCTTCGTCTGGGTCGCGATGTTCGAGCCTTCGCATGACGAACTCGACGAGATGGCCGAGGAGTTCGGATTGCACGAACTGGCCGTCGACGACGCGCGCCACGGCCACCAGCGTCCCAAGATCGAGGAATACGGCGATTCGCTGTTCGCGGTGCTGCACACCGTCGAACAGGTCAAGACACCGGACGGCGAAGACGACCTGCTGAGCGGCGAGGTCGCCGTCTTCGTCGGACGCAACTACGTGCTGTCGGTGCGGCAACGCACGCAGCTGGGATTCGCAGCCGTGCGCGCGCGCGCCGAACGCGAACCGGACCTGCTGCAGCATGGCTCAGGCTTCGTCTTCTACGCGCTGATGGACAACGTGGTCGACCGCTATTTCCCGATCCTGGATGGCCTGGAAACCGAACTCGAGGCAATCGAGGAACTGATCTTCGTGCGCAACACCGCTCGCTCGAACATCGAGGCGCTGTACGCGCTGAAGCAGAAGCTGATGGTGCTGAAGCACGCGGTGGATCCGCTGATGGAGGCCACCGGCCGTCTCTACGGCGGACGCGTGCCGCAGATCTGCGCCGGCATGGGCGAGTACTTCCGCGACGTCTACGATCACCTGCACCGCATCCACCTGGCGATCGAAGGCATCCGCGACATGATCACCACGGCCATCCAGGTCAACCTCGGCATGATCTCGCTGGGCGAGAGCGAAGTGACCAAGAAGCTCGCGGCCTGGGCCGCCATCATCGCCGTGCCCACGATGGTCGCGGGCATCTACGGCATGAACTTCGACCACATGCCCGAGCTGAAATGGCTCTGGGGCTATCCGGCGGCCGTCGGCGTGATGGTGGTCATCGACGTCTGGCTGTATTTCAATTTCAAGAGGGTGAAGTGGCTCTGATCGGCTGACCTTTGGTTCCGCCGTCGCCTCACGCAGGGCCGTCGCGCCGGCCGCGCGCAGGTTGCATCGCCGCGCGCCGCGACGCGTCGCCATCCGCCTCCAGCGCCGCGACGGGAATCACCTTCCTGCCCGCCGGCACCGCCGGCCAATCCGGCTGCAGCGTGAC
>CAWAKN010000017.1:0-89517 GCA_963782625.1 uncultured beta proteobacterium | reverse complement strand
ACATGCCACAATTCGCAGCGGCGCCTTCGCTGGTCTGGGGCGTTCGCCAGTTTCGCAATTGCGACTTCGGCGCTATGCTTGCGGAATTCCCGCTGCGCGCATTCGCGCGCCCGCGTCCGTATAGCGGTTGCAGGGAACGCCGGAGACACGCGCATGCGATTCACGGCAATTGGCGTGTTCTTGATTTGCGGGGCTGCACTCGCCGCCCACGCAGCCGCGCAATCTCCGCCGGCTGCACCCGCAACTGCGCGGCCCCCCGTCGCCTCGGCCAGGCTGTCGATGGTCGGCGACACGCCAGTTCATTTCAAGGCGGTGAGTGTCACCCTTCCCGCGGGGGCAAGCAGCAACGTCTCTGCGGCGAACGGGATCCTCTACCAGCTGTCGGGGTCGACCGAGGTCGCGACCGGTGGACAGGTTACGACGCTGGCCCCGGGGGAGGGCATGTTCATTGCCGGCGGCAGCACGGCGACGCTGAAAGCGGGAAGCGGTGAGCCATCGACCTTGCTACACTTCCTGCTCGCGCCGACTGCGGAACTCGACAAGGCACTCGAAGCACCACCCGCGATCGTGCAGGAGCTGTATCGAACCGCAGCACCGCTGCCCGCGCTAAAGCCCGGCCCTTATGACGTCACGCTGAGGCGGGGTACGTTTCCGGCGCAGATGCCCTCTAACCCGCCGCACTATCGATCCGGCGCGGCGCTCTATTACATCATCGCCGGAACGGGTGCGAACACGGTGGACGGCAAGTTGGAGTTGAAATCACAGGGTTCCTTGATCTACGAGCCGTATGGACTTGTGCACCAATGGGGGAACCCGGGCGATGTGCCGGTGACATTCCTGGCGTTCAATATCAACCCGGAAGGCGTGGCCGCTGTGCTTCCTGGTGCGCCCCCGAAAAATCAGTAGTCTTTAGGTCACGCCCGCGGCATGGCTCGCCACGGATTCCGCCCAATCGACGATGGACCGCAATCGCGGCGCGAGGAGCCCGCGCGCCTCGTCGAAGCTCGTCCAGCGCCACTCCTGGTGCTCGGGTCGGCCGAGCTCGGGGTTCACCGGTAATTCGATGCTCTCGGTGCCCGTCTGCGCCATATAAAAGCGCGCGATCTTTCCGCCGGCGTAGGGCTCGGTCTCGCGAAAGACGTGGCCCCACGAAAACGCGAGATCGGTCAGCCCTGTTTCCTCGCGGGTCTCGCGAAGGGCCGCCGCCAGCGGGTCCTCTCCCGCCTCGATGCGCCCCTTGGGAAAGTCCCAGTTGCGAAACGCGCGGAGGAGAAGGATTCGCCAATCCCCCTGGACGCGTCGCAGTACGACGATCCCGGCGGCGCGTTTGCGGTTCGGGTCGGCGTTCGTCACCGGCTACGGGGCCAGGCCGTGTGCAAGAGGTCCATCGTCGCCTGCATCGCCTCGCGGCGCCGACGCGTGGCGTTCGTAGCCGCTAAGCCCGGTAGGCGACGACTTCGATCTCGACCTTGGCGTCGATCATCAGCGTCGCCTGCGTCGTCGATCGCGCCGGTTTGTTCTCGGGAAAGAATTCGGCGTAGACGCGATTGAACGTCCAGAAGTCGCGCGCGTCGTCCAGCCAGACGGTGGATTTGACGACGTCCTTCAGCGCGCATCCGGCGAGCGCAAGCGCCTTTTCGACGTTTTTCAGGGTCTGCCGCGTCTGCGCCTCGATGCCGCCTGGCACGATCTCGCCGTTGGCGCCCATCGCGACTTGGCCCGACACGAACACGAACGGCCCCGCCTTGACCGCAGATGAGAAAGGCAGCGGCTGCCCGCCCGCGCCGGTGTGGGTTCCCCCCAGGAATTCGACACTCATGTGATCCTCCGATGGTTGGACGTTGGTCGCGCAATACTGCGCCGCCGACCGGCTTGACTCGACCGATATGAAATTAAATTACAGTTTACCGGATTCCCCGGAGTGGGCCAATGCGGTATCGCGCAGACCGCACTGAGCCCTTTGCCCTATGGGACGGTCGATTTTTGCCAACCCTTGACGCCGTTCCAGAAGAGCGTAGACTCGCCGCCGGATGTAATTTAATTACACCAGCCACAATCCGCCGCGCGCTGTGCCTCGAAAGCGCCGGGGTTTGCCATTCGCAAGGAGGAGAGTCATGTTTCGCATCGGCATCCGCGGCACTCGTTCCCTTCACACAACTCCGACGTTTCGCGGCGGTTTCGCGGCGATCGCGCTGGCCGCAGCGGCAGCGCTAGGCCTCGCGGCCGGCTCCGCGCTTGCCGCACCTCGTGAAAGGCGGCGCCGCCAATATCGCCATGATCGGCGAACCGCAGACGCTCGATCCAATGGCGTCGACCGCCGACCTGGTCGGCATCATCACGCAACACGTCTACGAATTGCTGTACACGTTCGACGCCAACTGGAACGTGACGCCCATGCTGGCGGAGAGCATGCCGGTGATCTCGAAGGACGGCCTGGTCTATACGATCCCGCTGCGCAAAGACGTCAAGTTCCACAACGGGAAGGAGATGACGTCCGACGACGTCGTCGCGTCGCTGAAGCGGTGGATGGACACCGCTCCGCGCGGCAAGGCCGTGGCGAAGGAGATCAAGAGCCTCGAAGCCAAGGGTCCGAACTCGATCGTCATCACGCTGAACCGGCCCTACGCACCGTTGCTCGCGCACCTGGCACTGCCGAACGGCTTCGCGGCGATCATGGCCAAGGACTCGATCGCCACACCGCTCACCCAATTCATCGGCACCGGACCGTACATGTTCAAGGAACGCAAGCCCGACCAGTACGTACAGCTGGTGCGCTACGACGGTTACAGCGCGCGCAAGGAACCGGCCAGCGGCTACGCCGGCAAGCGCGAAGCGTGGATCGACGAGCTGCGCTTCATTCCCGTGCCCAACGCGAACACGCGGGTCGAGGGATCGCTGTCGGGGCAATACCAGTTCGCGGACCTGCTGCCGGTCGAATCGTATTCACGCCTCGAGAATGCGCCCAACGTGAAGCCCGTGCTGACCTCGCCGTTCGGTTTTCCGTACCTGGTGCTGAACACCAAGCAGGGACCGCTCGCCAATCTCGCCCTGCGCCAGGCAGTGGAGGCGGCGCTCAACAATGCCGACATGATGGGCGCCGGCTTCGGCGACCCGAAGTTCTACACGACCGAGGCCAGCCACTACGCCAGGAACACGCCGTTCTATTCGACCGCCGGCACCGAGAACTACGGCAAGGGCGATGCCAAGAAGGCGGCCGCGCTGGTCGCGAGCGGCAAGTACGACGGCACGCCGATCAAGATTCTCACCAGTCAGCAGTACGACTTCCATTACCGGATGGCGCTGGTGATGGCCGAAAATCTCAAGGCCGCCGGATTCAAAGTCGACATGCAGGTGGTCGACTGGTCGACGTTGATCCAGCGCCGTAACGATCCCGCGCTGTGGGATATCTACATCACGCACTCCGCGGTTCTGCCCGACCCCACGCTGACGCCGCCGCAACTCGGCGACGGCGCGCCGGGCTGGTGGAGCTCGCCCGCGAAAGATGCGTCGCTGGCGGCGCTCAACGCCGAAGCCGACCCGAAGAAGCGCGGCGCGCTGTGGGGCAACGTACAGTCGGTCGTGTTCACCGAAGTGCCGTACATCCGGGTCGGCTACTTCAACAGCGTGACCGCACGTTCGCCGAAGCTCGAGGGCTACGTCGCGATGCCGTGGCCGTTTTTCTGGAACACTTGGCTGGACAAGTGAGGCTTGCGCACTTGCATTGATCGAGTCCATTGCAGCCCCACGGCATGACCCGGTATCTCGCTTCGCGTTTCGCCGGCATGGTGATCGTGATGCTGCTGGTGGCCACCATCGTCTTTTTCATCACGCGGCTGGCGCCGGGCGATCCCGCGGCGGTCATGCTGGGCGAGCAGGCGACGGCCGCCGACATCGCGAAGTTGCGCGCGTCGTATGGACTCGATCAAGCCGCTGCCGTTGCAGTTCGTCTACTGGCTGGGCGAACTGGCTCGCGGCAACCTCGGTCAGTCGATTTTCCTGCAGCGGCCGGTGACGCAGGCGCTGGCCGAGCGCGCGGAACCGACCTTTTTCCTGACGCTGTTCTCGATCGTCATCGCCACATTGATCGGTATTCCCTGCGGCATCATTGCAGCCGTCTGGCGCGGCAAGACCATCGATCAGTTCTTCTCGGGATTCGCCATGCTCGGCGCGAGCATCCCCAGCTTCTGGTTCGGTCTGATCCTGATGCAGATTTTCGCGGTGAGCCTCGGCTGGTTTCCGGTGGCGGGCTACGGCGATCCGGGCGTGCCCTTGAGCGATCGTCTGCATCATCTGGTGTTGCCGGCGATCGTGCTCGGCGTGGTCAACTCGGCGCTCATCCTGCGCTTCACCCGGGCGAGCATGCTCGACGTCCTCGGCGAAGACCATATTCGCACCGCGCGCGCCAAAGGACTTTCCGAAGCCAGCGTCATCCTGCACCACGCGCTGCGCAACGCGCTGATTCCGGTGATCACCATACTCGGCCTCACCTTCGCTCTGCTGATCGGCGGCGCGATCGTGACCGAAACGGTCTTCGGCCTGCCGGGCATCGGCAACCTCGTCGTTTCCGCTGTCCTGCGCCGCGATTATCCGGTCATTCAGGGTGCACTGCTCGTGATCGCCGGTCTCTACGTGCTCATCAATCTGCTGATCGACCTTCTGTACCTGGTCGTCGATCCGCGCGTGAAATATTGATCGACGCAAGAACGTCATGACCGCCGCCGTTACGCCCATCGCGGTTAACGCCGCTTCACGCAGCCCCGGGGCGATCATACTGCGCAAGCTGTTCCGGCGCAGGCTGGTATTGGTCGGCGCGGTGATCCTGGGCATCGTCGCGGCGCTCGCGATCTTTGCGCCGTGGATCACGCCCTACGACCCGATGGCGTTGAAGATCCTCGACCGGCTGCAAAGTCCGCGCACCGCGCACTGGTTCGGCACCGACGAACTCGGTCGGGACGTGTTCTCGCGCGTGATTTTCGGGGCGCGCTACTCGCTGATGATCGGCGCCATGGTGGTGCTGATCTCGATGACTGGCGGTGTGCTGCTTGGACTCACTGCCGGATTCTTCCGCCGCCTGGATGGTCCGATCATGCGCCTGGTCGACGCGATGATGTCGTTCCCGGATATCCTGCTGGCGATCGCGCTCGTCGCGGTGCTGGGTGCGTCGATGACCAACGTGATCCTCGCGCTCGCCATCGTCTACACGCCGCGCGTCGCCCGGGTCGTGCGGGCCTCGACGCTGGTTGTTCGCGAGCTGCTGTTCATCGAGGCCGCGCGCGCGCTCGGCGTCTCGACGTGGCGCATCCTGTTTATCCATATCCTGAACAACATCGCTTCGCCAATCCTGGTGCAGGCGACGTTCATCTTCGCCTACGCCGTGCTCGCCGAAGCGGGGCTGTCGTTCCTCGGCGTCGGCGTGCCGCCGGCGCTGCCGACGTGGGGCACGATGATCGCCAGCAGCCAGCAATTCGCGCATCAGGCGATCTGGCTCGTGGTGTTTCCGGGCGTCGCGATCATCCTTTCGGCGCTGTCGCTGCAGATGGTGGGCGACGGCTTCCGCGATTTGCTCGATCCCAAGCTCCGGAAGGCGATGTGAGCGTGACCACGCAGTCGCACGCTGGCGCTCCGCTGCTGCAGGTCAGGCATCTGCAGACCCATTTCTTCACCGATGCCGGGCTGGTCAAGGCGGTCGAGGACGTCTCGTTCACGCTGAACGCCGGGGAAACGCTCGCCGTCGTCGGCGAATCCGGCTCCGGCAAGTCGGTGACGAGCCTGTCGATCATGGGGCTGATTCCGAATCCTCCCGGACGCATCGTCGGCGGCGAGATCCTGTTCCGGACCCGCGAAGGCCCGGTGGTCGATCTCGCGAAGCTGCCCGTCAAGGCGCTGCGGAAGCTCCGCGGCCGCGACATCGCGATGATCTTCCAGGAGCCGATGACGAGCCTGGACCCGGTGTTTACCGTCGGCGCTCAGATCGCGGAAGCTGCGGCGCTGCATCTCGGCATGAATCGCCACGCGGCGAGGAAACGCGCACTGGACATGCTCGAACTGGTGGAAATCCCCGCCGCGAGACAGCGTATCGACGAATATCCGCATCAATTGTCCGGCGGCATGCGGCAGCGGGTGATGATCGCGGTGGCGCTCGCGTGCAATCCGTCGCTCCTGATCGCCGATGAGCCGACGACGGCGCTCGACGTCACGATCCAGGCGCAGATTCTCGCCTTGCTCGACAAGCTGCGCCGGGAGATCGGCATGGCGGTGCTGTTCGTCACGCACAACCTTGGCGTCGTCGCCGAGATCGCCGACCGCGTCGTCGTCATGTACAGCGGTCGCGTAGTCGAAGAGGGCGACGTGCACTCGTTGTTCAAGCGACCGCGGCATCCGTACACGCGCGGACTGCTGGAGTGCCTGCCGCGGCGCGCGCTCGACGACGAATCCACGATGGCGCGGCGGCGACTGAACGCGATTCCCGGCCAGGTCGCAAGCCCGCTCGACCCGCTGCCAGGATGCGCGTTCGCTCCGCGCTGCGCGCTCGTGCTGCCCGAATGCTCGGCCGCGATGCCGCCGCTCGCTGCGCTTGCCGCAGGCCAGCGCTCGCGCTGCATACGCTGGGAGATGCTTTGAACGCGGCCCCGATCAGCACCGAAAAGGCTGCAAGCGCGCCGATGCTGGCGGTGCGCGGCCTCAAGAAATACTTCGGCCACGGCGAGCGCCCGGTGCGCGCCGTCGACGACGTCAGCTTCGACATCGCGAAGGGCGAGGTGCTGGGCCTCGTCGGCGAATCGGGCTCGGGCAAGAGCACGATCGGACGCTCGGTGCTGAAGCTGATCGATCCGACCGCGGGTGAAGTGTGGTTCGAAGGCTCCGATCTCGCGCCGATGTCCTCACGTGAAATGCGTCCCTACCGCCGCCGGCTGCAGATCATCTTCCAGGATCCGTACGCGAGCCTTAACCCGCGCCGGCGCGTCGGCGACACGCTGGACGAAGCGATGGCGACGCACGGGCTGCACCCGGGCGCCGCTCGCGGGAAACGGATCGCGGAGCTCCTGTCGCTCGTGGGTCTCGCGCCCGAGCACGCGCAGCGTTTTCCGCACGAATTCTCGGGCGGGCAGCGGCAGCGGATCGGCATCGCCCGGGCGCTTGCCGTCGAGCCGCAATTCATCGTCGCCGACGAGCCGGTGTCCGCGCTCGACGTCTCCATTCAAGCGCAAGTCATCAATCTGCTCTCCGACTTGCGCGAGCGCTTCGGGCTGACCATGCTGTTCATCTCGCACGATCTCGACGTCGTCGAATACCTGTGCGATCGGATCGTCGTGCTCTATCTCGGCAAGGTGATGGAAGTCGCGCCGGCGAAGGAGCTGTACAGGGCGCCCGAAGCATCCCTACACCGAAGCGCTGCTCGAAGCGTCGCCGCGGCCGGACCCGGAGGCGCGCCGCGACCGCCGCCTGCTCGAAGGCGATATCCCGAGTCCCGTCGATCCGCCGTCGGGCTGCGTTTTCCGCACCCGTTGTCCGTACGCGCTGGACGCGTGCGCTGCCGAGGTGCCCGCACTGCGCGAAGTGGCGCCGGGCCGGTTCAAGGCCTGCATCCGCGACGACATTCTTTGAGGCATTGCGATGAACCTAGCCACCATCCTTGCCGAAACGCTCGACCCCGCGACCAAGGGCTATCCGCTTTCCGGGCCCGCGCTGCCGATCTCCGCCATCGGCGCGCAGCGTTGGAGCGTGCTCAACGGAGACCTGCCGTTGCCGCTGGCGGTGATCCGCGATTCGGCGCTCGCGCACAATCACGCGTGGATGCGCGACTTCACCGCGTCGACCGGCGTGCTGCTGGCGCCGCACGGCAAGACAACGATGGCGCCGCAGATCTTCGCACAGCAGCTTGCCGCGGGCGCCTGGGGGATTACCGTCGCCAACGTGCAGCAGCTTGGCCTCTGCGTGCGCTTCGGCGTGCGCCACGTCCTCATGGCCAATCAACTCCTCGGCGCGGCCGAGGTCGGCGCGGTGATCCGCCTGCGCGAAGAGCATCCCGACCTCGAGTTTCATTTCCTCATCGATTCGCAGGCGCAACTGGCGTCGATCGAACATCTCGCCGCATCGCAGAAGATGTCGCGCAAGCTCACGGCGCTGGTCGAGCTGGGCGTGCCGGGGGGCCGCACCGGTTGCCGGACGTTCGACGAGGCGATGACCGTCGCCCGAGCGATCGCGACGAGCAAGATCGTCGCGCTGTCGGGCCTCGAATGTTACGAGGGACTGCAGGTCAACGGCGACTCGGCGCGCGACACGGCCATGGTGGGCGCGCTGATGCAGCGCGTGAAGAACGTTGCGCTCGCTTGCGATGCGGAGAAGCTGTTCGCCGGGACGTCGATCATTCTCACGGCAGGCGGCTCGGCGGCATTCGATATCGTCGCGCGTGATTTGCCGCTGCGTCTGTCCAGGCCGGTGCTGACGATTCTGCGCAGCGGCTGCTACGTCACGCACGATTCGGGCTTCTACAATCGCATGCTCGAGCAGGTCAAGGCGCGCAGCGGCGCCGCGTGGCAAACGCGTGCAGGGCTGCAGCCCGCGCTCGAAGTGTGGTCGCGCGTGCAATCCTGCCCCGAGCCGGGGCTCGCCATTCTCACCATGGGAAAGCGCGACGCGTCGTTCGACCTCGACCTGCCGGTGCCCACAAAGCGCTACCGCGCCGGAGTCGACGCCGCGCCGCAACCCGTGCCGGCGTCGTGGAAAATTACCGGCGATGAACGACCAGCACGCGTATCTGAGCTTCGCCGCTGGCGATGCGCCGCAGGTCGGCGATCTTGTCGGATGCGGCATCTCGCATCCGTGCACGACCTTCGACAAATGGCGCGCCTTGTTCACCGTCGACGACGACTATCGTGTGACGGGCGCGATTCGGACGTTCTTCTGATCCTGCCGCAAAGTTGATCCGCATGTCCAAGCGCCGCAACATGACTCACGCACCCGTGGGCGATCTGCTCCTCACGATGCGCGAGCGCGCCGCCACGTTGTCAAAGGCGCAACAGCAGGTTGCCGCAACGGTGCTCGACGATCCGCAATTCGCGCTGCGCGCCAATGTCGACGCGCTGGCGCGCCGGGCCAAGGTCAGCCCGCCGTCGATTATCCGCTTCTGCCGGGCCCTGGGTTTTGCGGGCTTGCGCGAATTCAAGCTCAACCTGGCGCAGACGCTTGCAGTCGGGACGTCGACGCTGCATCGGGCACTGGCTCCCGGCGACAACATGCAGACCGTCACGCACAAGGTCCTGCAGGGCGCGGCGAGCGCGCTTGCCAACCTCGAGCAGCACATCGTGCCGGCGATGGTCGAACGCGCGGTCATGCGGATCGCGAAAGCGCGGCGTGTCGATTGCTACGCCGTCGGCAACACGTCGATATTCATTGCCAGCGACGCCCAGGCGCGATTCTCGCGGCTCGGCCTGAACTCGAATTTCTATTTCGACGCGTACCTGCAGTTGGTCTCGGCGGCTACGATGACCAAGAGCGACGTCGTGCTGGCGATTTCGCATGTCGGACGGATGCCGTTCCTGCTGGAGTCGGTCGGCGTTGCGAAGGAACAGGGCGCGACGATCATCGCCATGACGCAGCCAAGTACGCCATTGGCCGAGATGGCCGACATCGTCCTGCCGATCGTCGTGCCGGCCGACCCGCTGATGCGCGTCGGCACCGAGGCGTATCTCGCGCAACTGGCGTATCTCGAAATATTGATGGTCGGCACTGGCTTACGCCGCGGCCCACCTGCAATGAGCCAGTTGAAACGCGTGCGCCAGGTGCTGCAGGAGCGGGGCGTGGAAAGCGAAACGCATCCGGCGCTGCGGACCGCGTGGTCGAAACGCGAAAGGCAACCGTCATGAGCGCCCAGGTGCAGCGAACGGAGCCAATGCGCGCGCATCGTCTCGCTCCTGCGTGGCGGCACGGTAATCGACGGCACGGGCGCGCCGCGTTTCGTTGCCGATGTGCGCATCGAAGGTGAGCGGATTTCCGCGATCGGCGCGCAGTTACCGACGCAGGGCGCCGAGGTGGTCGACGTCGCTGGCAAGATCGTCGCACCGGGCTTCATCGACGTGCATACGCACGACGACCAGATCGTGCTGGCGGCGCCGCAGATGTTGCCGAAGATCAGTCAGGGCGTCACCACCGTCGTCATCGGCAACTGCGGCATCAGCCTGGCGCCGCTGGTACATGCCGACGTGCCGCCCCCGCTCAACCTGCTGGGCGGCAAGGACAAGTACCTCTATCCGACGATGGCCGCGTATATCGAAGCCGTGGGACAGGCTCGGCCCGCGGTCAACGTGGCCGCGCTGGTCGGGCATTCGACGCTGCGCGTCGCGACGATGAACGATCCATACCGTCCCGCGACGCGCGCCGAGCAAGCGCGAATGGTCGAGCTGCTGCGCGAAGGCATGGATGCAGGCGCGACCGGCCTGAGCTCCGGTGTGTTCTACGCGACAGGTGCAGCCGCTGATGTCGATGAACTCTCGCTGCTCGCGGGCATCGCCGGCGACGCCGGTGGCGTATATACGACGCATATCCGGGATGAGCACGAAAAGGTGCTCGATTCGCTCGACGAGGCTTTCACTACCGGACGGCGCGGCAACGTGCCGGTGGTGGTTTCGCATCACAAATGCGCGGGGCCGAATAACTGGGGCCGCACCGTGCAGACGCTCGCGCACTTCGACGCCGCGCGCAAGAGGCAGCCGATCGGGCTCGACATGTATCCGTACATCGCCGGCTCGACGGTGTTGCGCCGGGAAATGGTCGACGGCGTCATCGACATCCTGATCACGTGGTCGACGCCACATCCGGAGATGGCGGCGCGGATGCTCGCGGACATCGCGGCCGAGTGGGGCTGCACGCAGCAGGAAGCGTGCGATCGCCTGCAGCCGGGAGGTGCGTGCTATTTCCAGATGTGCGAAGAGGACGTGCAGCGGGTGCTCAAGTATCCCGCGACGATGATCGGCTCCGACGGCCTCCCGCACGATACGCATCCGCATCCGCGGCTATGGGGAACCTTCCCCCGCGTGCTCGGGCATTACAGCCGCGAGCTGGGGCTGTTTTCGCTCGAAACCGCCGTGCACAAGATGAGCGGCCTCTCCGCGCGCAACTTCAAGCTCGAGGATCGCGGCGAAATCCGCGAAGGCGCATACGCCGACGTCGTCGTGTTCGACGAGGCCACCGTCAAGGACGTTGCGACCTTCGAACAGCCAAAAGCGCTTGCTATCGGTATCGACTGCGTGCTGGTGAACGGCGCCATCGCCTATCGCTCCGGCGAGGTATCAAACGAACGCAGCGGACGGTTTCTGCGTCGACCTTGAAGTGTCGCTGGACTTGACACGCAATGATCGGATTTTGCGGCCCGCGTCCCGGTACCCGGGGATTGGCGATCGCGCGGATTTTCGAGGCACAATAGACGGCGTGATTGACCTTCACGACTTCGCACGCCGGTATCGGCGGCTGTTCGTTCTGACCGGTGCGGGCGTGAGTGCCGACTCAGGCATTCCGGGCTACCGAGATGAAGACGGCAACTGGAAGCGCAGCGCGCCGGTGATGCTGCAGGACTTCCTGCACTCGGCGGCCTCAAGACAGCGCTACTGGGCCCGCAGCATGATTGGGTGGCCCGTCGTTGCGCGTGCGCAGCCCAACGCGGCCCATGTGGCGCTCGCGTCCTTGGAGGCGATGGGGCGCCTGCACTTGCTGGTGACCCAGAACGTCGACGGGCTGCATCAGCGGGCCGGCAGTACCGAAGTCATCGAACTGCACGGCAACATCAGTCGCGTGATCTGCCTCCGGTGCGGTACCACAGAGGCGCGCGAAACCGTTCAACTCGCGCTCAGAGAGCAGAATCCCGACATTCGCTCGATGCGGTGGCGCAAACGGCGCCGGATGGCGATGCCGATCTTGAGCATTACGCGCTGGATGTGTTCAGCGTGCCGGAGTGTGGGCATTGCGGCGGCATGCTCAAGCCCGAGGTCGTGTTCTTCGGCGAAGGCATTCCACGCGCCCGCGTCGATGCCGCGCGGGCCGCGCTGGAGGAAGCCGATGCCATGCTCGTCGTCGGCTCGTCGCTGATGGTGTATTCGGGTTACCGGCTGTGCGAGCACGCGCAGGCGATCGGCAAGCCCATCGCGGCGATCAACCGCGGCCGCACGCGGGCCGATCCTCTGTTCACGGTGAAGGTCGAGCACGGATGCGGCGAGACGCTGACCGACCTCGTCGAGACGCTTTCAGCCATCCCTTCGATGGCCTGAGGTGTTCGCCCGAAGGCGGGCCAGTCGACAAACCTGCGCTAGGCCAGCCGGATCCGTGGCACGGAAAGTGCCTCTGACCTATGGTCAACGGCTCGCCCGGATCCGAAACAACATGAAACACACACTTGGAATGGTGATCGCAGCGCTCGCGATCGCGTCACCGGCATCCGCGCAAACGATGTACCGCTGCCTCGACCTGGGCAAAACGATCTATTCGGACAAGCCGTGCCTCAACGGTGACGAAGTGAAGCAGATGACGCGGAATGGCAATCTCACCCCTGAATACCTCGCGCGATTGCGCATGAAAGAACGCATAGACGAGCAGCGCGCTATTACGGCGGCGCGGGATGCCAAACGCGAAGCCGAGATGGGGAAGGTCGCGAAGTGCGTCAAGGGCGCGACGGCGCCCGGCTGCGAACCTAGCCGCTGATCCCTTCCGTCACCGCCATCACGCAGCGAACACATCCATCGGCAACGGCGTGATGCCCTCGAGACGAGATGGGTCCTGCGCGATGCGCCACAGGTCCAATGCTTCCTGCATCCTGAGCCAGCTTTCCGGAGTGTGACCGAGCAGTTTGGCAATGCGCGCCGCCAACTCGGCCGACAAGTCGCGCCGCTCCTGGAGAAAGGTGTTGACCGTCACACGGGAAACGCCCAACCGGTCGGCAAATTCCTGTTGCGACATGCGCAATGCCGGCAATACGTCCTCGCGGAGTATGGCTCCGGGATGAGTAGGGGCCCGGCGGTGATCACGCAGCGATTTCATCAATGGTAGTCCTCGAGATCGACGTCGATTGCGTGCTCGCCGTCAAAGGCGAACGTCACCCGCAGATTGCCGGAGACATCCACTGCCCAGCGGCCCTTCTGATCGCCGCGCAACGAGTGCAGACGCCAACCGGGAATGTTCATGTCCTGCGGACGGACGACGGAGTCCAGGCGGTCAAGTACGCGTTCGATCCGCGGCCGCCACGCGGCGGGCACACCTTTGGCGGAACTGGTGGTGAACAATGCCTTCAACCCCTTGTGTCGAAAGGAACGGATCACGGGTTAATTGGCAACGTTGGGACTGTAAAGTAATGCAATACGAAGTGTCAAGTAATGCATTACATATGCACGCCTACGCAGGTGCGCTCTCGACCGGCAGGAATCATTCTGGAGACTGCCACGACACGCAACCATCGACCGAACGGCCGAGAGAAGGGCTGGCCCGTCGCCCGACGCCGGGCTATTTCCGCAATTTCGACTTCGGCGCTATGCTCGACAGCGCCGCGGCAATCCCGACCGGACTGCCCCGGCGTAGACCGCCCCCAAGGCGAAAAACGTCAAGCCCACGAGGCCCGGAGGAAGAAGTGAGTCAAGAAGTGAGTCCCTCAGTGAATCCCTTTCCGCCGCTTAAGCTGCACGTGCCCGAGCCGACCGGACGCCCCGGGCGCGAAACTGATTTTTCCTATCTCAATCTGTCGCCCGCGGGTGCCGTGCGGCGGCCGGCCGTCGACACGCGGCCCTCCGAGACGATGGATGTGGCCGACGCGCTCATCCGCGTGCTGGACGACGAGGGGCGTGCCGTCGGTCCGTGGGACCCCAAGGCGGATCCGGAGCTCCTGCGCGCCGGATTGCGCGCGATGCTCAAGACCCGGATCTTCGATGCCCGGATGCAGATCGCGTCGCGGCAGAAAAAAATCTCGTTCTACATGCAGAGCCTGGGCGAGGAGGCGATCAGCATCGGACAGGTGCTCGCCCTCAACCCGGACGACATGTGCTTTCCCACCTATCGCCAGCAGGGCATTCTCGTCGCACGCGGCTACAGCCTCGTCGACATGATGTGCCAGCTCCTGTCGAACAGCCACGACCCACTTAAAGGTCGCCAATTGCCGGTGATGTACTCGTCGAAGGCGAGCGGCTTCTTCTCGGTCTCGGGCAACCTCGGCACGCAATACATCCAGGCCGTGGGTTGGGCGATGGCCTCGGCGATCAAGGGCGACACGCGGGTCGCGTCGGCGTGGATCGGCGACGGCTCGACGGCCGAAGCCGACTTCCACAGTGCGCTCACGTTCGCGGCGGTGTACCACGCGCCGGTCATCCTCAACATCGTCAACAACCAGTGGGCGATTTCCTCGTTCACGGGCATCGCCAAGGGCGAGGCCGCGACGTTTGCGGCACGGGGCGTCGGGAACGGCATCGCCTCGATGCGCGTCGACGGCAACGATTTCCTGGCGGTGCTTAGCACCTCGCGCTGGGCCGCCGAGCGTGCGCGGCGCGGGCTGGGCCCCACACTCATCGAATGGATCACGTACCGCGGAGGCGCGCACTCGACTTCCGACGATCCGTCCAAGTACCGGCCGGCGGACGACTGGAAGCGCTTTCCGCTGGGCGACCCTGTGCAGCGGTTGAAGAAGCACCTGCTCTCGATCGGTGCGCTGACGGAGGACGAGTACACGGGCATGCAGAAGGAGCTGGAAGAAGAAGTGGTCGCGGCACAGAAGGAGGCCGAGAGCTACGGCAGCTTGGCGTCCGGGCACGTGCACGATGCGTCGACGATGTTCGACGATGTCTACAAGGACATGCCGGCGCACCTCAAACGTCAGCGCGACGAGCTGGGAGCCTGACGCATGGCCTCGATGACGATGGTCCAGGCGATCCGCTCGGCGATGGACGTGATGCTCCGGCGGGACGATAACGTGGTGGTGTTCGGCCAGGACGTGGGATTCTTCGGCGGTGTGTTCCGCTGCACGGACGGTTTGCAGGCGAAGTACGGCGCTTCGCGCGTGTTCGACACGCCGATCGCCGAGGGCGGCATCGTCGGCATCGCGGTCGGCATGGGCGCGTACGGACTGCGCCCGGTCGCCGAGATCCAGTTCGCCGACTATTTCTATCCTGCCTACGACCAGATCGTGTCCGAGTCCGCGCGCCTGCGCTATCGCTCGGCGGGCGATTTCATCTCGCCGATCACCGTGCGCATGCCCTGCGGCGGCGGCATCTATGGCGGACAGACGCACAGCCAGAGCCCCGAAGCGCTGTTGACGCATGTGTGCGGCCTGCGCACCGTGATGCCGTCCAATCCGTACGACGCCAAGGGCCTGCTCATTGCGGCGATCGAATGCGATGACCCGGTGATCTTTCTCGAGCCCAAGCGCCTCTACAACGGCCCGTTCGACGGGCATCACGACAAGCCGGTGGTGCCGTGGACGGGTTTGCCGCTCGCCGAAGTGCCCGAGGGCCATTACACGGTGCCGCTCGAGTCGGCGGCGATCATCCGCCCGGGCACGGCGCTCACTGTGCTCACGTACGGCACGATGGTATGGGTTTCGGAAGCTGCAGCGCGCGAGACCGGCATCGACGCGGAGATCATCGATCTGCGCAGCCTCTGGCCGATGGACCTGGACGCCGTCGCCAATTCGGTGAAGAAGACCGGCCGCTGCGTCATCGTCCACGAAGCGACGCGCACCAGCGGTTTCGGCGCCGAGCTCGCGGCACTCGTGCAGGAGCATTGCTTCTTCAGTCTGGAGGCGCCGATCGAGCGCGTCACTGGATGGGACACGCCGTATCCGCACGCGCAGGAGTGGGCCTATTTCCCCGGCCCCGACCGCGTCGGCGCCGCATTCCGGCGCGTGCTGGAAATCGAATGAACCCCCACGCTCACTTCGTTCGCTGCCCCCCAAGGGGGCGCAGCAGTGCCCTTCGGGCGGCCGTCCGGGCACTGCCATGAGCATCCACATCGTGAAGGTGCCGGACATCGGCGAAGGTATCGCCGAAGTCGAGGTCGTCGAGTGGTACGTCCAGCCGGGCGATTCGATCAAGGCAGATCAGACCATCGCCGACCTGATGACGGACAAGGCGACCGTGGAGGTGCCGTCACCGATTTCGGGCCGCGTGGTTTCGCTCGGCGGCAAGGCTGGCGACAAGCTGGCCGTGGGCGCCGAACTGATCCGGCTGGAAACAGATGGGGCAGGGGCCGTCGGCGAGGACAAAGCCGCTGCGGTTGCGCCTGCGGCTGCGGCGACGAGTGCCCCGGCTGCGGCCGGGAAACCTGCCGCTCCGCCGCCAAAGCCCGCTGCGACAGCGTCGACCACCTCTGAAGCCGTCACGCCGAGTTCCGTCGATAAACCGCTTGCATCGCCCTCCGTTCGCCGCCACGCGCGCGAGCTGCAGATCGAGTTGTCGCGCGTCAGCGGGAGCGGACCGGGTGGACGCATCGTGCACGACGACCTCGTGCGCCATGCGGAAGGCGCCGGCGCAAAATCCGAACGCGCACCGCGCTACGCCGAGCGCAGCGGCCAGCACGACGTGGCCGTGATCGGATTGCGCCGACAGATCGCGCTGCGCATGACGCAATCGCTGCGCATCCCGCACTTCACCTACGTCGAGGAAATCGACGTCACCGAGCTCGAAGCGCTGCGCGCGCAACTCAACGACGAGCACGGCAAGGCGCGGGGGCGGCTCACCGTGCTGCCGTTCCTGATGCGTGCCATCGTGCTCGCCATGCCTTCGTTCCCGCAGATGAACGCACGCTTCGACGACGAGAAGGGCATCGTCACGCGCTATGGCGCCGTGCACATCGGCGTGGCGGCGCAGACGGAGGCCGGGCTCATGGTGCCGGTCGTGCGCCATGCCGAGACCCGCGACCTGTGGTCCAGCGCCGCGGAGGTGACGCGCCTCGCGGAAGCGGCGCGCTCCGGCAAGGCGACCCGCGATGAGCTCTCCGGCTCGACGATCACCATCACGAGCTTGGGTCCCTTAGGCGGCATCGTCACCACGCCGGTGATCAACCTGCCGGAAGTGGCGATCGTTGGCGTGAACCGCATCGTCGAGCGGCCCGTCATTCGATCCGGAGTAATCGTGCCGCGGAAAATGATGAACCTGTCGTCGTCGTTCGATCACCGCGTCGTGGACGGTCAGCAGGCGGCCGAGTTCGTACAGGCGCTGCGCCGCTATCTCGAGTGCCCCGCGTTGCTGTTCGTGGATTAATCCCTGCGAACCGCTCAGTGCCGCGTCCCGCCCTTTCCGGGAGGCTTTGCTTTAGTGGGCGTGGCTTCGACCGACAGCGTGAAGCTACGCTGCTCGTTGGCGGTGATCGCGCCGACGTCGATCAGCTTGCGCGCGATCTCCTGGCCCAGATCGTTACGGACGGACACGACGACCGTGTATTCCCAGGGCTCCGCGTCGGGTGGGTGCCGGATGTTGCCTTCGATCAAAAGGGGCGTGAGCCCCGGCGCCGAAGGTGCATCGGCGTTCGCACCATAGCGCAAGTAATGCCGGCACGCCGGACACACCATCGCACTTTCGAGGACGGTCTCCCGACAGTGCGGACACGTGCGGGTCGCTCCGGGTTCGCCCGGGCGCACAGGGTTCATTAGCTCGCGCTGTGCCCCACACCGATACCGTTGCCGCTCTTGCTTGTTTTCGCGCCTTTGTCGTCGCCCCAGCCGAATTCGGCTTGACCCCGCATGCGGGCGCCGGCCACGACGGTCAGCGAACCACCCTTCACGTCGCCGACCACCACCGCGCTCTGCGTCAATTCAACGCGCGTGGCTTCCTCGACGTTGCCTTCGAGTTCGCCGGCGATCGTGACATTGTCGGCGCGCACGCTGCCGGTCAGTTTGGCACCGGACTCAATCGTGAGGTCACCCTTGACGTTGACGTCGCCCTTGAAATTGCCGGCGATGCGGACGCTGCCGCCGCCTTCGATCTTGCCTTCGATCGTGATATCGGAAGCGATCAACGATTCCTTCCGCGACACGTCGGTGTCAGCGCGCGTCACGGGTGTTGGGGCGGGGCTGTGCTGAACAGCCGCGGGCTTTGATGCAGCGTCGTAGCGAGCGGGTTCCTTCGCTTCGGGAAGGGGCATCGGGGTCGGCTGCGCGGGAGCCGTGTTTTCTTTCCAGAGTGCCATGGTGGCGTCCTTTCGTAAGGAAGGACTTCAAAGGCTATCGCTAAATGCCTGTGGAGGCAATGCTATTGTCATGGAGGGCGTGCCAGGCGACCCGCCTCTTAGCCTGCGCGCCAGCGCCTTGTCCATTACATCGTCCTGAATCGATGAATAAAGGATCTCGAGCGCCTCGCATTGCTGTCCTGGATTAGTTCGGCCGGGCACAGCGGCTTCGCGGGGTCCAACTCTAGGCCATCCGGTCGATTTCTCCGGGCTGTACCAAAATCCACGATGCGCAATACAGGCGCGATTCCCTGCGTTGACGTGGAATACAAATGTCCATACAATTGATGCGGTGGGAATGGGACACCGCAAAGGCTGCGGCCAATGAAAGAACCCATGGCGTCGCGTTTATGGAGGCGGCTACCGTTCTCGATGACGAGCGCGCAATTACGCGGGAAGACCGGGACAGTGTTGGTGAACAGCGCTTCGTTTCTTTGGGTATGAGTGCGGAAGGAAACCTACTCGTAGTCGTGTATGCGTGGCGCCCCGCGACGATTCGGTTGATCTCTGCCTGGAGGGCGAATGCTCGGCAAAGGAAACACTATGCGCAAGGTTAAGGCCGAACCCTATCGCGATATCGACTTCTCGCATGGGAAACGCGGCCCGGTGATGACCCCCGATCCGGGAAAAACCAAGATTTCGATTCGCCTGGACAATGCCGTGCTCGACCACTTTCGAGGCATTGTCGAGAAGGCGGGCGGCGGCAACTATCAGTCGCTGATCAACGATGCGCTGGTCGCACACACGCAACGGCAGTCGATGCTGGCAGCAGTGCGCAAGGTCGTGCGCGAAGAGTTGGCAAAGGCCAGCAATTGATTGGCCGGGCAATGCGTGATGCCCATGAAACGCGTCATGTCATCGCGCCACTCAACTTCACCGTCCTCAACGGCATCCGCGTATACGTCTCCTGCACCAACCCTCCCGCCCGCAACTCCTCCGTCAGCCGCACCAGAGCCTCCTGATCGCGGCACGCGACGCGCAGCATGTAGTCGAATGCGCCGGTCATCAGCGTGGCTTCGAGTATCCCCGCGATGTTCTGCAGCTCGGCCTCGAACTTGACGGCGGTGGTGTTGGGGGAGAGCTTGACATCGATGATCGCGGCCAGCGGCATCCCCATCGCCCGCAGGTCGACCTTGACCTCGTACTTCTGGATCACGCCGGATTCCTCCAGGCGCCGGATGCGCTCGGACACGGCGTTGGGGCTCAAGTGGGCGCGCTCGCCCAGATCCTTGTAGCTGGTCCGAGCGTTCTCCCACAGCGCGGCGATGATTTCTCGGTCAAATTTGTCCATGTCTTAGTTTTCATCTGCAGGAATGGCGTATGGCGTAATAATAACGCTGAAAACGCACCATGGGCGCTGATATTCTCTTCAGATCGTCTGCATCCCGAGGGAATCGCGCCATGGGACCCAAATACCTGCTGGTTTCTGCCCTGTTGTTTGGCCTTGCGCTCGGCGCTGTGGCCCAGTCTCCGGCGACCGATGCTCCCATCTCCGCGACCGCGAAGGTGGAGGTGATCCTGAAGCTGGGGCAGAAACTCAAAACCAACTACGTGTTCCCGGACGTGGCCGAGCGCACGTCGGCCGCACTTGAGCAGAAGTCTGCCCAGGGCGCGTACACGGCCGCCGACACGTCCAAGGCGTTCGCCAAGCTCCTGTCCGATGATTTGCGCGCCGCGGGCAACGATCGGCATTTGTCGGTGCGCTACGCGCCAGACGCGACGATCGACCCCTCACCTGGCGCGCCGCCCACGCCGCACCAGTTGGGGCGGATACGCGAAGAGGTGGTGCGCGATGGCTTCGGCATCGCGCGCGTCGAGCGGCTCCCCGGCAATGTCGGCTACCTCGACCTGCGCGGGTTCGGTCCCACGGAAATGGTCGGCGATGCGTACACGTCCGCGATGTCGCTGCTCGCCGGCACCGATGCGCTGATCCTGGACCTGCGCCGCAACGGCGGCGGCGAACCGGCCAGCGTGGCCTGGCTGATGAGCCACTTCTTTGCCGAAGGCGACGAGCGCCACATCAACGACATCTACGAGCGTCCCAAGGACCAGACGCGGCAGTACTGGACCAGCGGCTCGGTGAAGATGCGGTACCTGAAGCCCGTGTACGTGCTGACGTCGAGCAACACGTTCTCGGGCGGCGAGGAATGCGCGTACGACTTCCAGACGCAGAAGCGCGGCACGCTGGTGGGCGAGACGACGGGCGGCGGCGCCAACCCGGGCGATTTCGTGGCGCTGGGCCATGGCTTCGTCGCGTTCATTCCGGATGGGCGCGCGATCAATCCGATCACGAAGACGAATTGGGAGCACGTCGGTGTCAAGCCGGACGTCGCGGTGCCGGCCGCGAAGGCGCAGCAGACGGCTTATTCTGAAATTCTGCGGACGCTGGTGGCCAAGGCGGCCAATGCGGATTCGCGCGAGGAACTCAACAAGATCCTGGCGCGGGTGGAGAAGGGCGAGAAGGTGGAGTGGCCTGCAGGGCGATGAAAGTAGCCTGTCCGAACGGCTAGCCTTTGTTGGGCACAGTCTTCGAGTACAACTGGTTGGAAATCTGATAGCACGCACAAGCGCGTCGTTCCAAACCAGAGCGATTCAATACCTGCATCTCGCCGTGGCGATAGTGGATCAAATTCTCCTTCTGCAGCAGGCCCGCGGCCTCGGTCACGCCCGCGCGCCGCACTCCAAGCATCCTGCCCAGGAAGAGGTGCGTGATCCGGAAGGTATCGCTGTGGGCGCGATCATGGGTCATGAGTATCCAGCGCGCGAGCCTCGCCTCAAGGTGATGAAAGCGTCCGCACGCGGCTGATTGCGCGATTTGCCCAACCTGGACATACATGTATGCGTTCATGACGCGGGCGAAACTCGATCCCACGGCATGGGCCTGGCGAAAGTCCTTCGCGCGCATGCGCAAGGCGCTTCCTTCACCCTGGACCAAGCCCGTCAGGAGCGACACGTCGACACCGAGAAGCAACGATATGCCGAACGCGCCTTCGTTGCCCACGAGGCCGACTTCCAGACTTTCCACGCCCCGTCTGGGCGTGATGAGCGAGATATAGCTGGTGGTTGGAAAATAGACGTGACGAATGGGAGTGTCGGGTTCGCAAATCGTGCTTCCGAACTCCAGATGCACCTGTTCGCACGCGGTAAGAATCGGCGTTCGATCTTTCCGGCTCACTGCGGCAAACAACCGGTTACTCTGAGGGAGTGCGGCAGGACTGAGGGACATACTGCCTCCTGTGTGACGTTGGAAAGATCCAACAGACGTCACAAGGGCCAGTGCGTCCCGATGGCGAGTGGTGAATAAGCGACGTGTCGACTATACGCTCGATGTTCAAATCTCTCTAATTTGTCCGGTCCCGGACAAAGTTGCGAGTTGTGGGGGCGCGGTGATAGTTTTTCTTGCTCCACTGGTAGTCTGAGGTCGGAACAGATGCTGACGGCGCGTTTTTATCAAGACGGATCGCGGGTTCTTTGGGCCCTCGTCCAGTGTGGGCATTGCCAAACCGTGCACAAATACTCCACGGCGAACGCGCTGGAGGGCAGGATTACCTGTCTGCAGTGCGGTAGCGCGACCGATGTGCGCGATGCCATCAGGAAGGCCGCAGCGGAATGGGCCGAGGGCTATTCGCAGAATGACGAGGACACGCTGGCCCTGCTTGCGCAGTTGCAGGTCTCGGACCAGCCCGCGGCCGGCTAGTCACGCTGGCGCGCGACTCGGCTCCGCAGTTAGCGCACGTTCCACGCGAAGGGACGAACTGTGGCGGAGAACTCCGATCCTGGGTTCCCCGGCGGATTAGGTACGCTCATCCCTCTCCCAAGTCCGATTGCACGGCTTGGGCGCGAGGTGGCGCAGACCCCCGGCCGCTTCCGAGAAAGCAGCATCGCCCAAGGCTAACCGCATTTCGCTGGCGCCAGTCGTTCCAATCGATGCTCTTCGGAACCCTTGCAGAGGCTGCAGTGCGCGTAATCGATGTCTACCGGCCGCGCTTACCGGCGAGCAGGTAGATCGATTCGACGCATTGATCACGTTACGCACGAACGTCGGAAAGCATGACTTGCTCTATCGACCCGGCGACCCGTTCCGGGCACTGTTTGCAATCCGGAGCGGCTCGTTCAAGACTGTCGTGCACTCGGGGATGGATCGGGAACAAGTGACCGGTTTCCACCTTCCTGGCCACATTGTTGGCTTCGATGGCGTTGCAGCTCGTATTCACCGCACCGCGGCGGTGGCCCTCGAGGATTCCGCAGTCTGCATGTTACCGTTTGCCAGCCTCGAAGCGCTTGCCCGGTCGATCCCTCTGCTGCACGCCAACCTTCTCCGGATGTTTTCGCGGGAGATCGCGCGGGCCCAAAGGGCCTTATCGCTGGGGCGCATGAGCGCAACCATGGCATCTACGGCGGAAGGAAAGGATCGGGACGCCGCCTCACTGAGCAGCGAGCAGGCGTGAAATCCACTCCGCCATCGCATCCGCCATTTCGGCTCTGACTTGCGGATCCTTCTTTCCCGTCCTCGCTGGCACGTGAAAGGAATGATCGGCGTCGTCGAACAGCTTGAGTGAGGCACGCGCGCCAATCCTCTTGACCAGGTTCTGCAGCAGACCGAGCTCCGCGAATTCGTCGCGAGTCCCTTGCAGGAACAGCATCGGGACGTGAACGTCGAACAAGTGGGCTCCCCGTTCGTCGGCGGGCTGGCCCGGCGGATGCAGCGGGAACCCGACGAACACCAGTCCGCGTACGCCAGGCAGCGGTGAGGCGGCCTGCGCCTGCGACGTCATGCGTCCGCCGAAGGACTTGCCGCCGGCGAACAACGCAAGCTTGGGCACCCGGCGAGATGCTTCACCAACGGCGGCGCGAACCGTCGCCTGCGCCAGCTTGGGCGAGTCGGGGCGCTTCGAGCCGCGCTCCATGTATGGAAACTGGTAGCGCAAAGTGGCGATGCCCCGTTCGCCTAGATCGTTCGCGAAACTCGCCATGAATGCGTGCGTCATGCCGGCGCCGGCGCCGTGCGCCATCACGTAACAGGCACGTGCGTTCGCCGGCGCCTGCAGCAAGCCCGACACGCTGTTGGCGTCGTCGACGGCGATCGTCACGGGCTTTGCGGCGCCTGCCGCCGTGCCAAGATTCGCGCTCATGACGCGAACTTCATCAGCTTCGCCGCATACCCGGGCGCGGTCGCTTCGTGCATGAAGTAGACGTAGATCTCGCGCCAGCCGCTGGCTTGCAGTGTGCGCACCCACTGTTTCAGGTCGGCGTCCGAGTAGTTCTCCAGCCGCAGGCGGACGTAACCCCAGGCCGCCGTCTCCACCAGTGGTGGCGGCGCGCTGTCTTCGCGCTCGGACAGGCACAGCGCCGCACCGGCGCCTTTGAGCGCGGCGTAGACGTCATCATCGAACCACGTATCGTTGCGAAACTCGAACGTCGCGTTATGACCCGCCGGCAGCAGGCCCAGGAACTCGGTGAGGCGCGCGAGATCCTTCTTCATGTTGGGCGGCAATTGAAACAGCACCGGGCCACGCTTGGCGCCCAGCGCCGCGAGGTTCTTGTACAGATAGCCGACCGGTTCGGCCGCCGTTTCCGCGCGGAGGCGCGACATGTGCGTGATCCGTTGCGACGCCTTGATCGAGAAGCGGAACTCGGCCGGCACCGCGGCGGCCCAGTTCTCGATCACCGACGTCTTGGGCATCCGGTAGAACGTGTTGTTGATCTCGACGGTCGGCAGGCGCTCGGAATAGAACGCGAGCATGTCTTCCGCCTTGATGTCTTCGGGATAGAAGACGCCTTTCCACTCCTTGAAGGAATATCCGCTCGCACCGGCCAACAGCTTTGCAGTTGTCATCGGTCGGAACCTCCATCAGTATGTTCACCCATGGCGAAAAACGCGCTCAAGGAATACTCGGCCAAGCGTACCTTCACCGCTACGCCGGAGCCGCCGCCCGCCGTGCCCGCGGCAAGTGGAGGTCCGCTGCTATTCGTGGTCCAGCAGCATTCCGCGACGCGGCTGCACTACGACTTCCGGCTCGAATGCGACGGCGTCCTGCTTTCCTGGGCGGTGCCCAAAGGCCCGTCGCTGGATCGTAACGAAAAGCGACTCGCCGTGCACGTGGAGGATCACCCCTACGACTACGGGTCGTTCGAGGGG
Source organism: uncultured beta proteobacterium (assembly GCA_963782625.1). Lineage (GTDB taxonomy): Bacteria > Pseudomonadota > Gammaproteobacteria > Burkholderiales > Casimicrobiaceae > VBCG01. The sequence goes on along the minus strand of CAWAKN010000017.1, from coordinate 65,189 downwards.
GTGATCCCCGCCGGGCAGTACGGTGCCGGCGAGGTGATCGTCTGGGACTGCGGCGTCTATTCGCCCGACGAAGGCGGCGAGACGTGGTTTCACGATCGCGCGCGCGCGGAACGCGAGATTCGCGAGGGCCTGGAGAAGGGCAAGCTGAGCGTCCTGCTGCGCGGCGAAAAGCTGAAAGGCTCGTTCGCGCTGGTGCGCACGAAGGAAGCGAAGCAATGGCTTATGATCAAGCACAAGGACCGCTTCGTGACGACGAGCGATGTGACCGCGCAGAATCGCTCGGTGCTGTGCGGCAAGACGGTTCAGGAACTGAAATTCGTCCCCGTGCAGCGCATGCCTGCCTCGCGGCTCGCGCCGGCGGGCAAAGTCGAGCCGATGCCCACGGCCATCGCCCCGATGCTGGCGGAGATCGGCGACAAAGCCTTTCATCGCGGCGAATGGATGTGGGAGCCCAAGCTCGACGGCTATCGCGTGCTCGCGTTCATCGACGAGCACGGAGTCAAGCTGCGCTCGCGGCGTGGACTCGACCTTTCGAGCAAATTCCCGCGCCTGGCGGCGGACCTCGCGCAACAGGCTGTGCACGGAATGGTCGTGGACGGCGAGCTCGTCGCGTTCGACGCCGGCGGCAAGCCGTCGTTCGCGGCGCTGCAGGATCGCGCGGGATTGAAGACCGAACACGACATCGCGGCGGCCGACAGGACGCTGCCCGTGGTCTTCGTCTGCTTCGACCTGCTGCACTTCGCGGGCGTCGACCTGCGCAAGTCCACGTACGCGGACCGGCGGCGCTATCTCGCGCAGTGCCTGCTGCCATCACCGCTGGTGCAACTCGTGCACACGCACGACGACGGCGTGGCATTGAGCGCCGCCGCGCTGGCCAGCGGTTTCGAAGGCGTGATCGGCAAGCGCAAGGACAGCCGCTACGAGACCGGACGCCGGTCGCAGTCGTGGCTCAAGGTCAAGCCGATGATGACGGCGGACTTCGTCGTCGGTGGTTATACCAAGGGGAAGGGCGCGCGCGCGCCGCTGGGATCGCTGCTGGTCGGCTACTGGGACAAGAAGAGCCTGCGGTTCGCGTCGCACGTCGGCTCGGGGTTCGACGATCGTGCGTTGAAGCAGGTCAAGGCCAGGCTGGAACCGCTGCAGCGGAGCACCAATCCGTTCGCCGACGAGCCGGAACTCAATGCCCCGACGACGTGGGTCAAGCCGGAGGCCGTCGCGGAAGTGAGCTTCCAGAACTGGACCGACGACGGCCATCTGCGCGCACCGGTGTTCCTGCGCTTGCGCGACGACATCGATCCTGCGACCGTGCGGCGCGCCGGAACCGGCGCCGCGGCGGCCGCGCCATCCGGCGGACCTGTCGATGACGTCATTGCGCAGCTCGCCAGCCCCAAGGCGACGTTGACGCTGGCGGTGGGGTTGCACCAGATTCGCCTTACGCACCTCGATCGCGTTTACTGGCCAGCCGATCCGGCGCAAGACCTGCCGGCGTACACCAAGCGCGACTTGCTTCGGTATCTCGCTCAGGTCTCACCATACATGCTGCCGCACCTGGCGGACCGCCCGCTGACGATGATCCGCATGCCCGACGGCATCCTCGGCCAGCGCTTTTTCCAGAAGCACTGGGAGCAGGAGCGGCCGGATTTCGTCGAGACGATCACTGTTTTCTCGAGCAGCAAGGACGAGCAGCACGACTACCTGTTGTGCAACAACCTGCCGACACTGCTATGGCTTGCGCAATCGGGCACGCTGGAGTTCCACGTCTGGCATTCGCGCGCCAAGTCCGGGGCCGACGCGGTCTCGAAAGTCACCGACTACGCGAGTTCGCTCGCGGCGCTGGAAGCGTCGGTCCTCAATTATCCCGACTACGTGCTGTTCGACCTCGACCCGTACATCTACTCGGGAAAGGAGGCGAAAGGCGCCGAACCCGAACTCAACACGATCGCGTTCGAGAAAGGCAAGGAGGTCGCGTTCTGGCTGCGCGAGGTGCTGCAGAGCATGTCGCTCGACGCCATCGTCAAGACGTCGGGCAAGACCGGCCTGCACGTCTTCGTGCCGATCCGGCGCACGCTCGACTTCGACGCCGCGCGCCACGTGTCGGAGCTTGTAGGACGACACCTGCAGCGCCTGCACCCGAAAGACATTACGCTGGAGTGGAGTATCCCGAAGCGCACCGGCAAGATCTTCATGGACTACAACATGAACGTCCGCGGCAAGACGCTGAACGTCGCCTATTCACCGCGCGGCGCGCCCGGCGCGCCGGTGTCGATGCCGCTGACCTGGGATGAACTGGCGGGTGCGCATCCGCTCGACTTCACGCTGGCCAACGCGCCGCAGCGCCTCGCCCGGACGGGCGATCGCTGGAAGGATGCGTTGCAAAAGAAGCAAGACCTCGAGCAGGCATTGGCGCGAACCACGAAGTAGCGCTTGCAAATTGCGGAAAAGATTGACATATTTCGCAGTTCGCGGCTCGTGTTTATGCATCGAAACGCCGCATGGTCAGGAGGCATCATGGCTGCACGATCGATCGCGAGTCTGTCGGTTTCGTTCGGGCTGGTGTCCATCCCGGTGAAGCTCTATTCGGCCACCGAGGCGAGCAAGACCGTTTCCTTCAACATGCTGCACAAGACCTGCGGCTCGCGGCTGAAGCAGCAGTACCTCTGCATCAAGGAAGAGGTGGTGGTGCCGCGCGAGGAGATCGTCAAGGGCTACGAGTTCGCCAAAGACCAGTACGTGATGTTCACGCCGGAAGAACTGAAGGCGATGGAAGAGGTGGGCACGCACATGGCCGAGATCACCGAGTTCGTGCCGCTCGAAGCAGTCGACCCCGTGTACTTCGACAAGGCGTACTACCTGGCGCCCGACAAAGGCGGCGCCAAGCCCTACGCGTTGCTGGCGGCGGCGCTGCGCGAGTCCAACCGCTGTGCGCTCGGCCGCTGGGCCGCGCGCGGCAAGCAGTACATCGTGATGATCCGCCCCGTCGAGGACGGTCTCGTCATGCAACAGCTCCTCTACGCCGGCGAAGTGCGCGCGATGAAGGAACTGGAGATCCCGAAGACCGATGTGAAGCCGGCGGAATTGAAGCTCGCGCAGCAATTGATCGAGCAGCAGACGTCCGACACGTTCGACCCGTCGCAGTACACGGACGACGTGGCGGCGCGCGTGCAGGCCGCCGTCGACAAGAAGGTCGAGGGCCACGAGATCACGCTATCCGAAGCGCCGGAACGCGGCGGCGCGCAGGTCATCGACCTCATGGAAGCGCTGCGCGCCAGCCTGGAGAAGAAGGGATCCGCACGCGCCGCCAAGCCCGCGCCTGCCGCGGCGCCTGAGCCGGCGACGCGCAAGCCTGCCAAGCGTGCGCAGCAGGTCGTCGCGCCTGCGCCGGCCGCGCGCAAGGCAGCCAAGAAATAAATCAGGGCAGGGGTCGCACCGAGGCCGTGCATTCCTACGGCGTCCGGGACGTCGAGAAGCTGCTGCGCCTGTCGCGCAGCACGATCCGCTCGCTGATTGCCGCCGGCTTCGTCGCGCCCGCACGCGGACCGCGCGGCGCGTGGCGGTTCTCCTTCCAGGATTTGATCGTGCTGCGCACGGCGCAAGCATTGGCCGATGCCAACGTGCCGGCGCGCCGGATCATGCGCTCGATTCGCGAGTTGCGCCGCCACCTGCCCGACAGGATGCCGCTTTCCGGACTCAACATCGGCGCGGTCGCCGACCGCGTCGTCGTGCGCGAAGGCAGCAGCCGCTGGCAGGCGGAGTCCGGCCAGTACGTGCTCGAATTCGAAGGCGACCCTGCCGATGGCTCCTTGAGCGTGATCGAGCACCCTGACGCGGGCTTCGAGTCGGGCGGGGCGGAAGCATGGTTCATGAAAGCTGCGGCCCTCGAGGCCGAGGATGTCGATGCGGCGCAGGCGGCTTATGAACAGGCGATCGACGCCGATCGAACGTATCTCGATGCCTACATCAACCTGGGCCGCCTGCTGCACGACGCCAAGCGACTGGCCAAAGCCGAAGACGTGTACCGTCAGGCGATCAAGTCCTGTGGCGACGACCCGGTGCTGCTCTACAACCTTGGCGTGTTACTCGATGACATGAAGCGCGGGACAGAAGCGATTGACGCCTACGCGCGCGCTGTGCGCGTCGACCCGGAGATGGCCGACGCTCACTACAACCTTGCGCTGCTTTACGAGAAACTCGGAAAGCCGAAGGAGGCCATTCGGCACATGGCGCGATTCCGTGTCCTGACAGGAGGCAGAACCAGATAGGCGATCAGTGGAGCGGCCTACTTGCCATTTTTTTGCAGGACCTCGTCGGCCTTCCGATCGACTCTGGCCTTTTCGGTCGCACTGAGCCGCCCCGCGTGCGCCGCTTGCGACGCGCGCGCCTTGGCGTCGCGCGCATGCGCCTTGTCCTCGATGGGATAGCGGCGTCCCGGCAACGCGAAATCGGAAGTCGGCAATTTGTTGCGCCGCGCAGTCGTGAGTTTGGCCATTTCGTCCTCCGCTCAAGTCACGCAGAAAGCATGATGCGTAGCGTGCACGAAGCGGGCCCTGCCCGCCTATCCGCCAATTCACGTTCGCGGCGTAGGACATTTCCGTACAAAGGCGGACAGCCGTGAAAGCCGCGTGAGTGCGGTCGCTTGCGCCGACGACCCGCTGCAGCGCCAACGATCAGGTCCCGCAGAACGTCCGATAGCACGCCGTCACGGCCGCCGGCGCGGGCTCGGCGTACGCAGCCAGCCCGGGAGAGTCGTCGTACGGCCGCTTGAGCGCGTCGAGCAAGCGTTCGAAGGGCTCGAGGTCGCCGTCGTTCGACGCGGCGGCCAGGGCCTCCTCCACGCGGTGATTACGGGCGATGACCATCGGATTGACGCTGCGCATCGCCTGGGCACGCTCGCTCCCGGCCATCGGATCACCATGCGCTGCGAGGTCCTCACTCGCGCAGCGCGCCCGCCAGCGCGAGAGCCACGCATCGGGCGCCTCAGTAGCCAGGCCTCAGCACCCGTTCCCTTTGCATCGGAGAACAGCGCGCGCAGCGGCGCCTCGTCGCCGGCCGCGGCGTCGGCCAGCCGCCGCCACCCGAGCGTGAAATCCACACCCCCGGCATGAAGCAGTCTCAACCAGTCCTCGGCCAGCGCCGCATCGGCGCCGTCGTCGTCCGGTCGGTCCCTGCGCAGACCAAGCTTGGCGCGCTGTCCGCGGAGCAGATGGCTGCGGTATTGCATCGGGAAGGCGACGAGGACTTCGGTGGCCATCGCAATGGCCTTCTCCTGGTCCGACGAAAGCAGGGGCAGCAGCGTTTCGGCAAGACGCGCCAGGTTCCAGGCCGCGATGTCGGGCTGATTGCCGAAAGCGTAGCGTCCGCGCCCGTCGATGGAGCTGAACACGGTGGCGGGATCATAGGCTTCCATGAACGCGCACGGCCCGAAATCGATCGTCTCGCCCGAGATCGCCATGTTGTCGGTGTTCATCACGCCGTGGATGAAGCCCACGTTCATCCATTGCGCGATCAACGCAGCCTGGCGCTCGGCCACGGCCCGCAGCAGCGCCAGGACGGGCTGTAGTGACGTCGCGAGTTCAGGGTAGTGGCGCGCGATCGTGTAGTCGGCCAGTTTGCGCACGCGGTCCAGGTCGCCGCGCGCGGCATAGAACTCGAAGGTCCCCACGCGGATATGGCTCGCGGCCACGCGCGTCAACACCGCGCCGGGCAGGGTTTGCTCGCGGTACACCGGCTCGCCCGTCGCGACGACCGCCAATGCCCGCGTCGTGGGGATGCCCAGCGCGTGCATGGCCTCGCCGATCAGGACCTCGCGCAGCATCGGTCCGACGGCGGCCTTGCCATCGCCGCCGCGGGCGAATGGCGTGCGGCCCGACCCCTTGAAGGCGATGTCGCGACGAAACCCCTGCCGGTCGATCACCTCGCCAAGCAGAAGCGCGCGGCCGTCACCGAGTTGCGACGAGAATCCGCCGAATTGGTGACCGGCGTAGGCCTGCGCCAGAGGTTGCGCGCCGTCGGGGAGCGCGTTTCCGGCGAACGTCGCGGCCAAGGCGGCGTCGTCGAGCGAAGCGACGTCGACGCCGAGTTCCGCCGCCAGCGCACGATTGAAGAAGAGCAGCCGTGGCGCGGGGGCGGCGACCGGCCGCCAAGGCGTGTAGAACCCCTCGAGTTCACGCGCGAACGAGTTGTCGAATGGGAATGCCGCCACGGTAGGGACTGAGGCCATGGGCCGATAGATTGGGACGATCGGCCAGTTTGCCACATCGTGCCCGGCCCTTCCGCGGAGACCGGACAGATGCCGTCGTTCAGCCCGAACCAGGGGTTCCCAGTCGGGACGTGCCGCCGTGCCGCCGCCGGACCTTGCTACAGTCTATGGCATCGAGCCGGCGAACATCGAACTTGTCCGGCAAAGGAGGGTGGCAATGGCTTATCTCGACGTGTCACGTATCGCGAGCTGGCACGCGCATGTCTACTTCGACTCGACCAATCGTGACGACGCGGCGAAATTCCGCGAGGTGATCGCCGCGCAATTCGGCGACAAGGTCCAGATCGGCCGCTTCCACGAGCGGGAGGTCGGCCCGCATCCGAAGTGGAGCTTCCAGGTCGCGTTCGCGCCGGCGCAGTTCTCCGATGTCGTGAGCTGGCTCGCCCTCAACCATGGAGCGCTCGACGTATTCGCGCACCCCAATACGGATGACGAATTGCGCGACCATCGGGACTGCGCGATCTGGCTGGGTCACCGGCACGAGCTCGACTTGCGGGCCGTGGGAGGCTAGAGCGCCGATCCCGTTCAACGCTTGCGCTCGACGACGACCTCGAGGTATTCGCTCGGCAGTACGAGCGTCTTGTCTCCCGAGCGGTTCCGGCTCGCCATCAGGTCCGTGATATCCCGGGTGAAGCCAGCCTGGTGCGCAGCGTCCAGCGCGGCGAACGTCCGGTTCGTCGGGCCGTAGTAGGTGCGGAACACCTCGATCCAGTGCGCGGGCGAGCGGTAGCGGAACATGAATTCGCGCTGCGTCGTCCGGATGGCGCTGGCGCCGGGGCCGAAAAGCTCGGCGACTCGGGACTCGGTCCCCCAGAGCGACGGCGACTTGAGGCCGGCGGCCGGCGGAATGTAGCGCCCGATGATCTTGAACAACTGGCCGATGAAGCTGTCGGGCGTCCAGTTCGCGAGCCCGATCTTGCCGCCGGGCTTGCATACGCGCAGCAGCTCGCTCGCGGCGCGTTCCTGATCAGGCGTGAACATCACGCCGAACGTGGACATCACGGCGTCGAAGGACGCGTTTCCGAAGGGCAGGTTCTCGGCATCCGCTTCCTGGAACTTCACGGCGTGGCCTTCCGCCACCGCGCGCGCCCTGCCGGATTCCAGCAGCGCGGGCACGTAGTCCGTGGACGTGACGTCGCACCAGCGGCGCGCCGCTGCAAGCGTCGCGTTGCCATTGCCGGCGGCGACGTCGAGCACGCGCATGCCGGAACGAAGGTCCATGGCTTCACAGAGGGTCTCGCCGACGATCTGCAAAGTGGTGCCAACGACGGCGTAGTTGCCCGTGGACCATGCCGCCTGCTGGCGACCCTTGATGGCGGCGAAGTCGACGACGGGAGTGGCGGTGGCGGTTGCGGTTGCTGCAGTCATGGTCGTGCTCCTGTGGTTTGGGTGAAGGGCTGCTCTCACTGCAAGGTTGGTCGACAGGTTCATGCGAATTCCGATGTGGGCAATTTGTTGGCGAGTGGCGCCGCAGGGACGGACCCGATGTCGAGCCGGGCCTCGGCATCGCCGCTGCGAAAGCGCACGGCCATGCCGAAGCGCCGGGCGATGCGCAGGATCGGCACGTTGATCGCCGAAAACAGCATGGTGATGCCCCGCGCGTAACAGCGTGCGCGTGCCAAGGCGCTGCCGAAGAGCGTGCTGGCGATGCCGCGCTTGCGGTATCCGGGCAGGACCGAGAGGCCAACCTCGGCCGAATCGCCGTCGAACGCCAGATGCGCCACGCCGACGACTTGTGCCCGGTCGTCGCGGATGCCAAGGATCGTGTCGCGGACGAAGTCGATGCCGTCCACATACGAAGCGATGACGGACTCGGCGACGGGCCGGCCGAAACGCAGGCGCCGATCCGCGGCGGGCAGCGCGAGAAAATGCGCAAGGAGCGGCGCGCGCGCGTCGGCGTGCATACGCTCGACCGCCTTGGAGGTCACCGCGGTCGGTGTCGCTGTGCTGTTGCTGATGTTGTGCGTGAACATGGTTCGATCCTCTTCTGGTCTTCGCTTGCCCGGCGGTGCGGCAAGTTGGACCCAGTCTAGGAGCGGGCCGCGGCAGCATGACTGCATCGGAACGCTGGTTTTGTTTCATTTGTTTCCCGGACGACCCGCGGGGTACGAATCGCGTCCGGGGCGATCTATCCTCTTGCCATCGACCGGGGAGTCCCCATGGAAATGGATCGTTTTGACGGAAGTTCTACGCATCGCGGCGCGATGGCGGTAGGATTCGCGGGTTCGCGTGCCCGGGAGTCCGTCGCCCATGCGCCGAGGAAGAGAGAAGACAGTGGAACTGCGGCCGTGAGTCCGAAGGCCACCATCCTGATCGTCGATGACGAGCCGGACGTGCGCGACGTCCTGGAGGAGTACTTTGTCGCGCACGGCTACGCGGCGATCGGCGCCGAGAGCGCGCTGGCTGCGAAGGCGATGGTCGAGCAGCATCCGGTCGACCTCGCACTGGTGGACATCAACATGCCCGGCGAGGACGGCTTAAGCTTCGCGCGCTTCCTGCGCGAGCGCTATGCGACGATCGCGGTCGTCATGCTCACGTCCGCGGCGACGGTCGTCGACCGCATCGTGGGACTCGAGATGGGCGCCGACGATTACGTTCCCAAACCCTTCGACCCGCGCGAGCTGGAGGCGCGGGTGAAGAGCGTGCTGCGGCGCACGTCCGCCGCGGCGAGGGCGGACATCGGCGCCGAACGCGTGCGCATCGGGCGCTGCGTGCTCGACCTGGCGGCCCACCGCCTCACCGACGACAAGGGCGGCGAGGTGGCGATGACGCCGCTGGAATTCGACCTGCTCAAGGCGTTCGCCGAGCATCCGAACCGTCCGCTGTCGCGCGAACGCATCCTCAACCTCAACCAGCGTGACTGGGATCCGTTCGACCGCAGCGTCGACCTGCGCATCATGCGGCTGCGCAAGAAGATCGAGCCCGACCCCGAGCATCCGCGCTTCATCCGGACCGTGCGCAACGAAGGCTACATATTCGTACCGGACGGGGCGTGAGGCGCCGATGAACGAATTGCGCCGCGAATTGTGCCATTTCGCTTGCGTGCTCGCCTGCGTCGTGCTGGCGCTGCCGCTGTTCGGGTGCACGCGGACCCCGGACCCGGTGCTGCGCATCGGCACCAACGTGTGGATCGGCAGCGAGCCGCTCTATCTGGCGCGAGAGTTGGGCCGCCTCGACGCCAAGTCCGTCCAGCTCGTCGAATATCCGTCGGCGAGCGAAGTGCTGCGCGCTTTTCGCAACCAGGCCATCGACGGCATGGTCATCAGCCTCGACGAGTTGTTCGGGCTCGCCGCCGACGGCTTCAAGCCGCGCATCGTGCTGGTCGTGGATGTGTCCCACGGCGCGGACGTGGTCGTCGGGCGCCGCGGCATGAAGTCGATGCGCGACCTCAAGGGCAAGTCCGTCGCCGTGGAGAGCAGCGCCCTCGGCGCGTTCGTGCTGAGCCGGGCGCTGGCCATCAACGGCATGCAAGCCGGCGATGTCAACGTCGTGCACCTCGAGTCGAACGAGCAGCCGGGCGCGTTCGAGAAGGGACTGGTCGACGGCGCCGTCACGTTCGATCCATTCCGCGCGCAGTTCCTCAAGGCGGGGGCCACGACGCTGTTCGACAGCACGCAGATGCCCGGCGAGATCGTCGACCTGCTGGCGGTACGCGACACCGCCATCGCGTCGCATCCGGACGAACTGCGGGCGCTGCTCACCGGCTGGTTCAGCGCCCTCGACTACATGCTCACCGACCCCAAAGATGCCGCTCGGCGAATGGGCATCCGCCAGCAGACGTCGGGAGAGCAGTTCCTCGAGACGTTGAAGGGCCTGCACATTCCGACGCGCGACGAGAACCTGAGGATGCTGGGCGGGGATAAGCCGGAGTTGGTCGTGACCGGGCGCCGTCTGCTGTCGCTGATGATGGACGCCAAGCTGCTCACCAAGGCGCCCGCCATCGAGGAGCTGCTCGCGCCCGCACCGCTGGCCCACCTGGGCAATTAGCGATGGGCGCACCGGGGTCGCTGAAAGTTACGGTCCCGCTGATCCTGCTGGGGTTCACGGCGATCCTGAGCACGGTGAACATGCTCTATCACGTGCCGGAAGCCGAGCGCGAGGCCGCGGAGGACAGCCGCAAGCGGCTTGTGCAGGAAGTGTCGCGCCTGCAGAGCACGCTCGAATACCTGTTGCTCAAGGGCGATCCGGCCGCGGCGCAGCACGAGGTCGCGGTGCTGGCGCACAACCACGACGTCGCGTTCGCGGCGCTGACCGACGACCGGGACATCGTCATCGCCTCGACGCGTCGCGCATGGCTCGGCAAGGGGATCGCGGAGTTCCTGCCGCAATCCGACATCGAGCGGGCTGCGGGAGCGATTCGCGAACGACGCGCTGGGCTGACCGCGAACGCCAGCGGCGACGAGCTGCTCGGCTACGCAGGCGTGCTGATGGGAAGCGCGCGCGAAGAGTTGCGGCCATCGCGCACGGGCAGCCTGTTCCTCGCCTACGATCTGAAGCGCTACAAGGCGGAGGCGCGCGCGCAGGTCATCCGGCAAGCGCTGTACTGGGCCGGATGGGTGACGGCGCTGGCGCTCACGATGTGGCTGGTTTTTCACTTCCTGCTGACACGCCGCACGGCGCGGCTGGTGAGCGCGGCGGAGCAGATCGCCACGGGCAACCTCGCGGCGCGGAGCGGCCTCAGGGGTCCCGATGAACTCGGCCGCCTGAGCCGCGCATTCGACTCCATGGCGCTGGCGCTGGCCCGCGACATCACCAACCGCAAGGAGGCCGAAGCGGCGCTGCGCGCGAGCGAGGAGCAATACCGCGCGATGTTCAATGCAGCTATCGACGGCGTGGCGCTGTGGACGGCCGACGGCGAACTCGTGGACACCAATCCTGCGCTGCGGCATATGTATGGGTATGGCGACGACGACGGCTCGTCGCCGTCCGGCCACTGGGCGGGTCCCTCGTATGCCACGGAGTTCCTGCGCTCGGTCGCCGCCGGCGAATCGCGCCACATCGAAGTCACCGAATTGCGCAAGGACGGCGTCGCGCTGGAAATCGAAGTCCACGGCATCCCGATGCGCTACCAGGGCAAGCCGCACGTGCTGACCATCGCCCGCGACATCACCGAGAAGAAGCGCTCGGCGACCGAACTGGCGCGGCAGAGGGAGACGCTCTACCAGCGCGAGAAGCTCGCCGCGCTCGGTTCGCTGCTGGCCGGGGTCGCCCACGAACTCAACAATCCGCTATCGGTCGTCGTGGCGCGCGCGGTGTTGCTCGAAGAGCGCGGCGACCCGGCCACCCAGGTCGCGGCACAGAAAATCCGCGTCGCCGCCGAACGCTGCGCGCGCATTGTGCGCACGTTCCTGGCCATGGCCCGCCAGCAGCCGCCCGAACGCGGTCCGGTGATCATCAACGACGTGGTGACTGCGGCGCTGGACATCACCGGCTACGCCATCCGCACCAGCAGCATCGACGTGACGCTGGACCTCGCGCGCGACATTCCACCGACGCTGGCCGACGCCGACCAGCTCCACCAGGTGCTGCTGAACCTCATCATCAACGCGCAGCAGTCGCTGCAGGAGCAGCCGCCGCCACGCCGGATACGCGTGGCGACCGAGTACCTTGCCGCGGAGGACATGATCCGGATCACAGTCGCGGACAATGGTCCCGGCATCCCGCCGCACCTGCGGGCACGGATATTCGAACCCTATTTCACGACCAAGCCCACGGGCATGGGTCTGGGCGTCGGACTGGCCGTGAGCCTGGGCATCGTCGAGGCGCACGGCGGCACGCTCACCGTGGATAGTCCGGCCGAGGGCGGCGCGGCGTTCACCATCGCGCTGCCCGTGGGGGCCGTGCAGACGACCGCGGCTGCGGACGCGGCGAGCCCGGAGGTGCGCGGCGACGAGCGCCGCATTCTCATCGTCGACGACGAGCCGGAAATCCGCGACACGCTGGCGGAGATCCTGGCCGCCGCGCGCCACCGCGTGGATACCGTCGCTTCGGGCCGCGACGCGCTGGAGCGCATGGCGGCGGAAAACTACGACGTCGTGCTCACCGACATCCGCATGCCCGACCTCGACGGGCGCGCGCTCTACCACGAGATCGAGCGGCGGTGGCCCGGGCAGGGTGCACGCGTCGTATTCGTCACTGGCGACACGCTGACCACCGCGTCGCGCGATTTCGTCGCGGAGTGCGGCCGCCCCGTCATCGAGAAGCCCTTCCTTCCCAGTGAAGTCCGGCGGGTGGTCGCCGAACTGGCCGACGAAGCCTAGGCGCGCGCCCCCGCGCCTGATCGCTGAAACAAAAGAAACGAACGGGCATTGCCGGCGAAATTGCGGCGATGTACCGGCTGCCTAGACTTCATTGCACGGAACAACGGACGCCAGAGCCCGTTTCCGTCACAGTGAAAGGGCAGGACCATGAACCAAACGTATGTCGGGAAGTGCTTTTGCGGCGCCGTCGAGATCAAGGTGACCGGCGAGCCCGTTGCTGCAGGTTTTTGTCATTGCGAGTCGTGCCGGAGCTGGTCGGCCGCGCCCGTCAACGCGTTCAGCCTGTGGAAGCCCGAGGCCGTGACCGTCACCCGCGGCGCGGAAAACGTCGGCACGTACCACAAGACCGAGCGAAGCTACCGCCAGTTCTGCAAGATGTGCGGCGGCCACCTCATGACGGAACATCCGCACTGGGGGCTGATCGACGTGTACGCCGCGACGATACCGACGTACCGCCACGTCCCGCAATTGCACGTGAACTACGCCGAAACTGTCCTGCACATGAGGGACGGACTGCCCAAGATGAAGGACGTACCCAAGGAGATGGGCGGTTCGGGCGAAACCGTTCCCGAGTAATGGGCCGACGGCTCGCGCGAATTGTATCCAGCGGCAAGGAAGATTCATCACGATCATGAACGACGTTTCACTCCACGATCGGGCGATGCACGTCGCCGACTCCGCCTCGCAGCAACGTTGCGACAGCGTGCTCGAGCGGATGCACACGCACCGCGGCCATCCCGCGGCCGCACTCGAACAGCTGCTGGACGACGATCCGGGGTGCGTGTGGGCGCATTGCCTGCGCGCCGGACTCATCGTGCACGGCGACGACACGGCGGCCTGGTCCGCGCTGCGAACCAGCCTGGACGCGATCGACGCGGCGAAGCTGGACCGGGACGACCCGGCACGCCGCCACGCCGAGGCGGCACGCGCGTGGCTCGACGGCGACTCGATGCTGGCCCTCGCGCGCTACGGGGCCATCGTCGCCGAGCGGCCACGAGACATGCTCGCGCTCATCGTCGCGCACGCGCTCGACTTTCGCATGGCTCAATGGGAGATGCTGCGCGATCGCGTCGCCAGCGTGTTGCCGCAATGGCACGCTGGCATGCGCGGCTACGCGAGCGTCCTCGCGATGTACGCATTCGGGCTCGAGGAGAACGGTGAGTATCGCCACGCCGAAAAGACTGCGCGCGACGCGCTCGCCATCGATCCCATGCACGTAGGCGCCATGCACGCGCTGGTCCACGTGCTGGAGATGGAGGCGCGCGCCCGCGAGGGTCTCGCGTTCCTCGCCGGCAACGAAGCGGCATGGAGCGAAGGCAACGGCTACGTCGTCCACCTGGCGTGGCACCGCGCGCTGTTTCACCTGGAGCTGGAGGACGTGGGCGCGGCGCTCGCCATGTACGACAGGAAGATTGCGAGCGCGGCCAATGGCGACGTGTCCGCGCTCAGCGACGCGTCGGCGCTGCTGTGGCGGCTCGAACTGCGGAACTTCGACCTGCGCGAGCGGTGGCGGGCGCTCGCCGATCGCTGGGCGATGCAGCGGCTGGCACTGGTGCGGCCATTCCACGTCGTGCACGCGATGATGGCCTTCTCCGCCGCGAAGCGTCACGCTGCGGCGACCAGGCTGCTCGATGCGCTGCACGAGGAGGCGCCGGCGGTGCTGCCCGAACGCGCGCTGGTGCGGCCGATGTGCCAGGCGCTGGCAGCCTTTACGCGGCGCGACTTCGCAGCCTGCGTCGAGTGGCTCGCGCAGGTCCGGCGTTTCGCCCATCGCTGCGGCGGCAGTCTCGCCCAGTGCGACCTCATCCACCTCACCCATACCGAAGCGGCGTTGCGCGCGCGCAAGGCGGGCCTGGCCAGTGCGTTGGTGGCCGAGCGCGCGACGCGCAAGCCTGCCAGTCCGCTCAACCGGCTGCTGCAGAACCGGGTGCGGCTGGCGATGCCGGCGATAGCGTAGGGCCTTGGTGTTGCAGGGTTAGAATGTTCCGTCGACACTCCGTTCGCTGCCAAGATCATGAAGACTCTCTTTCTCGTCCGTCATGCCAAGTCGAGCCGGGACAACCCGGCGTTGCCCGACAACGAACGCCCGCTGGACGCTCGCGGCAAGCGCGACGCGCCAAAGGTTGGCGAGCGATTGGCCAAGGCGGGCGTCAAGCCTGACCTGATTCTGTCGAGTCCGGCCAAGCGCGCGCTCACGACGGCACGCGTCATTGCCAAGAAACTCGGCTACAAGCGCAAGAACATCGTCGTCGACGACCGGCTGTATGCGGCGGAGGCGGACGTTCTGCTCGACGTGATTCAGCGGCTCGACAAGGAGGCAGGGTGCGTGATGCTGTTCGGTCACAACCCCGAGTTGACCGACCTCTCGCATCGGCTGTCGAGCAAGATCACCCGCATGCCGACGTGCGCCGTCGCGGAGTTCACGTTCGACGTGAAATCATGGTCGCGGATCGGCAAGGACAAGCCTGCGACTGCTGACGTCAGCTACCCACCGAGGAAGTAGGCAGCGCGCAGCGTCGATCGAAGCAGCCGGCCGACGCTCGCGTCGCCGGTTAAGAGGGGCCTCGCAACAAACCGTAGGTCTATGCCTTCGCTGGATTCGAAAGCCTTTTCCCTCGTGTCGCGGCGAGGCCGAGAAGCCCCAATCCAACGAGCAGGATCGTTGTTGGCTCAGGAATGGCAATGGCTCGCAGCGTCAGCTGCCCATTTGCACCCGCCAGGACAAGCTCATTGCCGGAAAGAAATGCATGATCGGGCCCGGTAAGACCTCCCGGCAAATCGGTCGCCTGGGGTGTCAGCGCTCCGGTCAAGGAGTCGTAGAAGCCGTAGACGTAATACCCCGTTGCTGGCGGGTCGATGCCTAATAGATAAGCACCGTTCGAGAAGAGGTCGAACACGATCAAGTCGTCGAGACCAGGTGTGCCCTCCACATACCAGGCTCCGATAGAGAAGCCGGTGCTGGTTTCCGGCGGATTGCTACCAGGAGCGAAAAGAGTGATTACGCCATTGCTTGCGGTGGCCACGCATCCATTTGCAGGCTGGCAAGATCCGGTCGGGTACGGATCCGAAAGACCCCATTCACCGTTCTTATCAAGGCCCGTTTGGCTTGAAAAAGCGCCGTTGACGGCATTCCAATTGTACGTTCCACGTTCGATACCCGAATGCCCGCCACCACCCGCGGGGCCAAATTGGATATGCATGTACTGGCCATCGGGCAAGAAGTTGACGCCCGAAACACCTGTCGGGTCAACCACACCCCATCCGCCCACAATCGTGTCTGCGTGCAGCAGCGAACTGGCAGTCATTGTCGCTGCCAACAGCAGAAAGAGCGTCCGACGCAGCGTCGTCAAAAGGTGGACCATGATGTTCCCCTCCCCCATGTCTTTAGATACCGCGAGGGCATCGCGAACCGATTTTCGCCGCAAGCATGACGCACGCCACGGAGGAAATGGGACATCGATTCAGCGTGTTGCGCTATATCACTTCGCACGTGCCAGCGCACGGTGTAAGAAATGCCGACGATGGAGGCGTTACGCGGCGTGAGGGCTCGGATGCCAAGTTAATAGCTCACGCGCAGCATCGCCGCCGGGATCTCGGCTGTGAGCAGGGCGTCAAAGAGCGATGGCAAATCGTGCTGGCTGAGTACCTGGCGATGTCGCGGGCTCGCAAGATGCCGGTCGGCGCGCCAACGGCTGCTTCCCGGTAACACGGGCCGCCGACGTCAGCCGCAGGCGCCGGTAAAGCCGCAGTCGGTGCAGAAGTCGCAGCCGTCCTTGCGGATCAGCGCCTTGTTGCCGCACTCGGGACACTTCTTGCCGGGGAGCGTCTTGAATCCGCCACTCTGCGCCTGCTCGGCCGGTCGGCACCGCCAGGATGCCGGCGTGTTCCACCGGATAACCCTGTTCGGTCAGGATGCCGAGCATCGCGTAGCGGTGGATCATCAACTGGGCCAGATAGGCAATCGTCGACGGCCAGGTCTGCGCCTTGTCCGAGCCTGGCGTGCGCGCCATGAACGACCCGTTCGGCTCGCCATAGTTGAGGAGCTTGCGCAGCTTCATTCCGATCCACGCGGGATCGTAGACGCGCATGTCGAGTGAAAGCGCCTTGCACAGCCCGTCCATCACCCGCGGATACTCGCCGGACAGCCACATCGAATAAGGCCGGCGCTGCCCGTTGGGCATCACCAGTTCCTTCAGGAACAGCACGAAGTCGTCGCCGGTCGAGTGGTTGAGTACGTCCACGGTCCAGGAGAGTGTGCCGTCCGGACCGGCCTTCGGCTCCTTCGGCCCCATCAGCGCGTCGACCACGGGTGACTTGCCGGCGGTCTCGCCCGCGAACACGCCGAGTTCATTGCACCGGTAGCGGATGAGCTTCGCGAACCCCGACACCAGGCTCGGCACGCGTATGCGGCGCCCGTCGGGAGGCATGGCCATTTCGAAGCCGTCGTCGCCGCTGGCCTTCTGCAGGGCCGACAGCTTCATGTCGAGCCACTGGCGGTCGTTGGTACGCATGTCCATCGACAGCGTCTTGGCGATGGCACCCAGGCCGCGCGGCTGTTCGGCGCCGTTGATCCAGACCTCGAATGGGTAGGACCCGCCGTCGTCGATGTGACCGATGAAGACGGCGAAGTCCCCCAGCGGGTGGCGCACCACGTACGTCCAGCAAGGATTTCCGTTGGCGAGTTCCGGACGGCCGGGCCAGCGCAGGCTGGATAGCGGAGGCTGGTGCGCGCGATCCAGGCGAATGCGCCGGTCGGGGTCCGCGGTATCGAAGTCCTGCGGCTCGCCAGCTGGCGCGTCCACCGGCGCGACCTCGAGCACCGCGCCCAACAGGCTGTTCGGACGATACGTCGCGATGCCCTTGAGTCCCGCCTTCCATGCTTCGAAGTAGAGGCTTTTGAATGCTTCGAACGGATAGTCGGCCGGGACGTTCACCGTCTTGCTGATCGCGGTGTCGACAAAAGGCTGCACGGCCGCACTCATCAACATGTGATCCTGGGCGCTCATCTGCAGCGCGTTGACGAAAGTCGGCGGCAGCTCGGCCGTGTTGTCGGCGCCATGCAGGTGCTTGTACAAGCGGTACGCATGATCCTCGACCTGGTACTCCTTCATCGTTTCGTCGGGCATGCGCTTCTTGCGCCGGTAGAACCAGCTGAATGCGGGCTCGATGCCGTTCGACGCATTGTCGGCGAACGCGAGCGAAATCGTTCCCGTCGGCGCGATCGACAGCGTGTGACTGTTGCGGATGCCATGCGCGCGGATGGCCGACTTGATGTCGTCGGGCAGGCGCGACGCGAAGCGCGGCGCGGCAAGGTACTGTTCGACGTCGAGGCGCGGGAACGGCCCCTTGTCCTTGGCGATTTCCACCGATGCCAGGTAGGCGGCGTCGCGCATCTTCTCGGCGATGCGGGCGGCCATTGCGCGGCCCTCCGCGCTGTCGTAGCGCAGATTCAACTCGATCAGCGCATCGCCCAGGCCCGTGAAGCCGAGGCCGACGCGGCGCTTGTCCATCGCCTCTTTCTTTTGCTGCGGCAACGGCCACGCCGTCACGTCGAGGACGTTGTCGAGCATGCGCACGCCGACCGCCACCGTGGCTGCGAACCCGGCGAAATCGAAGCGCGCGCCCGGCATGAATGGATCCTGCACGAAGCACGTCAGGTTGACGCTGCCGAGGTCGCAACAACCGTACGATGGAAGTGGTTGCTCACCGCATGGATTCGAGGCCTCAATCGTCTCGCAATAAGAAAGGTTGTTGTCGCGGTTCATCGCGTCGATGAACACGACCCCCGGTTCTGCGTGGTCATACGTCGACAGCATGATCTGGTCCCACAGCGCGCCGGCGCGCACAGTTTGGTAGACCCAGAGTTCATCTTCACGCTGATGCGCCCCTGCCGCGATCAGGTCAGGCGCCGGCGGCGCCTTGTGCACGAGCTGCCACTGTGCGTTGTCGCGCACGGCCGCGACGAACTCGTCGGTCACCGCCACGGAAAGGTTGAAGTTCGTGAGCCGTCCGTCGTCCTTGGCGTGAATGAACGCCTCGATGTCGGGATGATCGCAGCGGAGGATGCCCATCTGGGCGCCCCGACGGGAGCCCGCGGACTCCACGGTGGCGCAGCTCTGGTCGAACACCCGCATATAGGAAAGTGGCCCGCTGGCGCGGCTGTTCGTGCCCTTGACGTGCGCTCCCTGCGGCCGAATGTGCGAAAAGTCGTAGCCCACGCCCCCGCCGCGGCGCATCGTCTCGGCGGCCTCGTTGAGCGCAACATAGATTCCAACGCCATTTTCGTCGCCGGAGATGCTGTCGCCGACCGGTTGCACGAAGCAATTGATCAGCGTGGCCTTCAGGTCCGTGCCCGCCGCCGAGTTGATCCGGCCGCCCAGGATGAAGCCGTTTTGCTGCGCTTCCATGAACGCCTGTTCCCACCGCTCGCGCTGCTGGGGCGCCTCGACCGCGGCCAGCGCGCGCGCGACGCGGCGGCGCACCGCCTCGACGTTCTGTTCCGTGCCCTTGGCGTATTTCTCCAGGAGAATCTCCTCGGAAATGGCCTGGGGCGGCATGGCGGCGTGTGCCACCGAACGAAGGGTTTTGGGGTCGTCGAGTTTCATGGAGATTGCCGAGAATGAGACAACGGGCGGCCAATGCGCGGGAAGGCGGGGTCGCCGAGCCAAACACGTATTTTCTCACGACCCGACGTGCAATTGCACGCGTTCAGTCGAGCGGTTCGACCGTGGCCGGGCCGGCTATTTGCGGTGTCCTTTCGTGGCGCGGGACTGCCATAATGAGCCTTTGAATGTGAATTGAATGGCCATGCGCAACTCAACATCAACGCATCGACCGATCGGACCTCGCAGGCGCGCCGCAACCCGGACTCGCTCGGTGTGCCTCGGCGTGTTGCTCGCCTGCGCCGTCGCGTTGCCGCTGTCGTGTCTTGGCAAGCCGCCAGGGGAACTGCCCGCGCTCAACGTGGACATCGCCGAGACGTCGCTGTCAGGCATCTCCTCCGGCGCGTTCATGGCGGTGCAGTTCGCAGTCGCCCACTCGTCCATCGTCAAAGGCGTTGGCGTTGTTGCGGGCGGCCCCTATTTTTGCAGTCAGGGCACCGTACTCGGCGCAACCACTCGCTGCTCCTGCACGCTGGACCCGGCGCACCTTGCATGCAGCGTCTCCGCGACCAGCGCTGACGTTCCGGCGCTCGAGCGCGCCACGCGACGGTTCGCGGCCGACCGCCTGATCGACAATCCGAGCCATGTTGCCGGACAGCGCGTCTTCATTTTCGCCGGCGGTCAGGACCCGATCGTTCCGGCGGCAGTGGCTGCCCAAGCCGCCGATTACTACACGCGGCTTTCGGTGCCGGCCCAAAGCATTTCGACGAAGCTGCTCGACAACGCCGGCCATACGATGCCAACCGTGAGTTACGGCCGCGCCTGCTCCGTTACCGGGTCGCCGTACATCGGCAAGTGCGGATTCGACGGAGCGAAGGCGATCCTGAGCTGGATCCATGGCCCGCTCAAGCCGCGGAGCCAAGGCGCGCTGACGGGACGCTTCATCGAATTCGACCAGTCACGGTACGTCAATAACAGCAGTTTCCTGTGGCTCACCGGCATGGACACCACGGGTTGGCTGTATGTTCCGGCGGCGTGCGCGCACGCCGCGCCGTGCCGGCTGCACGTCGCGCTGCACGGGTGTGAGCAGGGGCAGAACTATCTGCCGCTGAAGACGCCGCCAGGCGGTGGGTTGTATTACGGGACGACGTTCGTGCGGCACGCGGGGTATGCCGCCTGGGCCGACACCAATCGCATCGTCGTGCTCTTTCCGCAGGCGGTTTCGATCCCGGGCCTCAACCCCAATGGCTGCTGGGACTGGTGGGGCTACACCGACGAAAACTTCGCCACCAAGAATGGCGTACAGATCGCGGCGCTGCGGGCAATGGCCGACCGGATCGCCTCCGGCCGGCATTGAGCCGGCTAAGGTCAGGTCGACAGACGAATTACGCGGGCGCGTGCCAGCCGGCGTCCGCCCACAACTCTCCGCTCACCGCCGAGTTGGCGAGCATGAAGCAGATCGCATCGGCGATTTCGTCCGGGCGGATGAGGCGACCCAATTGCGTGAACGGCAGGATGTGCTTGCCGATGTAGTCGTCGCCCATCGCACGCACCATCGGCGTGTCGGTGAACCCGGGGTGGATGAGACCGCAGCGCACGCCGTAGAAAATCGCCTCCTTCATGATCGTCGCGGCGGCGCCCTCGAGTCCGGCCTTGGTGCTCGCGTACGAGATCTGGCCGCGATTGCCTTGTGACGATACGGAGCCGATGAATACGATCGCGCCCTGCATTCCTTCGGTCGACTCCCACCGCTTGAGTCCGCGCGCGGCGCGGTCTTCGGCGATGCGTCCGATCATTTCCAGCGCCCAGTACACCGGCGCAATCAGGTTGACGTCAACGACCTGCCGGAAGCGCTCGACTGGATAGATGCGCGCTTTGCCGGTCTCCTTGTCGACACGGACTGCGAGATCGTCGCGTGTGATGCCGGCGGCCGGCACACACATCGAGACCAGGCCGAAGCGCTCGCTGATCGAGTCGAAGACCGAGCGGCGAAACGCCTCGTCGGACACGTCGCCGCGATAGGGAAACGCGACTTCGCGGCCGGCGCCCTTGTTGACTTCGGCGGCGATGTCCACGATGGCCTCGCCCATGTCGCAAAGCGCCATTGCGGCGACATCGCGCCGTGCGAGATTGACCGCGACGGCCCGGCCGATGCCGCTGGCCGCGCCGGTGATGACGGCTACCTTGCCTGTGAATTCCATGAAGCCCCCTCAGGAAAATTGATGCACCGCAGCATATTAGCAGCAGTGCCGCGTCAACGGGGGATTTTGGGGCGACCCGCGGGCCTATTGGGGCCGGGATTCTTAAGGTAGATCAAGGGACACGCAGCCAGCGGGCGACCCGGGGGATCGTTGCTGGCGGGCAGCCCGCTAGCCCTGATCGGGGCGCCGGCTCAGGCCCCCGGACTCATCGCCAGCCGGACCGGTACCCGGCGCCGGCCCCAGTGGCCGTCGGCGGCGGCGAAATGCCCTGGCAGTTCCGCTTCGCAGTGACGGCACCGGCCGCCAGCGGTCAGGTCGTAGCTCAGGATCTCGTGCCAGTCGCGGACGATCAGGGGCTTGGCGCACTGCGCGCAAAATGTCGTACCGCCGGT
The DNA here is from genome assembly GCA_963782625.1 of uncultured beta proteobacterium. Classification (GTDB taxonomy): domain Bacteria; phylum Pseudomonadota; class Gammaproteobacteria; order Burkholderiales; family Casimicrobiaceae; genus VBCG01. The sequence goes on along the minus strand of CAWAKN010000017.1, from coordinate 43,478 downwards.
GCGGTCGTGCACGTTGCCGGTGTAGGCATAACGGATGCCCGCGCGAAGCGCAATTTCGCGCGCCCGCGTGAGGGTCGCGGCCGGCGTGCGCGGCAGGTCCGTCATCTTGTAGTCGGGATGGAACGCGGTGAAATGGATCGGCACCTCGGTTCCCAGCTCGCGCACGATCCATGCGCACATGGCCTCGAGTTCAGCCTCCGAGTCGTTCTTGCCCGGGATCAACAACGTCGTGATCTCGAACCAGACCTCGGTTTCGCGTTTCAGATAGACGAGCGTGTCGAGCACCGGCTGCAGCCTTGCGCCGCAGAGTTTCACATAGAACTCGTCGGTGAAGCCCTTGAGGTCGACATTGGCGGCGTCCATCTTCGCGTAGAACTCGCGGCGCGCGTCGACACCGATGTAGCCGGCGGTGACGGCGACGGTCTTGACGCCAAGCGCATGGCAGGCATCGGCAGTGTCCATCGCATACTCGGCGAAGATGACTGGATCGTTGTAGGTGAAGGCGACGCTCTTGCAGTTGCTCTTTACGGCGGCTTCGGCGATCGCCGCGGGCGACGCAGCATCCATCAGCGTGTCCATCTCCCGCGACTTGGAGATGTCCCAGTTCTGGCAGAACTTGCACGCGAGGTTGCAGCCGGCGGTTCCGAACGAGAACACGCTCGAGCCGGGATAGAAATGATTGAGCGGCTTCTTCTCGATGGGATCGATGCAAAACCCCGACGAGCGGCCGTAGGTGGTCAGCACCATCGCATCGCCTTCGCGCTGGCGCACGAAGCAGGCGCCGCGCTGGCCCTCGTGCAGGCGGCAGTCGCGTGGGCACAGGTCGCATTGGATGCGGCCATCGTCCAGTCGGTGCCACCAGCGGCCGGGATGGTTGTTCATGGTTGCAACTCGGAAAGGTCGCTCGCACAAGCCTCGCTCTCCACCCATTTGGTCACACCATAGCGGAAAACGTTCATTTGCGGGCTCCAGAAATCCGCCGGCAGCCCCGCCTTCTGCTTCAGTGCGGCCAGGAATTCGCGCGGATCGGGCAGTGCATCCCAGACTTGCGGCAGGAACGTCGCGCGCCGTGGGCCAAACTGGAGAATCAGGCCATCCAGCCCCGGGCGAATGCGTGCGAGCAAGTCGTCCTCGTCGACGGCGTCGATGAGCTCGTCGGCGGTCAGCAACGACACTTCGACCTCCACCTTTGCGAACTCGAACGCGGTGAGCGGCGGAAAGCGGGGATCGCCGAACGCTGCGGCTAGCGCGTTTGCGCGCACGTCCTCGCCGAGAGGGCGGACGGGCCGCACAGATCCAATGCAACCGCGAAGGTCCCCCGCGCGCTTCAGCGTCACGAACGTGGCGCCGGGTTGTGCCAGTGCAGCGTGTGTGATGTCAGGCTGCGCCGGCAGCGATAGCTTGTCCGCGATTGCGGAACGCGCGACCGTCAGCAGAACCTTCCCGAGCTCACGCGCGGCCATCGGCACCTCCGGCAAAGGCGAACGATGCATAGCCGACGACGCGAGATTTGTCGCCCGCCGTGTCGCCGGAGTTGCGCAGGTCCAGGAGTTCAGGCCGCATTCCGCGTTCGCCCGCGCACAGCAGCAAACCATTGATCGGCGTCGCCCCGCAGGCCTGCTCGTGGTCGAGCGTCGGCGACAGCGCCAGGATGTTGTCCGCGGTTGCCCGATCGATCGCGCGGGCTTCAGCGTAGCTGTGGTAGTGGGACAGGTCGGAACTGACGACGATCAGTGTCTCGGGACCACCCCACAGCAGCCGGATGACGTCGGCCACCTCCCGCGGTGTCGCATCGCCGACGGCGAACGGGACGATGGTGAATTCGCCCAAGACCTCCTGTAGGAACGGCAGCTGAACCTCGAGCGAGTGTTCGAATGCGTGGGCGGCGTCGCTTTCGCGCACGCAGGGCAGGGTAAGGGCAGCTGCAGCGGCTTCACGATCGACGTCGATGTCGCCCAGCGGGGTGGCAAAGGCATGCGCGGAAGGAAGCGCCAGGCCGAGGACGGGCACGCGATGCGTGGGGCCGAAAAGCACGACGCGCCGGATCGTGTCGCGTGCGGCGGCAAGGCGGGCGAACGCGGCGCCCGCGACTAAGCCCGAATACACGTAACCTGCGTGCGGCACGATCACCGCCTTGGGTAGGCGAGCCCCATTGGGACGTCGAGCCGCGGCATCGCCGACGTACGCGCGCACGTCTGCCTGCAGCACCGCCGGTGCTCTGGGATAGAACTTTCCGGCGACGGCGGCCGGGCGCAGACCGGACATTTGGAAACTCGTGGTTTAGGCGGATCAACTCGCAATATTGGGCTTGCGACGCGGGAGTTCAAGCGCAGGCCCGACACCTACTTTGCTCCGGAAAACGCTCTCTTGGTGGGGCCCCCGACCTACATCTGCTTGAACAGATGATTGAAGGTCCGGCTAACTTCGAGCTTTTCCGCGCTTCCCTTCACATGCACGACCTGATTCCCGCGCAGGTTGCGGCTGACTTGCTCCACCGCGTCGATGCGAACGACAGTGGAGCGATGGATTTGCCAGAACTCCGCCGGATCGAGTTCGTCGATCAATTCCTTGATCGGTTTGCGGATCAACGCCTCGAATCCGGTAGTCTGCACGCGGGTGTACTTGTCCTCGGCGCGAAAGAACAGGATATCGCCGGTCGGAATCATCCGGATGTTGGCGCCCACGCTGGCCTGCACCCAGCGCATGTATTCGCGGGGCTTGAGCCCGCCTGCGCCGAGACGCTGCGACAGCTTCTCGAGGACGTCGTCCATCGGGTCGGGCCTTTGTTGCAGCCGTTCGCGCAGGCGCTGGCAGGTCAGCGCTACCCGCTCCGGCTCCGCCGGCTTGAGCAGGTAGTCGATGGCTCCCTGCTCGAAGGCGGTGATGGCGTATTGGTCGTAGGCGGTGACGAACACTACGTGAGCCTGGCCGGCCAGCGCCCGCGCCGCCTGGATGCCGTCCATCTCGGGCATGCTGATATCGAGGAAGACGACATCGGGTTCCAGGCTGCGCACCATGGCCACCGCCTCGTGGCCGTTGCTCGCCTCGCCCACGATCGCCAGGTCGGGCCAGGCCTCCTTCAGGCGGGCGGCGATCTGCACGCGCATCAGGCGTTCATCGTCGGCAATGACGGCGGTGGGAGCAGGTTGGGCAACTGAGGGCATTCGGGAACTCGTCCAGTCAGGTTGGCGTAGAGGCCGGCGCGACTTCGTAGGGCACCTTGATCGTCGCGCAGGTGCCGCCCTCGGCCGGCACGCTGATGATCAACTCGGCGCGGCCGTTGTACAAGGTACGTAGTCGCTCGCGGATGTTGGCCAGCCCCACGCCACCGTCGGCCCTGGGCGCAAATCCCCGGCCGGTGTCGATGACATGCACGGCCAACTGTCCATCGGCGACTTCGGCGCGGAGCTCCAGCCGGCCGCCTTCGGCCTTGGGTTCGAGACCGTGCTTGATGGCATTCTCCACCAGCGTCTGCAGCATCATTGACGGAAACAGCGCCGACTTCAATCCTTCCGGCACGTTCAGCACCGGCTGCAGCCGCGCCTCCATGCGCACCGCCATGATCTCCAGGAAGGCGCTGGACAGGTCGACCTGCTGGCCCAGCGTCGGTCGACCTCCTTCGCGCATCTGCGGCATGGCCGAGCGCAGGTAGCGGATCAGGCTTTGCTGCATCTTCGACGCGCGCGGCGGGTCGGACTGGATGAGCTGGTCGATGCTGGCCAGCGTATTGAACAGGAAGTGCGGTTCGATCTGCGCCTGCAGCGCCTGCATGCGCGCCTCCAGCACGGTGCGCTCGAGCTGCTCGGTTTCGGCGCGCTGGGTGGCCTCGCTGGCGGTCAGGTCCGCGCGGCGCTTGCCGCCCGCGACGATCTTGATGATGAAGGAGGAGACGACGATCAGGAATGACAGCGTGGGCAGCTTGAATATGCCGCCGCCGATGATCATGCCCAGGAACGAAACGAGGATCAGTGCCTTCCACTGGACGACTGCCACCCAGTCGAAGAAGGCCCACCACATCACGACGATGCCCCTGCGGATCTCGCGGAAAGCCTGCCGGATTCCCATGGAGCTCGGGGCAGCGTTTGGTGTTTTGGCCGCGGTTTGGTCGGTACTCATCGTTCTGCCCTTTGATTGGCTACTTGTCTCGGGGCGAGATTACGGAAGCGGGCCGCCGGCCTCCAGTCCGACACGACACAATGCGCACTGATGGGCCTGAAGTGCGGAAATTCGCCGTATTCCGTATGGACGGAGACGGCCGGAACCCTTGGTCGATGGCGCGCCCGGTGTTTCGGATGGCCGGGCCTATTGCTTCTCGACGACCACGCGACCCTGCGCGTTGACGTAGACGTGGTAGCGGTTGCCGTCCTTGCAGACCGCCGTGTGGTCGTTGTCGTTCTTCGTCGTGTAGCTGACGACTTCGCCGCAAGGCAGACCCTGAAGCGTGATCACGGTGAACAGGTCCTTCTTGACCGACGCGTCGTCGGCCGCGAGCGTTGCTGTCGCGACCGATGCCGCCGCGAAGATCGTGATCGCCAAGCCTGTGATGCGTGTATTCATGCTGCCTCCTGCGTCGAATCAGATTGTCGCGAACTTTTTCGGATCCGAGAGAATTCCCCAGATGGCCTCGCGCGAGGCGACGATGGCCGTGGCCAGCGGCGGATCGGCGTCCTGCAGCAACGCGAGCACCTTCTGCACCAGCAGATCATACGAGCGCCGGAGGTCGGCCAGCGTGGTCTTGAGTTTGCCCTGGTAATACGCACGGAATTGATCCAGCAGGTCGTCGACCTGGTTCTTGAGCGTGAGCTTGGTGAGCACGCCAATGGCATCGGTGCCTTTCAGCCGCTGCTCCAGCGACGCGAGGTCCAGTGGCGGCGCTTTCGGCTTCGCGACGTCCGGACTGGGACTGTCGGCTTTCGGAGCTTGCACGGCGGGTGGCGGCGCCTTGGCCGGTGCGGGCACGGTCGTCGGTGCCGACTTGGCGACGCTTGGGCTCGGGGCCCGGCTTGCAGAGGGTGCCGGGCCCAGCGGCTGGTGCAGCAGCCTGCGGGGGAGCGGTTGCAACTGCGGGAGCCGGCGGTGCAGCAGGCTCGCTGGGCTGCGGAGCGCTACTGGCTGCGGGGGGTGGTGTAGTGGCGGCCGAAGTGGACGGCGCGTCGGGCTGAGATGGGGCGCCGGACGCGGGCGGCGGCACGCGGGCGCAGCCTGCCAGCAGCGAAAGAAACAAGACGGCGACGATCGAAAGTGCTTGCATCATGGAATCGAAATGTCAGGAATTCAGGGGCCGGGTCCGGCTGGATGCTGCTCCTGGCGGGCGGACTGATGCTGCTGCTGCGGCGGCGCGCGCGAGGAGGACCGCCGAGCGCCGGATAAGATGGGCTACCTTCGGCCGACCTTCGGGTGATCAGGCCGCGCGTTCCTGGTCAGGACTCCATTTTCCGGTGCGCGCAAGGGAATTCATCCGGAGTCGCCAGGAGAATGCTTTCTGCGCAAGGGGCACGTTGGCGTCGAGTCCGGCCCATGCGCGCATCGCCGGATCCTGCAGCGCCCGCGCATAGGAGAACGAGAGCACCCACGGCGCGTGCGGGTAACTGGCGTTCATGGCGTTGAGATTCGCGGTGGCGCTTTCCGGGCTTTGGCCGCCCGACAGGAAATTGATGGTCGGGACTGCGGCCGGCACCGTTCGGCGCAGCACTTCCAGCGTTGCCTTCGCCACTTGTTCGGGACTTGCGGTGACGCCGCTTTTGTTGCCGGATAGCACCATGCTCGGCTTGAGCACCATCCCCTCGAGAATGACCTTGTGTTCATGCAGCGCGTCGAATACCGCGTGGAGCACGGACTCGCTCACCTCATGGCAGCGCTCGATGCTGTGATCGCCGTCGATCAGCACCTCCGGCTCGACAATGGGCACGATCCCTTCCTGCTGGCAGATCGCGGCGTAGCGCGCGAGCACTTGCGCATTGGCCCTGATGCCCAGTTCGGTGGGATTGCGATCGGTGATGCCATAGACCTCGCGCCACTTCGCGAAGCGCGCACCCTGTGATTTGTAGGTTCTTAGCCGTTCGGCCAGTCCGTCCAGACCCTGCGTGATCAAATCACCGGGCGCGTTGGGCATCGGAGTCGTGCCCTTGTCGACCTTGATGCCTACCAGGACGCCTTGGCGGGCAAGGATATCCGGCAACGGCGTGCCGTCGTTGTCGCGTTGTCCGAGTGTTTCCTCGAACAGGATGATTCCGCTGAGGAACTCCGCCACGCCCGAGGCGGTGAACAACAGGCTGCGATACCGGCGGCGTGTCTCCTCGGTCGACTCGATCCCGAGCGCGGCGAAGCGCTTGGTGATGGTCGGTCCGCTCTCGTCCGCCGCAAGAATGCCCTTGCCGGGACGGACCAGCTCGGTGATCGTTGCCTTCAATGTGTCTTCGACGTTCATGGCTGCCCGGCCTTCACGCGATTGTGTTCCAGTCATTGTCGACAATAGCGGCAGCCACCGCAAGGGCAGGCCAATTCAATGGGCCGGCTCCGACGCCGTCTCGCCGGCCATGAACTCGGCCAACCTCACCATCCCCAACGTGTCCCTCGCGCAATACGTCAGCAACGCTTTCTCCAACTCGACCTTCCGCTCGGCGCTGGTATCGCTGTGCACCATCTCGAAGTAGGCCGGTTCCACCATGTCGCCGCTTTGCACGGATTCGAGGTTGCCATAGTCGAGATCGGGCGCGATCGTCGGCAGCACGCGCTTGATCGACCACGAGCCCATCATCGCAGGATGGTAGTAGTACTCGCGGGCGAGCGGCAGCAGGTCGTACAGGCGAGATGCCATGCCGCGCAACGCGGGCGCGAGGTCATCGAACATTTCCGCGAGTTGCATCATCACACCGCGCTCGAAGGTCGCGTTGTAGACCATGATGGTTCGGGCGTCGCCGACTGCCGCGACAAGACGCTCCGCGAAGGCGCGGCGCGGGTCGTGGCCTGTGGTTTCGAGGAAAGGCGGCAGTTGGGTGAGCGTGCCGTCGGCATCCTGCCGATGGCACGACCACTGCATCGGGACCTTCTGGTATGGGCGTGTGGCGTTCCACATCGGCACGGCGGGGCCGACGGTCTCGAAGTCGAGGAAATAGCGCGGCCAGGGGAGGGCAGCGAGCTTCGCGGCGGCGGCGGGGTCGAGGCTGGACTGCGCGGCCACCGTGGCGTGCCAGATCCGTTGATGGTCGCCACGCTTCAATCGATCGATAGGAACGTCGCGCAGGTCGGTGAAGCCATCGTCGCGCAACTGGCGCGCGAGCTTGGCACTGTTGGGCAGCAGTTCCACCGGATACGCGGCAGTTTGCGGTCGGCAGAACGCGAGGAACTCGCATTCATAGGGTTTCTTGCACTGTGGCCCGACGGCAATGTCGGGCATCGGGCCGGCGAGATCGCGTTGCGCGGCGGCAATCCACGCCGGGATCTGCTCCTGCAGGGGCAATACCGCGTCAGTCATGTCCGCGCGCGCGAAAAGGCCGTGGTAGTCGCCATCTCCCGCATAGATGAATCTGTTGTCGATGTGGGCCAGTTCGACGCGCTCGATGTCGAGTCCGGCGCCGCGCGCTACCCAGGTCTGGATCGCTGTGTCGGTCACGTGCGAGTCCCGTACCTTGGTGGAGGACTTTACCTCGATCATCCGGTAGCGGCCGTCGCGGCGGATAAGGACATCGGCGCGCACCAGCACGTCGGCGCAACGCAGTGCCGGCTCGAACAGCGTGATGTCACCCGGTTCCGCCAGTGCCTCGCTCGTCTCCAGCAGTGCGGCGCTGAGATCGTCGACGTGCGCGATCAGCCGGCCCTCCGGGTAGAGGTGTTGCGCCGCCGCGCCGACCAGGTTGCCCTGCGCCGTCCGGTTCTCGGACGCCTCGCTCTGCTGCGCGAGCTCGCGCCGGAACGTCTGCAGCCACAGCCGCTTCGGGCACTGTTTGTACGCGACGAGTCTGGACTTCGAAAGTCTCATCGGGCGCTCACGTGCACACCGTCAGACCAATGCATGCGTGTCGGCGTCGACGGGCAATGCGTGTCCCGAGATGTTCGCCCCAAGCGGAGAAGCGAGGAACACGATCGCGTTGGCAATGTCGTCGGCGCTCACCATGCGCTTTAACGACGAGTTGGCGATCATCTCGTCGCGCACGACCTCGGGCGCCACGCCGCGCAGCCTGGCCTTGTGCGTGTACACGGCCTCAATCCGCGGACCGGCGACCGAGCCGGGACAGATCGCGTTGACGCGAACGCCGTGCGGCCCGAGTTCGATCGACAGCGATTTGGTGAAGCCGATGACTCCCCACTTCGACGCGGAATACGGCGTGCGATTGGGAAAGCCGAAGCGACCGGCGGCCGAGGAGAGATTCGCGATGCTCGGGTTGGTGCTCGCCTTGAGCAGCGGAATGGCGCGTTGCGCGCACAGAAACTGGCCGGTGAGATTGACCGCGAGCGTGCGCTGCCATTCGTCCAGCCCGACCTCTTCGCAGGGCGCCGTCGGACCGGCAATGCCGGCATTGTTCACCAGCGTGTCGAGGCCGCCCACCGTGGCGGTGACGGCGTCGAACAGGCGCGCGACGGACGCGGGATCGGCGACGTCGCATATGCTGCGCGTGATACCCGAGTCGCTGGCAGCCAATGCGTCGAGCGCCTTGGTATCGACGTCGCACACGTGCACGCGCGCACCCTCGCGCGCAAACGCCCTCGCCGTCGCGAGCCCGATGCCCGACGCGCCCGCAGTCACCAGCACGCGCAAATCGCGGATATTGAGGTCCATCTGGTTTCCTCCGGACGGGATGCCACAGGCGCAGGACAGCGTCCACGAGCGTGGACAAGCGCGCGACGTTGCATTATAACTAGCGGCGCAATCGCATCACGGGGGGAATGTTCAAAAATCACACGCGGCCGCCAAGCAGCGCCCGCTACAAGCAGGAGGAGCAATGACCGATTCGACAAGCCGCGTGCGCCGCAATGTTCTCAAGGCCGGTGCGGCTGCGGCAGCGCTGGGCACATTGGGGTTTCCGGCCATCAGCCGCGGCCAGGCGGAGACGGTCCGCATCGGGCACCTGACGCCGCTGACCGGCTTCCTCGGGCCGCTGGGCGAATACGCGGTGATGGGTGTGAATCTCGCGGTCGACGAGATCAACGCTTCCGGCGGCGTGATGGGGCGCAAGATCGAGTTGATCGCAGAGGACAGCGTCAACCCGCAAACCGCATCGACCAAGGCGGCGCGTCTGATCGAGCGCGACAAGGTCGTCGCGATCATCGGTGAGATAAGCTCGGCGTCCGGCCTCGCGATCGCCACGGTTGCGCAGCGCAACCGTATCCTGTTCTTCAACACGGGGTGCAACTCGGACGAGCTGCGCGGCAAGTCGTGCAACCGGTACATGTTCCACACCGAGGCCGCCAACACGATGTACGTCTACGCGGCCGGCCAGGCGCTGCTGCGCGATGGCATGGTGAAGGGCAAGAAGTGGTACAGCCTGACCGCCGACTATGCTTTCGGCCACGACCTGCTCAAGGCGGCCAAGCGCTTCATGGCAGCCAACGGCGGCGAGTTCGCAGCCGACGAGTTGGTGCCGACCGATGCCGCGGACTTCTCCGCGTACCTGCTCAAGATCCGCAACGCCAAGCCGGACCTCGTCGTGTCCAATCTCGCTGGTGCGCAGATCACCAACTTCATGAAGCAGTACATGGAATATGGTCTGCCGTATCCCGTGGCCGGATTCGGCTTCGACACCGCCGTGGCGTGGGGTGCAGGCAAGGGCAACGTCACCGGTATCTGGCCGCTGGTGTGGGACTCGCAGGTCAAGTCGGCATCGGCGCAGAAATTCACCGAAGCGTTCACGAAGAAGTATGGCAAGCCCCCGGAAAACCAGGCGTGGGGCGACTACATGTCGACCAAGCACGTCGCGCAGGCCATGAACGAGCTCAAGACGACCGACTCGACGAAGATCGTCGAGCACCTGGAAAAGGGTGCCAAGTTCGACGTGATGAAATCGCGCGACGGCTATTACCGCAACTGGGATCACCAGCTGATGCAGGAGATGTACACGATACGCTTCAAGCCGGCGAACGAAGTCACCAACAAGTGGGAGCTGTTCACGCTGTCGGCACCGGTGCCGGGGGCCAGCCAAAGCCTCGAGATCATCGCGCCCACGCGCGAAGACAACGCCTGCACGATGCCTGCCTGATCGACAGCACGCCGCGCGGGCGGGGCTGCTGAGCTTCGTCCGCGCGCATGCCATGGTCCTGATCCAGGTTCTCGAGCAGGTCATCAATGGCCTGCTGGTCGGCGCGTATTACCTGCTGATCGCGCTCGGGCTGTCGCTCATCTTCTCGTTGGGCGGCCTCGTCAACCTGGCGCACGGAGCGTTCTATGCGCTCGGCGCCTACCTCGCCGTCAAACTGGTCGATGTCCTCGGCTTTGGCGGCGTGCTGGTCGCGTCACCCGTGCTGGTTGCGCTGATCGGGCTCGTTGTCGAGCGCTTCCTGTTTCGCCGCTTCTATCGCGAGGATCCGGCCCTGGGCCTGCTGATGACCTTCGGCCTCGCGATGGTCGCGGAACAGGCACTGCGCCTGGTCTTTGGCGCATCGCCGCTGCCGTTCTCGATTCCGCAGGCGTTGAAAGGCCAATTGCTGGTCGGGGATTTCATCTACTCGAAGTATCGGCTGGTGATGCTCGCAATCGCGGCATGCGCGGTGGCGGGGCTGTGGTTCCTGCTGCGGCGCACGCCATTCGGGCGCGTGGTCCGTGCCGGCGTGCAGAACCCCGACATGGTTGCGGCGCTGGGCATCTCGCTGCAACCCTACATGAGCGCCGTGGTGGCGATCAGCGTCGCACTGGCGGCGCTTGCGGGCGTGCTGCTCGCACCGATATCCGGCGTGCATCCGGCCATGGGCGCGGAAATTCTGACCGCCGCCTTCGTCGTGGTGGTGATTGGCGGCCTGGGATCATTCTGGGGAGTCGTGTGGGCCGCCCTCATCGTCGGCGTCGTGCGCGGCCTCACCGTCTATTTCTATCCCGCGGCAGCCGAGGCCTCGATGTATCTGCTGATGGTGCTCGTGTTGCTGGTTCGCCCCCGCGGACTCTTCGGCGAGCGGATCCAGAGGTTCGAATGAGCGAGCGGCGCGAAGCGCAGGCCCGAAGGGCGCGTCCGCGAGCGATTGAGTGCGGCCGACACGGAGAGCTATCCTGCCCCCGCGACGGTGCGGAGGCCGCAGAATGAGCGTTCTCCTACGCTCCCCCGTCGCCATCGCCGCCGCTGCAATGGCGGTGTTACCGTTCGCGCTGCTGGCCGGCGGCTTGACGCTCACCAGCGCCACCGACGTCGTCATCTTCGCTGTCGCATGCATGGCGCTCAACATCCTGGTCGGTCACACGGGGCTGGTGTCGTTCGGTCACGGCGCGTGGTTCGGCCTGGGGGCCTACGCGGCCGCGCTCACGCAGCGATACTGGTTTCCCGGCTCGGTGTTGTGGCCGGGGCTGGTGTCCGTGGCCGTGCTGCTGGTCGCCGCCGTGCCGATCGCGTTCATCGTGCTGCGCAGGCGCGGCGTCTATTTTTCTCTGCTCACGCTCGCGCTGTCGGCACTCACCTACGCGATCGCCTTTCGTTGGACGGCGTTCACCGGCGGCGAAAGCGGATTGGGCGGCGTCACGCGCGCCAGCTGGTTCGGGTTGGATCTCGAGAATGCATGGATCTACTATGCGCTAGTGGCGGCTTTCGGCCTTGGCGTCGTCTACGGGCTTCAGCGCTTCCATCGCTCGGCCATCGGCACGGTGCTGGTCGCCATCCGCGAAAACGAGCAGCGCGCACAGTTCGTCGGCTACGCAACCACTCGCTACAAGCAAATCGCCTACGTCGTGTCGGCGGTGCTGACCGGCTGCGCCGGCGTGCTGTTCGCATTCCATCATCGCTTCGCATCGGCCGACCCCACATCGATCGCGTTTTCCGGCGCTCTCCTCGCGATGGTGTTGATTGGCGGCATGCGGAGCCTTCTCGGCCCCGCGCTGGGTGCGCTGTTCTACATCCTGTTCCAGGAATACCTGTCGATCTGGACGCAGAACTGGTTGTTGTATTTCGGACTGCTCTTCGTCGGCTTCATCGTGTTCTCGCCGACGGGACTGGTGGGCGTGTGGCGGCGCCTGACCGACCCGTTCCGGCCCAAGGTGGTCGAGGCCGCGGCAATGAACGCGCGCGCGATCGAGCAGGGCGTGCCACTCCCCGATTTTCTGAAGCACGCGCCACACGAGGGTGGCGGCGTGCTGGAGGCGCGCGGACTGGCGAAGGCATTCGGCGGCATCAAGGCCGTGACCGCGGCGTCGTTCGTCGTCGGCGATCGCACGCTGCACGCGCTCATCGGCCCCAACGGTGCCGGCAAGACGACGGTGTTCAATCTCGTCACTGGCATGTTTCCGCCCGACCAGGGTTCGGTCATTCTTTCCGGCCGGCCGATCGCCGGCCTGCCGCCGTACAGGATTGCGGCAGCGGGGCTCGGCCGTTCATTCCAGATCACCAACCTGTTTCCGCGAGTGTCGATCGCCGAGAATCTGCGCCTTGCCGTGCAGGCGCGCGACGCGTCGCACTTCGACGGCTGGGCCGACGCGCAACGCAACGAGCGCGTGACTTCGCGTACGGCGGAACTGGTCCGCTACCTCGGCCTGTCGGGCATCGAACAGGCGGAAGCCGGTTCCCTCTCGTACGGTGGCCAGCGCCTGCTCGACATGGGATTGGCGCTCGCCGGCGCACCGCGCGTGCTGCTGCTCGACGAGCCGCTGGCCGGCCTCGCGGCCAGGGAGCGCGAGCGGGTCGGCGAGCTGATCAAGCGGATTTCGGCCGACGTGCCTGTGCTGCTCGTCGAGCACGACATCGATCGCGTGTTCGCATTGGCCGATCGCGTGACGGTGATGAACGAGGGCAAGGTCCTTGTCGACGGCACCGCCGGCGATGCGCGGGAAAGCCAGGCGGTGCGCGAGGTCTACATCGGGTCGGGCACCGCGGCGCTTGCCGCCAAGCCGCGCGGCCACGCGGAGCGCGCAGGCGGCCCGCTGGTGCTCGACCTCGACCGCGTCAATGCGTTCTACGGCAAGAGTCACATCGTCATGGATGCGTCGCTCAAAGTACACGAGCACGAAATCGTCGCGCTGCTCGGGCGCAACGGCGCGGGCAAGTCGACGCTGCTGAAGGCGATCATCGGCATCGTCACCGCGCAAAGTGGGCGCGTCCTGTTGTCGGAGGTAGACCTCGCGCGGCGAGCCGCTGCGGCCAATGCGCGCAGCGGGATCGGCTATGTGCCGCAGGGGCGAGGTCTCTTCGCCGGAATGAGCGTGCGCCACAACCTGGAACTTGGCCGGCTCAAGCGGCGCCAAGGCCAGGGCGTGGCATGGTCCGACGAGAAGATTCTCGAGTTCTTTCCGCGCCTGCGTGCGCGCCTCGACACGCCGGCGGACTTTCTTTCCGGTGGCGAACAGCAAATGGTCGCCGTTGCCCGGGCACTTTCCGGTCACGTGCGCGTGCTGCTGCTCGACGAGCCGTTCGAAGGATTGGCGCCCGCGGTGGTCGAGGAGTTGTTCGAGGCCTTTGACCGATTGAGGCAGGAATTGTCGATCGTCATCGTGGAGCACAACCTCGACCTGGTCCTCGCGCTGGCGGACCAGGCGTATGTGCTCGAGCGCGGGAGCGTGGTCCACCAGGGACCGGCGGCGGCGCTGCGCGACGACTTCGAGTTGCGCCGGCGCGTCCTTTGGATGTGAACCCATGGAACGAACAGCAGCAATCATCGGCGCCGGCCTGATCGGCCGCGCCTGGGCGATGGTTTTTGCGCGCGCGGGGTGGCACGTGCGGCTTTACGATAACGTCCCGGCGCAGCTCGACCTCGCGCGCGGTCATATCGCGGCGAGCCTCGATGAGCAGCATGCGGCCGGGCTGGTGGATGATGCCCAGAAGGCGGGCGCCCTGATTGCGCTGACGCCGCGCATCGAGGACGCGTTGGCAGGTGTGGATTGGGTGCAGGAGAACCTGCCCGAGGTGCTGGACATCAAGCGCGATGTCTATCCCGCGCTGGATGCGCTGGCGCCGCCCAAGGCAGTGCTGGCGAGTTCAACATCCGCGATCCCGGCATCGCGGTTCACCGAGGCGCTCGCCGGACGCGCGCGCTGCCTGGTCGCGCATCCGGTCAATCCACCGCACCTCGTTCCGGTGGTCGAACTGTGCGGCGCACCGTGGACGAGTGCTGCGACCATCGAACGCGCGAAGGAGGTAATGACCGACGTGGGGCAGGTGCCCGTTGTCGTGCGCCGCGAACTCGACGGCTTCATCCTGAACCGCCTGCAGGGCGCGCTGCTGTCCGAGGCGATGCGCCTCGTGGGCGAAGGCTTCGTGTCGCCGGAGGACCTGGACAAGACGATTGCGCACGGACTGGGCCTGCGCTGGTCGTTCATGGGACCATTCGCGACCATCGAGCTGAACGCCCCCGGCGGCGTGGCGGATTACTGCGCGCGCTACGGCGCCTTCTACCGTGGTCTTGCGTCCGAGCCGCCGGCCCCGACGGTGTGGGATGCGGAGCACGTGGCGCGCGTCGTCGCCGCACTGGGCACGCCGCCCTCCGCCGCCGAACGCGAGCGTAGGACTGACGCACGCGACCGCCGTTTGCTGGCGCTGGCGCGGCACAAGCGCGGAATCGCGGATACTTGATGTTCGATTGGTCGTCGAGGCCGGTGCCGGTCGCGCAGCATGCCCTTGTCAGAACGGATAGTCGCGAATCCTGCCGCCCAGCGCGACGAAGTTCGTGCTGGCGCGGTTCATCCCGATGTCCCGCAATTCCCGCTCGCTCATGCTCGCGAACGCGTCGAGGTCCTCGGCGGCGCGCTGGCGTGCCGCCAGCCAGGCATCGATAGACCGTGCGATGGCGTGCAACGAATCGATCGCGGCGCTGAACATGGAAAGCACCGGGCTGGGCGGGCGCGCCGCGGCGATAGGGGAAGGCATGGTCGTATTCATGGTGTCCTCAAGTTGGGTCGGTTGCGTCGTTACCGCAGCGGACTTCGCTGTGGCGATCAGGCGCCGGGCCGCGTCGTGGCCTTCGACATCCGATGGCTTTCCAGGCGCTCTTCCCGGTCGATGCGAGCCGTCTCGACGCTGCGTCGGGCAACGATGTCGACGGGTGGCAGGACGACGACTGGCGCGAAGGAAAGCGGGTCCGCCGTGACGACGTGGGCTCCGGCGCGCGATGCGCCGGCCGCGGCCGCGACGCTCGTCACCGGCACAATGGCGATCGCGGCAAACATCCCCGCGGCGGCAAAAGTGGCAACGCCAAGCAGTTCATCGATACGGTTCATGGCTTTCTCCTGACGGTTTTGGTACGCTGGTAATGTTAATGACCCAGCCATACCTTGGGAATCGCATAGTTCTGACCGTATTGGTAAGTAATTCTTACCAGATATGGACTAACCGGAGACGCCATGCCCCACGCTCCCCGCCTCCCGCTCAATACGCTCACCGCTTTTCGCGCGGTGGCCGAACTGCAGAACCTGCGCGCGGCAGGCGAGGTGCTGCACCTGACGCACAGCGCCGTGAGCCAGCAGATCCGTGGCCTCGAGGAGCAGTTGGGATTCGAGTTGTTCGAGCGTCGCGGCCGCCGCGTCGTCCTCAATCCTGCCGGTCAGGCGCTGTTGCGCAGTGTCCAGACCGCACTGACGCTCCTCGACGACGGGGTGCAGGCAGCTGCAGCCGCCGCCGGGGGCGAGTCGCAGCGCCTGCGCGTCACGGTGCTGCCGTCGTTCGCGAACCGCTGGCTGCTGCCGCGGATGGGAAGCTGGCGCGACAGTCATCCGTCGCTTCCGCTCGAGATCGAAGCATCGTTTCGCACCGTCGACCTGCAACGCGAGGGTTTCCACGCCGCGGTTCGCCAGGGCAAGGGTCCGTGGCCCGGACTCGAATCCGAGCGGCTCTTCGAGCAGCCGCCCATCATCATCATCGGCTCGCCGTCCGCCGCGCGTCGGCTTCTTGGTGCGCAACCTGAGGCGTTGGTGCGCGAGCCGCTGCTTGGCGACAGCGAGCTGTGGAAAGACTGGTTCGCGGCCGCGGGCCTGCGCACGAACGTGCGGACCGTGGCGGATTTCAACGATGCTGGCCTGATGCTGCAGGCCGCCGAGCAGAGTCTCGGCCTCGCGTTGTCGCGCGAATTGCTCGCCGCCGACGCACTGTGCGAGGGGCGGCTGGTGCAGCTGTCGCCGATTTCGATCATGCACCCGGAAGCGCTTCCCTATCATCTGGTGTATCCACCCAATCTGCGCGACTGGCCGCCATTGACGATGTTTCGCGCCTGGCTCTTCGACGAGCTCGACCGCTCGCTGAAAACGCTGCGCGCAAAGATGAACGCCGGCGCGAAGGAATCACGTGCGGCAGGGCCGGCGGCGACGCGCAAGCCTGCGCGTTCCCGCAAAGCGCCGGTGGCGCACAAGGAGCGTCGTGCAAGCCGACGCTAGCCGCGCCGCTTCATCGTCGGATTTTGTGCGTAGAATTCCGCAGGAGGAGAACTGCCATGGCCGAAGCCCGCAAAGTCATCATCACCTGTGCGATCACAGGCTCGATCCACACGCCGTCGATGTCACCGTATCTGCCGGTCACGCCGAAGGAGATCGCGGACGCTGCCGTCGCGGCGGCGGAAGCGGGCGCAGCGATCGTCCATCTGCATGCGCGCGACCCCGTCGACGGGCGCCCGACGCAGGACCCCAAGTACTTCCGGGAATTTGCGCCCGACATCAAGCGCCGCTCCGACGTCGTCATCAATTTCACCACGGGCGGCGCGGCGACGATGACCATCGAGGAGCGCCTGCAGCCGGCCCTGCAGCTCAAGCCCGAGGTCGCCTCGCTCAACATGGGCTCGATGAATTTCGGGCTCTATCCGATGCTGAAGCGCTTCACCACGTTCAAGCACGAATGGGAGCGCGAATACCTGCAGACGTCAGACTCGCGAGTGTTCCGCAATACCTTCAAGGATATCGAGTACATCCTGACGTCGTGCGCGAACAACGGCACCCGCTTCGAAATCGAGTGCTACGACATCGGTCACCTGTATACGGCGCACCACTTCTTCGAACGCGGCGTGGTCAAGGCACCGTTGTTCATCCAGAGCGTATTCGGAATCCTGGGCGGCATCGGGCCGCATCCGGACGACGTGATGCACATGAAGCGCACCGCCGATCGGCTTTTCGGCGACCAGTATCGGTGGAGCGTACTGGGTGCCGGGCGCAACCAGTTGCCGATCGCCGCGATGTCGGCCGCGATGGGTGGCAATGTCCGCGTCGGTTTGGAAGACAGCCTGTGGCTGGGTCCGGGCAAGTTCGCCGAGTCGAATGCCGCGCAGGTACTCGCGGCGCGCAAGACCATCGAAGGGCTCGGACTCGAGATCGCCACGCCCGACGACGCGCGGCGAATCCTGGCGCTCAAGGGCGCCGCGAACGTCGCGTTCTGACGATCGCACACGGCAGCCGCGCTTTCTGGCCGGCCAGCGTTCTCTGTGTGCAGACGCACAGACTGGCGAATCGGCAGGTGCTCAAATGGTTTCTCTGGGCCGCCGCACGCCCAAGTCAAAACAGGGAGACGACGATGATTGACGCCATTCTGACGTTACCGCTGGAACTGATGACGCTGACCTTACTGGTCGGTTTTGGAATTCTCTACAGCTACCATAGCCGGCGGTCGGTAACGATCGCGGCGCCGGCCGCGCGACCGTTCGACATGCGCGTAGACGGGCAACAGCTGAGCCTGTAGCCGGATGTCGGCGAGTGGCCGGACGTTTTAGTCCAGCAGGAACTCCAGCTTCTCTTCGGAGACTTCGATGATGTCGCCGTGGCGCAACAGTCGCGCATCCTTGCCGATGGGCTGGCCGTTGACGCGCGCAGAGCGGCGTCCTTCCACGTGGGTGATGAAATATCCGCGCGGCCGTCGCGTGACCACGGCCAACTCCTTGCCCGGTTTACCGAAGGTCGCGACGACTCGGTCGAGCCTGATCGTGCCACTGGTGCGGCTGCCCGCGATCACCTTGACCTTGCCCTTGGGAAAGTGAATCTCCGCTGCATGCGCAGACCGCGCGTGCACCGCTTTCGCGGATGGGCCGGATTTGCGCTGCGCAATTTGGACACGCGTCTGCAACCCAGCGATGAGCATCGTGCGGTCGAGGTCACTGTCCGCCGACGCGCGTGGATTCAGATAGCGCAGATAGAACGCGCCGAACTGCATCGTGTCGCCATGCTGGAGGATGTGTCGGGACGCCGGGGAACCGTTGACCAGCGTGTCGCTGACCTTCCACGGGTGTTCGAGGATATGGTCGTTGCCGACCGTGATGATCGCCACATGCTCGTCGCTCACCGCCGGATCATCGATCACGACATGGTTGTGCGGAGCGCGGCCAACGACTACGCGCTCCCGATCGAGAAAGCACTGATGGATTATCGACCCGCCTGAACTCAGCACGAGCTTCGCCATGAGTTGTCCCGGCGCCTAGTGGAACCAGCCAAGCAGCCGCGCGAGCCATCGCCGGTGGCTGGAAGCGGGAAAGGGTTTCAGCACCCGGATGAGGATCACCGAGACGTTGTCGTAGCCACCGTTGTCCTTTGCGGCCTGGACCAGATGGTTGGCGGCAAGCGGCAAATTGGAGCTGAGCGAACTGACGATCAATTGGATGTCCTCCTCCTCCACCAGGTCGTTCAGGCCGTCGGAGCAAAGCAGGTAGATGTCGCCCGGCAATGCTTCGTCCTCGCGCTGATGGGCAGAGACGGTTTCCGCGATGCCCAGCGCTTTGGTGACCAGGCTGCGGTTATGCGATTCGCCCGCTTCGGCCGCCGCGATGAACCCGAGGTCGACCTGGTCCTGCAGCAATGAATCGTCGCGAGTCAGCAATTGCAGGACATCGCGCCGGAGGCGGTAGATCCGCGAATCACCGACATGTCCCAGGGCGACATGGTTATCGTAGAACAGCGACAAGGCCAAGGTGGTTCCCATCCCCTGGTATATCGGCTGCCCCCGCGCCGCGTCATAGACTGCCCTATTGGCCCGGTTTATGCTTTGCTCAATGGCGCGAATTGGCGAATGCTGAGCCGTGTCCGATCGAAATTCGCTAACCTGCGACTGGAGGCTGCCCATGACGATTTGCGTGGCCATCTGGCTCGCGACCTCACCGGCACGGTGTCCACCCATGCCGTCCGCCAATACCGCGACCCCGATGTCGGCATCCGTCGCAATGCAGTCCTCGTTGAATTGACGCACGCTTCCGGCGTCAGTAACTGCGGCTATTTCGATAAAATCATGGGCCATGCTGCGGAAAGATCGGTCGCGCAAACCGACAACGGGATCCGAAACCTCGGGTCGCTGCGCTGGATGGATGGGAGCAGCACATGCTAACGGGTCCTGAATCGAGTCACAAGCCGGTTAGGCATCGCCGCCTATGCCGCTAGAAAAACTCGGCCGCTACGAGATCATCAGGGAACTCGGCCACGGGGCGATGGGCGTCGTGTACAAGGCCCGGGACCCGCTGATCGATCGCATCGTCGCGATCAAGACCATTGCCCTCGATCTTTCGAATACGGAATCCGTCGCATTCGAGCAGCGCTTCTATCGCGAAGCGAGGTCCGCAGGGCGGCTCAACCATTCCAACATCGTCACGATCCACGACGTGGGAAAGAGCGACGCGGTCGCCTACATCGCGATGGAATTCCTCGACGGACAATCGTTGCGCGAAATTCTCGACTCCGGCGTGGTGCTCCCGCCCGAAAAGATCGTCGACATCGTGGCGCAGGTTGCGGATGGGCTCGCGTTCGCGCACGAGAAAGGCGTCGTGCACCGCGATATCAAGCCATCCAATATTATGGTGCTGGAAAGCGGTTTGGTGAAGATCACCGATTTCGGCATCGCGCTCCTTCCCACGGGATCGCGCACGGTAGCCGGGAATGTCTTCGGCTCGCCCAAATACATGTCGCCGGAGCAGGTGATGGGAGGCATCGTCAATGGGCGTTCCGATATCTTTTCGCTGGGCACCGTGCTCTACGAGATGCTGACCGGCTTTCCGCCGTTCCATGGCGGCGATCTCAACGCGGTCATCGAGCAGATCGTCGACCAGACGCCCGCGGCACCCAGCAGTCGCAACAAAGGCGTCGCCCCGGTGTTCGACCATATCGTCGCCAACGCGACGGCAAAGAATCCGGACGATCGCTATTCAACCGCGCAGGCAATGGCGACGGACCTTCGGAGGTTCCGCGATTTTGCGGTATGGCGTCCCACCGGTGACGCGGCCGGCCTGCGTCGCGTGACTTCGGCGGCCGCATTGTCGGATTCCGCTTCGCCTCGACCGGCCGTTGCGGCTGGCGATTCGGTGCTCCTGCGCCGCGCGACCTCGGCGGCCGCATTGGCGAAATCCGCGTCGCCCCGACCGGCCGTATCGGCAGGCGACGCGGCCTCGCGGCAGCGTCGGAATGTCATCGTCTATGGCGTCCCCGTGGCGCTGATGGCGGTCGTGGGGGGTGGGCGATTTTGTCGAAGCGCGCGCCGGATCGCGAGCAATCCGGCCCGGCACCCGGTAACGAAAGCGCTGCCGCCCAAACGCCGGCGGAAGGCCGTCCCCCCACGACCGAGCTTGTGCGCGCCGAAGAGGAACGGGTCGAACGTCTGGCGGCCAGTCAGCCGGCTGCAGCTCCCATACCCGCGCCCTCCATTACCGAGCGAGCCCCGGCCGCAACCAGACCGATGGCGCGCCTGGCGCTGGCGGTGACACCGTGGGGCGAAGTTTATGTCGACGGCAAGAGGAGGGGCACCTCGCCGCCGATGACGGAAATCCAGCTGGCACCAGGCAAGCACGCCATCGAGATCCGGAATACGACGTTTCAACCGTACCGCAGAACCGTGGAAATCAGCGCCGGCGGCCGCGTCAAGATCAAGCACAAATTCCAATGATGGCATTTCAACCGCGCACGTTCCGCGCATCGTGGTTGCGGGCCGCGCTGCTCGCCCTCGCGTGTGCCGGCTGTGCCGTCCCCAGCGCGACGGAGACCGCGGAGCCGCCCAAGGACGGGACAACGTCCGGCGTAGATCGGAAAATCGAACCGGCAAACGAGGTGGCCGCGCCAGCCATTCCGCCGCCGCCCAGGATTCCGGTGCCGAGCAAGAGCGAGCAGGAACTCGAAAAGGGAATCCGGAGCTACGAGGATGGCGAATACAAGGCGTCGGCAAAGCAGCTGCAGATCGCGCTCGATCTCGGGCTGGATGCCAAACGCGACCAGGCCAAGGCCCACAAGTACCTTGCCTTCATCAATTGCGTGACGGGCCGGGAAAAGAAGTGTCGAGGCGAATTCAACAAGGCGTTGGACGCGGATCCGAAATTCGAACTGGAACCCGCCGAAGCCGGGCACCCGATCTGGGGTCCGGCGCTTCGCAGCGTCAAGGCAGAACGCTCATCCAAGGCAGAACGCGCCGCCAAGGCAAAATCGAAATGAGTGGCTACTGCCCGTCGGACTTCCGCAGCAATCGGTCTGCGCTCCATGGCCCGCCACCGGCCGCGGCAATGTAGAGGAAGACGAAGCAATACAGTGCCGCCAGCTCGCCACGATTGACGATCGGCCAGAAATTCGCGGGCGCGTGAGCGATGAAATAGGCAAACGCCATCAGGCCGGACAACACAAAGGCCACCGGTCGAGTGAAGAGGCCCAGCAGCAACAGGAAGCCGCCGCCGAGCTCAAGCACGCCGGCCGCGCCGCTCAATGTCCAGAGCTCGGTGGGATTTGCGCGGGGCACCGGAAACGCCAGCCACTTCTGCGTACCGTGCTGTATGAACAGAAAGCCCGCGACGATCCTCAGCACGCTCAGGATGCGCGGAGTCCAGTAGGTCAACAGGGCATTCATGCCGGCCACTCCGGAAGGTATGCGTCGAGCTGGAATTCTACTGCGCCCGGAAAATGGACCGGACACAATGCAACGCTATGTGCTCAGGTTCCGGCGCCGTTCTTGCGCCACGCGTGCCCGTCGCGCGCGAGCAGGTCGTCCGATTCCTTCGGCCCCCACGAGCCGGCCGCATAGTTGGGGAATGAACGCGGCACAAGCGCTTGCCACACGTCCAGCACGGGCTGGATGATGGTCCAGCCGGCCTCGACCATGTCGGCGCGCTGGAATAGCGTCTGGTCGCCGATCATGCAGTCGTACAGCAGGCGCTCGTAGCCCGTGGAAGGCGCCGCGCCGAAATAGTCGGCGTAGGAGAAATCCATTTCGACCGGCGCTTGCTTCATCGTCGGACCAGGTACTTTCGTACCAAAGCGCAGCGAGATGCCTTCGTCCGGCTGGATGCGGATCACCAACTGATTCGTGGCCAGGCTTTCCACGCCGGCCTTGCGGAACAGCATGAACGGCGCGCGCTTGAACTGGATCACGATCTCGGTCAGCCGTTTGGCCATGCGTTTGCCTGTGCGCAGGTAGAACGGCACGTCGGCCCAGCGCCAGTTGTCGAGACCCAGCTTGAGCGCCACGAAGGTCTCGGTATTGGAATTGGGGCTGACGTTGGGTTCGGAGCGATACGCCGGCAGGCGCCGGCCGCCGATGACGCCTTCGCCGTACTGTCCGCGCACCGTGCGCGTCAGCACTTCCTCTGGCCGGGGTAACTGTATGGCATCGAGGATCTTGGCCTGCTCGTCGCGGACGGCGTCCGCCGCGAACGAGACCGGCGGCTCCATGGCCGTCAGCGAGATCAGCTGGAACAGGTGATTGGGGACCATGTCGCGCAGAGTGCCCGACGTTTCGTAATAGCCGCCGCGCTGCTCGACGCCGAGGGTCTCCGCCGCGGTGATCTGCACGTGGTCGATATAGCTGCGGTTCCATATCGGCTCGAAGATGCTGTTGCCGAACCGGAAAACCATCAGGTTCTGCACCGTCTCCTTGCCAAGGTAGTGATCGATCCGGTAGATCTGCCGCTCCTCGAGCGTCTTGCGAATTTCCACGTTCAGCGCGCGGGCAGACTCGAGGTCGCGGCCGAACGGCTTTTCGATGTTGACGCGGCGCCATTGACCGGCGCTTTCGCGCGTCAGGCCCGCGATGCCCAACTCGCGCACGATTTCGCCGATGAACTGCGGCGCCACCGCGAGGTAGTAGAAATGGTTGTTCTCCGTCTGATGCGCCTTGGCCGCGTCTGCGATCTGCACCTCCAGCCGCTTGTACGCGTCGGCGTCGTGCAGCGAACCGCTAACGTAGTAGGTGCGCTCCCGCAGCCACGCCCACTGCGCACTGGTCGACGATCCGGCCTCGTGCGCCTCCATCGCCTCGTCCAGGTGACTGCGGAACGATTCCGTCGTGTAGTCGCGCGTGGCGAATCCGATAACCGCGAATTGCGGCGACAGCAGGTTATCGCGCGCCAGGTTGTAGAGCGCCGGAACCAGCTTGCGCTTGGCCAGGTCGCCACTTGCGCCGAAGATGACCATGACGCACGAATCCGCGGGGACCACTGGCGTGGCCGCGCCCGTTGCCGCTTTCGGGTTCATGGTGACTGCTCCAGCTCGTGAAGACCGCAGTATAGCTGCGCTGCAGCATCTATAATGGGCTCGACATCAACGAGAGGAATCGCAATGGGAACCGGAAAGAGACTCGAAGGCAAATCGGCCATCGTCACCGGCGCCGCCAGCGGCATCGGCAGGGAAATCGCCCGCATCTACGCGCGGGAAGGTGCACAAGTAGCCATCGCCGACCTGAACACCGAAGCGGCCAACGCGACGGCCGCGGAAATCCGCGCTGCCGGCGGCAAGGCGATCGGTGTGACGATGGACGTCACGAGCGAGGAGGGCGTCAATGCGGGCGTCGCCGCGGCGGTCGCGGCCTTCGGCGGCGTGGACATCCTGGTGAGCAACGCCGGGATCCAGATCGTGCACCCGATCGAGGAATTCAGTTACGCCGACTGGAAGAAGATGATGGCCATCCACGTGGATGGCGCGTTCCTCACGACGCGCGCGTGCATTCCGCACATGTACGCGTCAGGCCGTGGCGGCAGCATCATCTACATGGGCTCGGTACATTCGAAGGAGGCGTCGGTGCTCAAGGCGCCGTACGTGACGGCCAAGCATGGCCTGATCGGCTTGGCCAAGGTCGTGGCAAAGGAAGGCGGTCCCCACGGCGTGCGCGTCAACGTGATCTGCCCGGGGTTCGTGCGCACGCCGCTGGTGGAAAAGCAGATACCCGAACAGGCGAAGACGCTGGGCATCAGCGAAGAGGAAGTGATCAAGAACGTGATGCTGAAGGCGACGGTCGACGGCGAATTCACGACGCTTGAGGACGTCGCGGAGGCCGCGTTGTTCTTCGCGGCCTTCCCCTCCAACGCGCTCACCGGCCAGTCGCTCGTCGTGAGCCACGGCTGGTTCATGCAATAGCGCGTTCCCGTCAGATCACGCGCGAATAGCGCTGCTTTTGCTGCGATTCGCGCAGGTAGCGGTCGAATATCATCGCGACGGTTCGGACCAGCAAGCGGCCACGCGGGGTCACCCGCAGCCGATCGTCGGAGAGTTCGACGAGTCCGTCGTTGACCATGGGCGCCAGCGCAGCCAGTTCCGGCGCGAACATCCCGGCGAACGGGATGCCGTGCGCCTCCGACAGCGCCGCGAAGTCCAGTTCGAAATTGCACATGAGCTTCTGGATCGTGTCGCGGCGGATGAGGTCGTCCTCGTTCAAATCGACGCCGCGCAGGACCGGCAGCACGTTAGCGTCGAGGCGCGCGTAGTACTCGTCGAGCGTCTTCACGTTCTGCGCATAGGATGGGCCGATCTTGCCGATCGCCGAGATGCCGAACGCGATGAGGTCGCAATCGGGCCGCGTCGAGTAGCCCTGGAAGTTCCGGTGCAGCTTGCGCTCGCGCTGCGCGACGGCCAGCTCGTCACCGGGCTTGGCAAAGTGGTCCATGCCGATGTAGCCGTAACCGGCCGCGCCGAGCTTTTCGATAGCCAGCGCGAGTATCGCAAGCTTGGTATCGGGGGCGGGCAGTTCACTGATCTCGATCTGCTTCTGCGTCTTGGACATGTGCGGAACGTGCGCGTAGCTGTACAGCGCGATGCGGTCCGGCGACGCTTCGATGACCTTGTCGAGCGTGGCCGAGAAGCCGGCCACCGTCTGCAGAGGCAGGCCGTAGATGAGGTCCGCGTTCACCGAGACAAAACCGTTGGCGCGCGCCGCGTCGATGACCGTGCGCGTCTCGGCTTCGCTCTGGATGCGGTTGACGGCTTTCTGCACGGCGGGATCGAAATCCTGGATGCCCACGGAGATGCGGTTGAATCCCAGTTCGGCCAGGTACGCGATTGTCGCGGCGTCGACCTTGCGGGGATCGACCTCGATCGAGACCTCTGCGTCCGGGGCGAACCGGAACTGACGGCGCAGCGCACCCATCAGCGCACCCATCTCGTCGTGCGACAGGAATGTCGGCGTGCCGCCGCCCCAATGCAGCTGGATCACCGGCGGCGAGCCTTCGACCAATCCACCGACGATGCCGATCTCCTTCTCGACGTAACGGATGTACTTCGCGGAATGGTCATGGTTCTTGGTGATGACCTTGTTGCACGCGCAGTAATAGCAGATCGTGTTGCAGAACGGCACGTGCACGTACAGCGACAGCGGCGCGCTGACGACGCGCGATGCCAGCGCGTCGACGTAGGTGGCCGCGGTGAACTGCTCGTGGAAACGGTCTGCGGTCGGATACGACGTGTAGCGCGGGCCGAAGCCGTCGTATTTGCGTACCAGCGCCTCGTCGAAGGCGATCGGGGCGGTGGCCGAAGTCAGCGTGGGGGTCATGTTGGACTTGGTGGGTTCAGGCGTGGGCCGGGCCGACGCCGATGGGCGGCGGTGCGAGGTTGACGATGCGCCGGAAAAGCGCGAGGAAATCATCACGCACGGCTTCGCCGAGCAGCGGATCGGCGTGGTCGAGAAAGGCCGCGTCGATCTCGGCCCAATCGGCCGGCGTCAGGTACTTCTGCGCCAGCGGAATGACTTCAGTCTCCTCGCTTCGCATGTGATTGCGCTCGAACGCGACAAAGGATTCGACGGCCGCCGCGAAGACCGGAAACTCGGCGCGGCCACCTTGCTGGTAGCGGATCAACGACTGCTCGAGTTGCCGCAGCTTGACGGACCCGGCGCGATGTTCCGATTGCAGCCGGTCGATGAGGTCCTGGGCATCGGGATGCCGCAGCTGCAGCAGACGGAAGAGCCAGGCGTCCTCCTTCGGATGGTGGAAGCGTTCGGGGAACGTGTCGATGTAGTACATCATCGCGCCCAGCAGCGCGAAATCGGGCTCGATCCGGTGGGCGCGGATCTCCCGCACGAGGTACAGCAGGCCATGCAGCACGGCGGCCAGCGACTGGTGCTCCTCGCGGATGATGCGGATCGCTTGCATGGGATCGATGCGGCGCGCTGCGGGAATGGTCGCCGGGTTTCCTGATTGCCTGCCGTCATGCTAACTGTCCACGACCGGATCGTGTTGACCTGCGTCAACGGGGTGGCACGGACCCCGTGGCAGGCCGGCGACGCCTTGGTGCCTGGCCGCTAGGCGGGCCGGCTTGAAAGCACGACGCGGCAGCGCCATGTGCTGACCATGCCGCTCGACCTTCCTCACGCCCCTCTGGACGAGGGCGCTTCCACCGACGCCGTCTTGCACGACGCCTATTCCAGGGCTGTCGTCGCGGCGGTCGCCCTGGTCTCTCCGGCCGTCGCGCACGTCCGCGTCGAGCGCCGCAAGGGCGCCCGGGGTGCGCGGGAAGGCGCCGGTTCCGGCTTCCTCATCACGCCGGACGGCTATCTGGTCACGAACAGCCACGTGGCAAGTGGGGCCACCCGCTTAGAAGTCACGCTTGCCGACGGACGCATCGCCGCTGCCGAGATCGTCGGCGACGATCCGGATTCGGACCTCGCCGTGCTCAAGGTTGCCGCGGACGATCTCGCATCGTGCCGGTTCGGCGCAACGTCGCAGCTGCGCGTGGGTCAAATAGCCATTGCCATCGGCAGCCCCTACGGATTCCAGCACACGGTGACGGCGGGCATCGTCAGCGCGCTCGGCCGCTCCATGCGCGCCAGCACCGGCCGATTGCTCGACAACGTCCTGCAAACGGACGCGAGCCTCAATCCCGGCAATTCCGGCGGACCGCTGGTGAACTCGCGAGGCGAGGTGATCGGCGTCAACACCGCGGTGATCCTGCCTGCACAGGGGATCTGCTTCGCAATCGCCGCATCCACGGCCGAACGCGTGGCCGTGGCATTAATCCGCGACGGCCGCGTGCGGCGCGCCTACCTTGGCCTGGGCGGGCAGACGTATCCGATGCCGCGCCGGGTCGTGCGGCATTTCGGGCTGACCATCGATTCGGGCGTGCGGGTGGAGACGCTCGAGCGCGGCTCGCCTGCGGCCGACGCCGGCATGAAGGCCGGCGACATCATCGTGGGCATCGACGGCATCCCGGTCGCCGATGTCGACGCGCTGCAGCGACGGCTCGGCGCCGATGCGATCGCACGCCAGCTGCCGGTCATCGTGGTGCGCGGGAATCGCACGCACGCACTGATCGTCACGCCGCGCGAATCGGCGCCGAGGCGACAATGACCGTCGGCCCCACCTTTGCAGCCGGCGCCCAACTGTGCAACAATCGATTCAACTATATTGCATCAGGGTGATACCGATGCTCGATCGTGACGGCTACCGCCCGAACGTCGCCATCGTCGTTGTCAACGGCAGGAACCAGGTTTTCTGGGGCAAACGGATCCGCGAACACTCGTGGCAATTTCCGCAGGGCGGCATCAATCCCGGCGAGACGCCCGAACAGGCAATGTACCGGGAGCTGCACGAGGAAGTCGGACTGCATCCCCAACACGTCAGGGTCCTTGGCCGAACGCGCGACTGGCTGCGCTATGACGTACCGCAACACTGGATCAAGCGCGAGTGGCGTGGCAGCTACAAGGGCCAGAAGCAGATCTGGTACCTGTTGCGCCTTGTCGGCCGCGACAACGATGTGTCATTGCGCGCGACGGACAAGCCTGAGTTCGACGCCTGGCGCTGGCACGACTACTGGGTTCCCCTCGAGGGAGTGATCGAATTCAAGCGCGAGAGCTACCGCCGCGCGCTGCTCGAGCTGGAGCGCTTCCTGCATGCCAAGCCGCAGACGCGCCGGCAACGCCTGTATGGCATCGCGCATCCGACCATGCCCGATTCGTACAGCGATCCGGCGATGCCGACCGTCGACTGAGGTGCGGCGCCGCCGCTGCGGCCGCCTATTTCGAGCAGTCGCCGATCCGCTTCGCGTTGACGATGACGGTCATGGGGGTGTTCTTGTTGCCTGGTGCGCTGACCTTCATGTCGGCCATGCCGTCGTAGCTCGTGCTCGCGATGATGAGTTCCATGCGGCCGCGATTGACGAACTCGTCGCGCCTGCAGGAGAGGTCGTACGTAGTGCGGTTGTCGCGGGACTCGATGTTGGACAGCGTGCAATCCGCGTCCGGCCGCGGCAGCGTCTTCGTCGGGTTATCGATATCGGCTTGCGACAGGCACTCCCTGACCGTTGCCACCGGCTGCGTCGACTTGCCGACGGTGGTGGTGACGCGAAGCTCCCACAGTCCGGGCAACATGGGCGATGCAGCGAATGCGGCGGCCGGAGCGGCAAGCGCGATCCCGACGGCAAGGCTGCGCCAGGAAGAGTGCAAGTGAACACGCATGGGGATCCTCGAGAGCGACGCGACCGCGCCATGATACTGCGCGCGATCTCGCGTTGGCCGCCACCCGTCAGCATTGCCGCGCCGGTCGCCGGCTCCGCGCGAACGTTCTAGCGCAGCAGCACCATGTTGTCGCGGTGGATGAGTTCCGCTTCGTCGACGTAGCCCAGGATGGCCTCGATTTCCGACGACGGCCGGCGCAGGATGCGTGCTGTCTCCTGCGCGCTGTAGTTGACCAGGCCGCGCGCGACTTCGAGCCCGTCGCCCGCGAAGCAGCCGACCACCTCGCCACGCTCGAACGCCCCGTCCACCGCCACGACGCCGATGGGCAGCAGGCTCTTGCCGCCGCTGGCGAGCGCGGTCACCGCACCCGCGTCCAGCACGAGCCTGCCGGCCAGCTGGACATGGTTCGCGAGCCATTGCTTGCGCGCGCCCAGTGCTTCCTGCGGGGCGATCAAGGCCGTGCCCAGCGCTTCGCCCGCGGCCAGGCGGGTCAGGACATTCTCCTCGCGTCCCCACGCGATGACCGTCGATGCGCCTGAGCGAGCCGCGCGCTTGGCGGCGAGGATCTTGGTGAGCATCCCGCCGCGCGCGAGCGTGCTCCCGGCCCCGCCCGCCATGGCCTCGAGCGCCGGATCGCCTGCGCGCGCTTCCCGCACCAGCGTGGCATCCGCCTTCTTGCGTGGATCGGCCGTGTACAGGCCCGCCTGGTCGGTGAGGATGACAAGCACGTGCGCCTCGATCAGGTTGGCGACAAGCGCGCCCAGCGTGTCGTTGTCGCCGACGCGGATCTCGTCCGTGGTGACGGTGTCGTTCTCGTTGATGATGGGAATCACGCCGAGTTCGATCAGCGTGCGCAGCGTCGTTCGCGCATTGAGGTAGCGGCGGCGGTCCGCGAGATCCTCGTGCGTGAGCAGCACCTGCGCCGTGTGCAGCCCATATTGCATGAACGCCGCCTCGTAGGCCTGGATGAGGCCCATTTGGCCGACCGCCGCCGCCGCCTGCAATTCGTGAATGGCCTTGGGCCGCACGGTCCAGCCCAGGCGCGCGATGCCTTCGGCAATGGCGCCGGAGGACACCAGCACGATCTCGCGGCCGCCGCGCTTGAGTCCCGCAATTTCCTCGGCCCATCTCGCGACTGCGGCGTGGTCGAGGCCGCGCCCGTCGTTGGTCACGAGGCTGGAACCAACCTTGATCACGAGCCGGTTGGCGCCGGTGAAAACCGAACTCATGATTCCGTGGGCGGTGTGCGCGGCCGCCGCGTTCTGACCGGCGCGGGAGAGACGACGACCGCCGCCGAATCGTCGGCCGCATCCTCGGCGAGCTTCGCGGCGGAAACGCGATTCGCGTCGAGCCAATCCTGGATCTTGAAGATGAGTTCGCGACAGCCTTCGCCGTTGATCGCGGTGACGGCGAACACCGGACCCTTCCAGCGATAGGACTTCACGAAGGCGGCGACTCGCGCTTCGCGTTCTTCCTCGGGGATCAGGTCGAGCTTGTTCAGCACGAGCCAGCGCGGCTTGTCGTAGAGCGCCTCGTCGTAGAGCTTCAGTTCCTTCACGATCGCGCGCGCGTCGTGCACCGGATCCGACTCGGTGTCGAGTGGCGCCAAGTCGACCAAATGCAGCAGCAGGCGCGTGCGGGCGAGATGGCGCAGGAAGCGATGTCCGAGACCTGCGCCTTCCGCGGCGCCTTCGATGAGCCCCGGGATGTCCGCGACGACGAAGCTGCGCGCCTCCGATGTGCGCACGACGCCCAGGTTCGGCGCCAGCGTGGTGAACGGATAATCGGCGACCTTCGGACGCGCAGCGGAAATCGCACGAATCAGCGTCGACTTGCCGGCGTTGGGCATTCCCAGGAGCCCAACGTCCGCCAGCACCTTCAGTTCGAGTTTGAGCTTGCGCTGTTCGCCTTCCTCGCCTTTGGTGAATTGGCGAGGCGCGCGATTGGTGCTCGACTTGAAGTGCAGGTTGCCCAGTCCGCCCTTGCCGCCCTTGGCGACGAGAAAACGCGCGCCGTCCGTCGCCAGGTCCGCGAGCCTCTCGCCGTCCTCCGTCGAGATCACCGTGCCCACCGGCATGCGCAGCATGATGTCCTCGGCGCCTTTGCCGTACTGGTCGGCGCCGCGGCCGTTCTCACCGCGATGGGCGCGGTGGATGCGCGCGTAGCGATAGTCGATCAACGTATTGATGTTGCGATCGGCGACGGCCCAGATGCTGCCGCCCGATCCGCCGTCGCCGCCGTCGGGACCTCCGCGCGGAATGTACTTTTCGCGCCGGAATGACGCGGCGCCGTTGCCGCCGTCACCGGCGATGACCTCGATCGTTGCTTCGTCGAAGAACTTCACGAAGGTTTCCTGATGTAGAGAATGATCCGCTCGGTCTCGTCACCGCGGCGGTGGCCGTCCCATGCGGGCTTCCAGCCGGCCGGCGGCGCCGGCTGCGTGAGCGGCCGGCTGTACTGGACGAGCAGGGCCTTGCAGTTATGCTGCGGCTGGACTTCCTCGCGCACGGTCCTTACCCCCGAGAAATAGTAGAACAGCGCGCGTTGCGGCTCGCCCAGGTCGCGGCTCGCCACGCATCCACTGCGCGGCATGTGCATGGCGGCATTTTCAACGACATTCCGGTACGTGCGGCGCGAATCGATGTAGGGCAGCCAGATCGTCGTGGCCAGTCCCCAGATCAACGTCACCCCGGCAGCCCAGTTGAGAAGGGCGCGCCGATTCGAGCGCCGCGCCGGCCGCACCAGCATGATCCACAGCAGCGTGAGGAAGATGGCCGCCAGCATCGCGCCCAGGTGGAACGATGTGCGGAAGCCCGCTTCCGAGTCGCGGAAAAGCTGCGCGACGCGCGGCGACATGCCGTTCACGTAGGCATCGATCCAGAATCCCCAGGCCATCATGGCGACCAGGCCGAAGGTAAGTATGCCGAACCAATCCAGCGCCCCGGAGAATCCGCGCTTCAGCGAGTCGACCTCGAGCGCCGCGAGCAACGCGAACGGAACGAGCAGCGGGATGGCGTAGGCCAATTTGGGGTCGGGCAGCAGCACCAGGCTCGCGAGAATCACCACCGACACCACAGCCGGCACCTGCACGCCGGGGTCGCGCAGGCCGCCATTGAAGCCCCGGCCGCGCGTCCAGAACGTCCACAGGATCAGCGGCAGCGACGGCCATGCGAACCAGAGCAGGTTCTTGACGTAGTACCCCGGCGCTAGTTCGTCGCGATTGCCGAAGAGCGCGACGTAGCCGGACAGCCTCTCGCCCGTCCACCATTGCGCGAACAGCGCCGGTTCGCGCGCATAGAGTGCCAGCGGCCAACTCAGCGCAAGCGGAAGCGCCACCGCAAGCGCGACCAGCAGTGTCAGGCCATATGCGCGCGTGCGCCACGGCTTGTCGATCAACGGCAGCAGCAGGGCCGAAACGATGATCCACGCCGGACCCAGCAAGCCACGGCTCAGGAACGAGAAGGCGATGCCCAGGCCCAGAACGACGCCGCCGGCGACCGGTCGCCGCAACGCCAACGTGAAGCCATATAGTGCGATGGCGACACCGGCGGTATCACCCAGTTCGGGCGACAGCACGTGGGCGCGGTCCCAGAAGCCGACGCTTCCGATGAGGATGAGCACCGGGAGCCAGCGCAAAGCGCGGCCGTTCAGCTCGCGGCTTGCCTGCGCGGTGACGAGCAGGATCAGCGCAAGCGCCAAGCCGGCGATCACGCGCGCCGCATTGTGGCGCTCGAGCGGCGGTGACAGCGCCTTGATCGCGAGCGCGCCCAACGCATAGATTAACGGCGGACGCGCCAGGTACGGTTCGCCGGCCAGCGTAGGTACGACGACGTCGCCGCGGCTCGCCATTTCCGACGCGACGCCGATCGACGTCGCGTCCTCGGTCTTCCACGGATCGTGGCCGATCAGGCCCAGGAACACCCAGGCCGCGCAAAGCAGCACGAGCCCGAACTGTTTGAATGCGCGCAGCGGCCCCGACGGGCTGACCTCTTCGGGGTCGACCGGCTCGGGCGAATAGGGTCTGGGGGCGCGCATCGGCTGAGGCGGAATGAGGGCGGAATGAAGGAAAGGGTCGCGGAAATTCTGCGAGCTTAAAGAAAATCGGGGGAAAAAACCTGCCGCGGAAGCGGACATGAAAAAGGCAGCCGAAGCTGCCCCTTTCGTCGCCCGCGACCGAGGATCGCCGGATCAGGCGGCCGGAGGCGCCGGCTCGGTCTTGGCCGCGCCCTTGGTGCCGTAGCGCTGGCGGAACTTGTCGATACGGCCCGCCGTATCCATGACCTTTTGCTTGCCGGTATAGAACGGGTGGCACGCCGAGCACACTTCGATGTGGATCGGCTTGGCCACCGTCGAGCGCGTGGCGAACGTGTTGCCGCAGCTGCAGGTGACCTGCGTTTCGGCGTATTTGGGGTGAATGGCGTCTTTCATGTCGGTGCTCGCTTTCGCTTCGTTGGGCTCGCTTAGCCGGCGAAGGTGTCGCGGCTGCGCTGCCCCGGTTTTGCTTCGGGTTTCGCCGATTCCCTTACAGGAATAGACGAGGAGGGCGGAAAACCCAACATTATCCGCGTTTTACCGCCGTCATGCAAGGTGGGGGCGAGTCACGACTACCGCAAGCGTCGGCCAATAAACCTAGCAAAAACAATGAACTGCGAAGCGGTCAGCCCCTGCGCATCGAGTCGAAGAAGTAGGACGCCGGAGGGCGGAGGAGGGGCCCCGCGCAGCGGGGATCCGACCCGGAGGCGGAGAACGGACTTCCAACTCCACTTCCGGATCGGCAGCGAAACGCTGCGGCTAGCCCCTGCGCATCGAGTCGAAGAAGTAGGACGCCGGAGGGCAGAGGAGGGGCCCCGCGCAGCGGGGATCCGACCCCGGAGGCGGAGAACGGACTTCCAACTCCACTTCCGGATCGGCAGCGAAACGCTGCGGCTAACCCCTGCGCATCGAGTCGAAGAAGTAGGACGCCGGAGGGCGGAGGAGGGGCCCCGCGCAGCGGGGATCCGACCCCGGAGGCGGAGAACGGACTTCCAACTCCACTTCCGGATCGGCAGCGAAACGCTGCGGCTAACCCCTGCGCATCGAGTCGAAGAAGTCCGAATTGGACTTGGTCTGCTTGACCTTGTCGAGCAGGAACTCCATTGCCTCGAGCTCGTCCATCGGATACAGGAGCTTCCGCAGGATCCACACCTTCTGCAGGATATCGGGCTTGAGCAGCAGCTCTTCGCGCCGCGTGCCGGAACGGTTGACGTTGATCGACGGGTATATCCGCTTCTCGGCCATGCGCCGGTCGAGGTGGATTTCCATGTTGCCGGTGCCCTTGAACTCCTCGTAGATCACGTCGTCCATCCGCGAGCCGGTGTCGATCAGCGCGGTGGCGATGATGGTCAGCGATCCGCCTTCCTCGATGTTGCGCGCGGCGCCGAAGAAGCGCTTCGGGCGTTGCAGCGCATTGGCATCCACGCCGCCGGTCAGCACCTTGCCGGACGCGGGAACCACGGTGTTGTACGCGCGGGCGAGACGGGTGATCGAGTCGAGCAGGATCACGACATCCTTCTTGTGCTCGACCAGGCGCTTGGCCTTCTCGATCACCATTTCCGCCACCTGCACATGCCGGGTCGCCGGCTCGTCGAACGTCGACGACACGACTTCGCCGCGCACGGTGCGCTGCATTTCGGTGACTTCCTCGGGCCGCTCGTCGATCAGCAGCACGATCAGCATCACGTCGGGATGGTTGGCGGCGATCGAATGCGCGACGTGCTGCAGCATCACGGTCTTGCCGGACTTCGGAGACGACACCAGCAGCCCGCGCTGGCCCTTGCCGATCGGCGCCACGATGTCGATGATGCGGCCGGTGATGTTCTCCTCGGCCTTGATGTCGCGCTCCAGCACCATCGGCTCGTCGGGAAAGAGCGGCGTCAGGTTTTCGAACAGGATCTTGGTCTTGGCGTTTTCCGGCGCCTCGAAGTTGACCTTGTCGACCTTGACCAGCGCGAAGTAGCGCTCGCCTTCCTTCGGCGTGCGGATCTCGCCCTCGACCGTGTCGCCGGTGTGCAGGTTGAAACGGCGAATCTGCGACGGCGAGATGTAGATGTCGTCGGTGTTGGCCAGGTACGACGTGTCCGGCGAGCGCAGGAAGCCGAAGCCGTCGGGCAGCACTTCCAGCACGCCGCCGCCGAAGATCGACTCGCCCTTTTTCGCCTGCTGCTTCAACAGCGCGAAAATGAGGTCGTGCTTGCGCATCCGGTTGGCGCCCTCGATTTCATTCGAGTTGCCGATGTCGATCAGCTCGGAGACGTGTTTTGCTTTTAGGTCGGATAGATGCATGGTGTTAGGGGAAAAATGAGGGGCAACTGACGGCGACTTAAGGAGGGCAAGCCGGAACGGCTAGGAGGGGCGGGCCGGTTATTCCGGCGCGCGTTGGACCGCGGTGAATGTCTGGAGGCGGATTCGGGACCGGGGCGCCGCAACATCCAACAGGGCGGCGCGCCCGGGGGCGCTACTGAAACCTGGTGATCAATTGCGCCGGCCCGAAGTCAACTGCGTGTCAACGGCGATCGGGGCGGCGGTAAGCGGGAGGCGCGCCGGTGATGCTGAAAACCGGGCCGGTTGCAGGCTGCGCGCCTCGCTTATGAAAGTGCAGGTTATAGCGGTTAGATGTTGCTGTCAATCCATGCGGTCAGCTGCGACTTGGTCAGGGCGCCGACCTTCTGCGCATGGGGCTGGCCACCCTTGTACAGGATCACCGTCGGGATGCCGCGAATGCCGTACTTGCCCGGCGTCGAAGGGTTGGCGTCGATGTCGAGCTTGGCCACGGTGATCTTGCCGCCGTACTCCTTGGCCACTTCGTCCAACACGGGGGCGAACATCTTGCACGGGCCGCACCATTCGGCCCAGAAGTCGACCAGCACCGGGTGGCCCGACTTCAGCACGTCCTGGTCGAACGTCGCGTCGGAAACGTGTTTGATTGCTGCACTCATGGAATTTCCTCTCTGGGGAAAGCGCCGGCGGACAAAGGCGGCACCTCGTCTGGGGTAACGGTAGCCGAACCGACCGATGGACGCAAGTTGGGGTGGCTGGTTGCCGGGCGTACCGGGGACGATGGGGGCTGATCTGCTAAAATTCAAGGATTCGCTCGAACTCTGCCCAAGCCCTCACGAAACCGAGCTCGCCATGACCTACGTCGTCACCGAAAGCTGCATCCGCTGCAAATACACCGACTGCGTCGACGTGTGTCCGGTGGACTGCTTCCGCGAGGGCCCCAATTTCCTGGTGATCGATCCGGATGAATGCATCGACTGCACGCTTTGCGTTGCCGAGTGTCCGGTGGAGGCGATTTTCGCGGAAGACGACGTGCCCGCCGACCAGCAGCAGTTCAAGGGGCTGAACGCGGAACTGTCCAAGCTTTGGAAGCCCATCATCGAGCGCAAGCCCGGTCCCCCGGACGCGGACGACTGGAAGGACGTCCGCGACAAGCTCAAGTTCCTGGAACGCTGACCAATCCCGGTGCGGCGTTTGACCTCCTGGGGCCGAACCCCCTAAAATCGCAGGGTTTTTGCCACGCCGGACGCTTTGGAGGCTGTCAGCGTGGCGGCAGTTGCCGGATGCCAACATCGCGCTCACCTTGAACACAATCACGGAAACCATGACTCGATTCACGCTGCTCTCCGCGCTGGCCGCGGCCGCACTGGCGCCGGCATTGGCCGCCGCGCAAACCCCGGCGCCCGCGGGCGATCCCATGCGGGGCGCACAGAAGGTCCAGATGTGCCAGGGCTGCCACGGCATCCTCGGCTGGCGCACCGCGTACCCCGAGGTGTATCGCGTGCCCAAGATCGCCGGGCAGCATCCGTCGTACATCGTCGCCGCGCTCAAGCAATACAAGGCGGGACAACGCAGCCACCCGTCCATGGACGCCATTGCGGCGTCGCTTTCCGACCAGGACATGGCCGACGTCGCCGCGTATTACTCGCAGACTCCGCTGCAGACGGCGGTGAAATGAACATGACCCGAACCCTTCCCGCAGTACTCGCCGTCGTGGCCGCTCTCGCCGCGGGCCACGCCGCCGCCGCCGACATCGAGGCCGGCAAGAAGAAGGCCCAGGAAGTGTGCGCGGCCTGCCACAACATGGACGGCATCAGCACCGTCGCCGAGTATCCGAAGCTGGCCGGCCAATATCCGGAATACATGGCCAAGGCTCTTCGCGATTACAAATCCGGCGCGCGCAAGAACCCGATCATGGCCGGCATGGCCGCGGGCCTGACGCAGAAGGACATCGACGACGTGAGCGCGTATTTCGCGTCGCTGCCACCGGTGCTGTCGAGCCGCATGTGAACGTGGCGGCGCGCAGGACATTGCGCCGCAAGACGGAAAAAGAGGCGCCGGCGGCGCCTCTTTTTGCTGCCTGCCTCCTTTGTATGAACGGCCCGCCGCGACCTGCCACCTGCCTCACGCTCCCACTCCTGGAAATGACGTCCTTATGAACACGCCTGCAATTGCCCGCCTCGAAAACCTTTCGCTCGGCTTTCGCGACCGCTTCCTCTCCTACGACGAGCTCACGCGCCAGGTGCGCGCGTGGGCGGATGCCTTTCCCGAGATTTGCCGAGCGACGTCGATCGGCAAGACGCCCGAGGGCCGCGAATTGTGGCTGCTGACGCTCGGTCCCGATCCCGACCGCGTGCGACCGAGCGCGTGGGTTGACGGCAACATGCACGCGAGCGAGTTGTGCGGATCGAGCGTCGCGCTGGCGATCGCGGAGGACGTCCTGCGGTTGCACCTGGGCGGCGCGCCTTCGGGACCGGCGCTGTCCGGCGCGGTCGACGCGCGGCTGCGCGACGTGCGGTTCTACGTGCTGCCGCGGATGTCGCCGGACGGCGCCGAGGCGGTCCTGTCGACCGGCCGTTATGTGCGGTCCATTCCGCGCGACGAGCGGCCGGCACAGGCGCACGCGCACTGGCACACCAAGGATATCGACGGCGACGGGCTGGCGCTGGCGATGCGTGTCCGCGATCCCGGCGGCGAAATGGTGGAGTCCGCCGAATTTCCGGGGCTCCTGCTGCCGCGCACGATCGACGACGCCGGGCCGTTCTACAAGATCTATCCGGAAGGCGTAATCGAGAACTTCGACGGCGCGAATGTGCCTTCGCCGTATTTCCTGTCCGACAATCAGACCGACCTCAACCGCAACTTCCCCTACGCGTGGGCGCCGGACTCGAAGCAGGAAGGCGCGGGCGCCTATCCGTTGAGCGAGATCGAATCGCGCGCGGTTGTCGCGTTCACCGTGCAGCATCCGGAGATCTACCTCTGGCTCAACCTGCACACGTTCGGCGGCGTGTTCATCCGGCCGCTGGGCGACAAGCCCGACGCCAAGATGAACCAGCAGGACCTGGCGCTGTTCCGCCAACTGGGCGCGTGGGCCGAGGAGATTACCGGCTATCCGATGGTGTCCGGCAGCGAGGAGTTCACCTACGAGCCGGACACGCCGCTGCATGGCGACCTCACCGACTATGCGTATCACCAGCGCGGCGCGGTGGCCTATGTCGTCGAGCTGTGGGACCTGTTCAAGCAGGCCGGCCTCGAGCGCAAGAAGCGCTTTGTCGACAACTACACGCACCTGACGCGCGCCGACATGCTGAAGATCGCCGCATTCGACCGCGACAAGAATGGCGGCCGCTCGATCCTGCCATGGCGCAAGTTCAATCATCCGCAACTGGGTGAAGTCGAGGTCGGCGGCATCGATCCGCGCGTCGGCATGTGGAATCCGCCAGCGTCGGAAATGCCCAATGTCTGCGCCACGCAGTCCGCTCACTACCTGCGCACCGCATCGCTGGCGCCAGCGGTCGTGGTCGACGCGGTGAAGATCCGAGAAGCTTGCCGACGGCACTTACGCGCGTCACGATGACGGTGGCCAACCACGGCTACCTGCCGACGTTCGTCCTGGCCTCGGCCAAGGAGCTGACCCACAACGAACCGCTGTGGGCGGATGTCAGTTGCGACGGCTGCGAACTGGCCGAACCGAGTCTCGCCCATCGTGAAATCGGCCACCTCGACGGCTGGGGGCGCGGCCTGTTCGACGGTTCGGGCGCGATCTACTACATGCAGACGCGCGGCACTACCGGCGCGCGCACGGTCTCATGGGCGGTGCGCGGGCGTGGCGCGCTGAACGTGAAGGTAGGTTCCTGCCGCGTCGGCTGGATCACGCGGCGCATCGATATCGGCTGACAGGCGCTTGCGTGGCGTGCCGTTATCGCTGTCGCGCCAGGCAATCCAGGTAGAGCGTTGCGTCGGGAGGCTTGCCCAGGCGCTGCGCGCTCCAGATCACTTCACCCAGGCATTCGAGCACCGCGTGGAGTGCCGCATGCTCGTCGCCGCGCGCCAAGCGCAGCCGCTCGAATTGCGCGCGAATCCCCGGCGGCTGGTCGATCGCCAGCTGCTCGGCCACCGCGAGATGCAGCGACAGGTGCAGGAACGGATTGATGTCGCCGGCCTCCGGCGCGTAGTCGCGCTCGGCATGCCGCTCCGGATGCTCGAACGTCGCGTGATACTCCGGATGCAGCGCGATCAGGTCCGCGGCGATGGTTTCGAGCGCCGTCAACGGTTGCCGCTGACCGCCGCTTGGCCCATGCGTCGATCAGGAATGACCGGGCCTCGTCGCGCGACGGATTGAACATGCTTCGGCGTCAATCCCGCAGCGGTGTTACCGGAATCGGCGCCTTGGTCTTGCCGCGGAATTCGCACAGGTCGCGAATCGCGCATTCGGGGCACTTCGGACCGCGCGCGATGCATGTGTAGCGGCCATGCAGGATCAGCCAGTGGTGCGCATCCTGCTTGAACTCGTCGGGAACGAATTTTTCCAGCTTGCGCTCGACTTCATCGACATCCTTGCCCGGAGCCAGGCCCGGTGCGATTGGCGACGCGGAAGATGTGCGTATCGACGGCGATGGTCGGCTGCCCGAACGCCGTGTTCAACACGACGTTGGCGGTCTTGCGGCCCACGCCGGGCAACGCCTCGAGCGCCGCGCGCGAGTCGGGAACCTTGCCTCCATGCTCGCGCAGCAGGATCTCCGAGAGCGCGACGACGTTCTTCGCCTTGCTGCGGTAGAGCCCGATCGCGTTGATGTAGGGGATCAATCCGTCCACGCCCAGCTTGACCATCGCGGCAGGCGTGTTCGCGACTGGATAGAGGCGCGCCGTGGCCTTGTTGACACTCTTGTCGGTGGCTTGCGCGGACAGCACGACCGCGACCAGCAATTCGAACGGGGTCAGGTGTTGCGAGTTCGGTCGTCGGATGCGGATTCAGCGCGCGCAGCCGCTCGAAGATTTCGCGCCGCTTGGCTGGATTCACTTGGGTCCGGACGCGGCTGTCGCCAGATCGGCCAGGCGCTGCAGCCGTGCGGCATCGTTGGCCTTGAGGTAATCGTCGTCCTTGAGCAGTGCGTGTGCCTTGGCCGCCCACGGCGCAGCGGCAGCCTTGTCGCCGCGGGCGATCGCGATTTCCGCGAGCTCCTCGTAGACGTAACCGTCGGGCTCGCCGGACTTTTCGGTTTCGACCACCAGATCCCGCTGGATCCTTTCGGCATCATCGAGCTTGCCCGTGGCGCGATACCCCCGGGCGATTGTCCACTTGGCCGTCCGGATGTTCTCCACGTTGCCTTGCGCCTCGCGCAGCGGCAGCGCCTTCTGCCAATAGGCGAGCGCCGTGACGGCGTCGCCCGAGTCGAAATAGGACCAGCCGATGTTGTTGTCGAGCGATGCGGCCCAGCCGCGCGCCCTTGAGTCGGTCGAGGCTTCCGCCACGGCCAGCGCCTTGCGGTTCCAGGCGAGCTGCTCGGCCGGAGGTGTCGCGATACCCAGCATGTGCAGCGCATCGACGCGATAGAAGTCCGCGCCCGGCAATGCATCGCGATCCTCGAGCGCGACGGCGTCCTTGAACAGGGCGATCGCCGCGGGCTTGTCGCCGCCGGAATTGCGCGTGCGGCCGCGTTCCAGCAAATAGCGGATGCGCACGCGCACCGGCACCTTGTCGAGCTTCGGCGCGACGGTGTCGAGCGTCGCGTCGGCGTCGGCGAATTGCCGCCGCAGACTCTGCGTGCGCGCGATCTGCGTCGAGGTCTCGAGGGCTTCGCGCGAACCTGGCGGATGTCGCGCAAGCTCGGCGCGGAAGCGCGTCTCCGATTCCGCGGGCTTGCTGAACTCCCACAGCTTGTCGAGACGCTCGGAGAAATCGACGGGCGAAGCCTGGCTCATGGCGGCGGAAGCTTTCAGCAGCGAAACGAAGAAGGACAGCAGCAGTACCGGACGCGCAAGGTGGCTGCGGCAACTACTCATGACTTCTTCAAGGGGGTGGGCGCCCCGCGTCGCGCCCGGGCCCGGGCAAGTGCGGCCGCCACCACCGCCTGTCGATGCTCTCGATCCCGCGCCGCATTGTCCGTGATGACCGGGACCGCGCGCCTGGCGACGCGCTCGTTGCGCGCTAGCCGCACGGCGCGGGCCGCGAAGCGATCGCGCGCCAATGCCGCGTCGCTGGGGGTCCAGTCACGGCCCGCAGGCTGCAGCGAAATGCAATCGACCGGGCAGGGGGCCACGCACAGTTCGCATCCCGAGCACAACGACGGCAGCACCGTGTGCATGCGCTTCTGCGCGCCGAGGATCGCATCGACCGGACAGACGGCGATGCACAGCGTGCAACCAATGCACGCGGCCTCGTCGATGACCGCCACGCGCAGGGACTGATGCCCGCCGCACGCCGGATCGAGCGGCCGTGGCGCCCGTCCGGTCAGCGCCGACGAGCGCGACGATTACCGCGTCCCCTCCGGGCGGGCAGCGATTGATGTCGGCCGCGCCGGTTGCCACGGCATCCGCATAGGGTCGGCAGGCGGCATATCCGCAGCGCGCGCATTGGGTCTGCGGCAGCACCGCGTCGATGCGCTCGGAGAGCGATGGGATTGGTCCGTCCACGCCTCGTATTTTACCGTCCGGCAGGCTGCTAGACTGCGCCGTGCCAAAGGCGGCCGCCGAAGCAGCCCGCCGCCTGGCCCGATCGTGCCTGCCAGCCCACTCCCGCCCGCTCCTTACGTCGATGCGCCGCTCGCGCCGGGGTTCCGCGCGCGCTTTGCCGGATGGATGATGAAGCTGGCCGGCTGGCGCATCGTCCTCGCCCAGCCGGTGCCGCTGCGTTGCGTCGTCGTGTTCTATCCGCATACGTCCAACTGGGACTTTCCCCTGGGCCTGATGGCGAAATGGCTGGTCGGCGTGCATTTCCGCTTCATTGCCAAGGAATCGCTGTTCGCCACGCCGCTGGCGCCGTGGCTGCGCCGTTGGGGTGGCATTCCGGTCGACCGCAGCGGCGGCACGGGCGTCATCGCGCGCCTCGCCGATGCGTTCGAGCGGCACGACGACTTCAGGCTCGTGGTCGCGCCGGAGGGCACGCGCGGCCTGACGTCGCGCTGGAAGAGCGGCTTCTACCACCTCGCGCGTGCCGCCAATGTTCCGCTCGCGTTGTCGTTCATCGACTATCGGCGACGCGAAACCGGCGTCGGCGGCTATATCGATCTCACCGGCGACGTGGACGCCGACATGGCGCGCATCGCGGCGTTCTACGCGGACAAGACGGCGCGAAGGCCCGAAAACGCTGGTCCTATTCGGATTGACTAGCGGCTTGGCTGAGCGGCTTGACTGAGCGGCTTGGCCGCAACACTCCCGCCGGCTTGGAGGCGCGGGTTACCACCGCGCCGCCGGGGAGGGCACAATGCCGCATTGCCTAGCCCGTGCGATGACTCCGTCCCGTCCCCCGTCCCAGCCGGAATTCCATGAACACGATCATGGGGCGCACGCGCATGGCGGACTAAGCGCTGCGAACGGGCCGGTCGTCCGGCGCGCGCTGTTGCAGGCACTGCTGCTGACGGCGGGCTTCGCGGTGGTGGAGGCCATCGGCGGCTGGATGGCAGGGTCTCTGGCGCTGCTCTCCGACGCGGGCCACATGGTCACCGACGCGGCCTCGCTCGGGCTCGCGCTGTTCGCCAACACGATCGGCAGGCGGCCGCCGTCGCAGCGCGCATCCTACGGTTACGGACGTGCCGAAGTCCTCGCGGCATTCGTCAACGCGATCGCGATGCTGGCCGTAGTCGCGGCCATTTCCGTCGAAGCGGTGCGCAGGCTCCTCGATCCGACGCCCGTCGTCGGCACCATGGTTCTCGGCGTTGCCATTGCCGGATTGACGATCAACATCGCCTGCGCGTGGCTGCTGTCGCGCGCCTCGAGCTCACTCAACGCGCGCGGCGCGATGATCCACGTGATGGGAGACTTGCTGGGCTCCCTCGCGGCCATCATCGCGGGCGGCGTGATCATCGCAACCGGCTGGATGCCGATCGACCCCATCCTGTCGCTCGCCGTGGCGCTTCTGATCCTGCGCTCGACGCTGCAGTTATTGAAGCAGTCCGCAGGCGTGCTGATGGAAGGCGTTCCCACGCATCTCGACTACAACGCCATCGGCAATGCGCTTGCGCGCCTGCCGGGAGTCACCGGCGTGCACGACCTGCACGTGTGGAACATGACCGCCGAGCGCGCCGCGCTGTCCGCGCACATCGTGATGGCGAACGGACATGCGTGGCCGCAGACGCTCGCCGCGGCGCAGAAGATGCTGGCGAAGGAGTTCTCTATCGAACATGTCACGCTGCAGCCGGATTGGCCGGCGGTGCCGGCGGGCAGGAAGGTGATTCCCGTCGCGGCGCTGGAGGCGGATGGCGACGCGTCGCGGCGCGCGGCGATGCAACCTGCGCGCGGCCGGCG